>NZ_JASEYC010000002.1:0-599986 GCF_035064245.1 Citrobacter sp. R-1.5.2 | reverse complement strand
ATGGAAACCGCCAGCCCATTCCCCGGAGGAAAACATGGTCAGGCAAAAGTGTAGCGGTATTAGGCGCAGCTATTTAGCTACAGCAGTGCTCACCAGTTTCAGGTAGTTAGTCCGGACTGAATTTCCGGCAGCAGCACTGTCCGTTATAGCAAAAACTTTCTGACCTGATTCAATGACCATCAGGGTGAATTCAAATACCCGGCCGTTTTCCATCGACCCAGAGATACGAAGACCATTTTCAGGAACAGATACCGTTAATTCACCGAGCGTTGGATGAATCAGCGTACCGCTTCCTTTTTTTTCACAGGCAGCAATGAGCGACTGACGTTGAGTGATAACATCACCACCACCGTAAACCTGACTGTTCTGGATGATAAATCCACGGAGAACAAAACGCCGGGTTCCCCGACCAAGATCCTCTATCCAGGCCGTATCCCGATAAGGGTATTCATGTACAGCCTGACGTCTGCCATGGCTACCTTCTTCCATCACCATGGCGAAAGGAACACCACGAAAGGAACTGGAGCGTATTAATCCCCGCCAGTCATCGTTGTCACCGCCCCCCATCAGTGCAGTTATTGCATTCTGGATAATTGGCATCAGGTCTCCTGAAATAAAAAAACCGCCATCTGGCGGTTAACGTATATACAATGACAGTTGAAAATGGTCAGTAAGACATGGGTAACGTTATCCGTCCCCCATCTTCGGCGCTGTATTCCCTACGCCCTCCCTTCCCGTCGATCATGGTGATCTCAAGTTTCAATTTTTGCTCAGCCATCGCACTCATGAAGGAGCGTGTAATATTATCGGTAAGGGTCTTATCTGGTCCCGAACGCTGCAACTCTGGCTGAATGATTCCGTCTCCAGAGGATTGTTCGTTCACCGGACTGTCAGGGAAAGTATCACTTTGCTGTTTTTCTTCATTGATAATTTTCTGGTAATGACCGAGCACCGCATCAGGATAAGCCCGGTTCACAGGGCCCCAGCGACTTGTGTCATATCCCCCGTGATAGTATCGAAGCGCCAAAGGAACATCGCCGCCTGACCTCAGTAAGTTTTCGGATAAAATTTGTGCTCCAGCATTAATGTTCTGGTTTGGGTCGGTCCAGTCCGTTATCCCGGTTGCTTTGAAGTTTGGTCGGATTATCTGCATTAACCCATAAGCATCAGCACTACTTGTAGCATTAGGGTTACCCCCTGATTCTTGCATCATGACAGCTTTGAGCAATCGTGGGTCAACGCCCCATTTTTTACCTGCATCACTAAAAATTGAATCATACTGCTCCCCCTGGTTATAAGGCACATAACTATTACCAGGCGCATCCCGGCGAGTAATAACTGATATATCGTCCTGCAACTGGAGTGCGTTATCCGTTGCCTGGTAGCTCGCATCGTATCGTTTACTGACGGCGTCAGTGTAAATTCCGGCATCTACTGCACCACGTTCACTTCGGGGCAGGCTGTTATAAAGCGCTTTATCGTTCTGAATGCGGCGAAGTTTAGTTGCTTCATCGCTGTTGATGATGCCAAGCGCATGAGAAAGGCCGGTAAAGTCACCGTTGGTGAACAGATCGGTAACGCCTTCAAGTCCGTCTTTAACTGAACCATCCGATAGAATGGTCTTAAGCGCCTTGTTTTTTGAACGTTGCCACAGCCCATCCCAGGAGGCGCTAAGTTCATTCATCGTGCCATTGATGTCGCTGAGCTCTTTATTAAGTTCAGGATCAATTGTTAGCCCAAACTTATCCGATTTTGCCAACAGATTTGTTAGCTTGGCCCCTTCACGCATTAATGCCAGCATTTCCGGGGTAAAAGCCATTGCATCCGCAAATGACTTTTGCTGTTCAGGACGCAATGTAGGAAACACTCTGGCTATCTCCTGCAGTGTTCTTAGTACATCAACAGATCCATCTTTATTTTTTTGTATCTGTACGCCAATCTGTGCCATTGCCCCCAGAGCCTGGCTGTTTGCTCCACTATTAGCTTCTTTTAGTGTTTTTGCTATCCCCTCAATAGAAGTTCTGGCACTTTCGCTTGCAGAGCCATTAATTTGCATTGCACCAGCAAGCCGTGAGAATTCATCAATCCGCATCCCTGCATTTTTTGCAGACACATCAAGATTGTATGCTTCCCTGGACGCTTCCCGAAAGCCATAGGCAACCTGTTTGAGTCCATAACCGGCAGCACCAACAACCCCAAGCGCACCAAGTTTACCGGAAAGTTCCCCCACCATTTTCAATGGAGGAACCATATCCCCGATAAGTTGCACGTTATCCCTGGCCGTTTTAGACAGATTTTCAAAGCGTGAAATAAAGCCATTTAGCCCATCAACTGTTTCCTGCCCACCCAACTGAAGCCCTTCCTTGGTTCTATCGAGTTTGGGTTCAAGGCCACGGATAGCTTCGTTGATACGGTCAATAACATCACTAACCTGATCATTAGCCACCAGCTCAAAATCAAAGACATTACTCATCGTCTTCAGGTTTCCTGAGTTTGTTGATCCGGGATGCCTGGGCTATCCACCATTTCAATCGGGCGCGGGTCATCCCCCACGCCCTATCTTCTGTCCATCGGAAATAGAAAGTTACATCAGCTGCCGATTCCTGCCAGGCCGTCAGGCCTTCCAGGTCAAAAAACTAAGCAGGTACTCCTCACACTTGCGAAAATCAATGAAGTCCATCGGCTGCAGAACGCTTTCACGCGTATCTGTTACGAGCGCAATTAGTAAACGCATTGCTGCGAGAGACGTAGATGCAGCCTGTTTTTCATAAAACTGCTCGGCCTGGCTGAGGGTCGGAGCTTTTAGTTCAAGCTCCGGATAGGTCATTTTTTTCGTCGTATCCTCAAGAGGCTTTACGAGAGGGATAATTTTTACACGTTCTAATTCAGCCATATCAGTTCTCCGATACTTCCCGGCCTTCCCAGCGAACATCAAACACAGCATCTTCGCTTTCCACTTCCTGAACGTTTACCGTCCAGAGCCCTTCACCAATAATCGTTTTACCATTTGCCAACTCGGCAACGATGTTGACGTTGGTTTGCTCGCTAAAACCCTGGACGTTAGTCCCGCCGCTATCACGTAAACGGGCTGAAATGTAAGGTGCTACAGGCTTTTCTTTATACCCATGAACACCATCCATCCCAGCTAAGGTAGTGCGGTTTACCTTTGACACCTGATATTTGAAAGAACCTTCAACCATTACCGTCACACCGTTAACAGTGACGTACGCGGTCCCCGCCAGGCGGTTAGAAGTATCACCTGCCATCGTTTAAGCTCCTGTTGATTCAGCGCGAGTGCGGAACTGGTTGAGTAACGCGAAAACACGTAGCTGGTTAATGAGAGTACCAGGCCACAACACATCAACGCGGTTAGGGTTTTTGGCGTTCTGCTCAACAATAATGTTTTTAGCAAATGCCTCTTTGTCTTGTGCATACCCGTTCCACACCAGCTTTCCATATTCGGCGATCTGATCAGCTTTGATAATGTTTGGGGTAACAATCGCGGCACCGGGAGCAAAGCGGGTACCATCCGCCGCCAGCTTCATTCGTCCAAACTTGCTGGTTACTGCGGTTCGAAGATACCGGGTGACAAACATCAGGCTGAAGAGCGTCTCTACTTCCAGATAGCTATCATCCGCATCGCCGTATGCATTTTTCTGATAGGTGGTTATCAGGTTTTCAATACGAACCGTACCGTCATCATCAACCGTGAAAGTAGAAATGCCGCTGTACAGCAGATTGTTACGCTCGGTCAGCTCAAAGCGATCCTGCAGTTCTGGCGCAAGCACCCCCTGAACAGCGAGCGACTGTAGCGGGCGGCCGGGGTCATTACGCAGACTCACCGCAGCTGCGCCGGTGTAAGCTGCAGACCATGCCCAGGAAGGGGACGGCGATTTATTTACGCCCAGCAGGGTCTCATGCTGGTTATTGCGCAGCTCACCTTTGGTACCGAGCTGGGCGTAAGTCCCGGTGGTGGTACCAAAGGAATGGCCATAAAGCTGCTTGTCCCATGCCCAGCGACCGCCAGTGTCTGACAGGAACTCCTTCATCACATTCAACGAGGTTGTATCGTCGTAAGGGTTGATGATGAAATCGAATGTCCGATCCTGCAGGTTTGCCAGCGCGCCGGTAATATCCGGAGCCCCGACTCCGTTAGACATAGCAGTAATCGTCAGTTCCAGGCCTGCAGGTGTGGACTCGCCTCCAGGTAAGCCGAGGAAGTTCAGGCGAATGTCGATCCCATTACCCGTAGCACCAAGATTCTTCGCGGTCAGGGTTACGGTATCCGTAGTCGCACTGGCGGTTACAGGTAGCGTGGTTTTTGCGTTAATCGCCGCGGCCAGAGAGGTGGCGATCGCTGCCACCGTATCTGTTGCTACAACGGTCAACTGAATGCGCTCACCAGCAATATAAAGGGAGATCACTCCGGTTGCCGTCGGTGCGCTGCTCACTTTAATGGTGCCAGTTGCAGCCACCATGGAATCGGAGTCTTCCTCCAGCGGCAGGATCCAGACTTCGGCTGCGGTATCATTTTTCTGATACGCCGCCATCATGGCCTGCAGAATTCCCCCTTTTCCTGTCAGCTCACCGACGGTATCCGAAGAGGAAACTCGCTGCGGAATACCAGGGGGGGTTGAGCCGGTACTGAGCATCCCACCGATAAGCAGGGTGCGCTGCGTGGCAGTGGCGTTATTCGCCATTGAGTTATCAAACTCAACGAAGAAAAGCCCTACCCGCAGGTTATCGGGAACACGAGCGAAAGGTACGGTCATTCATTTTCTCCCGCTTTTTTAGGTAATGATTGTTTCTCTGGCGCGCCCTCATCCTTTTTAGAGAGGATCACGTCCCCATCGCTCAGACGGCGACGCCAGAAAATATTGTCAGGTACTTCAGCACCCTCTTTAGGCAATGGGATGCCCTTGACGGGGCAGCGAACGCTGAGCCCGTTGTTCGGCTTAACAAACATGGATTACTCCTGAAGATTGAGGCTGATACCCGGTTTAACTGTGCCGTCTGGCATGTCGACCGCAATATCCATGCCCTCAAGGGGAACCGACTGGACAGGATAAAAATCTTCCGGCCCCTGGTAATGCTCTATGTCGATCTCGAAAAGAAGCTGCCCCATATGGGCCTCTCCTTCTGAATCAACATTGATGGTTGAACGAACTTCCGCGTATTTCTGAATATTCCGCGTCAGTTCGTAGCTGTTGATCACCGCGCGCTCCACCTGCTCGCGAAGGCTTTCAAGCGCCAGCTCTGCCCGCATGGCTCCATCATCCACTGTATCGCCGTCATACTCCTGAACGCGCCCAGTGATCCTGACAGTGGTGAGGGTGGTAAAAGCAGGGGTATTACGCCCCTGTGATTTTTTCTGTTCAAAAGGCGTCTGAACCAACAACACAGGATACATATCTGGTGAAGTTGACCAGTCGCGTGGAGAGAATACGCGGTCGCCCGCGCTGGTTGTCCCGGTTAGTGCAGTGACAACCATTTGCCGTATCGCTGCTGAATTCATCGCGGTTTTACCACATTGAGGACAAGACGAGATCCGCCATGACTGTCGGGTTCGACGTTTGACACAACAAATAACTGATTGATGATGTGACCACCGACCGTCTTTATAAATACCCGGTCAGATACAGCAGGTTGCGATTTACCCAGCTTGCGAAATTCAGCATCGCGCACACCCAACATCGGGCTGGAGGTGTTAATTTCTGAATCGCCATCAAGGTTTTCAGCAACCTGCGCATAACCACGGTCAAAAATCCCGTTAATTGTAAAAGGAGTACCGTTACGTGGACGGTACTCGTGCTCATCGCCAAAGACATCATGCAGCGGACTCAGAAGATGAGAATCCCAGTCCACGCCCATGTCATTACCCTGTCGTAACTGAAACTGATGGCTGAGAAGCAAGAACTCGCTTACGAAGCACATCAACATCAGCAATAACGCCGGACTGCAGAAGACGCTCAGCATCTTTGCCGGTTACAGGGATGCGCATATTTTCGCGGTACATCTCCCCGTCATGACGAATGCAATTCCCTTTCAACACCACATACTCCTGCGATTCAGTGTCTCCGGATTTTTCGTCACCACCATCGTCATCAACAGACAATTCGGCATCATCTGTTTTGCTCAAAGGCTGTTTTTCCTGGGTGTTATCGCCAGCATTCAGGTCGTCAACGCTCAGGCCGTCTTTGGCAGATCCTTCTGCATTCAGATCATCAGCCAGCCCGGTATTAGGTTGTTTTGCCATATCAGACCACCGTTGCGCAGAGGGATGCATTTACCCGGCTCGGAATAACCAGCGGGGAGGATTGCATCAGGATAAGACGCTGGGCTGGATCTTCTTTCACCCAGGATTTTGGCGCATAAGCCAGCGGACCGTAGTTGAAAGCCGGGTCCAGGATAACGCCAAATGCGCGGGTACCCATCAGATCGGCACCACTCATAATGACAGCGCCATCGGGGATCATAGGCTTCTCGACGTTGTCCAGCGGGTCAATAAACCAGTCGTTATATAACCAGAGGTCAAAGTTACCCCAGCGCCCTTTATAAATTGCGCCCTTCATTACCTGTGGGCCGGCGTTAATCTGGTTACCAAACGGGCTCAGCGCCGGGAATGTAATGGCGTTATCCTTGATGGTGGTATCCAGTCGGAATGCACGCCATGACTTATTCGTAAAGACCAGATCCGTGGCGACAGAGCCGGACTCTTTCAGGAAAGTAGTCTGCCAGATTTCAATGTCATCTGATGGCTGGGTATTGGTAGCGCCAGCTGCAACGGTCAGTGGCCATTTATCCGAGCCGCTAAGAGTGATGGTCAGATCCGAAGCACGCCCGAAATCCACCACCTGAGTTTCATAGCCCTCCCCGGCGACGGTTACGGTCCCAGACACCAGCGCACTCGCCGCCATCCATTCCAGACGACGGTTGATCATGTCAATCTGGTCAGTCATTTCAAACTGAAGGTTCAGCATTTCGCGCTCGGCAGCGGTATATTCCCCGCCAATACGCTCACCAATCTGGCGGCGGATAGGTTTGCGCAGGTCCGGCGCGCGCTTATCTTTGATGTATGCCGGTTTGAAGGTATTGGTCTGGTATTTACGGGATTCGACCAGCTTACCTTCCACCAGCGGGGAGACGAACGGCGCCATACGACGCAGGCCGACATCAACATCAATCGCCACTTCTTCAGTCTCGTAAGTCACGACATTCGGGAAGAAGCGATCGAGCAGCCAGTTCTGACTGGTTTTCAGGTTAGGAACAACCTGCACCAGCACGCTGGTATCAAAAATATTTTCCATATTCAGTCTCTTGATAGTGCCAGCCGCAGCTGGCAAAAAATTTAAACGAGCCAGCCCCTGCCGGTTAAAGCATTCGTCAGGAGAGCCGTGGGGGAAATCAGGAGGTGGTTACAGGTGCCTGGTCACTGTCTTTCAGGAAGATAGCCAGCGGTCGGAGCGCTTTTTTCAGGTCAGCGGTCGTCCAGGAGTTATCAAAAATAATTCGGTGCTGGTTGAATTCCCCCATCAGATACAGGCCGCCGTTCTGATCGGAAGACGATGCATCAACATCATCAACCAGAATAGCAACGGGTAACTGACTGCCATCTTCAGCCGTTTTCACACATTGCGTGTATTTCCCGCTGGCAGCCACCAGGCCCAGGACAGTACCACGCTTAAAGGCACCGCCCGTAATGATCCCGGTGTCAGTCACCAGCTGGAGCGTGCCAGCGACAAGCTGATCCGGAACAAACAGCGCGCTCTTCATGCCAGGCGCAAACGCATTCTGACCAAACTGATCCATTATTTCTCTCCTCTTGTGGAGTTGTAGAGGCCGGTCATTTTACTTACCAGCGCAGACTTTCCGGTCTCTTTCTGTCCGCTATCCGGATTAAGCCGGACCTGGTGGCTTTCCTGCATACGCTGATCGAGAGAGCGTTTACGGGATGGCTGAGATGCGGCTGCGGCCGGAGCCGAAGAGGCTAGGACATTAATTGCTGCCGCAGAACTCATCCCGGTATTGAAAGCCAGTGACGCGGCCAGTGAAGGATTCGCAGCTGCATGCTTACTGCCGAAAATACGGGCGCAGCGTTTACGCTCAGCAGCGCGTGCATTTTTTACCGCCTTACTCTCTTTGCGATCGTCGTCGCCGTCGTCTTCAGAATCATCATCTTCTGACGCATCCGGATCATCGCCGTCATCTTCAGCATCATCGTCGCGTTCGTCTTCTTCCGCGTCGTCGTCGCGCTCATCATCATCGGCATCATCTTCGCGCTCGTCCTCTTCCGCGCGACGGGCTTTCGCTTTTTTGGCTTTTTTATCCTCTTCTTCCTCAGAAGCGGAAGGGCCAAGACCAATGAGGTGAGCAAAACTAAACGTCTTTTTCTTTGCCATTTCAGGCTCCTGTTTTTTCAAGTAAGTTTTTGAACGCAGCGTCAGGAGGACACACCTCATCAGCCAGTCCAATTTCAACGCCATCAGCAGCCATAAAACAGGCGGCCTGGGTACTTTTTATAACCTTTGCGCTAATCCCCCGGTTTCTGGCAACAGTGTTCACAAACAATTCGCCCATGGTGTTAATGTCCTGCTGGATGGCGGCCAGCGCTTCATCTGACAACTCTCTCAGCGGCGAACCTTCAGCCTTGCGGGATCCATAGGTGATGATCGTAACTTTAAGACCGTCATCTTTAATCCGCTGCGTCCAGTCAAGGTGCATGGTGATCACACCCACAGAACCCACTCCGCCGGTGCGCGGAACAGAAATCCGGTCCGCTGCACTGGCAATGGCATACGCAGCGGAATAAGCGCTTTCCGTCAGAATGGCATGGATAGGCTTTTTCCCCCGGGAGCCGTAAATGACATCAACCAGATCGAAGCATCCAGCGACCTCGCCGCCGGGTGAGTCGATATCCAGGCAAATGCCCGAAATGTCGGGATCTTCCATCGCAGTAAGAAACGCCTGACGAATGCCGTCATACCCTGTCATTCCACTGTACGGACGCAGACTGCCCAGTTTTTGCACCAGCGTTCCGCATATCGGGATGACGGCGACACCCAGCACATTGTCATAACCCGGATCACTACGGGATTCACGTCCCCGGTTATCGTCATATCCGTACCAGTCATCCTCCATGGCAAGAGAAGATTCGATTTTACTGATACCAAATCGGTCCATTACGGATGCCATGATGACTTCGGCTTTACTCGGGTGCAGCGCCAGCGGGGTGTTAAATAATCGCTGGGCCAGATGGGGTAGATTCACTTTTCCTCCGGATCGGTAATGGTCTGGCTCGCAAACTGGTCAGCCTGTGCCCAGCTCGGAAGCGGTAATCCGCGTTTAAGACATGACTCAATTTCTCTCTGGCGCTGATCAAGCACTTCTTCCCAGTCTTCACCGACGTTTTCACCCACCTCAATCTCGAGGGTGGAAAGTCCGGCATCCAGACCAAGAATGGCGCCTTTTTTCTCTGCAACCGGATCCACCCAGCCGCGCCCTGGCCCCATCCAGCGCGCGCGAGAATACGCGGCTCTGGCGTCAACAAAATCAGGTGCGCCTGCGGGCAGGGGTAAATCCTCATTGTCGTGAACTTCTTCAACAAAGGCGGTGAGAATGGGCTGAGCGAAGCCGGTAGAAAAATCGTCCCGGCGGCGAGTCAGTGTTTTCCATGCCTCCAGCAACGAGGAGCGTGCAGAACTGTAGTTAACGTCAGACCAGTCCTGGGTGACCTGCTGTGGGGACAACCCTGTTCCTGAAGAAAAATTACGGAGAACAGCAGATTCGAAGACTTCAAAATTGCTGTAGGGCCGCGCCGCGTTAACCGTCGTGATTTTCTCACCAGGATAAAGAATGGGCATTCGGGCACCATTCTGAAGTGTCAGACGCCGATCGTTATGGAACTCAACACGCCCGTCCTGATAAGTGCCTAACTCCGACTCGTCATAGGTCTCGCCCAGGGCAGACTGAACCATCGCAGGGTCATAGGGTGACTCAATGTAAGCGGCGAATATGGCATTAAGAATTGCTGCCTCAAGCTCACTCTGGTCATACTTCACCAGCATTTTCAGACGCTGAATAACCGGAGTCAGGATGCCGTTACCGCGGTGCTGCGCGCCACGCTCATGATCAAAATCGTGAACCACATGCGGGCGGCCCCAGTCAGTTTCACGCGGGATACGCTGCCACGTCATGGTTTTAGCCCCGCTCCACCAGTCACCGATATGGGCCTCCCTGATGTGGTAAGCAACCGGCGCACCGTCCGCATCAATTTCAACGCCACCACGGACATTTGGCATATCGAAATTCTGCTGAGGATTACTGAGGCGGTCAGGATCGACAATCTGTACCGTGGTGGCGTAACGCCCTCTTCCGGGACCAAGCCTGTCAGTTCTGTACTGGAGAATGGCCAGAGCATCCCCGTCAATAAGCTTGTGACGAAATCCCAGGCGTAACATCTGCGACACGGTGAGTTTTCGTTCAACATCACAATACCGGCCAGGATCGTTACTCCAGGTCCGCCAGTGCCCGTCCAGTGCTTTTCCGTACTCTTCCGCCCAGGACGCATCAAACGCCTTGTTTCCGGTGATCATTCTGAGAACACGGTAATCGGGTTTCATGATGGGGCGGAAGTTGGCACCAACCGCATTATCCAGCAGACGTGTGACCGCACCGTTTGCCCAGCCGTCATTACGGACCAGATCGCGTGCGCGGGACACGATGCGATCCCGGTAAATGTTAATTTCATTGTCCGGGGACCACAGCGCGGGTTGCCAGTTCGCCAGTTGATCGCTGAAAGAGTCAGCTGCGTCATAAGGTACGCGGCTCCCCCCCACCAGCATAGAGGGACGCTGCTGTCGCAACGGCTGCCCATCAGAGCCCAGTATCTGTACTTTATTCATCAGAATCTAAACCTCGCTGGTTTCCGGGGACGAGAGATAATCCCCAGTTGCGCCTGCAGAAGTTGAATCAGGGCCAGCAGATCAGCCAGGGTGCTTTGCTGATAAGACACTGATCGCGTCCCGTCTCCCTGCGTATAGGAAAACGAAACACCGTGGCTCCCGGTTGCTAAATCAATGTACGCCTGCTGAGCTTTCGCAAGCGCATCCCTGAGCTGATCGTCAGTCATTGCGCCGGCAAGCAGGCTGGTGTTCCGGTTGAACATGATTTTCCTTATTTCGGCAGGAGTTGCGATATTCGCTTACGTTTGACCGGCGCTGGTTCTTCAATAACCGCACCCGGCAGCTCGTAATTGATTTTCTCTTCCTGTCCAACTGGCGCTGGCAGGAACTTATCCGGATCGGCTTCGAGGTTGGCGGCCCGGACGTTGAGTTTTAACCCCATATGTTTGAGACCGCACAGCGCGGCATAGCTGTAAACGAGGCAGTCAAGCGCTTCGTTAGCTCGTCCTGGTATTGCTTCCCAGATACTGTACCGCTGCCCGGAAATGACTTTGTAAACCAGTCGCTCCGCCAGCAGCTGATTGAAGTACCCGAGATCGCGATCGTCAGGAAAATGCATATAACCCGCAGCGGCGGCGCCAGGTTTGGGTGGCTCAAGATGCAGGCGACCGCGTATCACGTCTTTCGCTGAGTTAACCCCCAGAATGACAGGGCGGAAACTGGCTTTGCTTTTCGATGATGGTCGTTTGGTCGGCCAGACAGGATTGCGTTTGCCTCCCTGTGCAGACTCCCCCTTAATTGCCCAGACACGACGGCCAAGACGCTCTTTGGCGAATTCGTATACCTTCTGCGTATGGTGGCCGCCGGAGTCCATGCACGTTGCCATGATATTCAGGCCGCGCCCGTCACCACGTCGCCAGATCTGTTTCAGGTATGCATCCAGTCGCTTCCAGGGTTCTTCCGTCTCAAGGTCACCATAAATAACGTCATGCGCGACCGACCACGATTCTTCATCTCTCCCCCAGCCGGTGATCGTAATTTCGAAGCGATCGTCCTGGGTATCAACTCCAGCTGTTAACAATGCCACCCCGTCCGGAACGACGGCCGGAAATATTTCCCGGCGCGCCAGCAGAACATCAACAGGGAGCTGTTTCCCATGATTAGGTCGGTGCGGAAGCCCCATCTGGGTATTCCACCACGCCTGTTCCTTATCCGGATCGCCCTTCGCATCGATATATTTTTTCGCAATATCCGACGGCTTATCTTTTTGCCAGGGGCTGAAAAGCTTGGATGCCTGGTACCCCGCGTGGTGGTTATCGACTGCCTCCCTTCCACAGGAGGGGCAGATTGCGCGATAGACCGCATGCCGTTCCGACTCTGACCATTGCCAGACCTTTTCAACGCTGCCCTCGTCTGCCGCCCGCCAGGCAAGGTCATAATCCATCAGCGGTGAGTGCCGCTCCCCGCAGCACTCAAATGGGCGCGTCTGATGCCATCGAATAGTGTGCAGAGCTCTGAGGCGCTGTCCTTCGGACCAGCCACTACCACAGCATTCGCAATAGAGCATCGCCGATTTAGTCAGGTGTTTATCTCCCTCTTTCGGCCACTGAACGTGTTTGAAAAAGTCGGGGAACTGGCGGTGGCCACAGTGCGGGCAAACCACAGATGCCCGGCGCTGATCGGAGTCGGCGTAGCTGTCAGCAATGCGGCTCTCATCCTCCACCGTCGGCGAACAGGCGCGTACAGACAGCCAGGTCAGGCCAAATGTCGCTGTACGCTCTTCGGCCAGCGCAATTGGATCGCCTTCGCGGGTTATCGGGTACTTGTCCACTTCATCCGCCAGCAGGACACGAATCGGACGACGCGCAAGGTTATCAGGACTACCAGCACCCGCCAGCGCCAGAAATCCGCCAGTGAATGCCTTGTAAAGAATGGTTTCTTTCGAGCTTTTCTGTTTCGAATCACCGATGATTTTACGCAGTACCGGCGTCACCCTTACCAGCGGGCTAATACGCTCTTTCGAAAACTGTTCAGCGGCTTCTTCTTTCGGCTGCAGCAGCAGTATCGGACAAGGATCGAGGTGGGCAAAATAGCCAAAAAGGTTTTCCAGCAGTGCTGTCTTCATCAACTGGGTACAGCACATTACAGTGATGATATGAACCCCGGACTCCGTCGCGGCAAGCATCGGTCCGCGGGCAATTTCTACCGTCGATGTTTCCCAGTTTCCCGAAGTGCTCCCAGCCTCTTTTGCCAGCTTACGATAGTCATCTGCCCACTGCGGCACACTGATACGCGGCGGGGGTGTCCAGCCTTTGCGGACGCTTAATTCAAGACGCTCAATCTTCTGCCGGGTTAAACTCTGGCTCTCCGAGGACTGAGATGTGTTTGTGGACATGTTCAATCAGCACCTCTGTCATCCTGTCCGCCGGTACATCCAGATCAGCAGCCATTAGCGGCGCCACCCTGGACGGCCAGTTAAGCCAGGCATCACGCTGTTGGCGAAAGGCGTTGAATAAAACCTCCTCGGCTGCTGTCAGCTCAATAAGCTGGCCGCTGTCTTTTTCATACTGCAGCTTTGCCTGCAGGGCCATGTAATTCTCGCGGATACGTCCCGCTTCCTCTCTCGAAAGATCTGCCCCTTCAGTGAGCATTATCTGGCGGACAGTTTTATTGATTTCATCACCGTCATCATCGTTATCGCTAACGACGGGAGTTTTCTTTTTCTTCGCGTTCGAGGCGCGCGGGTCTTTGCCATCGCGGTTTTTCTTCAATGCCGCATCGCTGGCCTCTACGTCAATCAGGTCTCCGTCCATCACAATGAAGCGCCCGGCTTTAATCCACCGACCAATTGTTTTGCGATCCACACCTGAATGTTGTGCGTACTGACTCTGGTTCATCGTGGTCATGGGACATCACCTGGGACATTTTCTGGGGTGGGACATTCGCCTGGGACATTTTTGCCATGTCCCACCAGAATGTCCCACTGGAATAAACTGGAATAGCCAGAGCTGGCGAGGTGTCCGTAATGATCGCCAGAGGTGGGACATGGGACACAAATCTGAAAGTTGTAGCTAGGAAAACACCGCGGCGCGCAATGCCCGTGCCTTACAAAAGTCTCAGGAAGGACCCATTTTTTTAATGGCTTCGACCATTCGCTCCGACTATGATTATTCCTATTCAATACAAGGAGAATGTAATGGGTAACAATATAATCAAAATAACTTTCGTAGCCGCAGTGCTGGCATCACCAATTGCTCATGCCCAGTGGGTAACTAATACTGAAGATGACCTTTTCTCTGGTGGTAAGAAAGCAATGATGCTTGGCGAGGTTTCATCCGACAATGGCGCCATTGTGTTTGACTGCACTAAAGAAAAGCTATCGGCGGCATACGTTGAAATGGATAAAAGCACCGAATCACTATCAGAGGTACCAATGGACCTGATAATGAAGGTCGACGGGAATACCGCAGTGAAGCTCGATGCTACCCTTTCAAGACGTAATGTTCAGAGCCTCCAGATTCAATCGGATGACACGGACCAACTGAAAACAGTGCTTAAGCAGCTTCAGGGGGCGAAATCCAAAGTGTTAGTTGGTGTGCAAACAAAGGATGGCGGAAACCAGCATTCCATGTCAGCCAATGTTTCTGGATCGACAACTGCAGTAAACAGCTTCATAAAAGCTTGCGAAATTAACTTATAAGTTACTGCTTTTATTTTGCCGTCCTGATGGCTTCTGCTATCGCCTGATTTAAAGCAGACGGTAGCAGTGCGTTCGCCATGGTACGGGCCCTATCCATATACCCCAGCACTGGAGTCACAGGTAGCGCATCACCAAACCGGATCAAAAGCTTTGGAGAACGCTGTTTGCGTTTCGGTCTTCGCGTCCCGTTAGCGGAACGTTTGGCCCGTCGCTTCTTAGCTTTCATCGGCTTCTTACGCTGCCAGACAGCGTTAACGCCATCAACCTCACCTACGAATACATTTTCCTTTGCTTTAAGCTGTGAGAGCTTATTACGCGGCATGTTGCCGTATTTGTTTAGCTTAACGTTCTTGGGATTTAATAGAGCCTGGCTATTGAGCTTGTGCTCTCCGCCAAACTCGAATGGTTCCAGATAACCAGCAGCGGTATCACGGACAAAAACCTTTGCGGTCAGATTGTTCTTTCTTGCCGCCACCGAACCAACTGATTTAACGGTAAACGGCGTGGGGCTCTCCAGATGTCGTTCGAATGCCGTCTTCTGAGCCAACTCAATCTGGCGTACAACTTTTGTCATCGCCTGAGCTGTGGCAAACGGGATTTGCTTTTGCAGTTGCTTTAACTGGTTTGATAAATCCTTCAGTGTTGCCATATCAGTCACCTGTATTTACTGCCTATTCTTCAGCATTATCGATTACAGTTACTGTCTGAATATCAGGATGTTACTTATCGTTGAGTCTGGGTAAGGTAATGGCTCAGCCCGTCAGCGGTGGGACGTTGGCGTACCAGCCTTGAGAGGAGTGCTGATTGCCTCTTGATAAGGAGACTTATGCAATTTCTTCACAAACGAATGCACCTGAATGCAGGTGATGTCGTTGTTGTTGACTGCTCGCACCAGTGCAACATCCTTCTCACTACCGACAGTAACTTCAATAGTTATAAAAATAACCGGGGTTTTCATCATCATGGTGGTGGTGGTTTCTTCGAGAGACTTCCGACCCGGTTGGTTGCGCCTCAGCCTGCAGGGCCAAGAGATATCTCAGATGAGATTAGGGACATGCTTCATTAATTATTTTAGTAATATCTGCGGCTAACTTATTCAGCCAACCTGAATTAATCCGAATGCCAGCCATCACATTTGCAGATGTGGTGGCTTTTTTATTTCGCTTATGTCTTTTCATTTTTTCCCTTTTTTGTATCGCCCCTTTCAGGCCGGCCTTCGGTGTGCGCGGTGGCATATTCACTCCGATAAAAATATTGAGCATTATCGCAGGCACTCAGTAATTCCTGCTGTAATACCCGTCGTGATGACCATTAAAAAAGCCACTCGAAAGTGGCCTTTGTGATGGCAATAAAAAACCGCCCGTAGGCGGTTATATTCAGCAGGTCGCATGTTATCTGTGAATGACAAACAGCGATTTACATTTAGGGCAAAGTAACGCCTGTTGTTGGCGTACTTTCGTGGTCGAGTGTGTGGATTTATGTCCGCATATCGGGCACATGACAGTCGTATTGGCTGCAAGCCCAACACGCTGCATTGCATAATCGAAAAATGACATGGTGGTTAACCTTTCAATGAATGGGGCTTATTATACCATGCATAGCTCAATTATTAATCAATCATCATCGCATGCTTGATGCCATTTAACTTTGTCGCAGGCACTCAGTGAATGTCTGCTGTAATGCCTGCTCAGCCAAGTTGAAGCACACCGTGTTCTTTTGAATCAGAGAATGCAACAAACCCAGTGTATTCGGGGATAGTGTTCCGTCATCAGCATCAAATGCTGAAATGGTTGCGTGAAGAATCAAAAATGCTCCAAATCCCGCGCCGCTGCTGCCCCTCGATGGTCAGAATCGTCAAGGAGGACCCGTTAAAAGGTAAGCAGAAAATCTGTGGTTAGAAGTGAAGGCTTTGACAACGTTCTAAATTTTATGACAGAAATAAAAAAGCATTACCTTTCAAGATAATGCTTTTTCACTCGAACTGAGTCTTATAACAATTAGATTAATGTGATTTTAATATCATAGCTTTCAAGCCCAGTCATTTTTTCACGAGCATTAAACTGGATATCGGAAACTTCTTTTCCTGTCTTTTTTTTGAGTTCAATAATTTTTTTTGTGATGAATTCAGAAATATCCGCTTCAGTTTTTCTTTTTAAATCTTCGACGTTCATTGTTTACCTCTCTTGATCTCTAACGTATCAACGCCAGGCATGTTACATTCCCCGTAGAGCACTTGTATAAGCGCTGATATGTTTAAAAGATAGAATAGAAAGACTCAATTATCAATAGTTTGCAGTACAATCTTCATGCAAAAGAGCTCGCGACCACACAAACCACTGTACTAAAATCCGGGTCGGTCACGAAACAACCAGATCTCATTTCAAAAGCTTCGAGGCTGCCTCGAGGATCTCTTCTGAACTGACATCACGATCAGAGGCTACATAAACTATTTTATGGTCTCCTGTCAGAGATGGAAATCCCGCTGACATCACGGGTAGGTGTGCTTTTTCCCCATTGGGAAACTCACGCATTATCGTAGTAATACCTTTCATTACGGTTACAACAACTGCTGGTTCTGCATTAAAAAAAACGATGACTTTTTTCATAATTTTACCGTGATGTCTCTTACAGAGATTGTCGGTTCAGCATACAAAAAAGGCTCCATAAGGAGCCTGAAATTTATTTTCTGAATTCTAACGAAGACTGACCAGAACGAATGTACAGTGCAATATTATCAAATGTAATCATTGTTGATTTGCAAAAAATACATTTTGCTCCGAAAGGATTTTTTTCAGTAACATCAAAGTTTGACGTTCGGTACTGAGATCCGTGGCAACACGGACATCTGAAGTGAATATTATTAGTAATAACAGTTACCTTATACAGCCACGACATTAACTGCCGTGGGGCCTTTAGGTCCCTGTTCAACACTAAATTCAACTTCCTGATTCTCATTCAACGTCTTGAAATCATTACTCTGGATAGCAGAGAAGTGAACAAACACATCTTTACTACCATCTTTTGGAGTGATAAAACCAAAACCTTTTTCAGGATTAAACCATTTAACTAAACCAGTCATTTTATTAGACATAAACATTACCTTTATTGAGTAAGCCCTTGGGCAGAATGGTCCGAAAAAAAATTATCAGAGAGAAAAGCTAACAAGGAAATCTCAACAGGAACAAGGAATAAAATTATTACAGCGACTGCTTCAGATAAATTCGTTACAAACCAGACATTCATTAACGCATGATTAACCAGACATAGCAAGGTTTAGTTTTGTAAGTAAATCTCAGTGGGTTTTGATCTTAAAAATTAATTTAAATAGCTTAAATCGAAAATTATGTCATGCTGCGTAAGACCTTTATCTATCACCCTAAGTTGTCAGGGATTTTGACTCAAGGAAGAGTCGTATTTCCTTCATAGTAAAAATTCACAAATTTATCCACGAAAACCGTCAACATCTTAATTTATAGAGCTATTATTTTTCCTCTACGGTTCATTGTTAGTATTTTTACGGACTCATAAATCCGCTCACATGTCATTCCTGCTCGGTAGTTTTCATCAGCGCGTTCAGCATGGTATCGAGCTTCTTCTGCCAGGCTTCCTGGCATGTCTACGAGCATTGTGGTGTCATGGCGGATGGAAAGTTATGTTGATTCGTTAGTTATCGAGCTGTAGAACGCTATGCTCTAGCGACTCGGAATAGGCAATCAGCCCGGTGTACTCAGGGATAACCTCGCCATCATCCGCTTCGAACTCAGGGATTGTTCCGGTAGTGATGGTATATTGTGGCTGGCCATCTTCTTTTGCGAAGGCAGCCAGGTCTTCAATCTGCTTAGCTGTAAGAACTACTGTAATGCTCATTCCTCAGTTGTTAAAAAGCCCCGCTATTGCGAGGCTTGATTGATTATGGCTAACGACTACATCGTAACGGTTATAAAAGAAGCTATTAGCCAACATGTGGTGTATGGTTGTTAACCGCCCACCAGGACAATCAACATGTCGATACTCAAAGATATCAAGATGCGTACTTTACGCCATGTGAAAAGTACTTGTCCTCATTGCTCCCGCCAGTCAAAGCACAGTCTGTCGAGAATAAAAAACAATATAACGTTAATTTGCCCCTTCTGTGGAAACATCTATCTTCCATCGGAAAGCAAACCAATAAAGTAACTGATTGACTACCAAATAAAACTCATACTCTCAGAATGTGGCAAAGCAGACATAACCTTTTATTGTTGTTCTCATTTAAGAGAATGTAACACCCAGAGTGGAGAGGTTTTTTTTCTTCTCCACAATACGGCGATCAAGTTCAGCCACTGCATGCGGGCGTATGGCATCAAGAAAGGCGTTATCCTGATAGGTAGACTGGATTGTCACACCAAGTCCGGCACCACTTTCCAGTATGCTTTTCTGAAGTTGTAGTTCTTTTATATCGTTATTGAGGTAATACGCTTCACTTAGGTTTTCTGCGTTCATCTTCTAACCCTGTTGTTGTTTGACTGCCTCACTGAGTCGTAAATGCGCTCACACGTCATTCCTGCCCGGTAGCTTTCGTCAGATCGCTCAGCATAATATCGAGCTTCTTCTGCAAGGCGTCCGAGCATGTCGGCGAGCACTGCGGCGTCGGCTCCGGCTGTTTTGCTTCTGACGGCAGTGGCAAGATCTGCGGTGTGCTTTGCGGCGTCCAGGCGAGTGGCAAGCTTTGTTGCTTCGGTACGCAGCTGGTTAACAGTGGCAGACAGGCCAGCAGCAGTGGCAGCGGATTTAGCGGCTTGTGCTTGTGCATCTTTTACAGCCTCATCACGGGCAATAATACGCCCTTGTTCAATCATGCGAGCGGCGGTCTGTGCGTTCGCTGTTTGCGATGATTCTACGCTGTCACGCTCGGCCCACTTCTTTTCCCAACCGCGGCTGCTCCATACACTACCCGCGAAGAATGCAACGGCCACCAGCAACAAAATAACAATGAACTGATAGCGCAGGCTCACTGGTCTATCCCCCAGCACGTCAACGCGCTTTCCTGGTCTCGCCGTTCAACCTGACCATAGCAACCGTTCTTCTGCCCTTTGGTCAGACGACAATCGCGACCACCGTCTTTTATCCACCAGCGGATCGCTTCACAGGCACCTTCACGGTCGCCAGCATTTATTCGCTTATAGAACGTAGATGGGAAACATTTTCCGGGACCGATGTTATATGGGCAGAAAGACGCGATCCCGGCTTTCTGTGGTTCGGTCAGTGGTACTTTGATATTTCGGTCAACCCACGCCAGTGCCTTATCACGCTCAATGGCGTTTACCTGATCGCATTTCTCAGCAGACAGCTTCATGCCCTGAACTACTGGCTTACCATCAACCATCGTGGCGCCACGGCAAATAGTCCAGATGCCGGAGCCATCCTTGTATGCGGTCAGACTGTTGCCTTCTTTCTCATCCAGAAACTGATCGAGAATCACGGGCGCGGAAGCCCCCGCAAGAATTAAACCAACGACCGCTGCACTCAGTTTATTCTTCAGCTTTGGTGGCATAGCCATTGCGCCGATCCTCCCGTTCTTTCCAGCGGAAATACCAGTTCACTGCACAGGTGATAACGGTGCATGCGATACCGACAATAATTGCCCAGTCGCTCAGGCTTAACCCTGCAATTCTGTCGGCCAACATCCAGGACACCTCTTTTGCTGTTTTAGCTGTTTCGGCATATGCCTTCGCTGATACACCGCAGCCGGCAAGCGTGGTTCCTGATCCATATGAAAGTCTGCTGTAAATGGTGCTCATTCTGGTCATAGCCTCACCTCCGATTTTTCGGATGGCGCTGTGTGTGATGAAAAGGTCAGGCTTCACGGGCTGGATTTATCAACAAAGCACGTAGCGGATGATTCCCGTGAGCCTGAAATAGAAAAGGCCACGCAAATGCGCAGCCTGTAACCAGAAATCAATATTGTCTTTACATCAATTTTTCTTAAGGTTAAATTCTTCTGACAAGTTGATGAAAGACAACTTGAATATTAGCTATTTGTTCTCTGTTATGCCCGCAACCCAATGCGGGCTTTTTTTCGCCCTGCTAAAAGTTCCACCGTTGTGAGCCTTTTTGCTATGCAATAATGGATGCGTGGTGCCGGGTGTCTCCCGGTGATCCTTTGGCTGACAACCCATGCCTCACGAACATTTCACAACGGGATATAGAAAAGGCCATGCATTTGCATAGCCCTGAAAGATGTTTATGCTTTATTAATTCGCTGGAATATCTGGCATGGCGCGATCCATAGAAGAGCTAATTAACGCCTTAATAGCGTTGCATACCTGATAAAATCCACCCAGCTGAGATGAGACAGAAAAACGGGAGACGTCGTCTCCTGAGCCTACTTCAGCATAAAATGATGAGTTCTCATACCAGAGTGAGATGCTTACGCCCTGCCTGTAGCCACCTGTTAGCGGAGAATCATCAAGAGTGGTTGCAATCACGAAATTCAAGTGGTAACGGCTGTCCATATTGAGTTGGGGGATTAAGACAGGAAAGAACTTCCCCTCCTCCTCCCAAATACCAATGTCCACATAAGGCCATCTTGTTCCGTCAGAACCAGTCCACTCACGAGATGTAAGATCAAGAGAACCTGAATACTCTCGTAGTAGTTCGCTCGCCTTCTCCTGAAGTTTATCCTGTAACTTCCATTGCGCCTCGACCAGTTTAGTGCGTTTTTCTTTCAGATCCTTAAATGTTAATTCCATGCCACTCTCCAGACAACTTTTGAAAGGAATCTGCATAGTAACTCACCCTGAAAGCACATGGTTATATTTCACTTACACTGAGTGCGAAAAGCAAAAACCCCGCCGAATGGCAGGGTTCCAATGATTAGGCTGTGTGTCGAAGTGACGCTCATTACGCTGCTAAACTGTGCTGTTCTTCAATCAGCGGCTGGCGATGATTGCGATCAAATACACCCTTTAGCGCCTCTTTGCGCTGCTCAAAGTCCCAGCCCATGCCAATGAAAACTGTATTGGCCCGCTGCAACTCAGTTACGCAGTGGATCTGCTCCGGCGTCAGGTAGTCACGGATGTTCTCTTTTTTGTCGAGGTCGTGGTAAACACGAAATTTTGCCGCCGTCATACCGAGCGCGATGCGGTTAATCAAATCGGCTTCGTTGCTGAAGTGGTAAGGCTTGATTTCTTTACCCTGCACTTCACGCTCATGCTTAATGGCATCGCTCATCGGGCGATATTCCAGACGGGCGGTGTTGCGATCCATTTTTTTGCCCGCCAGAGCGCCACGCATGCGGAAGAACTCAGCAACCAGTTTCTTTTTGAACTTGCGGACAACATCGTTATTACGCATGTAGGTGATCAGTAGAGTGGTTTGCTGTTCATTCAGTAGCGCCACTCGACGCTTTTGAAGACCACCGTCAGTTTGAATGGTTCGGATTTCAAATCCGACCCTTCCAAATTCTTCAAGATCAGCCTTGTTACGGTCCACTAACTTAATGACGGTGTCATGATCACGCCCAACCCCGTCAGCAATAGCGACAGTGCTGGTTACAAGGTCGAGTTTTTTAATTTCAACTAATTGCATGGCGTTTATCGTCTCCATTGGTGCCGTGTTTTTCGATCCGCAAAGCGGTGAACTGGGTCAGGAGTTTTACACCGCCGTTAACCTTGAAAGCGCTATGGAGCAGGGAGCGGTGCCGGATGGTGACACTATTTTGTGGTGGTTAAGACAAAGCTCAGAAGCACGATCAGCAATCTGTGTTGATGATGCGATGCCGATATCATCTGCCCTATCTGAACTGAGCCATTTCATTAATCGGCATTCTGATAACCCTAAATATTTAAAAGTTTGGGGCAATGGAGCTACTTTCGACAACGTTATATTGCGCGGCGCATATGAGCGTGCCGGCCAGGTTTGCCCGTGGCAATTTTGGAATGATCACGACGTCAGAACCATCGTCACATTAGGCAGAGTTGTAGGTTTCGATCCTAAGCGTGATATGCCATTTGATGGGGTTGCACATAACGCACTGGCTGATGCCCGCCACCAGGCGAAATATGTTTCAGCGATTTGGCAGAAACTAATCCCAGCCACCAGCAACAACTAAAATTTTCCCCGGGTGCAGCCGGGATAATGGAGAAATAACTATGAGCAATATTTTCCAGTTAGCTCCCAACGATTGGGTTTGTGAAAGCGTTCTGATCGCGGTTACCGGGCTCAAACCCGGAACCATCACCCGTGCCAGAAAAGAATGCTGGATGATTGGGAGGGAGTATATCCACGTATCGCCTGACGGAAATCCCAAACCTTCCAGTGAGTGCATGTATAACAGAAAGGCTGTAGATGCCTGGGTCGCTTCAATGAAAAGCAAGCAGCCAGGGTGATTTGATGCCATGAAAAAGGTAAGCTCGTATCGCTCTTGGGCGTCTGGAGGTAACACCAATGGATAAAGTCACATATCCAACAGGCGTCGAAAACCACGGTGGCACATTACGCATCTGGTTTAATTTTAAAGGTAAGCGTGTCAGGGAAAGTCTCGGTGTCCCTGACACCGCTAAGAACAGAAAGATAGCCGGGGAACTGCGGACATCAGTATGTTTTGCCATCCGCACAGGAACCTTTGATTATGCAACCCAGTTTCCTGACTCCCCTAACCTCAAGGCTTTTGGTGTAAGTAAAAAAGACATTACAGTGAAAGAACTTGAAGAAAAATGGCTGGATCTGAAACGGATGGAAATCTGCGCGAACGCATTCAATCGCTATGAATCTGTCGCAAGGAATATGGTGCCGAGGATCGGAGGTAATCGCCTGGTGTCAGCAGTAACCAAAGAGGAATTGCTGTATCTTAGGAAAGATTTGCTAACTGGTTATCAGAGTCCGACGAAAAACAAAGCCCCGGCAAAAGGGCGAAGCGTTGTTACTGTGAACTATTACATGACGACAATGGCCGGAATGTTTCAGTTTGCTGCGGATCACGGTTACTTAGAGATGAACCCATTCGAGGGAATTAAGCCTCTGAAAAAAGCCAGGGCAGAACCAGATCCTCTGTCTCGTGATGAATTTATTCGCCTGATAGATGCATGCCGGCATCAGCAGACGAAAAACCTGTGGTCATTAGCAGTGTACACAGGAATGCGTCACGGGGAACTGGTCTCCCTGGCCTGGGAAGATATCGACCTGAAAGCGGGAACAATTACCGTCAGGCGTAATTATACGAAACTTGGTGAGTTCACTCTACCGAAAACCGAGGCAAGTACAGATCGAGTGGTGCATCTTATCCAGCCCGCAATCAGTATCCTGAAAAATCAGGCTGAAATGACAAGGCTGGGCAGGCAATATCACATTGAAGTGCAGTTACGTGAGTACGGTCGTTCGGTGACCCATGAGTGTACATTCGTCTTTAACCCTCATGTGGTCAGGCGCAGTAAGCAGGTCGGATTTATCTACCGGGTCGATTCAGTAGGCGACTCATGGGAAGCTGCACTAAAGCGCGCGGGGATCAGACACAGAAAGGCGTACCAGTCACGACATACCTATGCGTGCTGGTCATTATCTGCTGGTGCAAACCCGAGTTTTATTGCCAGTCAGATGGGGCATGCGAGCGCGCAGATGGTGTTCAATGTTTACGGTGCATGGATGGCTGACAGCAGCGCAGAGCAGATCGCAATGCTGAATCAGAAGCTGGCAGATTTTGCCCCATTGATGCCCCATAGCCACGAGAACAGTACGGGAGGATTATTAAAATCAGTAAGTTAACCCCTAACGCCCGTCATGTTAACTGCGTGGAGGGTAATACCACGCTGTACGCCTTGCCGAAAGCCGAGATTGTTGACCGCTGGTTTGCACAAACCCGCGACGATTTTCGCTTCTGTTTCAAATTCCCGGCCACCATCTCGCATCAGGCCGCACTGCGGAATTGCGATGACCTGGTACAGGAATTTTTTACGCGCATGTCACCGCTGGATGCCCGTATCGGACAATACTGGTTGCAGCTACCTGCCACGTTCGGCCCGCGTGACCTCCCTGCCCTGTGGCAATTCCTCGATGCCCTCCCTAAAACGTTTACCTACGGTGTCGAGGTTCGTCACCCGGACTTTTTTGCGAAAGGTGAATCAGAGATTCAGCTCAATCGGGGTCTGCATGAACGCGGGGTTAATCGGGTCATTTTAGACAGTCGTCCGGTCCATGCCGCGATCCCACACACGGAAGCGATACGCGATGCTCAACGTAAGAAACCGAAGGTCCCGGTCCATGCGGTAGTCACGGCAAACCACCCGATGGTCCGTTTTATCGGTAGTGATAACATGGCACAGAATCGGCAGTTCTTTGCCGCCTGGCTGGCAAAGTTGTCACTCTGGCAACAGACCTCCACGCCATATCTGTTTTTGCATACGCCGGATATCGCACAGGCTCCACAGCTTGTAGACACGCTATGGGCAGATTTACGTCGTGCCCTGCCAGAGATCGGATCAGCACCCTCGATTCCACAGCAATCTTCTCTTTTCTGAAAATGCCACCTATCATAGTCAATGCCAGCAGCCATTTTAAAAGGGAGTTTGTATGGTAAGCGCGCTTTATGCCGTCCTGGGTGCGTTATTGTTAATAAAGTTCTCCTTTGACGTCGTTCGCCTGCGCATGCAATATCGTGTTGCCTATGGTGATGGCGGCTTTAGTGAGCTGCAAAGCGCTATTCGCATTCACGGTAATGCAGTGGAATATATTCCCGTTGCATTAGTGCTGCTGCTTTTTATGGAAATGAACGGCGCTGAAACGTGGATGGTGCATATTTGCGGGCTGATGTTGATAGCCGGACGACTGATGCATTATTACGGATTCCATCACCGTCTTTTCCGCTGGCGTCGTTCCGGCATGAGCGCCACCTGGTGTTCACTGTTGCTAATGGTGCTGGCGAATCTTTGGTATATGCCCTGGGAGTTGGTTTTCTCCCTGCATTAGCGCACAATACGCCACTTTATTTTTCCCGGATTTTTACGTTATGTCTCACCGCGACACGCTTTTTTCTGCGCCTATCGCCAGTCTGGGTGACTGGACCTTTGATGAACGGGTAGCTGAAGTCTTCCCGGATATGATCCAGCGTTCCGTTCCCGGCTATTCCAATATCATTTCTATGATTGGCATGCTGGCCGAACGTTTCGTGCAACCCAACACGCAGGTCTACGATCTGGGCTGCTCTTTGGGCGCAGCGACGCTCTCGGTGCGTCGCAATATCCATCATGAGAATTGCAAAATTATCGCCGTTGATAACTCGCCGGCGATGGTTGAACGCTGTCGTCGTCATATCGATGCCTATAAAGCCCCTACGCCTGTTGACGTGGTCGAAGGCGATATTCGCAACATCACTATCGAAAACGCCTCGATGGTGGTGCTGAATTTTACCCTGCAATTCCTTGAGCCACCTGAGCGCCAGGCATTGTTGGATAAGATTTATCAGGGGTTGAACCCCGGCGGTGCGCTGGTGCTATCCGAGAAGTTCAGCTTCGAAGATGCCAAAGTTGGCGAACTGCTGTTCAACATGCACCACGACTTCAAACGCGCCAATGGCTACAGCGAACTGGAAATCAGCCAGAAGCGCAGCATGCTGGAAAACGTGATGCTAACTGACTCTGTTGAAACGCACAAAGCACGTCTGCATCAGGCAGGTTTTGAGCACAGCGAACTGTGGTTCCAGTGCTTCAACTTTGGGTCGCTGGTCGCGTTGAAATCTGAGGTTCCTGCATGACAGACTTTGGTAACTTTTATCAGCTGATTGCCAAAAACCATCTTTCCCATTGGCTGGAAACGCTCCCGGCACAAATCGCCGCCTGGCAGCGCGATCAACATGGGTTGTTTAAGCAGTGGTCGAATGCCGTGGAGTTTCTGCCGGAACTGACGCCGCATCGTCTGGATTTACTGCATAGCGTGACTGCCGAAAGCGAGGAGCCGCTCAGCGAAGGGCAGATCAAACGGATTGATACGCTGATGCGTCATCTCATGCCGTGGCGCAAAGGTCCATATTCGCTGTACGGCGTCAATATTGATACCGAATGGCGTTCCGACTGGAAGTGGGATCGCGTTCTGCCGCATTTATCCGATCTGACCGGGCGAACCATTCTCGACGTGGGCTGCGGTAGTGGCTATCACATGTGGCGCATGATTGGCGCGGGTGCTCATCTGGCTGTCGGTATCGATCCTACGCAGCTGTTCCTGTGTCAGTTTGAAGCAGTACGTAAATTGCTGGGTAACGATCAACGCGCTCACCTGCTGCCGCTGGGTATCGAACAGCTTCCGGCACTGAACGCGTTTGATACCGTATTCTCTATGGGCGTGCTTTATCACCGCCGCTCCCCACTGGAACATCTCTGGCAGTTGAAAGATCAACTGGTAAAAGACGGAGAGCTGGTGCTGGAAACACTGGTGGTCGAAGGTGATGAGAATACCGTTCTGGTACCCGGTGACCGCTACGCGCAAATGCGTAACGTCTACTTTATTCCATCCGCGCTGGCGCTAAAAAACTGGCTGGAAAAATGTGGATTTGTGGATGTCCGTATCGCCGACGTCTGTGTCACTACCACAGAAGAGCAGCGTCGCACCGAATGGATGATAACCGAATCGCTGGCCGATTTCCTCGACCCGAATGACAGCAGTAAAACACTGGAAGGTTACCCTGCACCATTACGTGCCGTGTTAATTGCACGTAAGCCATGATGGATTGCCGAATGACCGTTACATATAGCACCGTTTCTCCAAAATAGTTCAAGTTGCAGCAAGGCGGCAACGCAGCAACCCCCCGGGAGCGTAGATAACTACGTGACCGGGGTGCGCGAGGCGGCCAACGCTGCTGCGGCTTGAAATATGAAGGAGAAAAAAAGGCCCCTGTTGAATTGGCAGGGGCCTGGTACGAGCAAGCATCATATTGGGCGACATGATGCAACGGTAAAAATCAGCTGGCCTGGTGGTGCGCAATGATTGCCTTCATTTCAGCAACCGCCGCCCCGTCTACCGCATAGCGGGAATATTCATCCGCCTGCGTATCCGAAGACATCGACAACCCCGAATTGCGATACCGCATGGGTGAAGCCAGCCATACTCCGGCAGAACTGTGGACTTCCTGCACTCCAGCGTTGAGGAACAGGGATAAATTCGCGGCGCGAACCCCCGCTCCGGCCATAATGATTGGAGCATCCACCTGCGCAATAAGTTCCATTATTTTTGTTAAACCTTGCGCTGCATCTGATTTTTGCCCGGAAGTCAGCACTCTGGCGACACCCAAACCGGACAATTTATTCAGCGCATTTAATGGGTTGGCGCACATATCGAAGGCCCGATGAAACGTCACATTTAGCGGGCCCGCAGCAACCATTATTTTTTCCATGCGTGGCATATCGACATTTCCGTCCACATCGAGAACGCCGGTCACCAGTCCTGAAAAACCTAAATCTCTGACCATCGCGATATCATCAAGCATCGCGGAAAATTCACCGTCGGTGTAACAAAAATCGCCCCCACGCGGGCGGATAATGGGATTAACAGGAATAGAGACATGCTGGCGTACAGCGCGCAACACCCCCAGCGACGGCGTCAATCCCCCTTCTTTGGGCGCCGAGCACAGTTCAATACGGTCAGCACCCTGAAGCTGCGCGGTGCGTGCGCACTCCATGCTGTAACAGCAGATTTCCAGTAATGCCATCACTCACTCCTGTTGCTCGCTTGCGACAATCGCTTCAATTGACCACGGATGAAATTTGAGGGTGACGCTGCCATCACTCACCGCCAGTGTCGGATTCGGTAAACGCTCACGCTCTCCTTTTGGCGAGCTGGTTTTCACGAAAATCCCCGGCTGACTCAATCCTTCATCAGAAAGCAGCGCCAGCGCACGCGCGTTCAGTGTTTCTGGCGCACCGGGCAGAACGATTTCGATATGCTCCCACCCCTCATGCGGGTAACGTTTTTCACCCGGCCATGGCAACTCAACCACCGAAAACTGCCAGTGCGCGACACAAACCGGCTCATCCAGTTTGAACAGGCAAATCGGTCTGCCATTAATGATATTTTCCGATAGCAGCGTACCACACTGTTCAAACCCCCGACGCCAGCGTTCTGCGGTGGTATTTTGATGACAGCGCAAAGAGATATGATCGGCGTCCAGCGATGAAATATCCAGGCCCAGGCGGGTGGAAAGTTCCGTTAATGCCTGAATGAAATGCGGTAAATCTGCGGAAATATCATGCAGTTCTTCAACTGTTTGCCAGTTCGCCATAGTAAAAGCCCATATCCATGTTCAAAGCCGCTAATTTACTCTGTTGCGCAGCCCCATCCAACTGCTGATTTTGTCGGGCATGGGATGATGAATCCCACCGGGTTACCGTGTTTGCGTTTCAGGCAGTCGGCGGTACTCGCAATGCCGACGAGTGCTGACGGCAACGGGCATTTGCAGTATACTCCCGCCCTAAATTCTTAAACTGGTGCGGTGAATTTTATCCCGCTTCATAAATGTAAGGTATTCCGGTGAATATTCAGGCTCTTCTCTCAGAAAAAGTTAGTCAGGCCATGATTGCTGCAGGTGCACCTGCAGATTGCGAACCGCAGGTTCGTCAGTCAGCAAAAGTACAGTTCGGCGACTATCAGGCCAACGGCATGATGGCAGTTGCTAAAAAACTGGGTATGGCGCCGCGACAACTGGCAGAGCAGGTGCTGACTCATCTGGATCTCAGCGGGATTGCCAGCAAAGTTGAAATTGCAGGCCCAGGCTTTATCAACATTTTTCTCGATCCGGCATTCCTCGCGCAGCATGTTCAGCAGGCGCTGACTTCCGATCGCCTGGGCGTCACTCAACCGGCAAAACAAACGGTTGTTGTTGACTACTCCGCACCTAACGTGGCGAAAGAGATGCACGTGGGCCACCTGCGTTCCACCATCATCGGTGACGCCGCGGTGCGTACGCTGGAGTTTCTCGGCCATAAGGTGATCCGCGCCAACCACGTCGGCGACTGGGGTACTCAGTTCGGTATGCTGATCGCATGGCTGGAAAAACAGCAGCAGGAAAATGCCGGAGAAATGGCGCTGGCAGACCTGGAAGGTTTCTACCGCGATGCGAAAAAACACTACGACGAAGATGAAGCCTTCGCCGAGCGCGCCCGTAGCTATGTGGTGAAACTGCAGGGCGGCGACGAATATTTCCGCGAGATGTGGCGCAAGCTCGTCGACATCACTATGTCGCAGAACCAGTTAACCTATGACCGTCTGAACGTGACGCTGACCCGTGACGACGTGATGGGCGAAAGCCTGTACAACCCGATGCTACCGGGCATTGTTGCTGATCTGAAAGCCAAAGGTCTGGCTGTTGAGAGCGAAGGCGCTACCGTTGTATTCCTTGATGAGTATAAAAACAAGGAAGGTGAACCGATGGGCGTCATCATTCAGAAGAAAGATGGCGGCTATCTCTACACCACGACCGATATCGCCTGTGCGAAGTATCGTTACGAAACGCTGCATGCCGACCGCGTCCTCTATTACATTGACTCCCGTCAGCATCAGCATTTAATGCAGGCATGGACTATCGTGCGTAAAGCCGGTTATGTGCCGGACTCCGTACCGCTGGAACACCATATGTTCGGCATGATGCTGGGTAAAGACGGTAAGCCATTCAAAACTCGCGCTGGCGGTACTGTAAAACTGGCCGACCTGCTGGATGAAGCGCTGGAACGTGCGCGTCGTCTGGTGGCCGAGAAGAACCCGGACATGCCTGCTGATGAGCTGGAAAAACTGGCGAATGCCGTTGGTATCGGTGCGGTGAAATATGCGGATCTGTCGAAAAACCGTACCACCGACTATATCTTCGACTGGGACAACATGCTGGCGTTCGAAGGCAATACGGCACCGTATATGCAGTATGCCTACACCCGCGTACTGTCCGTGTTCCGTAAAGCGGATATCGACGAAAACGCGCTGGCCAGCGCACAGGTTATTATCAGTGAAGATCGCGAAGCTCAGTTGGCCGCGCGCCTGCTGCAGTTCGAAGAGACGCTGACCGTTGTCGCACGTGAAGGTACGCCGCACGTAATGTGCGCTTATCTGTACGACGTTGCAGGCCTGTTCTCTGGCTTCTACGAACACTGCCCGATCCTCAGCGCTGAGAATGAAGAGATTCGTAACAGCCGTCTGAAACTGGCGCAACTGACGGCGAAAACACTGAAACTGGGTCTGGATACGCTGGGTATCGAAACCGTAGAACGCATGTAATCGCCTCGAGTGATGTGAAAGCCCGCGCTATGTCGCGGGCTTTTTTATTATGATCTTACCAGCCCTCACAGGCGTGATAAATAAAGCATCATCAGGCGGTCAGACGCACCTTGCCGGATGGCCGCGTAAACACCTTATCCGGCCTACTGATAGCATCAATTTGTAACAACTCACAAGGAATGACACATTTCCGTTGAGGGATGGAACATTTTTTGCCTGTCATCCCGTTTACGCCTCCGTATCATTAGGCGGCGAATTAATCGGGTACGGGTCAATGACATTCAGAGATTTTGAGGCGGAAGAAAAACTTTTCCAGCGGCGTGTAATGGTGGCCTTTGGCCTGGTCGTCATCTGTTTTGGCATCCTGATTTATAACCTCTACAACTTACAAATCCGTCAACACCAGTATTACACCACCCGTTCGGATGCAAACGACATCAAAATGCTGCCCGTCGCCCCAACGCGCGGTATCATTTACGATCGCAACGGCATTCCGCTGGTACGAAATGTCACCTGGTACGACATTTCTGTTACGCCGTATAAAATCAGCGATATGGACGCCCTGCTGAAGCAACTCACGCCGATTGTTGACCTCACGCCAGATGATATTGACCAGTTTCGCCATGAACTGAAGGCCAGCAGTCGCTATCGCCCGGTAGTACTTAAAAATGCGCTGACCGATGTAGAAATTGCCCGTTTTTCTGTGAACCAGTTCCATTTCAGCGGCGTGACCATCAATAGCTACGAAGATCGCCAGTATCCTTATGGGGCGGAGCTGGCACATGTACTTGGCTACGTATCAAAAATCAACGATAGCGATCTGAAAGCACTGGATAAAAAAGGGCTGGCAGAGAACTACGCCGCCGACCACAACATCGGTAAGCAGGGCATTGAGCACTACTACGAAAATGACCTGCACGGCAAAACGGGTTATCAGGAAGTGGAAGTTGATAATCACGGGCGTATTGTACGTTTGATTAAAGACGTCCCCCCTGTCGCCGGCAAAGATATCCATCTGACGCTGGATTTACACTTACAGGAATACATTGAAAGCCTGCTGGTGGGACAACGCGCCGCGGTGCTGGTGGAAGACCCCCATGATGGTTCCGTGCTGGCAATGGTCTCAAACCCCAGCTACGATCCAAACCCGTTTGTAAAAGGCATCAGCTACCAGGATTACAACACGCTGTTGCAGGATAAAGACCTGCCATTAATTAACCGCGTCACCCAGGGGTTATATCCTCCCGCCTCAACGGTAAAACCGTACATGGCGATGTCAGCCTTATTAAACGGGGTGATCACCCCACAAACCAGCTTCTTTGGCGCCCCGACATGGACACTCCCCGGTACTGAACGGCATTACCGCGACTGGAAAAAAACAGGACACGGCATGCTGGATGTAACCAAAGCCATTGAAGAATCAGCGGATACGTTCTTCTATCAGGTGGCGTACATGATGGGGATCGACCGTATTAACAGCATGCTTAGCCAGTTTGGCTACGGCAAACCTACCGGTATCGATCTTGATGAGGAGTACAACGGTCTACTGCCAAGCCGCGACTGGAAACAACGGGTGCATAAAAAAGCCTGGTACCAGGGAGACACCATTTCGGTCGGTATCGGCCAGGGCTACTGGATTGCCACGCCAATTCAGATGGTAAAAGCGATGGTCGCACTGATTAACAACGGGAAAGTTATTGCCCCTCACCTGCTACAGGATGAAGAGAGCGGCAAAGCAATCACCCCCTATCAGGCACCGGAGGCACCCGCGCAAATAGCCTCAGCCTCATCACCGTACTGGAGTCTGGTACGCCAGGCCATGTTCGGCATGGCGAATGCACCCAACGGCACCGGGTATAAATTTTTCCATACGGCACCTTATGGCATCGCGGCCAAAAGCGGAACATCACAAGTCTTTAGCCTGAAAGAAAACCAGACTTACAATGCGAAGATGATCCCCATACGACTGCGCGACCACGTGTTCTATACCGCATTTGCGCCGTATAAGAATCCAAAAGTCGCCATCGCATTGATTCTGGAAAACGGCGGCAGCGACGGGGTTACCGCCGCGCCGGTCATGCGCCAAATCATGGATCATCTGTTTGCGCCGCAGGACAACACCGGTCAACCCGATGCCGCAGAACAACCTGGCCCAGTCAACACGGCATCAGCGGACGACACAATTAATAGTACTTACGCAAGTATTCGGTGAGGCACAGCATGGCCATGGCCTGTCCGTAAGGCATAGAGGTGAGTGGGATGTTGTGGTAGAAATCGAGATTGTGCCCCATGCCGGTGCCAAACGAGGTTTGTAGTAACTCCCCTTCCGGGGAAATGTGTTGCACAATACCTCTGATAGCTTTCTCCGCCACCCCCACATATTCCTGACCGACATAGCGTTTACGCACCGCTTTGAGAATACCGTAAGCGAATCCAGCCGTTGCAGATGCTTCCAGATATGACTGAGGATCGTCCAGTAAGGTGTGCCACAATCCGCTCTCATCCTGACATTCCGCCAGGGCTGCAATTTGCGCATTGAGAACCTGCACCAGATAACGGTGAATGGCGCTGTTTGGCGGCAAATCGATAAGTTCAAGGAAGTCAGGGATCACAATCGTAAGCCAACTATTACCTCGCGCCCAACGGGCGTTCGCGAAGTTATGCCGCCCCACATAGCTCCAGCCGTGGAACCACAGCCCCGTTTCCTTATCCATCAGATTTTGTACATGCAGCAGAAACTGATACGTGGCCTCTTCGATATACTCAGGACGATTGAGCAACCTGCCAATTTTCGCCAGCGGCAGCACCGTCATCATCAGTGTGTCATCCCACATCTGTTGATGGTTTTCTTCTGCCAGCGTGATGTGTTGCATACCGCCAAACTCAGTACGGGGCATCTGATGCATGGCCCACTCTGCCCAGGCGTCAAGCCAGGGCAGATACGCCGGATTACGTGTTTCTTCATAGCGATATGCCAACGTTAAAAACGGGGCCATCGTGTTGACGTTTTTGGTCGTCGCCCCCTCAGCAAAGCGTTCGGCAAACCAGCTATCGATAATGTCGCGCATCGTCTCATCACCGGTTTGCTGATAATACTGATACATTCCGTACAGGCCGACGCCGTGAGTCCACTCCCATCCGGCCCAGCCTTTGGTATCAATAACACGTCCGTCATCCAGTCGCAGCAAGAACTCGCCCGTTTCATCATGAATATTGACCAGGTTATGCGTCACCTTTTTAATGAGCGTTTTTAATTCATCCCTGGCAATAAAATGTTCTGGTTGACGCAACAATGGGCTGTGTTTAACCGGGTAAACAATCATTTCCTTAACCTCTGTCAGTGTCGAATTCGATGCTGCGCCTGTTCCAGTTTCGCGCGGCAGGTTTATTACGATTCAGGTAACCCTGTGTGTTGTTACCCTAAAGTGATGTGTAAACATTGGGCATCATTACCGGGCCACAGTAAAAGCTAACCGCAGGGGAAACCTTTTTGTTTCTGCCAGGTTTTTTTGCGAAATGGCAATAGCACAAAGAGTCCGACAACACAGGTCACTAATTTTATAAAACAGTGTTTCTTTTTAATCAGGATAGTCGTTCAGAACTGCGAGGTGGCCAGCAGTTTCGCCTGCTGGCCGACGTAAAGAAGGGAATTAACGGTAGTTCACAATCACCTGATTGCTCTGAACCTGCAAGGCAGGGATCAGGCGACCGCCACCAGGCACTTCCCAGACGAAGTGCATGGGTTCAATCGCAGGGACACTATTAAAGCCATTAGTGGTCCCGCTTTGCCCATCCAGTTCGACACAACGGGACTGAGAGCATAAGCGCACACGTAATCCCGCAGGCGTAGGCCCATTTAATTCATAGCGCCAGGCGACCAGCGTCATCAGGCCTGAAACGGGCTGGCTGGGAACCAAAGGCGAAGATGAAGCCGACTCCCCACGATAATTTAAGGTAATCCCCATACCGCTTGCCTGCCATGTCCCTTCCCCGGCAGCCTGTACAGCCAGCGGGAAAAACAACAGCCAAAGAAATTTACGCATTATTTACCTCCAATGGTCGCGGTCATACGGATATGGCGGTTATCGGAAAGCTCCATATTCGACAACACCACCAACTGCGGAATACTGCGCCGTAAAAAACGCGCAAGGAGAGGTCGCAGCGCATGATTCACCAGCAATACTGGCGGCGCACCCAACATTTCCTGACGAGACAGTGCTTCCTGCGTCTGCGCCAGCAACCGGTCTGCCAGACCAGGTTCAAGGCCCCCACCGCCCTGTAACGCTTGTAACAACAGGCGCTCAAGCGGTGTATCGAGTCCGATAACCTGAACTTCCTCGTTTCCCGGGAACCACTGCTGAGTAATCGCCCGTCCAAGCGCCACACGCACCACTGCGGTAAGTTCATGCGGATCATTCTGTAACGGGGCATGTTCCGCCAACGTTTCAAGAATGGTGCGCATATCACGAATAGGGACTTTTTCATCCAACAGGTTCTGCAGCACTTTGTGCAGTGTGGTCAGCGTGACCACACCCGGCACCAGATCTTCTGTCAGTTTTGGCATCTCTTGTGAAACACGATCCAACAGCTGTTGCGCCTCCTGGCGACCAAACAGCTCTGCGGCAAACTGGCCAATCAGATGGTTCAGGTGTGTGGCAACCACTGTACTGGCTTCAACAACGGTGAAGCCCTGAATTTGCGCCTGCTCTTTTAGCGCGCTTTCAATCCAGATAGCATCCAGACCAAAAGCAGGATCAACCGTTTTCTCCCCTGGCAGCGATCCGGCTGCGGTACCAGGGTTGATAGCCAACCAGCGCCCAGGGTAAGCATCACCACTACCAATCTCAACCCCTTTCATCAGAATACGATAGCGGGCAGGTTGCAGATCCATATTGTCGCGAATGTGTACCACTGGCGGCAGGAACCCCATATCCTGGGCAAATTTCTTACGAATGCTGCGAATACGCCCCAGCAATTCGCCGTCCTGTTGGAAGTCCACCATCGGAATCAGGCGATACCCAACCTCCATTCCCAGCGTGTCTTCCAGCTGTACATCACTCCACGTAGCTTCTACCACCGAGTTGTTTTCCGGCATTTTCACCGGCTGAGCTTCTTCTGGTGCTTTTTGCTCGCGTCCGCGCATCCACCAGGCCAGCCCCAGTAATGCCGCGGTAAACATCAGAAACACCAGGTTTGGCATTCCCGGTACCAACCCCAATAAACCGAGGACCGCCGCACTAAGCAGCATGACGCTTGGGTTGCTGAACAACTGGGTGACCATCTGTTCACCCACGTCCTGATCGGTACTCACGCGGGTTACGATAACCCCCGCCGCCGTTGAGATAACCAGCGCAGGGATCTGTGCTACCAGCCCGTCACCGATGGTCAGCAGGGTATAGCTTTCTGCCGCGCTGCCCATGCTCATACCGTGCTGCAACACCCCAACCAGCAAGCCGCCAACCACGTTGATGACCATAATCAGAATACCGGCGATGGCATCCCCACGAACAAATTTACTCGCACCGTCCATGGAGCCGTAAAAATCGGCTTCCTGTGTCACTTCAGAACGGCGTTTTTTGGCTTCATCTTCCCCAATCAATCCCGCATTCAGATCGGCGTCAATCGCCATCTGCTTTCCTGGCATCCCGTCCAGCACGAAGCGCGCACCCACTTCAGCGATACGTCCTGCACCTTTGGTGATAACCATAAAGTTAATGATGACGAGAATGACGAAGACCACGATACCGATGGCAAAGTTACCGCCGACCAGGAAGTGACCAAAGGCTTCCACCACCTTACCTGCCGCCGCTGCACCTGTATGTCCTTCCATCAATATGATACGCGTAGACGCGACGTTCAGTGCCAGGCGCAACAAGGTGGTGAACAGCAGAATCGTTGGGAATGCGGCGAATTCAAGCGTGCGCTGGGTGAACATCGCCACCAACAGCACCATGATCGACAGTGCAATGTTAAAGGTGAACAGTAAATCGAGGATAAAGGCCGGAAGCGGCAGCACCATCATCGACAGGATCAGCAGAATGAGGATCGGCCCGGCAAGAATTTGCCATTGCGTGGATTTCAGGTTGCCGGGCAGACGCAGCATCGCGACCAGATTAGCCATCAGTATTCTTCTCGTTCATAAAATCCAGTGCTTCAGGCACCGGAAGGTTTCCAGGTTGTGGTGGCGGCGTGCCGCCAGCCAGACGCCAGCGTTTTAGCTGCCATACCCATGCCAACACTTCGGCAACGGCGGCATACAATTGGCCAGGTATTTGCTGACCGATCTCAGCATGGCGATATAACGCACGAGCCAGAGGCGGAGCTTCTAACGTTGGGACACGGTGCTCCGCGCCAATCTCTCGAATACGCAATGCCACCAGTCCGGCCCCTTTAGCCACAACTTTTGGCGCGCTCATTTTGTTTTCGTCGTACTGCAAGGCAACCGAATAGTGCGTAGGGTTGGTCACAATAACATCCGCCTTCGGCACATCTGCCATCATGCGGCGCTGTGCGGCCGCACGCTGCATCTGGCGAATTTTGCCCTTAACGTGCGGATCACCTTCGCTTTGTTTAAACTCGTCACGGATATCCTGACGCGACATCCGCAGTTTTTTTACGTGGCTATAAATCTGGAAAAAGACGTCAAACCCCACCATCGGAATGACGCCAAGCACCACCAGCAATGCGCACATACCGACTAAATCCAGCGCATTACCCATCGCCGTAATCGGGGATTCGGCCATCAGGCGCATCATCTCTGGCCAGTTATGCCAGAGATAGAATCCCGCCACGCTACCCACCAATGTGGATTTCAATATGGCTTTAAGCAGCTCCGCCCCGGTTTGCGCCGAGAACATACGCTTAATACCCGGTAACGGATTCAGCTTTGAGAATTTGGGTTGCAGCGATTTACCACTGAAGATCAAGCCGCCAAGCATCACCGGGGAGATCAATGCCACCAGCACAACCCCGGTAATCAGCGGCAACAACGCAATCATGGCGTCTTTAATCAACAGAATGATTTGGCTCAGGATCAGGTTAGGGTCATTGACCATACTGTGGTCAAAGCGTAATCCAGTTGACAGCATGCCTGCCAACCTACGGGCGAGCGACTCCCCACCAATCCAGATAATGCACACGCCCACCAGCAAAATAAGCAGTGAGGTTAGCTCCTTGGATCGGGGTATCTGCCCTTCTTCCCGTGCTTTTTCAAGTCGGTGGGGTGTGGGGGCTTCTGTTTTGTCGTCGTCGCTTTCTTCTGCCACGCATCAGACCCTGGATAGAGATATAGGCGTGAATGATGCCAGAACAGCCATACAACAATGGGGAGAGTAAGCGGTAAAAAAGACGGGATTTATGGCTTTAACGCCAATTGCCGATGAATAACATGTAAGCCGGATGAGAAGTTTCCTCCCGCATCCGGCAAATACACATCAGAAACCGAGGCTATCCAGCAGGTCGTCAACCTGATCCTGGCTTGCCACTACGCCGGCTTTTGAAGTGTCAACCTGCGGACCATTCAGCAAACTTTCGTTCTCGCGTTTTGGTCGGGCGCCCTGCTCCGGAATGTTTTCCAGCAGCACCATCAGCAGTTGACGTTCAATCTCCTGGATAACATCCATCATGCGCTTGATAACCTGACCGGTAAGATCCTGGAAATCCTGCGCCATCATGATGTCCAGCAATTGGGCATTGGTAAAGCTGGTATGACCGGGGACATCACCAAGAAACTGGCGGGTATCAGTGACCAGTTCACGGGCATCGGACAGTTCAATCGGATTTTCGAACCATTCATCCCAGCGTTTGGTCAGGTCTTTTGCCCCTTTTTCCATGGCATCCTGGTGTGGCTGTGAAGCTTCTACGCTGTTCAGTGCGCGCTCTGCCGCCTGTGCAGTCATTTGTACAACATAGTCCAGGCGATCGCGCGCGTCGGGAATGGCTTCCGCCGCTTCGGCAATGGCCTGATCCAGCCCCAGTTCACGCAGGCTGTCGCGCAGCATTCGGGTTAAACTACCGATGCGCGCAATGATGTCCCCTGCTGAGTGTTCGTCAACAGGTTTAATTTGTGGTTGCATCATCATCACATCCTCACATGCCCAGTTTCTCAAAGATCTTATTGAGTTTTTCTTCCAGCGTCGCCGCGGTGAACGGTTTTACAACATAACCACTGGCACCCGCTTGTGCTGCCGCGATAATGTTTTCTTTCTTCGCTTCTGCCGTCACCATCAGCACTGGCAGAGCAGACATGCTGCCATCAGCACGAATGGTTTTCAGCAGTTCAAGACCGTCCATGTTAGGCATGTTCCAGTCGGAAATAACAAACCCGAATCCCCCTGCCTGCAGTTTGTTCAACGCGTCAACACCATCTTCAGCTTCTTCAACGTTGTTGAACCCCAGTTCCTTCAGCAGGTTACGCACAATGCGACGCATGGTGGAAAAGTCATCCACAACCAAAAACCTAAGCTCTTTATCCGCCATAAAAATAAACTCCTGATTCAAATACGTATTGCCTGTCCGGCACTGATTTTCGCCAGCATTTGCTGGCTTACCTGGCTAAGATCGACCACTTCGCTTACGCCACCCATATTGATGGCCTCGCGCGGCATGCCGAACACCACACAACTTGCTTCGTTTTGCGCAATGGTCCAGGCACCAGCCTGGTTCATCGCTAACATTCCGGCGGCCCCATCGTTGCCCATACCGGTCAGGATCACCCCGACGGCATTGCGCCCCGCATGTTTCGCCACCGAATGAAACAGCACATCCACTGAAGGCCGATGCCGGTTAACCGGCGGACCATCATGAATTTTGATCTGATAGTTCGCCCCGCTACGCGCCAGTTCCATATGCTTGTCGCCAGGGGCGATATACGCATGCCCTGGAAGCACGCGCTCTCCGTCTTCTGCCTCTTTCACGGTTATCTGACACAGTTTGTTCAGACGTTCGGCGAACGAACGGGTAAATCCTGGCGGCATATGCTGGGTAATAAGAATACCGGGACTTGAAAGCGGCAATGGCTGGAGTACATGACGAATTGCCTCTGTTCCTCCGGTTGATGCACCGATGACCAGCAGTTTTTCCGAACTGAGTAACGGCCCCGCCTTCAAGGTCGCTGGCGCTGCCGTGGGTTTGTGGGCGGCCAGTTTTGCGCGCGATGCAGTGCGGATTTTCTCCGCAATCATCTCGCTATACGCCAGCATTCCTTCGCGGATCCCCAGTTGAGGTTTGGTAACAAAGTCAATCGCCCCCAGTTCCAGGGCTCGCAGCGTGACCTCAGAACCTTTGCCAGTCAGTGAAGAGACCATCACCACGGGCATCGGACGCAGACGCATCAGTTTTTCAAGAAAATCGAGGCCGTCCATGCGCGGCATTTCAACATCCAGCGTCAGAACGTCGGGATTAAATTTTTTGATGAGATCCCGCGCAACCAAAGGATCAGGCGCTGTCGCAACCATCTCCATATCGCTGTGGCTGTTAATAATCTCGGTCATGATTTGACGCATCAATGCAGAATCATCAACCGACAATACCCTGATTTTACTCATGCTTTATCCTTACCTAGCGCATACACCGTCTGCCCGCGCAGGCTAAACTCGCGCACGAGGTTGCTAAAGTTTTCTGAATGACCGGCAAACAGCAGTCCGTCAGGTTTAAGGAGTGGAACAAAACGGTGCAAAATGTCCTGCTGAGTCGTTTTGTCAAAATAGATCATGACGTTACGACAGAATATGGCGTCGAACGGGCCTGGCACATTGTATTTTTTGTCCAGTAAGTTCACGCTGGAAAATTCAACATGGCTTGCCAGTTCTTGCCGTACACGTACCAGCCCTTCATGAGGTCCGGTACCGCGCATGAAATAGCGTTGCAGCTGCTGTGGCGACAACGTTTTTAGCTCGTCAAGGCGGTAAATACCGCTTCTTGCCTTTTCCAACACCTCAGTATCAATGTCGCTCGCAAAAACACGCCAGCGACCCGGTGCCATACCCAGGGTATCGGCCAACGTAATTGCAATACTGTAAGGTTCTTCTCCGGTAGACGCTGCCGCGCTCCAGACGCGATATTCACCGCTGCGTCGACGGGCGTGGTCAGACAGCACCGGAAAGTGATGCCCTTCGCGAAAAAAAGCGGTCAGGTTGGTGGTCAGGGAGTTAATAAAAGCCTGCCACTCAGCACTGTTCTGGTTGGCTTCCAGCATGCTGAGATAGCGACCAAAATCATCCAGTCCCAAGGTACGCAACCGGCGAACCAGGCGGTTATAGACCATGTCCCGCTTGTGGTCAGCCAGCACGATCCCCGCGCGCTGATAGATTAATTGACATATCCGACGAAAATGCGCGTCAGACAGCGCGAGGCGCTGTGTCATCTGTAACAATAATGACGTTTGCCCGGAGGGCAGAGATGATGTCATAGCGCCTTCTCAATCACATTCAGGATACAACGGGCACAACCTGCGGTTGCGCCAATTCTTGTTGTGTTACGGTTTGCTCTTCAAGCTTAAAAAACGCGACACAGGCGGAAAGATTATCTGCCTGGGTAGCTAACTGCTCAGTGGCGGCTGCCGCTTCTTCCACCAGCCCGGCGTTCTGCTGTGTGACAGAATCCATCTGGCTGACGGCTTGCGCCACCTGCTCAATGCCTCTGCGTTGTTCATCGGAGGCCGAGGCAATCTCCCCCATGATGTCGTTAACCCGGGTAACCGAGCTAACAATCTCTGTCATCGTGCGCGCCGCCATATCCACCAGTTGCGATCCCTGATGAACGCGGGTGACGGACTCTTCGATCAGCCCTTTAATTTCTTTCGCGGCCTGCGCGCTACGGCTTGCCAGATTGCGGACCTCTCCGGCGACCACGGCGAAACCGCGCCCCTGTTCACCGGCACGGGCAGCTTCTACCGCGGCGTTTAACGCCAGGATGTTGGTCTGGAAGGCAATGCTGTCAATCACACTGGTGATGTCACCTATCTTCTGCGAGCTGGCAGAAATCTCATGCATAGTGCTGGCAACCTTAACCGTCTGTTCCCCTCCTTTATGCGCTGTATCGGCCGCACTTTTGGCAATGCCTGAAGCTTGTCGCGCGTTATCCGCATTTTGCCCCACGGTGGCGGTAAGCTGTTCCATACTGGCTGCCGTTTGCGCCAGCGATGCCGCCTGCTGTTCAGTTCGCGAGGACAGATCGTTATTACCCATCGCGATTTCCGAGATCCCGGCATGCATTGCCGAGCTCCCCTGGCGTACCTCACTGACAGTCTCACGCAGTGCCTGTTGCATCGCTTTCAGGCTGGCAAAAATGGCTGAAATCTCATTACGGCCATATACCGCTATCGGTCGCGCCAGATTACCCGCCGCAATGCTGTCGAAATGGCTACCGATGATAGCCAGTGGCTGTACAATCATTTTTCGCGACCAGTACAGCGCTGCAGTCGTTAACAGTGCCGCCAGTACCAGCATGGTGGCGAAAATCACCCCGGACATATGGTAACTACGCTGGCTGTGGTCCTCTGCTTTTTGCAATACCTGGTTGATGTTGTTCTGCCACGCCGTAAAGTTTGCATCAAAGGCATCCTGTGAAGCCTGTACCGGCGCGGTCAAAAAATCCGACAACTGGTTATTTTCCAGCCAGGTTGCCTGGTGAACCAGATCGCTATGCCATTGACTGAAACTTTTCGCGGTTGCGCTTTGCAGCGCCTTCCCCTCTTCTGCCGTCTCTGTCGTCGCCATAAAGCGTTTAAACATCGATTCGGACTGGGCCAGGCTGTCCTGTGCAATCACCATCAGCGCTTTGATATCCTCTGGCGGATAGCTCAAAGCCGTCAGCGTTCCTGCTTTATTAAGGGCAGTACTGGCCTGTAATAACACAGCGCGGGTTTGCGCCAGCGCAGCGCGTTGCTGATTACTCTGTTCGACCTGGTTCAGGTTCTGAAAACCATCCCTAAATGCCCAGAAGGACAAGCCATTACTGCCAATCTGCAAAACACCACAGAGAATTAAAATCAAAAACAGCGTGGTCGAAATTCGAATACGATTAAACATCAACGCTCCCATCAGGCGGCGCAGGCCGCGGTTTAGCTGTCAGTCAAAATGTTTCCCAATGCGTATCTTGTTCGGTAGCGAGCTGGCGCGGTTGTGACGCCGGAGTCGATGTTGCAGGTAGTCGCGTCTTTGATGATGAAGGACGTGACGCGAGGCGGAATGTCGATACCGACTGGGTCAGGCGACTGGCCTGCTCCTCGAGTGCGGCAGCGGCAGCGGCCGACTCCTGCACCAGCGAGGCGTTCTGTTGCGTAACCCGGTCCATTTCAGACACAGCGAGCGCAACCTGATCTATCCCTCGACTTTGTTCATCGGATGCCGAGGCGATTTCCCCCATGATGTCGGTCACACGCGTGACCGCATTAACGATGTCATGCATGGTTTCCCCGGCGCTTTCTACCAATACAGAACCGGTATCAACCCGCGATACAGAATCTTCAATTAGCGCTTTAATCTCTTTTGCTGCCTGCGCACTGCGGCTTGCCAGGTTTCGCACTTCACCGGCAACGACGGCAAAACCACGGCCTTGTTCACCTGCACGCGCAGCTTCTACCGCCGCATTCAGCGCAAGAATGTTTGTCTGGAATGCAATGCCATCAATAACGCTAATGATGTCGGCAATTTTCTTCGAACTATCGGCGATTTCGTGCATGGTATTCACCACGCTATCAACCACTTTGCCGCCATGTTGTGCGGTGTCGGAGGCGCTTTTCGCCAGTTGAGAGGCCTGACGCGCATTGTCCGCATTTTGCTTCACGGTAGCCGTCAACTGTTCCATGCTGGCTGCTGTTTCTTCCAGCGCGGAAGCCTGTTGTTCGGTACGGGATGAAAGATCGGTGTTACCGCTGGCAATTTCACTGGTACCGGAATAAATCGCATCCGAACCTTCGCGCACCAGGGTTACTGTTTCGGTCAGCGAACGCTGCATATGATCGACCGTGCTGGCCAGTTCACCAATTTCATTACGGCCGCTTACAGCCAGAGTTGCGGTTAAGTTACCGCTGGCAATTTCACGGATATGCGCAATGACGCGGGACAAAGGGCTCAGCAAGGCATGACGGATGCCATACCACACCACCACCAGAATCAGTACCAGCACGACAGCCAGAATGCCGAGTTGCCATTGGGCAAAATGGTAATCGCTTGCGCTTTGATCGAAGGCCTGTCGGTAGAGTTTCTCGCTAACATCTGCATATTTACCTAACGCTTCACCGAGGGCGTTTTGCATGCCCTGAGTTGGTTGTGCAAAATATGCATCCATGTTGCCGTTTTCAAGGAACTGGACGAGCTCCACCAGGGCTGCATGGTACTGCTGATATTTTTCATCGACGTTGTCGCTGGCATCCGTCATATCAGGCAACGGCGTGATTTTTTTGAAATTAGCGTAATGCTTTTCGGCTTGCGCCAGCGACGTTTTCGCATTCTTAAGCAGATCGTTCTTCGCGCTGCTCTGCTGGTTGGACGCATCCATCATCATGCGCGCAGAGGAACGACTCAAATTGATGCGTGTTTGCAGCATCAGGTCCCATGTCGAGGTGAGTTCACTTTGCTGCTGTCGTAGATCGTTAGAAATAACAAAACTTTGCTGATTCTGCTGCAATGAAGAAAACAACAGACCACCGGAAACAAGCTGTAGCAGTGCGAAAACCCCCAGCACCATCATCAGCATTGTGACAACGCGGATACGGTTAAACATAAGGCACCTTCCTGAAAACGAGTTATCAACATTATCGGCATTCACTGAGATAACTTTACGTTTGCAAAAAGGAAATCCAGCAGGAAAGCAAGGCCCGGCGGGAGAAGGGAAAAACTGAGGAATAGAAACCACAACTCATTTACATAAAAACATCATAATTATCATGCAAATAACATTTTCAACCACCCTGTTTGACCACTATTTGTATTCCCCCCCTCCCTTTTCCTGTGATACCGATCACATAACCATCCGCCGAATACCACAACAAAACGGATAAAAAATTAAAAAAAGTTGTATCTGCCTGGGCTTTAATTCAATTTATATGATGAATACTTCGTTACCACTTAATAAGTATAAAAAATGAGTAACTGATTAATAAATGTTAAATCCTTACTGAGGGCTTTTTAGTGGCAAATGCAAACAAACTCACGCTCTTTATCGTGATCTTCATGCTGGCGGGGATCCTGTCGGGTGCGGTGATCCACACCTATGCCTCCCCCGGCGTCGTTACCGCCTGGGCTGATAATATTACGCTGCTCACCGACATCTTTTTGCGGCTGATAAAAATGGTCATCGCACCGTTAGTCTTCAGCACTCTGACCGTCGGAATCATGCGTCTGGGAGAAACCTCCACCATCGGGCGCGTTGGCGGCAAAGCGATGATCTGGTTTATCAGCTCGTCCGTGCTGTCTATTTTGGTTGGCCTGTTTGTTGTCTCACTTGAACAACCCGGGAGCGGGCTGAACCTGGCCATTCCACTGGAAGCTACTGACACCGGACTTGCCGTCGGCGGCATGAGCCTGAAAGGTTTTCTGTCTCATACCATTCCTACCAGTATTGCCGAAGCGATGGCGAATAATGAGATCCTACAAATTGTCGTGTTCTCAATGTTCTTCGGTATTGGTGGGGCATCGTTGGGAGAGAAATTTAACGCGCCGCTGGTCGCCGCACTGGATGTGGTTTCACACATTATGTTGAAAGTGACGGGCTATGTTATGTACGTCGCGCCGCTGGCAATTTTCGCCGCTATCTCTTCCGTTATCTCCACGCAGGGCCTGGGTATTCTGCTCAACTACGCGTCATTTATTGGCGGCTACTACGTCGCTATTCTGCTGACCTGCCTGGTCCTGTTGGCAGTGGGCTATCTGGTGCTGAAGAAAGAGGTGTTCCGCCTGGTCAGTATGCTCAAAGATCCGGTGTTGGTCGCCTTCACTACCAGCAGTTCGGAAGCGGCCTACCCTAAAACGCTGGAGCAATTAACCAAATTTGGCTGCTCACGTAACATCGTGTCGTTCGTACTGCCGATTGGCTATTCATTCAACCTGGTCGGTTCGATGGTGTACTGCTCGTTCGCCTCCATGTTTATCGCACAGGCTTATAACATCCACCTTTCCTTCGCGGAAATTACCGTGCTGATGCTGACATTGATGCTGGCGTCAAAAGGGATTGCTGGCGTACCGCGTTCAGCGCTGGTGGTGCTGGCGGCCACCATTCCAAGCTTTAATATTCCTGTTGCAGGGATCCTGTTACTGATGGGCATCGACCATTTCCTTGATATGGGGCGCTCAGCGATTAACGTATTGGGTAACGGAATTGCGACAGCGATGCTGGCGCAGAAGGAAGGGTTACTGGAAGCTGAACCTGAGCTGATTGAACGAGAAGCGTAAGGGGGAAGTCTGCCGTACGCGCTACGCTTATCCGGCCTGCAACAATAATCGTTGTAGGCCGGATTCGGTATGGCGATTACGCGACGTGACTGGCAGCAATATCTAACAGCGCCATTTCTTCGCTGTTCAGCAGTTTCTCAATATTCACCAGAATCAGCATCCGGTCACCCAACGCCCCCAGCCCGGTCAGATATTCCGTAGACAAGGTAACAGCAAATTCAGGCGCAGGACGGATTTGATCCGTCGTCAGCGACAGCACGTCGGATACACCATCAACAACGATTCCCACCACACGCTGACCCAGATTCAGGACAATCACGACGGTGTTTTCATTGTAATCCACATCGCTCTGGCTGAACTTCACACGCAGATCAACGATCGGCACAATCACGCCGCGCAGGTTAGTCACACCTTTAATAAAGGCTGGCGTATTGGCAATACGCGTAACTTGATCGTAGCCGCGGATTTCCTGCACTTTCAGGATATCGATACCGTACTCTTCATCCCCCAACGTAAACACGAGGAATTCCTGACCTGACGGTTCGCCGGCCAGTTTAGTTACATTACTCATACCGGTCATATTCTTCCCTTTCTTACTCAATCAGGCGGCTGTGATTGCCACACGTTGTTCGCGGTTTAACCCCTGCAATGCAGAGACATCGACAATCAGCGCGACGCTACCGTCGCCGAGGATCGTTGCTGCGGAAATGCCTGGCACTTTGCGGTAGTTGCTTTCCAGGTTTTTTACCACTACCTGATGTTGACCAATTAACTGATCGACCAGCAACGCGTAGCGACGCCCTGCACTTTGTAAAATCACTACAATACCCTGAGTTGCTTCAGTTTTTGCACCTTCAACCTCAAAGACTTTCCACAACTCAACCAGCGGTAAATACTCACCACGCACTTCCAGAACACGCTCTCCCCCGGCCAGCGGATGGAGATCTTCTTCCCGAGGTTGCAGAGACTCCATTACCGCATTCAGCGGCAGGATAAACACTTCATCGGCTACACGAACAGACATACCATCAAGGATAGCCAGCGTCAGCGGCAACAAAATACGGATGGTTGTGCCCTGGCCCTGTTTCGACTGGATCTCAACGTGCCCGCCCATCTCCTGGATATTTCGCTTCACCACGTCCATACCGACACCACGCCCGGAAACATCCGTTACCTGCTCGGCGGTTGAGAATCCCGGGGCGAAGATCAGCATGCCAACTTCGTCATCGCTCATGTTTTCGTGGATTGGCATCCCCTGGGAAATCGCTTTCGCCAGGATACGTTCGCGGTTCAGACCCGCGCCATCATCGGTCACTTCGATACAAATATTCCCGCCCTGGTGTTCGGCAGAGAGTGTCAGATTACCAATCGGACTTTTCCCGGATTCGATGCGTTTTTCCGGCAGTTCAATGCCGTGATCGAGACTGTTACGCACCAGGTGCGTCAACGGATCGATAATACGTTCGATCAGACTCTTATCCAGTTCGGTGGAGCTACCGACCTGGGTCAGTTCAACCTGTTTACCCAATTTACCCGCCAGATCGCGCACCAGGCGCGGGAAGCGGCTAAAAACATATTCCATCGGCATCATACGAATTGACATCACCGATTCCTGCAGATCGCGGGCGTTACGTTGTAACTGCCCCATGCTGGTGATGAGATCGCCATGATTTACCGGATCCAGTTCGTTCGAACGCTGAGCCAGCATTGACTGTGTGATGACCAGTTCACCCACCAGGTTAATCAGTTGATCGACCTTCTCAACCGCCACGCGGATACTGGTCGATTCACTGGCCCGCGCAGGTTTCTCACGCTCTGCTCGTCCATGCGGTGCTTCGTTGGCGGTCGCTTTGACCACCGGCGCAGGTGCTGGTGCAGCAACCGGCAGTGGCTGTGGTTCGACGACATCAGCAACAGCTGGCGTTTCTGCAGTAGTCGGCGCAGCAGTGATGGTTTCGAACTCAATCTGATCCGCTTCAATGACGAAGCAGAGCACAGCAATAATGTCATCTTCGGCGAGGCTACCGTCGATCGTAGCCGACAGCGTGTCAGCACCTTTGACCACATCGCTCAAGGTCGCCAGATTCCCCAGTTCCTCTTCCAGTAAATCGACTTCACTGGCTTTAAGGCGCGAGAGAATGATCCGCTTTTTGACCTCTTCAGCGGCAGGGGCGGCTTGTGCAACCACCTCGTCTTGTATCGCCGTGCTATCAACAACGCTCAATTTGGCGCTATTGACCACCGCGGGCGCGGTTTCACCTTTTGCTTCGAGCGCTAACTGTCGTAACGCATTACAAATGTACTCAAAGCTGGCGGCATCCGGCTCCTCTGAGTTTTTATAGGCGTCGAGCTGTTCCTGCATAATATCTTTCGTTTCCAAAAACAGGTTGATAATGTCGGCATTGAGCTGCATCTCGCCACGCCGCGCTTCATCCAGCAGGTTTTCCATCAGATGGGTCGTTTCCTGCAAAATGGTAAAGCCGAAAGTGCCCGCCCCGCCTTTAATCGAGTGCGCTGCACGAAAAATGGCATTCAGCTGTTCGGAGTCCGGGGCTTCAGGCACCAGATCCAGCAGGTGTTGCTCCATGTCAGCCAACAGTTCGTCAGCTTCATCAAAAAATGTCTGATAAAAATCGCTAATATCCATGCTCACGCTATCACCTCGGATTGGCTGGTGGCGATGTGGGAACGCTTGCCGGCGGCACCGCCGCGGGCTGTTGTAAGACACTTACCGGCTCATTCTGGCTTTCAGCGTTTTCATGCAAAATGGCCTCTTCGGCCTGCTTATTCAGAACCAGCAGGCTTATACGGCGGTTGATGGCGTCCTCGGGACCGCGATCGCTCAGACGCATCGTGGCGGCCATACCTACCACCCGTAATACTTTTCCATCATCCAGTCCACCGCTGACCAACTCGCGACGCGATGCATTGGCGCGATCGGCTGACAGTTCCCAGTTGCTATATCCCTTCTCACCGTTGGCATAGGGATAATCATCTGTATGACCAGAAAGACTGATACGGTTTGGGATCCCGTTCAGTACGGGCGCAATCGCCCGCAAAATATCACGCATGTAAGGTTCAACCTCTGCGCTTCCGGTTTTAAACATCGGGCGGTTCTGACTGTCGATAATCTGTATCCGCAGCCCTTCCTGGACTAAATCAATTTTCAGATGTGGGCGCAGTGCGCGTAGCTTAGGGTCGGATTCAATCAGCTGATCGAGATCGCCACGTAGCTTGCTCAGGCGGCTTTGCTCCATACGCTTTCTCAGGTCATCAATGTTGGGCTGCTTGTTTACTTCCCCCTGCTGCTGGGTGTAATCATCACCCCCACCGGGAATTGGGCTTTGGCTGTTCGAGATCCGATTTCCCCCCGTCACCGCAGTAGCCAGCGGTGTACGGAAATATTCGGCAATTTGAATCAGTTCTTTAGGGCTGGAGATGGAAATAAGCCACATCACCAGAAAGAAGGCCATCATCGCGGTCATAAAATCGGCGTAGGCAATTTTCCACGAACCATGCGCCCCACCACCGTGATTTTTATGTTTACGTCGCTTTACGACGATAATGGGATGGGCCTGATTTTTCATGCGTCCTCGGTCGTCTGCTGCGCTGCTGGATTTCTCACTGCACGAACATGCTCTTCCAGTTCGATAAACGAAGGACGCTCGCTGGAATACAACGTCTTACGACCAAACTCAACCGCAATCGGTGGCGCGTAGCCATTCAGATTGGAGAGCAGAGTGATCTTCACACACTGCATCATCTTGGTTGTTTCAGCGCTTTTCTGTCGCAGGACGCTGGCGAGTGGGGAAATAAATCCATAGGCCAGTAAAATACCGAGGAATGTCCCTACCATGGCATGTGCAATCAGAGCACCCAGTTCAGCCGCCGGACGATCGGCAGAAGCCAGCGCATGCACAACCCCCATCACCGCAGCCACGATCCCGAACGCTGGCAATGAGTCACCGACCATCGCAAGACTGTTAGCCGGAACTTCGGCCTCACTTTCATGCGTCTCAATCTCTTCGTCCATCAGCGCTTCAATTTCAAACGTATTCATGTTGCCGCTGATAATCAGACGCAGGTAATCGACAATAAAATCAAGCATCACTGCATCCGCAAGAATACGCGGATAGCTGGCGAAAATTTCACTCTCTTTTGGATTTTCGATATCGCGTTCAAGCGAGAACATGCCTTGCTGACGTGACTTAGCCATCAGGCGGTAGAGTAACGCCAGCAGGTCCATATACATGGCTTTGGTATATTTCGAACGCCGAAAAAGCAACGGGATCGCTTTCATCGTCCCTTTGATGGCTTTACCGTTGTTGCCAACAATGAATGCCCCGATACCTGCGCCACCGATGATCACCAGCTCAGCCGGTTGATAGAGTGCCCCAAGGTGTCCGCCGGTCATCATGTAACCGCCGAAAACTGTACCAATAACAACCAGGTAACCTAATAAGATAAGCACGACATCATCCTTTCGCAATTGACTATGACAGGATGCGCAGTTGGGCAGTTAACTCATGGTCAGGACAAAAAAAAGCAGCGGTAATCGCTTACCGCTGCTGGAGTGTTTATCCACACCGTATCAGTTAAACAGCCTGTTCGATCTGTTCATCCAGCAGTTGTGGAATAATATCGGCAGCATTCTGGGAAAGTTTACGTCTTTTTACGGCTCGCGATGGCGGCTGACATAAACTGCAGGCAAAGCTGCCTGCGGGTTGGTGCGCGTGGGTAATAAAATTTCCGCCGCAGCAGTTACAGGCGGACAATTCAAGCAAACCACTGTCAACAAAACGGACAAGGGTCCACGCACGAGTAAGCGCCAACAATGGCCCTTCTTCTGGCTGCGGGCACTGCTCAAGATATAACCGATACGCCTTAATCACAGCATCCACGCCGCTACACAAACCGGTTTTAAGTAGAAATTGCCATGCATTACAAAACATCGATGCATGAATATTTTGTTCCCACGTCATAAACCAGTCGGTGGAAAACGGAAGCATCCCTTTTGGCGGAGGACTACCGCGTAATTCTTTGTACAGCTTGATGAGTCGGCCACGGCTTAATTGCGTTTCGCTTTCCAGCATTTGCAAACGGGCGCCCAATGTGATTAATTCCATCGCTAACTGGATATCACGCGCTTCCTGAACAATGCTTTTTTCGCTCATCATCAAGCCCTTTTCTTACGCGCTGCGTCATCAATGTCGTTAAGCAGGCGTGTTGAAAGCATGATACCGGTATGAATTTGCTGAAGATCGTCAACGCGGGAATCTTGCGTCAAACGCGTTACAGTCTGATGATCGTCGAAACGGAAATGGCATACCAGTTGATTGGTTTCAGCCAATTTGACCATTTGAGGAAGTGTTAATGTTGCCAATGTATCCGCCATCTCTTCGCTGATACCCAAGCGGAACATTGCAGATGCTTTGTCCTGAACGATCAAACGCTGTGCAAGCAATAAATACGACAAATTGATGTCATAAATGTGTTTCAGCAACTCGGATGTATGCATTATTTGCATCCATAATAACCAACATTATTTTCATGCGGCAGAACCGCACCCCGTGATGTCGCCGGGAAGGCCCGGTAAAAAAAAGCAAAAGGTCAAATACATAGCAACGTGATGGCGCTTACGCGTTGTCTAAACATTCCTTTCTTAGAATGCCGCGTCCCTTACAAGCTCACATCATTTCTTACAAATGTCTAAGATTTTTCCTAATTCGACGCAACTCTACCCGCCACCCGTTACACATACAACGTAGCCATGCTGCGAATTTAAAGAATATGTGACGCAGATCACATAATCAAGCTAAACACTTAACATAAATCCATCAGCCCAGCTTTTACTTTGGCTATTTTTTAAACCATCGTTATCTCATTCAATTCCAGCCATACGAATAATCTTGCAATAAAAGCGAATAGTATTCTGTTCACGCACGTTAATATCACGCACTGAAATAGCGAGCTGGATCACAGATTTAATATGAAATACCTTTTCAATTAAATCCTTAACAAACAATAACTTAAATATTAAGACTGATTAATTAATACCGGGCTGTGATAACCGTTTAAATGTTAATGGATGTGTACTTTTTATTAACAGATTGTTTTTATTAGAGAGGAGTTTAACTTAAATCAACCGAACGAATTTACAGCTTATATGAAGTGATTATTCTATTTATAAGAATAATTAATGAATAATCATGATGACATTCACACAATTACCATACGAAACGTAGCACTATGGTGGTATACGATTAAAACTGAAGAGTTCTCTCATAATTCATGAAAAAAAGGAGCGAGTTATGAGCTATGCGCACATTCTTGTCGCTGTTGCCGCTACCCCCGAAAGCCACCAGCTGTTAGCAAAGGCGGTTTCAATCGCTCGCCCTGTCAACGCCCGCATTAGTCTGATAACCCTGGTCTCAGATCCCGAACTGTATAACCAGTTTGCCGCCCCAATGCTGGAAGATCTGCGTGAAGTGATGCAAGAAGAAACCCAGAATTTTATCGATCAGTTAAGCAAAGAAGCGCAGTACCCTATTGAGCACACGTTTATTACCTATGGCGCATTGAACGAACACATTCTGGATGTATGCCGCAAGCACGCGGTTGATCTGGTGATTTATGGCAACCATAACCACAGTTTCTTTTCGCGAGCGTCCTGCTCAGCGAAAAGCGTTGTCAGCGCAAGCCAGGTTGATGTGTTGCTGGTGCCGCTTGCGGGCGATTAATCACCCCAGTTTGCTGCAGGCTGTCTGCGAGTCAGGCGACAGATTTTCCGTATGACGCGATGCGACGTTCTTCAGATCGCAAATGAATCTCGCCTGCCAGTTATTGATATCATTTTTAACGATAGTCTGCAGCATTGCGGCATGACGTGAAATACGTTCGGCAAGTGGCATCGTCAGAGCCTGGTTTAATGCGCCTGCGACATCATCCCGATCATAAGGGTTTACAATGAGTGCAGAAGTCAGCTCATTCGCTGCTCCGGCAAACTGCGACAGCACCAGGACACCAGGATTGGCAGGGTCTTGTGCGGCGATATACTCCTTTGCTACCAGATTCATGCCATCGCGCAGTGGCGTCACCAGTCCGACATCAGAGTAGCGAAAGACCTTCATCAGTAATTTACGGTCAAAATACTGATTCAGGTAGTACAGCGGTGTCCAGCCCAGTTGCCCGTATTTACCATTGATCCGCCCGGCCTCGGTCTCTAACTGGTGACGAATATCCTGATAAGCCTGAACTTCCTCACGCGAAGTCGGTGCTATCTGCGTATAACGAATCTTACCGTGATGCTGTGGAAACTGTTCCAACAGCGCCTCATAGGCCTGAAAACGTTCCGGCAGGCCTTTGGAGTAATCCAGCCGCTCAACAGAAAAGATATTTTTCACATTTTTAAGTTCTGCTTTTAACTGTGCCAGTTTCGGCGGTAGCGGTCCTGATGCTTGCCGTGCTATCTCCTCAGGTGCAATACCAATAGGATAAACTTCCGTGCGGAACGCTTTCCCCCAGGCCAGATGCTGTTTCTCACTGAGCGTAGTTACCTGAGTTTGCGCCGCCAGACAGTCAAGAAAGGCCTGGCGATCGTTGTCGGTTTGAAAGCCCAATAAATCAAAGTCACACAGTTGCTCAAGTAGCGCCTGATGTGGCGGCAACGCATTGAAAATTTCGGGTGTTGGAAAAGGAATATGCAGAAAAAAACCGATGCGATTATTCACACCACGTTTGCGTAGCTCGCAGGCAAAAGGTAACAAGTGATAATCGTGAACCCAGATAATATCGTCATCACTAAGCAGTGGCAGCAGCTTATCAACCAGTAAGGCATTAACCCGCTGGTAGCCTTCCCAGGCACTACGCTGAAACTGTACCAGGTCCAGTCGATAATGGAACGCAGGCCACAACACGGCATTCGAAAACTGGCAATAATACTCTTCGTAATCCTGTTCGCTCAGATTAAACGATGCCCAGGTGATGTTGCCACGGGTAACTTTTTTTAATGGCTGCTCCCCATTGCCTGTATCACCGCTCCAGCCGAACCACAGGCCGCCAGCAGCCTTCAGTGCGCCCAGCACACCTACAGCAAGACCGCCAGCGCTGCCTTTGTCATCCGGTGAGGCAATGCGGTTAGATACTACGACTAAACGACTCATAGCCACCTCTCCTGTCATTCGTTGCGTCTTGTTCCTGCTGCGGACAGTTGATTTGTTCCAGCCAATGCCAGACGTCTCTGACGGCAGCCAGACGCCATGTAGCCTGAGTCTCCCCGCTTCCCACTTTTACCGAGATACCGCCGGCGCGATTGACCACAGCAAAACCTGTTTCATCGGTCAGATCATCACCCACAAAAACAGGTGTCCGTCCGACAAACGGTGCTTCCTGCAGAAATGCCGCAATTGCGTCTCCTTTATTGGTGTCCTGAGATTTGATTTCCACAACACACTTTCCGGGCTGTAATGCCAGTTGTGGCCAGATATGGGTAATACGTTCAGCCAACGCCAGCAGAGCGGCCTCATGTTCAGGCGCCTGCCGGTAGTGCAGAGCAAAAGCCATGCCTTTTGTTTCAAGCGTTGTCCCCGGTAATGTCGCCAGCGCCGCATGCAATAACGCCCCCGCTTCGCGCTCAACCGCCGCAGGCAAATGCACAATATGGGTTTGACCATTGATGTCACGGCGTTCTGCCCCATGCACCCCGGCGAGCGGGAAACGATATGGGGTGGTGAGTGCGTCAAGCTCTGCCATTGAGCGCCCTGAAATCAATGCCAGAGCACCCGCATTTTGCGTGGCCAGGCGATGTAATAACTGCAGAATTGTCTGTGGAACTACAACCTGATCAGGATGCGGTTTGATTTCAGCCAGTGTTCCATCGAGATCGAAAAAATAAGCACAATTTGTGGGATGCTCAGGGGGTAAGGTTAGCGATGCTGTCACCCGATTCTCCTCCTCGTCATGGTCTGTACGCCGCGCGGATCGCGCCGTATATAGGATGTATGACGGGTATAAGTATAGACAGTGTGACCGTGCTCGCCATTTAGAAAAACAATCGCCAGCCGGGTAGCGGCTGGCGATATGCAGAAGCTAGACTAAAAAGTTGGGATTTGAATCATCAAACAGTACGCTTAGCTTTTTGTTTGTAGCGGTCGAAGATCACTGCCGCCAGCAGGATCAAACCTCGCACCACATACTGTGCGAATGGCGAGATATTCAGCAGGTTCATCGCATTCTCGACCGTCCCCAAAATTAACACCCCTGCGACGACATATGAGATTTTTCCGATGCCGCCTTTGAGCGAAACGCCGCCTAACACACAGGCAGAAATCACGATCAGCTCATAACCAATAGAGGTCATCGGTTGGCCGCTGGTCATACGTGATGCCAGGATAATCCCCGCAACGGCGGATACCAGACCGGAAAGAATGAAGATAATAATCTTCGTGCGAACGACCGGCACCCCAGCCAGACGTGCAGCTTCCTCATTGCCCCCAATCGCCAACGTATTGCGACCAAACGTGGTTTTATTCAACAGCAGGCCAAAAACAATAAAGCAGCCCACGGTTAACCAGATCGGTGCAGGCAGCCCTAACCAGTTGGCATAGCCAAGCGTAAAGAAGCGTTCGTCTTCGATACCCACTGCTTTACCGTCAGAGATAATGTAGGCCAGACCGCGAACAATTTGCATGGTAGCGAGCGTCGTGATCAGCGCGTTAATTTTTAAACGCGCAATCACGAAACCATTCACCAGACCGCACAGAACACCGAGCAACAACCCAGCCGCCACGCCAATCCACAGGCTTTCGGTCATATTAATGACCACTGCAGTCGTCACCCCTGCGCAAGCAATAACGGACGCTACCGAGAGATCAAAATCGCCGGATGCCAGGCAAAATAACATCCCGCACGCCACCATACCCGACATAGATACCGCCAGACCCAGCCCCTTCATATTGATGAAAGTCGCAAAGTTCGGCACAAAAATAGCGCAAACCAGGAACAACACGGCAAATACCACCAGCATCCCGTATTGATCCCAAATTCGGCCAAAATTTAACGCCGACTTCGCAGCGCCTGAACCCGATGTAGAAACGGAAGACATCATATTCTCCTTATTCAGGCGACTGCCTGGCTGACTTTAGGCATAGCAAGGCTCAGCGCCTGGCGTTCATCCGCCTGTTCATGAAGTAATTCACCTGCGATCTCACCTTCTCTCATCACCACAATGCGGTCGGCGACGCCAAGAACTTCCGGCAGGTCACTGGAGGCAAACAGCACGGCAACACCGCGCGCAGCCAGGGCATAAATCACGTTATAAATTTCATGTTTCGCGCCAACATCAATGCCGCGGGTGGGCTCATCCAACAAAATTACTTTCATCTCTTCCGATAACCAACGCCCCAGAATAGCCTTTTGCTGATTACCGCCAGAGAGGTTCATGATCAGTTGCTCTGCACCCGGCGTTTTGATGTTAAGTGAGCGGATATGATGGTCAGCATTGGTCTCTTCCCAACCGTTGTTGATCAGACATCCCCCCATGACATGTTTACGGCGCGCACTAATATTGATGTTGTTGCGTACCGAATGGACCGGGATGATCCCTTCGGCTTTGCGATCCTCCGGACACAGCATCATGCCTGCTTCAATGGCGTGACTGGGTTTGCGGATATCTATCGCTTGTCCGTCAATAAACACCTGGCCTTGTGTGATGCGTGTCCCGCCAAACAGACCTTTCATTAATTCGCTACGTCCGGCACCCACCAGGCCGAACAGTCCGACGATTTCACCACTACGCACCGATAAGCTGATCGGAGTGCGCACGCCTGGGGCTTTTACCTCATGCAGGCGCAGACGCTCCGCACCGTAAGGTCTGGCCTTCCAGCCGTAGATGTCCCCAAGATCACGCCCCACCATCGCCTGGACCAGTGCGTCGTGATCAACCTGCTGCATGTCCGTAAACGTTTTGACGTACTGGCCATCCTTAAACACGGTTATGGCATCGCTCAGCGCGAAAATCTCCTCCATACGGTGCGAAACGTACAGAATGATGCGGCCCTCGTTGCGTAGCTCACGAATCACGCGAAACAGATTGTCAATCTCCCTGGCGGAAAGAGAGCTGGTGGGTTCATCAAAAGCGATAATTTTGGCGTTACGCGCCAGCGCCTTAGCAATCTCCACCATTTGCCACTGACCGATGGAGAGATATTTCAATGGAGTATCAGGATCGATATCCATCCCCAGATGTTTTAACTGCAGGCCCGCTTCGTAGTTCAACAGCGAGCGGTTCACAATCCCACCCTTATGCGGAAGCTGCCCTAAGTAAATGTTCTCGGCGACGGTCATTTCCGGCACCAGATGCAGTTCCTGGTAAATAATGGCGACACCGGCGTTCAGCGCAGTGGTTGTGTCCGCAAACGAAACCTCCTGTCCGTGGATCGCTATAGATCCCGTGGTTGGCGCGTAGTTTCCGCTGAGAATTTTTAATAATGTTGATTTCCCGGCGCCATTTTCACCCATCAGTGCATGCACCTGCCCGGCATAACAGTCGAAACTGATATCCGTTAGCGCTTTTACGCCAGGGAAGGTTTTGCCAATGCCGCGAAATGAGAGATACGGGGTAGACTGTTGCATAACGTCTCCGTGGATCTAAACGGTTGCCGGATGGCGGCGTAGCCTTATCCAGCCTACAAAGGGCGTTTTTGTAGGCCGGATAAGATCGTTTTACGGCAGTTGCGTTATTTGCCGCCTAAGCCTTTTTTCGCCAGTTCTTCTTTGAAGTTGTCGCGAGTAATCAGCACCACATCGGTAACTTCAGTAAACACCGGCGGTTCTGCGCCTTTGGTGACCCAGTTGTAGAGCATTTCGCTGGATTTATAACCGTGAACGTCCGGGCTAGGCAGCAGTGAACCGTAGAATCCGGTGGCTTCCGCTTTGGAGAGTTCGCTAATGGCATCAACACCGTTAATACCGATACCAATAACGTTTGCTGCTTTAAACCCCTGCCCTTCGGTAGCACGCACGCCACCCAGCACAGTGTTGTCGTTCATCCCGACAATCAGCCAGTGTTTAACTTCAGGATGTTGAACCAGCATGGAGTTTGCGGCGTCGAATGCGCCAGGGATATCATTTGATTTGGTTGGGACCTGGTAGATCTGTTTTTCCGGGAAGCCTGCAGCTTTAAGCGCTTCCATCGAACCCGATGTACGACGGCGCGCGGTATCCAGTTCGTTGGCGGTAATCGCCATTACAGCGGAAGATTTCACATCCCAGCCACGTTTCTGCATCTCTTTGTACAGTTCCTGGCCCTGGCGTTCACCAATTTTGGTTGCTGCCATCATCACCAATGGCACGGTATCCATAGGCTTACCTTTCGCATTGGCGAACTGATCGTCAACCGCGATGACTTTCATGTCATAGCCACGCGCTTTTGCCATAATAGCAGGCCCGAGTTTCGGGTCCGGCGTACAAATTACAAATCCTTTTGCACCACTTGCCGCCAGGCTGTCGATAGCATTCAGGGTTTTCTCTCCGTCTGGAACGGCGATTTTAATAACTTCAAACCCAAGGTCTTTACCGGCTTTATCTGCAAACTTCCACTCCGTCTGGAACCAGGGTTCTTCCGGTTGTTTGACCAGAAAACCGAGCTTCATGGATTCAGCGATAGCGGATTGTGACATAATGGCGGCCAGACCGATGGCCGCCAGCGCTTTAGTGAATTTGTGCATGGTTAACTCCAGCTTTAACGTTCTTTTATGTAGGGTAAAATCAAACGATTTTTTGTAATCCGGACGTAAAACAAAGCATTACCTTTTACTGATAAGATCAATGCCAGTGCTGAGAGTAGTTTTAGCGGGAAATTGATTCTCCATAAGAGAGCGGCATCACACCCTAGAATTACAGTAGTTGCGTACATAAATTCAGCGGGAAATGACATAAAAAAACACAATTTTCAGAATAGGAAAAATAAGAAATAGCAGATTAATCCATAACCTCAGCCAGTGAATCCTTGTTCCCGAATATCGAAACATCCGGGAGTCCAATGATTACCAGGGGTAATAAATATGGTCAGCGTGATCGCGAACAGGAATATCGTCTTCTAACAGACGTGCAGAAAGCGTAAACGCAAAATCAAAAATATGGCCCAGTCCTTTGCCACTGATAAGATTTCCATCTTCAACAACAGGCGCGTCGACATACTCGCCGTCGGTGATGGTTTGCCACAGCTCACCTGAACACACGTAGCGCCGGCCTTTCAGTAACCCATTACCCGCCAGCACCCGCGCGGCTGCCGAACAAACCGGGCAAATCAGTTTTCCTGTATCGTCATGGCGAGAGATAAACTGGACAACTGCAGCACTGGCGGCAAGATTTACGCTACCCTGTGGTCCCCCTGGCAACACGATCGCATCGTAGAAAGCATCCCGACGGGCCTCCAGCGTACTGTCGGTCACCATTGGCACGTCATGATAGCTCACCACCGCACGGGACTCTGCGCAGGCCAGCGTCTCAACCTCAATTTGCAGGCGACGTAGAATATCAATAGTCACAATGGCTTCAGCCTCTTCAAAACCGGGTGCCAGCAACACCGCCACTTTTTTCATATACAACTCCTCGATTAATCCACCGATATCCAACAACAAATGCCGAATAATTCATTCCGTTAAATTTATTAAAACTGATCTGGCGCAAGAAATTAGGTTGAAGATAATTTTCAGACACATCACTTCACCGGATAATTCCCATCAAAACCAACAGTGATAATCACCAGACGTCATAGAATAGCGTGGCATGAAATTTAATTTTGAGACTTGAAACAGCATTTCATTATCTTTATTTTACATAAATACATTATAAATCATCTAATTACATTCACACCCATTATATACACAAATGGCATAGCCAAGAATATTGCTATACCAATATGTAAAAAAACATAAATAGGCCATTTTAAGGATTTTCTTAATGCCAAGCACGCGCTATGCTGATTCACGATCGGAAGCGAATATAATTCGTGATCATCTAAAGGACCGGCGGAACGGATTTTTTCTGCTAACAGTATTACTCGTACGTAGATGTGAAGTGCAACGGCAGCCCGTTGTACTGGCGTTGGTGACGTACTTCTCCTTTCTGGAAATAAGGATATTGATATGGCTGCAGTTGGAATTGTTCACAAACTCAACACGCAAATGAACCTTGAGTTTTACGCATCGAATCTCTACCTTCACCTCAGTGAATGGTGCTACGAACACAGCCTGACAGGCACCGCGACGTTTCTGCGCACTCAGGCGCAGGGTAACGTGACGCAAATGATGCGTATGTTTAATTTTATGAAAAGCGCAGGGGCTAACCCCATCGTCAAGGCTATCGATGTTCCCGGTGATGAGCTAACTTCGCTTGAAGAACTGTTTCAGAAAACGCTGGAAGATTATCAACAGCGTTCGCGTACGCTGTCGCGTCTGACGGATGAAGCCGAAGCATTGAACGACGCGCCAACCGTTGATTTTCTTCATGATCTGGAAAAAGAACAGCAGCAGGATGGCGTGCTGTTACAAACGATTCTTGATGAAGTTCGTAGCGCTAAACGCGCTGGATTGTGTATGGCGCAAACGGATAAGCATTTGCTAAACGTCGTAAACTACCAACATCACTGATACCCGATCGCGACAAATCTGCGCCTCCCGTCCTGAGAGGCGCAAAAAAACCTTTCTAAAACCTGAAACAACGGTTTATTTTAGTGAGACTCATTCTGCGGGGTGAATTTCAGCTCGATCAACGCAACCGCTTTTTGAATTGCGCGCATCGTAACGGGATCAGCCCCCGCGGGATGGCTGGAAAAGTCGATGCTTTTCAGTTGACTGGACATTTTTTCCCGAACTTCTACCGGGGCAATAACATCAATAACATCCAGGATTTGCTTGATAACCAACTGGCAGGCAACAACGTCCGAGAGCAGTTCCTGATCGGCATTCAGTGTTTGGGACATAGTGAGCTCCTTATAGAAAGGTCGTCATAGTACCCATTCAGCGCTCGAAACGGTAGCGGCGAAAGCAGTACAGCCGCGCTGAAAATAAAAAAACAGCTCCAGTTAATTTCGTTTGAGATGGCAAGCACAACATGAGTGAACATTTAGCGGTTGAAAATAAGCGGGGTCTTTCTCCGGCTGCACTACTGGTCGCCGGGGCCTTCTTTATGGAGTTCATCGATGGCACGGTGATTGCGACGGCCCTGCCCGATATGGCAAAAAGTTTCGGCGTGCAGGCCGTTGATCTGAACATCGGCATCAGTGCTTATCTGATTACGCTGGCGGTTCTCATCCCTGCCAGTGGCTGGATTGCCGATCGTTTTGGTGCCCGAAAAGTGTTTACCCTGGCACTGGCGATCTTTACCTTCGCCTCAGTCTTATGCGGACTCGCCACCAGCATTGAAGGCTTTGTGGCAATGCGCATTTTACAGGGTGTCGGGGGGGCACTGATGGTGCCGGTCGGCCGCCTCGCCGTTCTGCGTACCACGCCTAAACATCAGTTGATCACCGCGATCGCCACCCTGACCTGGCCTGCCTTAGTGGCCCCCATAATTGGCCCCCCCTTGGGCGGATTTATTACCAGTTATGCCAACTGGCGCTGGATCTTCTTTATTAATGTGCCACTGGGGTTGCTGGCGATAGCGCTGGCGCTGCGTTTTATCCCGGATATTCATGATGACGAACGTCGCCCGTTCGATTTTCCCGGTTTTATTGCCACATCGGTCGCGATGGTCAGTCTGGTATATGCGATGGAACTGCTGGGAACCCAACAGCCGCAGGGCTGGTTAACTGCGGGACTTCTGGTACTTGGAATCGCCACGTTCCTGTTTGCCCTGCGTCATTTTCGCCAAACCGCGTGGCCGATGATTCGTCTGGATGCCATGCGCGTTCCTACATTTCGTGTCACGATGTACGGCGGTTCTCTGTTTCGTGCTTCTATCAGTGCGGTACCCTTTCTGTTGCCACTGATGTTTCAGGTTGGTTTTGGTATGAATGCTTTTCATGCCGGTTCCTTGGTATTGGCCGTGTTTGTTGGCAACCTGACGATTAAACCCGCGACTACCCCGTTAATACGCTGGTTAGGCTTTAAAAAGCTGCTGCTGATAAACGGCGCGCTTAATGTGCTGGCGCTATTGGCCTGTGCGCTGATCACGCCGCAAACTCCCGTATGGGTAATTTTACTGGTGCTGTATCTGGGCGGCGTTTTTCGCTCAATTCAGTTTACCGGTGTCAGCACGTTGGCATTTGCGGATGTTCCTGCATCACAGATGAGCTATGCAAATACGCTGTTTAGTACAGCGACGCAACTGGCTGTTGGATTAGGGATTTCGTTGGCGGCTATCGGGATCCGCATCGGGGATCAAGTGAGTGAATGGTGGTCACTGGGGGCGATACCCGGCATCAGTTTCCGGCTGGCATTCGTCGCTATCGCCATGATTTGCCTGATAGGAATGGTTGATACGCTGCGGCTTACCCGCGATGCAGGAAGCGCTGTATCAAATAAACGTCGATAAGCCCGATAGTTCAGTTCACACTATCGGGCCAACCGGGTTTAGCCAATAACTTCACGGACAAAGGCTTCAATCGCTTTGTCCTGGCAGTTTTCAAAGAAACACTGCTGGAAACGTGGACCTGAAACGGCGGTTTTCACCAGTTCAGGATCGATAGCGCGCAGGGTATCAAGATAATTTTCTTTTACTACTGCCGCTTTCACCTGGTTCAAAATCCCCGCATTACGCACCTGCGGCTCTTTCCGCTCCGGCGGATAACCTTCACCATTACGACCGGTAAACGCTTTTTCAAACATATACCGGACGTTCAGTTCAGCCCCCCAGCCAAACCCTTTTGCAAAGGCCAGCGAGAGTGCATTACCGTTGTTGATCTGCGCAAACAGGAACGCATCCGCGGGATCAAGGCAGTAGCCGCACACCACACCGGGGTGAATATTCAGTGACATCATGGCTCCCTGACCCGTACCGCAGCCCGTGACAACGAAATCAACCGCTTTTGAATTGAGCAGAATGCTGGCCATGATGCCCAGATGGATGTAAGTCAGATGGTGATCATTTTCGTCGCTCATCCCGACGTTGAACACAGGAAAACCTTTTTCATCCGCGACAGACTTAAGCTCATGGTGAATGATCGCGTTTTTGCTTGCCTGGCTGTTTTCCATCATCAATGCAATTTTCATTGTGTACTCTCCTGAATGCGCCGCGGGGGGCCCGCCGTAAGTCATGACATTTCAGTCACATTACTATTTAGTAAATCAGCTTTCAAATTTTATGAAATTAAGTTTCATAAAATATCGAGATGCTCACGGTTTTTGCGCCAGCCTTCAGATTTGACTCATAAACAGGGTGTCGTTGTGATTAATCGCAGGTGATCTTCTGGCTATTCAGGCCATTGATTAGCCGTGATGTATGTCAGGATAGCGTATCACCGATTTTTCAGAGCGATTTCATGAAGACCTTTATTCTTGCCCTCTTACCGCTCATGCTGACGGGATGCACCATCACTAAGCAGGCTCAGGTCAGCGAAGCCAGCAACATTACCGGCGTGGTTCGTCTGACTTACAACCAGGCCATGCTACAAACAGCACGTACCGACGACTATGTTGCTCAGGGAACTGCGACAAAAGAATGTCAGCGCATGGGCTATGCCAGTGCAGTCGGATTTGGCCAGCCAGTTGCGACCTGCAGCGTTTATGCCGGTTCTCTGTGTTTGAATACCAAAATCACGCTGTCCTGGCAGTGTCACGGTGTTGCCGTACCACAAACTTCCACTTTCCATTATTAATCATTCCGACCAGCACACCTGCTGGTCATCTATTCTATTTTTATTTATATCATCAATTTAATAGCGTTAATGCGTTTTATTCCCATTCGCATTTTTAATAAATAACTTTATTATTTTACCTTTTGCAAATAATTAAATAACAAATTATAGTGGCACCACATCAATATATAATAACGTTCGTGGAGCAGAACCATGCTGAAAACAGAAATGATCGATAAACTGAATGAGCAAATGAATCTTGAATTATATTCATCCCTGCTCTACCAACAGATGAGTGCGTGGTGCAGCTATCACAGCTTCGAAGGTGCGGCCGCGTTTCTGCGTCGTCACGCCCAGGAAGAAATGACGCATATGCAGCGTTTGTTCGATTACCTGACGGATACCGGCAGCCTGCCGCGTATTAATACTGTTTCTTCACCGTTTGCAGAATATGCCTCCCTGGATGAACTGTTCCGTGTAACCTATGAGCACGAACAATTGATCACCCAGAAAATTAATGAACTGGCGCATGCGGCAATGACCCACCAGGATTATCCGACCTTTAATTTCCTGCAATGGTATGTTGCTGAGCAGCATGAAGAAGAGAAATTATTTAAATCTGTCATCGATAAGTTATCGCTGGCCGGTAAAAGTGGCGAAGGTCTTTATTTCATCGATAAAGAACTGGCAACCCTTGATACACAGAATTAATGTTGTTGGGTAACGGTGGCAGTTTGCCACCGTTATTCGAGAATCTTAGTGGCGGCAGATCTTGCTTTCATGCGTAGAGAAGCCGTCTTCTTTGGCAATAAACTTCCCCTTCGCCGCTAAAAACGCGACCAACTCGCCCGCCGTCATGCCTTCTGCTGAACAGGTGTGAAAGCGTGCCTGCTCACCAAACCGCGCGGTAATCGCCGCCTCAAGGCTGGCATGTGAATACTGCTCACCAGATTCAATCATCATGTTGAGCACTTCGTGACCGTGAATAGATTCCATACTACCTCCTCAATAAAGCCCGTAGCCTAATGTGAACCGCACAACGCTGCTTTGCGCTAACGCAGGTTTATGCGGGCAGAGAGCAGATAAATATCATTTTTAATACATCTTAAGCCTCAGCATCTGTAAATATTAATATACAGCACTTGTAACGGTGATTTGACGAAAATAGCGTTATGCCTTAACCTGCGCCGCAGATATAACCGTTGATTATCTCTGGGACAGAGGAAAGCGTGAAAAACAGAACCCTGGGTAGTATTTTTATCGTGGCGGGAACCACGATTGGTGCCGGTATGTTGGCAATGCCGCTGGCGGCGGCAGGCGTGGGGTTTAGCGTCACGCTGGTATTGTTGGTTGGGCTATGGGCCCTGATGTGCTACACCGCGCTGTTGCTGCTTGAAGTGTACCAGCATGTACCGGCAGACACCGGGCTTGGCACACTGGCAAAACGCTATCTTGGCCGATACGGGCAGTGGGTAACGGGCTTTAGCATGATGTTCTTGATGTATGCCCTGACCGCCGCCTACATCAGTGGTGCAGGCGAGCTATTGGCCTCCAGCATCAGTGACTGGACCGGAACCAGCATCTCGCCCACCACAGGCGTATTGCTGTTCACCTTTGTTGCCGGTGGCGTGGTGTGCGTCGGGACCTCACTGGTTGATTTGTTCAATCGTCTGTTGTTTAGCGCCAAAATCATCTTCCTGGTGGCAATGCTCGCGCTGTTGATGCCGCATATTCATAAGGTGAACCTGCTTACCCTGCCTCTTCAACAAGGCCTGGCACTCTCCGCGATCCCGGTTATTTTTACCTCATTTGGTTTTCACGGTAGCGTACCCAGCATCGTCAGCTACATGAACGGCAACATCCGTAAACTGCGCTGGGTGTTTATCAGCGGTAGCGCCATCCCGTTAGTGGCCTATATTTTCTGGCAACTGGCCACGCTCGGTAGCATTAACTCGTCAACGTTTATGGGACTTTTAGCCAATCACGCTGGCTTAAACGGTTTGTTACAGGCATTACGTGAAGTCGTGGCTTCACCGCACGTCGAACTGGCCGTGCATCTGTTTGCCGACCTCGCACTGGCCACCTCTTTCCTCGGTGTGGCACTGGGGTTATTTGATTACCTGGCAGATCTCTTTCAGCGCCGTAATACTGTGGCCGGCAGAATGCAAACTGGTGTCGTGACGTTCCTGCCACCGCTGGCATTTGCTCTTTTCTATCCGCGAGGTTTTGTCATGGCGCTGGGATATGCAGGCGTTGCCCTGGCCGTTTTGGCTCTGTTGATCCCTTCCATGCTGGCCTGGCGGAGCAGAAAACACAACCCGCAGGCAAACTACCGCGTAATGGGTGGCACGCCGGCGCTGGCGCTGGTCTTTATTTGCGGCATCGTGGTAATAGCAGTGCAGTTTTCTATTGCCGCAGGGCTGCTGCCTGAAGTGGGTTAACGAAGATTTTGCCTGATGGCGCTACGCTTATCAGGCCTACTATTGGCTCTGTAAAGTAAAGGGGCTTACGCCCCTTTTACTTAATGCAGGCAGCACTGTTTATATTTTTTACCGCTGCCGCACGGGCATGGGTCGTTGCGCCCCACTTTGGCATCAACTTTTACCGGGACGTTAACCGGTGTTTCCTGCGGATGTGCCATCCAGTAAGCATGCAGATCCAGAGCCGCCAGACGAATGGCATCCACGCTCTCTTCAAATGCCTCTGGTGTCAGTTTCTCCACCACTTCGAAGTTTTCTTCTGTCCCGTGTAACGCAATAGCATCAAGAGCGGGTTTCAGTGAATCAGGTAGCGTTGACCAATCCGACAACGCGACGCCTCGCATATAGCCAAAACACCACTCTTCTACGATAGTCAGCTCATGTTCTTCAATTTCACGCAGGCCGAACAGCGGTTCAAACTGCTCTGGGAACTCATCCAGACGATCGGCCGTATCCGCCATATGCTGGAACGCCAGATTCATGAAACGCGCCATTTCTTTTTCGGAGGACCAGCGCGGAACATACTGCGCACCACCCCAGATAGCGACCAGCCACTGCTCCGGCTCGATCTCATACGGTGAACTGAGCACCGCCGTCAGTAAGCCATCCAGCTCTGACACATCCAGAATAGACTTGTCCGTATTGTACTTAGTCAGCACATCATCCAGCCATTCCAGTTCGCTCTCGTTTAGTGGTCCCGTTTTCATAACGCTTTTCCTTAGTAAAAATTCTTGCCTGTGATTATCTTACATGGCTGGTGGGATAACAGATCCAAATGGGCATGAGCGGCTTACAGGTACCGCCAATTCAGGTTAACAGGAAACGAGGGGAATTCCGGTAGTTAACGCACAAAAGGGAGCATCAGCCGCCGGGCATCATACGCGGAAAACAGAACAAAACCACCCGAAGGTGGTTTATTGTGGCTCAATACGGTTCAACGTTGCGGTATACCCCGTTTTCGCCACCGCGTTAAGGAGCGTATCGGTAGAAAATCCCTCCGGGACGATAGCCTCTGCCTGCCGGGTTTTGAGCGAAGATTTGGCTTTAATCACCCCATCCGTTTCACGTAGCGCCTGATTAACCGAAATGACACATAGCGAGCAGGTCATATTTTGTATATCCAGCACCACTTTCTGATTGGCAGCCTGAGTCCACAATGGCAACAGTAGACATGCGATTAACGTAACAATCTTCACTCAAACACCTCATAAAACCAGGCCACGATCGTGGGGTAAAACAGCACGGGCAGAATCAGCGCCAACGCACACCAGTACAGAACGCGCGCTTGCTTCAGGGACAGCCATCCGGAACACCATAGTTTTTTAGAAAAGTAGAGTCGCCAGAAAACGCGTAACAATAACCCTAAGGACAGCAACATCAGGGGAATGCGCAGAAACTCAAACTGAGTGAACACGGCAAAGCTCGCCGCCGAAATACCAAACAGCAGATATAGCAGCGGTCCCACGCAACATAAGCCAGCCGTGACGGCAGCCGCGGCGGCCGTCAGTAGGGTCAATCCCGCCCCTTTAGCGTTGTTCTGTTGCGACATAGCGGTAAGAGAACGCTTTCGGGTCATAGAAATTGATGGGGTCACCATCGACTTCAGCATACGGATAACCAAAGTTGTTCATCGCGCCCTGCTCTGTAGCCGGGTACAGTTCAAAGTCACGACCATAGTTGAAGCCAACCCAGTTCATTTCCCAGTTGCCAAACAGATAGGTATTCACCGCCTGGACGTCCGCATCCTGATGTGTTTTTTTCTCTGCCAGACGCATTTTGGTCACATCGGCCGGATCACACGGTAGCCAGCCGTAGCCAGCCAGGTAGAACTCCGCGCGGCAGTGCTGCCCCCCACTTACATCGGCAACACCTGCACTGTCGGCTTTGCCAAAAGCACTTTTTGAGTAACGCTCCAGCTTGTTTGCTTTCCCAAGACGAATCCCGAACAATTCACGTGCAGGAATGCCGCTGGCTCGGGCCAGGGCGACAAAAACAGAGCTCATGTCGGTGCATTTGCCCTTGAGCTTCCCGCTTTTTAAAATCTCCGCGACATCCCCGGTTCCGCAGCCGATAACGTCATTATCACGCTCCATATGACTGCTCACCCACTCGTAAATCAGGCGAGCTTTTTTCAGCGGGTCTTGTTCATTACCGGTAATTTTACGCGCTGTTTCCAGGACCAGCCCATCAATCGGGGTGTGCGTTGTTGGTAACAAATATGGTTTTGCATCCAGCGGGTAAGTAATCTGTTCCGGTGCTTGCCAGTTTTTTAACGCGTCATGCTGCAGCGGTTCCCAATCGGCTGTCTCAATGTCGATATCAACCTTGATCAGCAGCTCTCCCTGCGAGTCAGGCCAACTGGCAAACAACGTTTTTGCGCCATAGACATTGTTGGTTGTGACATACGCCTGCTTATAATTGCCGCTAAAAGCAAGATTTATCATTTGCTGGAATGCGGTATCGACCGGCAAAGGGATCCACAACTTCACGACACCACTTGAACCCTTTGGTGGGTTGAGCTTATACGTTTGCGATAGCACAAAGCGCCGACGTGCCACCGGCATGATTGAAGGCTCAGCAGCCTGAACCGTCCGGCTAACAACCGAAGGGCCGACTAAACCGGCGGCGGAAAGGAGAACGCTATTTTTGAGAAATCGTCGACGTTGCATTGCTGTCTGTCCATGTTATGAGAGTTGAGCGGCGGCGGAATAAAAAACCGTAGGCGATCATCACAGCAGACAGACGCTGACATAAAAAGGCGAGTCGATGGAGGTTATTCATCAATAACAGACCTGTTAACTGTGAATGAAATAAGAAACTATGTGGCCGTCATTAAGCCACTTACCGGCGAGAAAGTACAGTAATGACGACATGAAGATCCCTCATTCTTATTAAGGAAACACCGCCGAAAACCTGTCTATATTTAAACGCAGGCACTTCACATATAGTCTCCCGCTTTCATGTTTCATACACTGAGAGGAAGTCAAAATGGCGATGAGAATACTGTCTATTGATGGCGGTGGCATCAGAGGCATCCTGCCAGGTATGCTATTAGTCGCACTGGAAAAGAAGTTACAAGATAGAGCAAAAAAACCGACAGCAAGAATCGCTGATTACTTCGATTTAGTCGCAGGCACCAGTACTGGCGCCATCCTCTGTTCTGCCTATGTGTGTCCCGACGCGACAGGAAACCCCAAATTTTCCGCTCAGGAAGCCGTCAACTTCTATCTTCAGGACGGCGATGAGATTTTTGACGTCGGCATTTGGAAAACCATCAGCTCATTAGGCGGTGTAAGTGATGAAAAATACTCGGCAACGGAACTGGAACGAGTATTAAAAACAGCCTTCGGTGATACAAAACTGAGTGAATTATTAAAACCAACCTGCTTTGTTGCTTATGATGTCAGCAGTCGTCTTCCGGTGATCTTCAAACAACACTCTGCCGTAGCCAAAAAACGGGATTTTCTGGTCCGAGATGTTTTACGTGGTACCTCCGCAGCACCAACGTACTTCGAAGCAGCGCGTATTTACTCACTTCCCCCATTACCGCAAAAGTATGTCCTGGTCGATGGTGGTGTCGTGGCAAACGATCCAGCACTGTGTGCTTATTCCGAGGCGATTAAGTTTTCAAACGTCGCTGGCATCAAAGACATGATCATTGTCTCTCTGGGTACCGGTAAAAAGCTGCAGGGTTATTCATATTCAGAGGTTAAAGACTGGGGACCCTTTGGCTGGGCGAAACCTGCTATCGATATCGCGCTCGAAGGTGGCCCGCAGATGACTGCCTACTATTTACAACAAATCGCCTCAACGGTAAAAAACGCGAAATATTACAGGCTTCAACCCGAATTATATGGTGCCGATCCAACGCTGGATAACGCATCGCGTGAGAATTTAGAACTGCTGCATAACGCAGGACTGCAAAATGCCGCGGCATTCGACAACACGTTAAATGAAATTGCCGCATTGTTAGTTAACAACGGCGGGATTTTTAACTTTCAGGGATAAAACTGCCTCTGAGAACAGAGGACTAAGAACCTATTCCAGCAGACGTCATTGGCGCAAACAGTTTGAGCACTGCCCGCGTCGAAATGGCAAGCAAAATAGCCCTAATGGGATAGGCTCTGAATCAGGATATATACACATGGGTGCCAAGTTTACGGGCTAATCCCTTCGCCCCCTCGCGCATTACCGTATCGTGGTTCCAACGAAATACCGGTGCCGCCAGTGGGGCAAGTATATTCATCCAGCGAATCGTGGTTCGTACATTCCAGTCGTACCTGACAATAGTTTCCCTACCGGTATCAATAAAAGACCATACCCCACGCCCTTCAACCTCGCCGCTGGCAGCACCTTCAAGAAGAGAGTACTGCGAAATACTTAATACATTAATATCAAAGGTTAAACGATACGGAAGCACGCCCTTCCAGGTGTAACGATGTAACGCTCCGACCCCCTGTATATCGCCTTTTTTGATCTCAACAACACGCTCAAGGCTGCTCCACCATTCTGGCCACTGATCCGGGTGAGAGAAAACATCCCAGACATCCTGCAGTGAAGCCTCAACCCGCCAGAGTGTGGAAAACTGATAGTCAGCCATCGCCTTCTCTCTCCCCTATGGGGTGAAAAATCTGCGGCACCTGCCTGTGCTACGAACAGGCATAATCACCTGTGAGCTGTTTTTATTATAGTGCTTAATTACACCGGCCAGGCCCCCCAGAATCACCGCCTCAGCTGCAAGAAAATGGTTGTTTAGCGCCCGGATAAGAGCGTCATCAAACGCTATACTTTAATAGCCATATTATTTGTGAGTATTTATCATGAAACTGCCACAGGTATTTTCATGCGCCGTCCTTGCACTACTGCTGTTGGCATCTTCATCTGTTGCAGCCGGTACATTGCAAAGTCAGGCTCAAAGAGAGCAAGAGTTGAGTGCTGCGTTAGCTACCGGCAATGGCGTTATCGTGATTGGCGGAGCAGATGATTTTGCGTTTACGTTCAGAGCCCGTAACCGGATCCACAGACCCTTTGCGATTCAGGATGGCATTAACGATCCCCTCATAATGAGCGGTTTTCAGAACCACAACGATAACCCCGCCCGTGATGGGTTCATGAACAACCCGGCCCGGGGAGGGTTTATGCTGAACACGCCTATACGCCGATAAACGAATGGGCTAAATCATGTTGGTGAATTGGGCATTTTAGCGGTTTGGCTTTACTGGAGGGGTATTGCGACACAAGCTACTTGCTGTCAGTAAATCTCAGGCACAAAAAAACCACCCGTAGGTGGTTTCACGACACTGCTTATTGCTTTGATTATTCTATTCTTTCCCATGGTACCCGGAGTGGGACTTGAACCCACACAGCGCGAACGCCGAGGGATTTTAAATCGTGCGTGTTATCCTGATTTATCAATCAGTTGCATTATTTTTTCGCCAATAGTTCATTAAATTGAACTCTGAATATTCAAAAGGTTACTACTAAGATTAAACCTCAATGGTGAACACATTTACCCCGTTCAGTTTTCAACTCCTGTCAAAACCCCGACATCAACTCATGAACGAGGTTAACTCTATTATTTGAACTTAATCCTAAATTCATAGCGAAAAGTTGGGCCTTTTCCTCGTTATGCTCATACCCATTTCGTTCAAGAAACTCACGATATTGTGTCCTTCTGCTACTTGCTGCCTGAGTCTGATACAAAACATCTGCATAACGGTTTTGGTCTTTCCTTGGCATTCTATTCCTCCTGTTATAATTCCAAATATGAAGTATGTTCATTTTGTTTAATATGATTTGGTCCCACTGATGCCATTTACTATCTGCATCGGTGTTCAGGTGTAGGGTTCAAATCGTTTCGTGCAGGACGATTTCCTATACTTTCAGTCTTACATGTGACTAGAGGTTTCTATGTGTGGACGCTTTTCACAGTCAATGACGCGTGAAGACTATCTTGCCCTACTCGCTGATGAATCAGAACGCGACATTCCATACGATCCAGAACCCATTGGAAGATTCAACGTAGCGCCAGGGACAAAAGTTCTGCTTCTGAGCGAACGTGATGAGCAGTTGCATCTTGATCCAGTTATCTGGGGGTATACCCCCGGTTGGTGGGATAAACCGCCTCTCATTAACGCACGGTCTGAAACTGCCGCCACCAGCAGAATGCTTAAACCACTCTGGCAGTATGGTCGCGCAATTTGCTTTGCTGATGGCTGGTTTGAGTGGAAAAAGGAAGGCGACAAGAAACACCCCTTCTTTATTCACAGGGCAGACGGTCAACCAATATTTATGGCTGCGATCGGCAGCACACCATTCGAACGAGGAGATGAAGCTAAAGGTTTCCTGATAGTGACAACTGCGGCCGACAAAGGGCTGGTAGATATTCACGACAGGCGACCACTGGTACTGTCACCAGAAGCCGCGCGCGAATGGATGAGGCAGGATGCTGGAGGGAAAGAAGCTGCGGAAATTGCTGTCGACGGTTCCGTGCCGGCTGATAAATTTATATGGCACGCCGTTACGCGTGCCGTTGGGAATGTTGGGAATCAAGGACCAGAGTTAATAGAAACTATATGTTGATGCACGAAGAGATAGTGAGAGAATGTCAGCTTTGAGCGAAGAGCAGACTAAACCCGGCCAACTGACTCTTAACGGGGCCGCAGAAATTTTGCATCTGAGCTTTCGAAGCCCCTCCCCTGAAGACAGAAAATTTCTGTGTGCTGTGGAGACATTATATCTTTGCCTTAGGTATAAATAATTTTATTCCACATGAAATTTACATTATTTTATTTATCTGCTTGTCTAAATCAGACTGCACTCCTTACTTAAATCAGGAGGCAGTCATGCCATTTGTTATTTATGTTTTCACTATCAGTGCCTTTGCGCTCGGACTCGCGGAATTTGTCCCCATTGGGCTGACCGACGTCATGGCTCAGGGGTTGGGGGTGGGTGTGGAGCAGACCGGTGCAGCGGTTACGACCTATGCACTGGGGGCAACGTTCGCGGCACCCGTACTGTCTGCGCTGACCGCAAGCTGGAACCGGAAGAATGTGATGCTTACCACTGCCGTTGTATTTACCGCCGGTAGTCTGGCGGCCGCGTTTGCCGCCACATTACCTCAGCTACTGTTGGCGCGGTTCATTGCCGGTCTGGGACACGGCCTGTTTCTGGCTGCGGCATCCAGTACCGCTGCTCGTCTGGCTGGACCAGGTAAAGCAGGTAGAGCGGTGGCTGTGGTATTTGGTGGCTTTACTCTGGCGATGGCAATCGGCGTGCCGCTAAGTACATGGCTGGGAGGCGTGGTCTCATGGCGTCCAGTTCTCGGCGCTATTGCCGCTTTCGGCGCGCTCGGATTCCTTGGACTGTTGTTCGGTATGAAAGACCCCGTACGCAGCGTCCCCGGCGAACATAGTGGTTCAGCAATGCAGAATATTAGCATGCTGTTTAACCGTAAGTTACTGGCCGGCGCGCTGGTTACGGTGCTGGCGTATGCAGGCTCGTTTACGGCTTACACCTTTATCGCACCTATTCTGATGCAGGTGACAGGCGTAACCGGAGCAACGGTGAGTCTGTTTATGCTGGTTTATGGTATTACCGCTGCGGTAGGCAACATTCTGGGTGGAAAACTTACCGACAGCATGGGGGTGAATCGTGCCAATATACTCATTATTAGCGGCATTGTTATTGTCGTGCTGGGTATGTGGCTGCTGGCTTCCTCACCAGCGAGCATGGGTATTCTGGTTGCGCTGCTGGGTATGCTGACATTTGCCGCAGTGCCGGCACTGCAGGCCCGTCTGATTGGTGTCGCTGAGCAACATGCTCCTCATGCGCATGGCGTTGCTGCCGGCCTGAATATCGCGGGCTTCAACTCCGGTATCGCGCTGGGTTCAGTACTGGGCGGTCTTACCATCACACACGCCGGTATTGTGTATACCGGTATCAGCGGTGCGATTGTTTCTCTGCTCGGCCTACTGTTGCTGCTTGCACAAATCAGTCGCCGTCACAGCAGTAAATTTCAGCAGGCTTAAATCCTGTGCCAGGAAAGGGAGGTAATATGCTTACCCGTGAAGATATGCTCAATGGCGCATTTGTCAGAGCGCATGAAACGCTGCTCCCGGCACACATGCGCTGGGACGCTGAAAAAATACGGGCATCAATGTACTCCACTCTGGAGGAGCGCCCGATAGGCGCTCCTGTGTGGATATTTGCCTACGGGTCATTGATGTGGAATCCCGCGCTGGCGATTGAAGAAATGCAACGGGCCCGTCTGAAAGGATGGCAGCGCAGTTTCTGTATCCGGCTGATATCCGGACGAGCCACCCCTGATATCCCCGGCAGAATGTTATCTCTTGACGAGGGTGGAATAACCGAAGGTATGGCGTTCAGACTGCCGGAATCGACTCTGATACATGAGTTGGAGATGGTCTGGACGCGAGAGATGATTACCGGTCTGTACCGTCCTGTCTGGGCTGAAATTTCGCTCGGAAACGGTGAGGAAATTCAGGCGCTAGCTTTCGTATCAGACAGATTGCATCCGCATTATGAACAGGACAATCTTACAGCGACCGTAGCGTCGAGCATCGCATCTGCCCGCGGAGACATTGGCACGAATGCAGATTATGTATGGAAACTGCAGGCCACTCTGGGTGCGTTGGGAATACGGGATGATTACGTGAGTGAACTGGCCCTTGCTCTGCATGAGGCTCCCTGTAACGATAAACTTCATCAGCGAGGCGCTTCACTATGAGCCATCTGAGCCACCTGCGAACGTTTCTTGAGGCCTATCGCTCTGGCTCCTTTTCAAAGGCGGCAGAGCTACTGGGCATCACTCAGCCCGCAGCGTCACTACATATCCAATCTCTTGAGACTCTGGTTGGTAAGCGTCTGTTCATCAGGCAGGCCAGAGGCGTGACGGCGACCGAAGCTGCGGATGAGCTTGCCCGCTCCGTTTCACCCTTCATTGACGGTCTGGAAGAAAAGCTATCGTCTTTCCGGTCAGGCCCTGTGCGCGGGGGAACAATTAATCTGGCAGGACCGCCGGATTTTATTCATTCCCGGCTTGGGGCTGTAATGGCTCCATTAATGAAGGAGGGGTATCGCCTGCGCTTTCATACCGGCAATAAACAACGTATTTATTCCCTTTTGCATGACGGGAGCGCCGATCTCGCAGTTACCGCATCTATGCCTGATAACCGTCTGTACGGCTATGCACATCTCCTGACTGAACGCATGCTCCTTGTTCATGCTCCCGCTATGTCAGAGGTCATAGGATCAGAACCTGGTGCTGAAACGCTTGCCTCATTACCGCTGATTGCTTATGACGAAGAGTTGCCACTGATTAGAGCGCTCTGGGCCTCCATGTTTCAGAAAGCCCCTGAGATGCAGGCTGCATTCACCATTCCGGATTTACGTATTATCCGCGACCTGGTCTGCGACGGACATGGATGGACGGTGTTACCGGATTATCACTGTGACAATGACCTGAAAAGCGGGCGTCTGATTTCAGTTACACCTGCAGATCTCGCCCCGACTAATCATCTTTATCTGGTTTGGAACAAAAGGACGGCTAATAACAGCCGAACCGCCTATGTTCGGGATTACATTCTTAAAGCGTTTCCGCGTTGATGTCTGAGGCGAATGATTGACGACGCGTATCATAAGTTACGTATATCCGCTCCTGGCATAAAGCGGACTAAGAAGCTGAGCTGAAGGTCCGCTGTGAGCGAGGAGCGGACGTTGAGGCACCTAATAAATCGTCTTAACTTTCAACTTTTCTGACCCGTAATGTCCTGAGGAGCAAATCGTACAAACTATCCACTGCAGGAGAACCCTGGGAAGTATGGCTTCTGAACAATGAGACTTCCATGGGTTCAAGAGGCCCCAAAAGATGTTCACTGCCAAGAATTTGCAGATGAGGTGGCACGCTGCACTGGGTCAGAACGGCAACAGCCAGGCCACTTTCTACAGCTGTAATCTGTCCCGACAGACTGGAGCTGTTATACACCACCTTATATCTCCGCCCCTGCAGTGCTAGTGCGTTGATAGCACTACGTTTAGCAAGGCTTGTACTTTCATAAACCGCAATGGGTAATGGATCGCGCCGCCAGACCTCAAACTGTGGAGAACCCACCCACACCATCGGTTCATAAAACAGTAACGCGCCCTGGTTGGGTTGCTCCCGGGAGACCAGGGCCAAATCGAGATCGCCGCTCTCAACGCGAGGAATGAGTGACGTTGATTGCTCGCAGCTCAGTTCGATCTCGACTGACCCAAAGTTAGGGGCAAATCTCTTCAGCGCAGGGGTAAGGTATTTTGCTGCATAGTCATCAGGAACTCCCAGACGAATACGCCCTGTTAACTCCTTACCGTGAAATGCGGCCTGTGTTTCAGCATGAAGGTCGAGCATCCTTCTGGCATACCCCAGCAGTTTTTGTCCTTCAGACGTGAGTTGATGTTGACGAGGGCCGCGAAGTAAAAGCTGACACCCTAATGCAGATTCCAGCTTTTTAAGTTGCATGCTGACCGCAGATTGTGAGCGATGGACTTCAGGTGCCGCAGCCGAAAGCGATCCCGCATCCACTACCGCGACAAAACATTTAAGCCAGTCCATCTGGAGGTCTTGATGATGCACCTTTGAGCCTTGCATTCGATAATCAAATATTAATATCAATTATTATGCGTTTTTATCGATTCCACAACACTGTCATAGTGGCCCCCTGTTTGCTTTCACTGTTATGAAATTCATGAGGTCCCGGATGACGCATCACCAGCCCGATTTGTCTCAACTTAATCATTCGCTGATATGGGATGGTTTTCGGCAGCTTATCCCGGTTTCACTCTTTGTCGCTATTTTTGGTGCCGCCTTTGGCCTGGCCGCATCGCAGAAAGGAGTGGACCCGACGTCGGCGACAATGATGAGTTTGCTGGTTTTTGCCGGTTATGCTCAGTTCGCCACCTTAGAGCTTTGGACCGATCAGGTTCCTGTATTAACCCTTATCGCCACCGTTTTTGCCATTAATGCCAGGCATCTGTTAATGGGGGCCACTTTATACCCGTGGTTGCGCGCGTTAACACCCGCTAAACGCTACGGGATCATGATGGTCGTTTCCGATGCTAACTGGGCCATGTCCATACAGGCATTCAGCAGGGGAAGCGCGGGGTTGGGATTACTCTTTGGTGGCGGTCTTGCGTTATGGCTTTTTTGGGGAGCAGGGACCCTGGCAGGACTGTATTTTGGGAGCGTTATCCAGGATCCCAAAAGCGTTGGTCTTGATATGGTCATGGGGTGTTTTCTCCTTTCTATGGTGTTCGAAGGGGAAAGAAACCTGAGGATGTTGATTATCTGGGCCGCAGCGGCCAGTGCCTCGCTGATAGCGTATAAATGGTTACCAGAAAATAGTCATGTGATCGCTGGAGCCCTCGCCGGAGGTATTACTGGAATTATCATGAGAGAGAAAAAATGAGTATTGAGACGGTAGGCACAGGACCTCTTATTATTATTTTTATTATGGCGTTGGTCACACTCGTTACCCGATGGGGTGGTGTCTGGATTATGTCCTTTGTGCCTTTTAATCACCGAATAAAAGCCTTTATTCAGGGGATGTCAGGCTCCGTTCTCGTGGCGATTTTAGCCCCCGTTGCCCTCACAGGCGACAAAGGCGCTCAGATGGCATTATTGACCACGGCCGTCGTGATGCTGGTTTATAAAAGACCTTTAATAGCTATCACCCTTGGGATTGTCGTTTCAGCCTTGGTCAGATATTTTTAAACCGTTCCTGAGCTAATCCTTCGATACATTTAAGCGAGTGCTATGAGCCTAATGCCACGAACGATCGTTTTAATTCCCGGGTATATGCTGAATGAAATGCTCTGGCATGAATTTGAAACATACCTGCCGGCAAACTGTATTGTTCATCATGCTTCCGTAACCGGAGGACTAACCCTCCATGATATCGCGCAGCATATGAGTACCTGTCTGCCTGACAAATTTACGTTGATAGGTTTTTCACTGGGAGGGTACATTGCCCGGCAGTTTGCTGCAGATTTTTCGGATCGTGTGGAGTCCCTGGTACTGATTGCCAGTTCGTTACGGGAGGATACGCCATTAGAGGCGGAATCAAAGCGGCAAAGCGTGCAGTCATTGTCACCCGCAACGTTTAAGGGGCTGAGCAGCAATGCTATTGCCCGGTCACTGCACCCCCTAAACGCATCAGATCGGGATATGATTTCAACTATCCAGCAAATGGGACGTTGTCTCGGATTTGAAGCCTTCATTACGCAATCGACCTTAACCCGACAAGGTATTCCTTCAGTAACGATAGGTTGTCCCACTCTGGTTATTGCCAGTGAAAATGACGCCATCCGTTCCATGCAGGAGGCGGAGGAACTGGTCGATGCCATACCTGGTGCATCGTTGAGAACCATCAAGGATTGCGGTCATATGATCCCGCTCGAACAACCTGAGGCGTTGGCGAGAACCATTACTGAATGGATCTCAGTCGGGTAAATTACTGCAGTGGGTAAGGTCTGCTATTGGCACCGAGCGGACGAAGGTATCTGATGAAACTCATCTGACACTAAGAAGATCAGAATACCTGGTGGTGTAACGTGGTGAAAGCATTTCTCTCTTCATTGCCCACTGCTGTTGGATACCCTGTCCGGCGAAATAAAGTGCCCCTCTGCCTTCCTTTGCATTCAGATGGTCGAGAACTTCCATCAGTTTCTCGCTGCCACGACGTGGTGCATTATCATCGAACAAATTCAACTGGGCTATGCCCTGACTGAAGAAGTCTCCCAGCATAACCCCCGCTTTCTGATATCGATGTCCGTCTTTCCATATTGCATCCAGGCTTCGCGTCGCTGCTGCAATAATGTCCCGGCTGTCCTGTGTCGGGGTGAGCAGTTTCACTGATGCTCTGTTACCGTAGTACTGTTCGTTCAGCGCAAAGGGTGACGTTTTGACAAAGGTCGATATGAAGCGGCAATACTGATGCTCGCCACGTAACTTTTCTGCGGCGCGCGACGCATAACTGCAGATGGCCTGCCGCATAGCGTCATAATCGGTAATGCGCTCCCCGAATGACCGGGAACAGACAATTTCCTGCTTTACTGGCGCAAACTCCTCCAGTTCAAGACAGGGTTCTCCACGAAGCTCGCGCACTGTTCTCTCCAGGACAACATTGAAGTGCTTACGGATAAAACGGATGTCAGTATCTGCCAGATCAAGAACCTTTTTGATCCCCATAGCCTCCAGCTTCTTGCCAATTCTAAACGTCACAACGCCAAAGATATCCAGCGTATCTTCGCTGTTTATCATAATGGGTGCATAAGCACTGTTTTCAGGAACAAGCATAACTGCCGGGTTTAACTGCAGACGTTTAACAGTAAACTCGCCATCAATGGCAGCAATAACAATGTCCCCATGTACAGGCTTTTTTGATCGATCAACGATCCGCAAATCGCCATTACCGATACCCGCACCGATCATGGAATTTTGATGGGCTTCCCGGTGCAAAAGGCATCATTCCGGGCGAACTGAGTAAGAAGGCTCACCGGATTTACCCGGATGCTGATGTCCGGGTAAATCCGATGATGACACCGCCGGCGATCAACACTGATACCAGCAAATATGAGAAAGAACAGATAAGCAGGACGGTACAGGAAATGTTTGAAGAAGCTGAAATGTGGCTGGAGAACGAGTGACGAGTATGGAGAACATCATCATTTCTGGTACCAGGATTTACTTTCCTCCGGATAACCAATCGCCATCGCCATCTTCAGATTTGCTTACGTTCACCGTAGTGCGTAACATCGATACGATTAAAGAATATTTGTTATTGAGTCACCGCGATGGTCGGTGAGGGATAGCTTAATCTGCATTTTATAAAGAACCTACTCATGCCATAGCATCAGCAACGAAAATTGTACATAACGTTGTATAATGGCTTATCGTCGCCAGGTTTTAGACTGGTACAATCCGTTGTAACTGGCAATCATTCAATACTCGAACGATCGCCAGTTTGCTGTCGCTCCTCTTGCATAGCAGAGGTGCAGTACATTTGATTCAGGCACAAACCTTTTGCCGACGCAGTAACCTGATACCCAATAGGATAGGTCCAAGAAACGCAAAAGAAATAACCAAAATAATCAATTCAGGAAGCCAGAATGCAGAAATTAATATTAGTGTCATAACTTCCCAGTTGCGCAATTTCCCAGGTTCTTCGTACATTCTCAAAACATATAATGTCGAAAAAACACATAAAGCAAATAAAATATAGCTGATGATAATTAAAAACATACATAATCCTTTACACATAAGTCAATAACTGTGCTCACAGTTCAGAGTCAGTCAGCCCCAAAATATACAGCATATTCCTATTGCCAGACAACCCCTTATATGGTAGTTGCAGCAATTGATCTTCTCCCTGAAAACACTGCCCAAGCTCAGCGCGAAGCGAAGAGATTTAAATACCCTACAACTACATTAGGTGAGTATCAGGCAGTTCAAAGATGGCGATCAGGAGTTGGTTTTTCTGTATGAGGAACAAATTGTCCGATTGCTTGCAGCATGCGACCAGTCTGCAAACAAAGATTTAGGGATTATCGTTCGAATTTGTCTGGCGACCGGTGCACGATGGAGCGAGGCTCACGACTTAAAGTAATCTTCAAATCCGTCCTGGCCGTCTGACGTTTACGCAGACCAAATGCAAGAAGAACCGCACGGTGCCAATTTCACAACAACTACAGACGATGCTCCCTAAAAAGCGGGGAGCCCTCTTCTCACCTACATACGAGATTTTTAAGGCAGCTCTTGTACGCGCAGGTATAGAACTACCGAAACGACAGCGTACCCATAAACTACGTCATACATTCACGGGTCACTTCATGATACCAGGTGGGAGAATTTTGGTGTTACGGCAAATTCTTGGGCATAGCACTATCATGATGACAATGAGGTATACGCATTTTCCCCAAACCACCTTGATGTTGCGGTAGCACTCAACCCGTTCGATAATCGCCAAGAATCAAAATAGACAAACAGGAAGAATATGCTGTCATTTTGCTGCCACTGGTAAATGACAAAAACAAAAAAACCACCCGTAGGTGGTTTCACGACACTGCTTATTGCTTTGATTATTCTATTCTTTCCCATGGTACCCGGAGTGGGACTTGAACCCACACAGCGCGAACGCCGAGGGATTTTAAATCCCTTGTGTCTACCGATTCCACCATCCGGGCTCGGGAAGAAATTGGAGGCGCGTTCCGGAGTCGAACCGGACTAGACGGATTTGCAATCCGCTACATAACCGCTTTGCTAACGCGCCGAAATCTTCTGGCTTTCAGCCAAACATCCGCAAATGCCGATGTTTTAAATTTGGAGCGGGAAACGAGACTCGAACTCGCGACCCCGACCTTGGCAAGGTCGTGCTCTACCAACTGAGCTATTCCCGCATCACCAAGTAACTTTGTTAATCACTTGATTTTGTTATCGTCTGGCAATCAGTGCTGCCGTTCGATGCGTTGCATTCTACTTACCTGACGCAATGAGTCAACGATATTTTTCACCACTGACGATCGTTTGCTGAAATTTGCGGCGAAACGATCACTGATCAAGCAAATCTCCCCGTGCAGCGCTCAAATACTGGAACATTGACCATAAAGTCAGAATCGCGGCGACAAAGAAAAGTGCAATCCCGGCATACTCTACCCAGATATTTGGACGCCACAGCAGCCATGCCAGTGCCGCCATTTGCGATGTCGTTTTGACTTTACCGATCCACGACACCGCCACGCTACTACGCTTGCCAAGTTCTGCCATCCATTCACGCAGTGCTGAAATGATAATTTCACGCGCGATCATCGTGGCGGCAGGCAATGTCACCCACCAGCTGTGGTAGTGCTCCGTCACCAGCACCATCGCGATAGCCACCAGGACCTTATCTGCCACCGGATCGAGGAACGCCCCGAAACGTGTGCTTTGGTTCCAGCGGCGCGCCAGAAAACCGTCAAACCAGTCGGTAACGGCTGCGATACAGAAAATCAGCGCACAAACGAAGGGAGCCCAGGTGAATGGCAGATAAAACGCCAATACAAAGAATGGGATCAGAATGACGCGAAACAGCGTGAGCAATGTAGGGATATTAAATTGCATATGACGGATAACTATCTGTTGTCAGTGAAATTACCCCTATGTTGCTACAGAGGGCCTAATGTTTCAACGAGTAGAAGATCTTTTCTGCCAGAGCTTGCGAAATACCCGGCACTTTTGCAATTTCTTCGACACTGGCGTTACGAAGCCCTTGCAAACCCCCCATATACTTCAGCAACATTTGTCGGCGCTTAGGTCCAACGCCTTCGATGGTTTCCAGCGTGCTGGTGCTTTTCACCTTCGCCCGTTTTTTACGGTGTCCACTGATGGCGTGATCGTGAGACTCATCGCGGATATGCTGAATCACGTGCAACGCAGGGGAATCCGGCGGCAGGCTAAACCCCTCACCTTCCGGTTCAAAGAACAGAGTTTCCAGGCCGGCTTTGCGATCTGCCCCTTTTGCCACCCCCAGCAACAGAGGGTGCTGTTTATCCCAGGACACGTCCAGTTCAGCAAAAACAGCTTTCGCCTGCCCTAGCTGGCCTTTACCACCGTCGATCAAAATAACATCCGGGATCTTACTTTCTTCTATTACCTTACCGTAACGCCGACGTAGTACCTGGTTCATCGCCGCGTAATCATCACCCGGCGTAATACCCGTAATGTTATAGCGACGATACTCTGCGCGCAGCGGCCCGTTAGCGTCAAAAACCACGCAGGAGGCAACGGTCTGCTCCCCCATCGTGTGGCTAATGTCAAAACACTCCATGCGTTTCACCGCAGGCAGTTTCAGCACGGATGCCAGCGCCGTCAGACGTTGGGTAATCGTGGACTGCTGGGAAAGTTTGGTGGTTAACGCCGTAGCCGCATTAGTACGCGCCAGCTTCAGATATCGGGCGCGATCGCCTCGCGGCTTCGTCTGGACGTTAATCTTCCTCCCGGCCAGCTCAGACAAAGAGTCAGCCAACAGCGTCTTATCGCTAAGATTGAAATCAAGCAGGATCTCACCAGGCAAGGTACGCACCTGGCTACCCTGTAAATAGAACTGCCCAACGAAGGTTTCAACCACCTCGCCCAGCTCCGTTCCCCCGGGCACTTTAGGAAAATAGCTGCGACTGCCTAACACTTTGCCCTGACGAATGAACAATACATGTACGCAGGCCATCCCGGCATCAAATGCCACGCCGATGACATCCAGATCATCGCCAGTATTGGAAACAAACTGTTTTTCAGTGACACGGCGAACCGCCTGAATTTGGTCGCGGATACGCGCGGCCTCTTCAAACTCAAGGTTCTGACTGGCCTTCTCCATCCGGGCGATCAGTTGCGTTAACACCTGATCGTCTTTGCCGGATAAAAACAGCCGTACATAGTCAACCTGCTGCGCGTACTCTTCTTCACTCACCAGGCCGGCGACGCATGGCCCAAGGCAACGGCCAATCTGATATTGCAAACAGGGGCGTGAACGGTTGCGATAAACGCTATTTTCGCACTGACGTATTGGGAAAATTTTCTGCAACAGCGCCAGTGTTTCACGGACGGCATAACCGTTAGGAAATGGTCCAAAGTATTCACCTTTAGCATGCTTCGCACCGCGATGCGTCGCCAGACGCGGATGGGTATCGCCACTCAGGAAAATAAAGGGATAGGATTTATCGTCGCGCAGTAATACGTTATAGCGCGGTTGATACAGCTTGATGTAATTGTGCTCAAGCAATAATGCTTCAGTTTCGGTGTGTGTCACCGTGACATCAATCTGCTGAATTTGTGCCACCAGCGCTTCGGTTTTACGCGACGCGAGGTTGCTGCGGAAATAGCTGGAGAGCCGTTTTTTCAGGTCTTTCGCTTTACCGACATAGATAACCGTCCCGGCGGTATCGTACATACGATAGACGCCAGGCTGGCTGGTCACAGTTTTCAGAAACGCTTTAGCATCGAACTGATCGGTCACAGGCTTGTTAATGTCTCCGCATTACACAGGCCATGGCGAATTGCCAGGTGAGTCAGCTCCACATCACCATGAATGTTTAATTTACTGAACATTCGATAGCGATAGCTGTTCACTGTTTTGGGACTAAGATTCAGTTGCTCTGAGATCTCATTGACCTTCTGGCCTTTGGTGATCATCAGCATAATCTGCAACTCGCGTTCAGACAAACTGGCAAACGGGGTTTCCGTTTTCTCTGGCTCAATCTGGCTAAGCGCCATTTGTTGAGCAATATCGGAAGCAATGTAGCGCTGTCCGGAAAAAACCGAACGAATCGCACTCACGACTTCCTGAGGGGCTGCCCCCTTACTGAGATAGCCCGCGGCTCCCGCCTGCATAACTTTTGCCGGCAGCGGGTTTTCGGTATGAACAGTCAACATGATCACTTTAATGTCAGCCGAGGAACGCGCAATTTTGCGGGTTGCCTCCAGACCGCCAATACCGGGCATATTCATGTCCATCAGCACAACATCGACGGCGTTAGCGCGGCACCATTTGACCGCATCTTCGCCGCAGCACGCCTCGCCGACAACTTTAATGCCTTTTATATCTTCCAGAATGCGTCGTATCCCTGCGCGCACCAGTTCGTGGTCATCAACAAGAAAAACGTTGATCAAAGGAATATCTCCAGAATAGGGATAACGCTACCGATAGTTAATCGGTCCTATGTTAACGGGTTTTATCTCAACTTTGAAATCTAAAAAACACCCGACTTTCGATTTTGCTCTCGTTTTTGGAAATTAGATTGTACGAACCGTGGAAACTTTCATGGCTGAAGGGCTTTTGCCAGCGGTTATATCTGCATAGCTGTTTCAGAATAGTGACAAAAAATTCATATTCTTACGCCGAATGCTAAATAGGAAGGTAAGCTTGTAACAATAATTAACGAGTAAAATACTCGGAATAAACAAAGAGTGGAGAAAATATATGCACTGCAACATCTTGTTTATTTTAATCTCATTGGGTTTTGTTTGCGCAAAAAACAACCTCAGATATTTTTAGCCGAGCTTATGGTATACTCCGCCGCCTTGACGTTTGCCATCGCACTTTTTCATTGAAACATAACGAGGAAAATAAATGAGTACGCCTGATTTTTCCACTGCTGAGAATAATCAAGAACTGGCTAATGAAGTCACCTGCCTGAAGGCCATGTTAACGCTGATGCTGCAGGCAATGGGACAAGCCGATGCAGGACGCGTGATTCTTAAAATGGAAAAACAGATCGCGCTGATTGAGGACGAAACACAGGCCGCGGTATTTACCAGCACTGTTAAACAAATTAAACAGGCCTATCGTCAGTGATAAGAAACCGGCTGACAGCGATGCTCTCAGCCGGTTTTGCGTCTGACACTCAGAACGACATTTTATTCAGATAAGCCCCGTTGCGGCGGCATAACAGGCAATCTGTGTTTTGTTTGGTGCGTTAAACTTCTTCTGCATATTCTTCTGATGAAAGTTAACGGTATTTTCAGAGATCGACAGAATCATTGCTATCTCGGAAGAGGTTTTCCCCTCAGCGGTCCATTTCAGAATCTCTTTTTCGCGCTTACTAAAACGCATCTCCGGCGCCATGACCATGTCATCTTCCAGCCGCATAAGTACTGACAGACTTTCTCGTACCAGCAGTTGCATCCTGAGCTCGACTTCATCCTGCGCAAAGCGGCCATTACGCAAACTTGCGCGAGACACAGACAAAAAGCCTAGTGCCCGGTTTGGCAACATCAAGCACTGCGTCATCCCCTTGCGCAGACCGTGATTACGCGCGGCGTCCCACAACGGCTGTGCGTCACGGAACAAGGTATCATCCCACGGTAAGTGGCCCTGACTGAAGTTTTCGGGTTTCAGTACCGGATCGATAGCGAAATAATTTTCTGATTGATAATGTGCGACCCATGCTTTGGGATACGTCGTATGAAGTACCGTTTTAGGTCGGGTAAAGGGTACGGGATGACGGACACAGAGCGCATAAAAGTCGAACTCTAAGTGCTGCGTCTGATGTTGTAATTCGTTATAGACATCCTCTGCCGCCGCCATTTCCTGAAAGCGTAACAGCATGCTCCGTCGCCAGGTGAAGAAATCATGATCCTGCATACTAAGTGGTAATGCCCCTGAGATTGATAATCATCCAAATGTATGAAACAAGCTAACACATAAATGTATTTTATATATGCAAATTATCGGACAAATAAGAAATTACTTGAGTGTAACGTAACAGCCCACAATGCTGGCAGGATGAAGCAATAATAATAAAGCAGTAATTATAAATAGTTATGCAATGAGCACTCACCAAAAAACTATTTCGATGAGTGCTCTCTAACCTTTTATTGCATCAGGAACTTTTCAAGAAACTGACGGGTTCGCGGTTGCTGCGGATGAGTAAATAAGGATTTTGCAGGCCCCTGCTCCACTATCTTGCCCTGATCCATAAATATCGCCCGGTCAGCAACGTCACGCGCAAAGCTCATTTCATGTGTCACAATGACCATGGTGCGTTTTTCCTGCGCCAGCTGACGAATTGTATTAAGTACTTCGCCAACCAGTTCCGGGTCAAGTGCGGAGGTAGGTTCATCAAAAAGAATCACTTCCGGACGCATAGCCAGCGCCCGGGCAATGGCGACACGCTGCTGCTGACCGCCCGATAACCGCCGTGGATAGCTGCTCTCTTTACCCGCAAGCCCAACCTTTGTCAGAAGTTCACGCGCGCGCGCTGTCGCTTCCGCCTTCGGTTCTCCCTTCACAATGACCGGACCTTCAATAATGTTTTCCAGTACTGTGCGATGTGGAAATAAATTAAAGTTCTGGAACACAAACCCCACATGCTGGCGCAACTGGCGAATCAGTCCTTTCTGCTGGCTTAAGGAACGTGCGGTATCAATGGTAATGTCTCCGACCTTGATGGTGCCCGCCTCTGGTTGTTCCAGCAAATTAATACTGCGCAGCAACGTAGTTTTGCCTGAACCGCTCGGCCCAATAATCGCCACAACTTCACCAGGCTTAACGTCCAGATCAATGCCGTGCAGTACCGTTTGCCCGTGAAATTTTTTCACCAGGTTTCTGACTTCAATAGCACTCATTTCGGATCTCTCTCCTGGCGGTTGAGCTGTTCTTCAAAATAGTTCTGCAGCGCAGAAAGCACCGTCGCCATGACCCAGTAAATCAGCGAGGCTGCCAGATACATGGTAAACACCTCCAGCGTGCGTGAAGTAATCAGCTGCGCCTGGCGGAACAGTTCCGGTACCTGGATGGTCGCGGCCAGTGAGGTGTCTTTCACCAGACTGATAAAACTGTTGCTCAGCGGCGGCAATGCCACGCGTGCCGCCTGCGGTAGAATCGCCCTGCGCATCGTCTGCCACGGTGTCATACCGATACTCGCCCCAGCTTCCCACTGCCCTTTGTCAATGGAGGAGATGGCCGCACGCAGCGTTTCTGCCGCGTAAGCCGCGGTATTCAGCGACAGACCGATCATTGCAGCCGGGATCGGGTCCAGCTCAATACCAAACTGCGGCAGACCGTAGTAGATCATAAACAGCTGGGCAATTAACGGCGTACCGCGAAAGACCGAGATATAAAAGCGCGCCAGCCAGCGCACAGGTAACAGTGATGACAAACGCATTAGCGCCAGGATGAACCCCAGCACCAGGCCAAAAAACATCCCGCCGATACTCAGTTGGAGCGTAAATACCGCCCCTTTCAGCAGATACGGCAGCGAATCAATGACCAGTTGGATACTTTCTTGCATTAGTATTTTTCTACCTGGTTGTCATACATGTGGATGGTAGGCAAATAACGCAGGTGCCCCACCGGTATGAATAAAGAGGATTGGCCCTTCATCTTTAAAGCGTTTCTGGCTGATACCGTCAATCAGGCCTGCCATCGCTTTACCGGTATACACCGGGTCCAACAAGATGCCTTCCAGACGTGCCAACAGTTTTACCGCCTCCATGCCTTCTTCATTTGGCGTACCGTAACCCGGCGCAAAATAATCATCCCACAGTAAAATATCTGCCGCCGCGGTCAGTTCCAGCTCACTGGCAATCGCCTGCTGAAGCGCAACGACTTTTGGTTTTTGGTCAGCAACGCTACGTGAAACGGTGACACCGATAAGCTCAACGTTCGGCATCAATTGTTCCAGCCCTACTGCCAACCCGGCGTGCGTTCCTGCGCTGCCCGACGCCACCACGACGGATGAAAGTTCTACTGCACCTTCACACTGCTGAGCAATTTCCAGCGCGCTTTCGACATAACCCAATGCGCCCAACGCGTTAGAACCGCCAACCGGGATCACATACGGGCGGAACCCCTGCGCTTCAATCCGTGTCGCCAGTTCCTGAAGCTGCGCATTCGGATCGGTCAGCGCATCACACATTTCAATCTGGGTATTGAACAGATCGAGCAGCAGGCGGTTACCGTTACTGAGGTAATTTTCCGCAGTCGTGCCGATCGGGTTTTCCAACAGCGCCACACAGTGAAGCCCCAGCTTCGCCGCGACCGCCGCCGTCTGACGCACGTGGTTCGACTGGATAGCCCCTGCGGTGATCAGTGTGTCTGCGCCTTCACGCAGTGCATCCGCCGCCAGGAATTCCAGTTTGCGCAGTTTATTGCCGCCCATCGCCATCGGCGTGACGTCATCACGTTTAATAAAAATATCGCGACCGAGATAATCAGAGAAACGCGGGAGATATTCGAGCGGCGTTGGCGCACCAATAAATTCCAGACGGGGAAAGCGCGTTAAGTTATGCAGTGGCATAGAGCCTCCGGTGTTTACTCATCATCCTGTGGGCGACAAGCAGCCCAAAAGCCTGAGAGTAGAAGTTGTTGTGATGTTCTTTTTATTATGCACGTTCAGGCGCAATGGAATAAAAAAAGGCGCTGTTAAAGGCGCCTTTTTTATCCGAATGATGATTATTTCGTCACATCCGCTCCAAACCATTTTTCGGACAGGGCTTTCAGCGTACCGTCTTTTTGCATCTCGGCAATGGCGGCATCCACAGCTTTCAGCAGATCTTCATTGCCTTTACGCAGCGCCACACCAGATTCCTGGCGGGAGAAAGCTTCACCGGTCACGGCCAGTGTGTCTTTGGTTTTCTTCACCAGATCCAACGCGGCCAGACGGTCAACCAGAATGGCATCGATACGGCCTACGCGCAGATCCTGGTATTTGGTCGGGTCATCATCATAGGTACGAATATCTACGCCCTGCACGTTCTGACGCAGCCACTCTTCGTAGTTGGTCCCCAGACCAACACCGACTTTTTTACCTTTCAGGTCCGCGGCGGTCTTAATCACGCCTTCGTTACCTTTCTTCACCAGCGCCTGGATACCAGAAACCGTATATGGGGTAGAGAAATCGTATTTCTTCTTACGTTCGTCAGAAATGGTTACCTGGTTTATCACCACATCGATACGTTTGGAATCTAACGACGCCAGCATACCGTCCCATTTGGTCGGCTTGAGCGAGGCTTTCACACCCAGATGTTTAGCCAGCTCCTCGGCAAATTCCACTTCAAAACCGGTCAGTTTGCCGTCGTCACCCTGGAAACTAAACGGGGGATAAGTCCCTTCCAGCCCCACCAGCAGCGTGCCGCGCTCTTTCACTTTATTTAGCAGACCTTCGTCCGCAAATGTTTTTGCGCTCATACCCGCGACAAGTGCAACAGCCATTACACCCATCAGCGCCTGACGTCCCAGAAGTGCTAATTTCATAGTTACCCCGAATATTGTCATTAGTGACTGCTATTTATCCACAAAATCATTCGAGTTGCATCAAGGCGGCAAGCGAGTAAGTCCCCAGGAGCTTACTAAAGTAAGTAACTGGGGCGCCAACGCAGAGACAGCTTGAAGGATGACGTGTGTATGAGCGTAGTGTAGAACGTTCGCCGTAATTCACAAACACGACTCTGTTACACCTTATTCGTTTTTAATATATATCAGAACTGGCTGTCCAGGCGGATTTCTGCATATGCCCCATATGTGTATGGGCTTTAAACTGCTCATACTTACGTAGCGCAATGCGGTAGTTATTGGTGCTGGTTTCTGGCAGCCACGGAGCGAGGTTTTCGTCGAGGAACCCTTCCTGCAGCAGGTCGTGGGAAATTTTTTGTTCGGTCAGATGATTGCCAAGCCGACGCAGGCGAACAACATATTCGCGCACCGTACCGTGGCTCATTTCGGTTTGCTCAAACAAAAATTGTTTAAAGCCGATAATGTCAAAGAAGTCGCTTTGCTCTTTGCAATGCAAATCACCGCAGAAACGGCACAACGCCACCCACTCTTTTTTCTCTTGCGCCCATTCAGCATCATCAAGCAACGTGTCCAGGCGGGAGATGGCTATCTTATTCACAATCTGCCCGCGACGAACCAGCGTGATCCTGTCGAGCAACTTAAAGCAATGGGCGCAATGCGTCTGGCTGTGTTTGAAATCTTTGAGGTAGCGGCTTAGTGGCCGTCTTTTTGATTGCTGCACCGTCATGAGAACTCCTGGTAGTCAATACGTTATGCGGCATTGTTCAGGGGCAAAGATTACCCCTTATAGCTTACCCAGCTTGGTGCGTAGACGTTTGATAGCCTGGCTGTGCAACTGACTGACCCGTGATTCGCCCACTTCCAGAACAGCACCAATCTCTTTCAGATTCAGCTCTTCCTGATAGTACAGCGTCAATACCAGCTTCTCGCGCTCCGGCAATGCATCAATAGCATCCATCACGCGCTGACGGAGGTTCCCCTCAAGAAGCTGTTGTAACGGGTTTTCTTGCTGATGTTCTTCTGTCACCAGCTCAATACTATCGCCATGCTCTTCCCGCCACTCGTCGTATGAGAAGAGTTGGCTGTTATTGGTATCAAGCAACATCTGACGATACTCTTGTACAGGGATCCCCAGACGCTCCGCCACTTCTGTTTCCGTCGCGTTGCGCCCTAATTCCTGCTCCAGTTGCCCCATCGCCTGTGCCACTTCGCGGGCATTGCGCCGAACGCTACGCGGCACCCAGTCCCGGCTGCGTAGTTCATCCAGCATAGCCCCACGAATACGCTGCACTGCGTAAGTGGTAAATGCCGTTCCTTGCAAAGCGTCATATCGGTCAACTGCATTCAATAACCCGATGCCGCCCGCTTGTAGCAGGTCATCCAGTTCCACGCTCGCCGGCAAGCGCACCTGAAGGCGCAATGCTTCGTGACGCACCAACGGTACATAACGCTGCCACAGCGAGTGTTTATCCATTACACCTTCAGCGGTATACAGTGAATTCACGATAAACAGCCCTGCGTTAAATGAGTTATCGGCATGATTATCCGTTTCTGCAGGGGGTTCTATCGGAGGAATAAGGCTATAAAAGAAGGGTTATTTGACTTTTGTAACGCTACAAACAAAGCCCAGGAATGCAAAACCATTAAAAATCAAACGATTAAGCCGAGAAGCTTCTGTCTAATGCTTCCCGGCAACATGCTATACCAGCAAAGAGACCAGAGACAAATCATCTCCCATTCTCACATTCTCAATGTAGCGATAAAAGTCCTCTGTCACTGACTTGTTATGCTGGCTTGAAGAGTGAAAGCTATAAATGACGTTGATCAGATCATCCAAATGCACCGCCCCCTGCTCTTTGGCATGGCCCGCCACCAGCAGTTTGATGAAATAATATTCCGCCACGATAATATACAGGCTGCGCAGCGGTGTTCCCGAGGTCATATCAGGAAAATCATTTTGCCAGAATTTGTAAAGTATATAGTTTTTAAGCGCAAACTGTGTTTTCCCTAATTCGGGCAGAACAATATTTCTCCACACCTGTTCGAGACTGGCAGTTTTTTCTTCAAACGTCAGCGTATTGTCTGCCGCCAATACCCTCAGCAGAGAATCAATATATTGTGTTAATACTTTTCCACCACGAGAAAGACGTTTCGTACGGAAATAATTTTGCATCAGAACGGTCATCGACGCTTTAACACGATAATCGCCCGTAATATCGCCCATCATCTCGCCATTTTGCAATTGTTGTACCAGTTGTGCATGAACAGATTCAATCTGCCCAATTGTTGATTCATCAACCGTTTCAACTTTTTCCAGGAACAGCAGGAACTTCACCACGGCGAAAAGTGCGGGTTCAACCTCAACTTCGGCCCGTCCAATCAGATCCAGGCAAAACAGGCTCAGTACCCGGTGCACTGCCGAAAGCGGTTTCGCGGCATTGGACTTTTGTTGCAACGTAAGGCGCTCATTAAATTTCATCGCATCCGGTTCACTGAGCAATAACCTGACCACTTCCGGGCATGAAATATTCAGTGAATGGTGTACATCATTCTTATAGGTACGATAAAAACGGGGATAAATAGCGCAGGTTTTACTCAGTGCATTCGCCCCTAACCGTTTATGCACCATACATAGCTTATCATCACCAAAATATGGACAGTTGTCGGATTCAGGTGGAAATACCATCTTTCCCCAGTTGAGCGAATCCTTTTTTACCAGTTGGATGCTTTCTTTCGCAATGGTCTGGATTAATAGATCTTTATTCGTTAGATATTTTTTTACCGTTGGCTTATCAACTGCGATTTCCCACTCTTTACAGCAATGGTCGCGACAATCGCTTCCCACACAATTGAACGCCGCGACAAAGGCAGGTTCAGTAATTATAATTTCTTTCATTACGTTTGCTCCGGTAAAAAAAATCAAGGTGACTTTCGCCACCTTGATTGTACTCACTGACTTGAAAAGCTATCGTCAGATTAACGCAGTAAAGAGAGCACGTTTTGCGTGGTCTGGTTAGCCTGGGCCAGAACGGAGGTACCCGCCTGCTGCAGGATCTGCGCACGAGACATGTTAGACACTTCGGTCGCGTAGTCGGAGTCTTCGATACGGCTACGAGCGGCGGACAGGTTGTTTACTGTATTACCGAGGTTGGTGATTGCAGATTCAAAACGGTTTTGTACCGCACCCAATGAGCTACGCTGTTTGTCAACCTCAGCCAGCGCCTTATCAATTGCTTTCAGTGGGTCTGCTGTACTACCAGTTTTCATGGTCTTAGCATCAAGGTTTGCACCATCAAGGGTAAATGTTGCTTTTCCTGTAGTCATATCAACGACTGCATCTGAAGGATTCAATGCAATATAAACTTTCTGCGCTTTACCTTCCTCAAGCGTTAAACCGTTCTTCGCAGCAGCCTCTACATCTGCTTTAGTTAAGCCAGCCTTAAACGAAACCTCTGCGAACAAATTACCATTTTTGTCTACAACTGCTTTTGACGCTGCTGCCGACGGGTCATCAATATTAGCAACAGCTACGCCCGTTGCTTTTGCTACTTGAGCATCAGACAAACCTTTAATTTCAGTATCTGCGACTTTAGTTGTTTTACCCCAAATATCAGCGTATCCAGCATAATCAGCAGTGCCAATAGCGGCTGTATCACCGTTCGGGCCAGAGACGTTAAAACCAGCCAGTTTCAATGTACTTGCTGTAACTTCGCTCAGTTTGATATCAATGGTTTCATTATCATTAGCACCAACCTGAATCGACAGGGTCTGGTTTTTCGACAGAACATTGGTACCGTTGAACTGGGTTTGAGCAGAAACGCGGTCAATTTCAGCCAGACGCTGTTTGATTTCATCCTGAATGGAGGACAGGTCAGAACTGGAGTTGGTGCCGTTCTGAGACTGCACAGTCAGTTCACGCACACGCTGAAGGTTGTTGTTGATTTCGTTCAGAGCGCCTTCAGTGGTCTGCGCGATAGAAATACCGTCGTTGGCATTACGGGATGCCTGAGTCAGACCTTTGATGTTAGCGGTGAAACGGTTGGCAATCGCCTGGCCAGCAGCATCGTCTTTCGCGCTGTTGATACGCAGACCAGAGGACAGACGTTCGATAGCGGAGCCCAGAGCGGACTGAGATTTGTTCAGGTTGTTTTGGGTCAACAGCGACAGGCTGTTTGTATTGATGACTTGTGCCATGATCTTTTCCTTATCAATTACAACTCGATGTTATTGGGCTGTTGCCCACGGTTTCTGACCGTAACCCATGTATCGGCACCGTAAATTCGAACTTTAGAAAATTTTTAGTTTCTGTCGTTTTTTTTCTTAGCCCGCGAAATACCCTCTATATGCACCACTATTCTGCGCATTATTTTCACCAAACTATCATTAAACTTTGCGCGCAGATTGCCGATAACCCGCATAACAATTGTTTGCAATTACAAGGAATCGGGCATGGCTTCATTTACATCATTGGGCGTAGGCTCAGGCTTACCACTGGATACGTTGCTAAACAACCTGACTATTGCTGAGAAAAAACGTTTAAATCCAATTACTCAGCAACAGAGCGATAATAACGCCCGCCTGACGGCCTACGGTACGTTAAAGAGTGCGCTGGAAAAATTCCAGACGGCCAATACGGCATTAAATAAACCGGAACTGTTCAGAAGCAGTAATGTCACCAGCAGCACCGAAGACCTGAAAGTCACTACAGAAGCCGGCGCGGCTCCAGGTATTTATACCATCAGCGTTACACAGCTGGCGCAGGCACAATCTTTAAGTACTGCAACGGTTGACTCAAGCAAAGACGCTCTCGGTGACGGTTCTGCCACCCGTACCATTAAAATTGAGCAGCCGGGCCGCAAAGAGCCGCTTGAAATTAAACTGTCGCAGGACAAAACCACGCTGGACGATATCAGTAAGGCGATCAACGATTCCGATAGCGGTATCTCTGCCAGTATCGTCAAGGTGAAAGACGGCGAGTTTAAACTGGTACTGACCGCCGCCGAAGGTCTGGACAGTAAGATGACCATCTCGGTAGACGGCGACAGCAAGCTTAGCGACCTGCTGGCTTATGACAGCAATACCGGTACCGGTAAAATGAGCGAGTTAGTAGTCGCGCAAAACGCTCTGTTAACAATGAACGGGATCCCGATTGAGCGTCAGAGCAACAAAGTGACCGATGCGCCGCAGGGCGTGACGCTGCAATTGACCAAAAAGGTCACTGATGCCCGCGTAACCGTGACCAAAAGCAATGACAAAGCGACAGAAGCCATTAAAGGCTGGGTTGATGCTTATAACTCGCTGATTGATACCTTTAATTCGTTGACCAAGTATAAGGCAGTCGATGCCGGGGCTGAAGGTCAGGATAAAGATAACGGCGCGCTGGTGGGCGATAGCGTGGTACGTACCATTCAGACCGGTATTCGCGCTCAGTTTGCCAACTCCGGTAGCGAAGGGGCCTTTAAAACCCTGAATGAAATCGGCATCAAGCAAGATGGCACAACCGGCAAGATGACCATCGATAATACCAAGCTGAAAAAAGCACTGGACGAAAATACCGCTTCAGTACGTGAACTGTTGGCGGGCGACGGTAAAGAAACCGGTATTACCACCAAGATTGCCGCTGAAGTGAAAAGTTATCTGGCTGATGACGGTATTATCGACAGCGCACAAGACAGCATTAATGCCACGCTGAAAAAACTGACCAAACAGTACCTGTCCGTGAGCGCCAGTATCGACGACATGGTTGCGCGTTACACCGCCCAGTTTACCCAGCTGGATAGCATGATGAGCAAGCTGAATAACACCAGTACCTATCTGGGTCAGCAATTTACTGCGATGAATAAATCCTGATAACACGAGGTAAGCATGTATACCGCGAGCGGTACCAAAGCCTATGCACAGGTCAGTGTGGAGAGCGCCGTAATGAGCGCCAACCCGCATCAGCTGATCGAAATGTTGTTTGATGGCGCGAACAGCGCCCTGGTGCGCGCTCGCCTGTTTATGCAACAGGGCGATATTGTCGCCAAGGGTGAAGCCCTCAGCAAAGCTATTAACATTATTGATAATGGTCTTAAAGCGGGCCTGGATCAGGAAAATGGTGGTGAAATCGCCACTAATCTGTCATCGCTGTATGACTATATGATCCGCCGTCTGCTGCAAGCGAATTTGCGTAATGATTGTCAGGCGATTGAAGAAGTCGAAGGGTTACTCGGAAACATTGCGGATGCCTGGAAACAGATCTCACCAAAAGCGTCGTCCCAGGAGTCCCGTTAATGACCTCAGCCGTGGAGTTTATCAACCGTTGGCAGCGCATTGCGCTGCTCAGTCACTCGCTGCTGGAACTGGCACAGCGAGGTGAATGGGACCTTTTACTGGAACAGGAAGTTACCTATCTGCAAAGTATTGAAGTGGTCATGGAAGAACAAACTCCATCAGGCATTACGCGAAGCGTTCAGGATTTGATTGCCGGGTATATTAAACAGACGCTGGATAACGAACAGTTGCTCAAAGCATTACTGCAGCAGCGTCTGGATGAACTCAGCACACTGATCGGTCAGTCAACCCGCCAGAAGACGCTAAATAACGCCTACGGCCGGCTTTCCGGTATGTTGCTGGTTCCGGATGCCCCAACTGCCCCACAATAATTTCCCGTTACGTCTGAATAATCTTCCATACTCCAGAGGTCGGCCAAACGGCTTCTGGAGCACGGAAGATGAAAAATCCCACCCTATTGCAGTACTTCCACTGGTATTACCCTGATGGCGGCCAGCTCTGGCCGGAACTCGCCGCACGCGCGGACGGACTTAATGATATCGGCATCAATATGGTATGGCTGCCTCCCGCCTATAAAGGTGCGTCCGGCGGGTACTCCGTTGGCTATGACTCCTACGATCTGTTTGATTTAGGCGAATTCGACCAGAAAGGTACTATTGCCACCAAATACGGCGATAAAAATCAGTTACTGGCGGCAATCGACGCGTTAAAGCACAACGATATCGCGGTACTGCTGGATGTGGTGGTCAACCACAAAATGGGTGCGGATGAGAAAGAGCACATTCAGGTTCAGCGCGTCAACGCCGATGACCGCACGCAGATTGACGATGAGATCGTCGAATGCGAGGCCTGGACCCGCTACACCTTCCCCGCCCGTGCGGGTCAGTACTCTCAATTCATTTGGGATTACAAATGCTTCAGCGGCATCGATCATATTGAAAATCCCACCGAGGACGGCATTTTTAAAATCGTTAATGATTATACTGGCGAAGGCTGGAACGACCAGGTCGATGACGAACTGGGCAACTTTGACTACCTGATGGGCGAAAATATCGATTTTCGCAATCATGCCGTCACCGAAGAGCTCAAATACTGGGCACGCTGGGCGATGGATCAAACCCATTGCGATGGTTTTCGCCTGGATGCCGTCAAACACATCCCGGCATGGTTCTATAAAGAGTGGATCGAGCACGTCCAGGAAGTCGCCCCGAAGCCGCTGTTTATCGTGGCGGAATACTGGTCCCATGAGGTCGATAAACTGCAAACCTATATTAACCAGGTCGAGGGGAAAACCATGCTGTTTGATGCCCCTTTGCAAATGAAGTTTCACGAAGCGTCCCGCCAGGGGCGCGATTATGACATGAGCCAGATTTTCACCGATACGCTGGTGGAGGCCGATCCCTTTCATGCGGTGACGCTGGTTGCGAACCATGACACCCAGCCGTTACAGGCGCTGGAAGCCCCGGTCGAGGCATGGTTTAAGCCGCTGGCCTACGCGCTGATCCTGCTGCGCGAAAACGGCGTGCCGTCGGTATTCTACCCCGATCTCTACGGTGCACATTATGAAGATACTGGCAGTGATGGCAAAACCTACACCATTGATATGCCGATTATTGAACAACTTGATGAATTGATCCTGGCCCGCCAACGCTTCGCCCACGGTGTACAAACGCTCTATTTTGATCATCCAAACTGTATCGCCTTTAGTCGCAGCGGTACGGATGACGATCCCGGGTGCGTCGTCGTGCTGTCCAATGGCGATGATGGTGAAAAGAGCATCGCGCTTGGCACAAATTACGGCAATAAAACCTGGCGTGACTATCTGGGTAATCGTGAAGAAAGTGTAGTGACCGATGAAAACGGCGTGGCGACGTTTTTCTGTGATGGCGGCAGCGTTAGTGTGTGGGTGATTGAAGACGTGTTGTAGCACTTAACCCCGGTAGCGACAGGCTACCGGGGCGCAACGCTTATGGCAGTGGGGTGGCTAACGGCGTTTTCTTTAACACCTCGGCACACTCCAGCGTCGGGCGATCTACCCGTTGCAGCGTCATACCGTCATAATCCAGCGTATTGCCATCGCGATCAATTTCATACAGCTCACGTTTCACCGTCACGTTGGTGAGATCACCAGAGAGCATGGTCAATTTCCCGGGGACGGCAATCACTCGCTGCCACTGACGGCAATCCAGCGTATCCCCCTCTTTGGTGACAATCAGACTGGCGATCGCTTCCGGGCTCACCAGCGCGCGCTGCGGACCTTTCGACTGCCAGTAACCTGCCAGACCGGCAGGGGCTGGTGTTTTCACCACGTCATTATAATTTTGTACTTCGGCGCAGCCGGCAAGCACCAACAATGCACCAACGATTGCTAATTTTTTCATCATTCATCCTGCATGCGAAGAAAAGGGGATTGTGGCATTAAAGCCCTGATGTCGCCAGCCTTTCGGCAGCCCGGAGAAAGATTGATCCAGACGGTGTTACCTCTTATTACTCATAGTCAAAAATTCTGACAGGTGTAATATCCACGCTTCTTGTTACATACCTTCTGAGTTCAGAGGCACAACGCATGTCATGGCAACACTTCAAACAGGCCTGGTTAATTAAATTTTGGGCCCCTGCCCCTGCGGTTATCGCAGCGGGTATTCTCTCCACTTACTATTTCGGCATTACGGGAACCTTCTGGGCCGTTACCGGCGAATTTACCCGCTGGGGTGGGCAAATCCTGCAACTGTTTGGCGTGCACGCCGAAGAGTGGGGATACTATAAACTGATCCACCTCGAAGGCTCGCCCCTGACCCGTATCGACGGGATGATGATCCTCGGTATGTTCGGCGGCTGTTTCGCTGCCGCGCTGTGGGCCAACAACGTCAAATTACGTATGCCGCGCAGTCGGATCCGCATTCTGCAGGCGGTGGTCGGCGGGATGATCGCCGGTTTCGGCGCCCGTCTGGCAATGGGCTGTAACCTGGCCGCGTTTTTTACCGGCATTCCACAGTTCTCGCTGCATGCCTGGTTCTTCGCGCTGGCAACGGCAATGGGCTCATGGTTTGGCGCCCGCTTTACCCTGCTGCCAATGTTTCGTATTCCGGTCAAAATGCAGAAAGTTTCCGCCGCCTCCCCGCTGACGCAAAAACCGGAACAAGCGCGTCGTCGTTTCCGCCTCGGTATGCTGGTATTTATCGGTATGATCGGCTGGGCGCTACTGACCGCAATGGACAAGCCGAAGCTGGGTCTGGCCATGTTGTTTGGCGTTGGGTTCGGCCTGCTGATTGAACGGGCGCAAATCTGCTTTACCTCAGCCTTCCGCGATCTGTGGATTTCCGGGCGTACCCATATGGCAAAAGCCATCATCTTCGGCATGGCGGTGAGCGCCATTGGTATCTTTAGCTATGTGCAACTGGGCGTTGAGCCGAAGATTATGTGGGCCGGTCCAAATGCAGTGATCGGCGGCTTACTGTTTGGTTTCGGTATCGTGCTAGCGGGCGGGTGTGAGACCGGCTGGATGTACCGTGCGGTTGAGGGCCAGGTGCATTACTGGTGGGTGGGACTGGGTAACGTTATCGGTTCGACCATTCTGGCGTACTACTGGGATGACTTTGCCCCTGCCCTGGCTACTCGTTGGGATAAAGTGAATCTGCTCGACACCTTTGGGCCGCTCGGCGGGCTACTGGTGACTTATCTGCTGTTGTTTATCGCGTTGATGCTCATCATCGGTTGGGAAAAGCGTTTCTTCCGCCGGGCCGGGCTGACGCCAGCTAAGGAATCCGCATGAAAAATATCGTCCCTGATTATCGCCTCGACATGGTCGGTGAACCGTGTCCTTACCCGGCTGTTGCCACGCTGGAAGCCATGCCGCAGTTGAAGAAAGGTGAAATTCTGGAAGTGGTCAGCGATTGCCCGCAGTCAATCAACAATATTCCGCTGGATGCGCGTAACCATGGATATACGGTGCTGGATATTCAGCAGGATGGGCCAACTATTCGCTATCTGATTCAAAAATAAGTGTAAGCCGGATAGCGCTGCGCTTATCCGGCAAACATTCTTTGCACGTTACACCTACACCTGCATCGACATGACTTCCTGGTAGGCTGATACCAGTTTGTTACGCACCTGAATGCCCATCTGCATCGAAACCGACGCTTTCTGCATATCGGTCATCACGTCATTTAGCGCAATGCCTGGCTCACCCAGGGTAAATTTTTCAGCCTGAACGCGAGAGGCGGTTTGCACCTCGCTGATTCTGTCCAATGCCGCGTGCAGCTGTCCGGCAAAACTCACGGTCGATTGTGGCTGCACATCCTGCATTTTTGCTGACATCGCCGTGGCCTGTAGCTGGCTGATAACCCCTTCAATCCCCTGTATTGCCGACATTCTGATCCCCTGGATGATTTTTTACTTAGCAGAGATTACCAGTTCGTCAATAAGATAAAGGCGCTAAATAACGATAAAAAACCTCGGTTTTTAACGCATAGAAAAATTCGAAACCGCAAATAATGAGACCGTCAATTTTTCGAGTTTGCTGACCCGGGAGTGAGTCTTGTTCCACTTTGCAAAAAACGCCGTCCACGATAAGCCACGAGGTGCGAGATGAGTGCGACAGCATCGACTGCAACCCAACTGAAACCTCTCGAGTGGTTAAATCGCCTGCGCGCGAATCCCAAAATCCCTCTGATTGTGGCAGGTGCCGCTGCCGTCGCTATCATCGTTGCGATGGTCCTGTGGGCCAAAACACCTGACTACCGCACACTGTTCAGCAACCTATCCGATCAGGACGGTGGCGCGATTGTCACGCAGCTGACGCAGATGAACGTTCCTTATCGTTTCACTGAGGGAAGCGGTGCCATTGAAGTCCCTGCAGATAAAGTTCACGAACTGCGTTTACGTCTGGCACAGCAAGGGCTACCGAAAGGTGGCGCGGTAGGCTTTGAGTTACTGGACCAGGAAAAGTTTGGCATCAGCCAGTTTAGCGAGCAGGTCAATTACCAGCGAGCTCTGGAAGGTGAATTAGCCCGTACCATTGAAACCCTGGGGCCGGTAAAACGCGCCCGTGTCCATCTTGCGATGCCCAAGCCGTCACTGTTCGTACGTGAACAAAAGGCCCCTTCTGCCTCCGTCACGGTAAACCTGGAACCGGGTCGAGCACTGGACGAAGGTCAGATTAGCGCGGTAACGCATCTGGTCTCCAGCGCTGTCGCAGGCTTGCCGCCGGGCAACGTGACGCTGGTCGATCAGGCAGGACATCTGTTAACCCAGTCGAACACCAGCAGCCGCGACCTGAACGATGCGCAACTGAAATATGCCAGCGATGTTGAAGGTCGCGTTCAGCGCCGTATTGAATCAATCCTGTCGCCAATTGTCGGTAACGGCAACGTACATGCGCAGGTTACTGCACAGCTGGATTTCGCCAACAAAGAGCAAACCGAAGAGAAGTACAGCCCAAATGGCGACGATTCACAGGCTGTACTGCGTTCACGCCAGCTTAACGTGAGCGAGCAGATAGGAAGCGGAGCGCCTGGCGGCGTACCGGGCGCACTGTCTAACCAGCCCGCCCCGGCGAATACAGCCCCGATTAATACGCCCCCGGCAAATCAGCAGAATGCGCAAACCACGCAAACGGCGAATAACGCCAATACCGGCCCGCGCAGCACGCAGCGTAATGAAACCAGCAACTATGAAGTTGACCGTACCATTCGTCACACCAAGATGAATGTGGGTGATGTACAGCGCCTGTCGGTGGCGGTAGTGGTCAACTATAAAACGTTACCGGATGGCAAACCGCTGCCATTAACCGCTGACCAAATGAAACAAATTGAGGACCTGACCCGCGAGGCCATGGGCTTCTCTGAAAAACGCGGCGATACCCTGAATGTCGTGAACTCACCCTTCACCGCAAGTGATGACACGGGTGGAGAGCTTCCGTTCTGGCAACAGCAGTCCTTTATTGAACAGCTGATGGTAGCCGGTCGTTGGTTATTGGTTCTGCTGGTGGCCTGGATCCTGTGGCGTAAAGCGGTGCGTCCACAGTTGATGCGTCGCAGCGAAGAGGTCAAAGCCGCTCAAGAACAAACACGTATTCGCCAGGAAACGGAAGAAGCAGTTGAAGTTCGCCTCAGCAAAGACGAGCAGACCCAGCAGCGCCGTAACAACCAGCGTCTGGGTGCTGAAGTCATGAGCCAGCGTATCCGTGAAATGTCTGATAACGATCCGCGCGTCGTGGCGCTGGTCATTCGCCAGTGGATAAATAACGAACATGAGTAATCTTAGCGGCACCGATAAAAGCGTCATCTTGTTGATGACCATTGGCGAAGATCGCGCGGCGGAGGTCTTTAAGCACCTTTCCACGCGCGAAGTGCAGACCCTCAGTACGGCAATGGCTAACGTGCGTCAGATTTCCAACAAGCAGTTGACGGAGGTTCTGGCCGAATTTGAACAAGAAGCCGAGCAGTTTGCCGCACTGAACATCAACGCCAACGAATACCTGCGCTCCGTGCTGGTAAAAGCGCTGGGCGAAGAACGTGCCTCCAGCCTGCTGGAAGACATTCTGGAAACCCGCGATACCACCAGCGGCATTGAAACGCTCAACTTTATGGAGCCACAGAGCGCCGCCGATCTTATTCGCGACGAGCACCCGCAGATTATCGCTACCATTCTGGTTCACCTCAAACGGGGCCAGGCGGCCGATATTCTGGCGCTGTTCGACGAGCGTTTACGCCACGATGTCATGCTGCGTATTGCTACTTTCGGCGGCGTACAGCCTGCCGCGCTGGCAGAACTGACCGAAGTGCTGAACGGATTGCTCGACGGCCAGAACCTCAAGCGCAGCAAAATGGGCGGCGTGAGAACAGCAGCAGAAATTATCAACCTGATGAAGACGCAGCAGGAAGAAGCGGTTATTACCGCAGTGCGCGAATTCGACGGCGAGCTGGCGCAGAAAATTATCGACGAGATGTTCCTGTTCGAAAATCTGGTGGATGTCGACGATCGCAGCATCCAGCGTCTGTTGCAGGAAGTGGATTCCGAATCGCTGCTGATAGCCCTGAAAGGTGCCGAGCAACCATTGCGCGAGAAGTTCCTGCGCAACATGTCGCAGCGTGCCGCCGATATCCTGCGCGACGACCTTGCCAACCGCGGTCCGGTACGTTTGTCGCAGGTGGAAAACGAACAGAAAGCGATTCTGCTTATCGTACGTCGTCTGGCCGAAACCGGCGAGATGGTGATCGGCAGCGGCGAGGATACCTATGTCTAACGATCTGCCATGGAAAGTCTGGACGCCTGACGACCTCGCCCCGCCAATGGCGGAGTTCGTACTGGCCGATCATACCGACGATCAGCCGTCCGACGAGACAGAAGAGCCACAGCTATCTGCTGAACAGCAGCTTGAGCAGCAGCTGGCACAACTGCAGCTCCAGGCCCATGAGCAAGGATATAACGCCGGCCTGGCTGAAGGTCGGCAAAAAGGACACGAACAAGGTTATCAGGACGGACTGGCCCAGGGACTGGAACAAGGCCAGAACCAGGCTCGCGCCCAACATGCGCCGATTCATGCCCGCATGCAGCAACTGGTCAGTGAGTTTCAGAATACACTGGATGCCCTGGACAGCGTCATTGCATCGCGCCTGATGCAAATGGCACTGGAAGCGGCGCGCCAGGTTATCGGCCAGACACCCATCGTGGATAATGCTGCACTCATTAAGCAAATCCAACAGCTGTTGCAACAGGAACCGCTGTTTAGCGGTAAACCGCAGTTGCGCGTCCATCCGGACGATCTTCAACGAGTGGAAGAGATGCTGGGGGCGACCCTCAGCCTGCACGGCTGGCGACTGCGCGGCGATCCAACGCTGCATCATGGTGGCTGTAAAGTCTCTGCTGACGAAGGCGATCTGGACGCCAGTGTTGCCACCCGCTGGCAAGAGCTCTGCCGTCTGGCAGCGCCGGGAGTCGTGTAATGACCACTCGCCTGACTCGCTGGCTCAACACGCTGGACAACTTCGAAGAGAAAATGTCGCTGCTGCCTGCGGTGCGCCGTTACGGGCGTCTGACCCGCGCCACCGGGCTGGTCCTTGAAGCCACGGGCCTGCAGTTACCGTTGGGTGCCACCTGCGTTATTGAGCGTCAGGATGGCAACGAAACCCAGGAAGTCGAAAGCGAAGTGGTTGGCTTTAATGGTCAACGCCTGTTTCTGATGCCGCTCGAAGAGGTCGAAGGCGTGCTGCCAGGTGCGCGCGTTTACGCGAAAAACATCGCCGGCGAAGGGCTGCAAAGCGGGAAACAATTACCGCTGGGCCCTGCCCTGCTGGGGCGTGTTCTCGATGGCAGCGGGAAGCCGCTTGATGGGCTGCCTGCTCCCGACACCACAGAAACAGGGGCACTAATCACACCGCCGTTTAACCCCCTGCAACGAACCCCGATTGAACACGTACTGGATACTGGCGTACGGCCTATCAATGCGCTGTTAACCGTCGGTCGCGGTCAGCGAATGGGTCTTTTCGCCGGTTCCGGTGTGGGTAAAAGCGTTCTGCTCGGTATGATGGCACGCTATACCCAGGCTGACGTCATTGTTGTCGGTCTGATTGGCGAGCGTGGGCGCGAAGTTAAAGATTTTATTGAAAATATTCTTGGCGCCGAGGGACGTGCACGCTCGGTAGTGATTGCCGCCCCGGCGGACGTTTCCCCGCTGTTGCGTATGCAGGGTGCCGCCTACGCCACGCGCATCGCCGAAGATTTTCGCGACCGCGGTCAGCACGTGCTGCTGATTATGGACTCCCTCACCCGTTATGCGATGGCGCAGCGTGAAATTGCACTGGCGATCGGCGAACCTCCTGCAACGAAAGGCTATCCGCCGTCGGTGTTTGCTAAATTACCCGCACTGGTTGAACGGGCCGGCAACGGTATTCATGGCGGCGGTTCCGTGACCGCATTTTATACCGTACTGACCGAAGGCGATGACCAACAGGACCCTATTGCTGACTCCGCCCGCGCCATTCTCGACGGCCACATAGTCCTGTCCCGTCATCTGGCAGAAGCGGGTCACTATCCAGCCATTGATATTGAAGCCTCAATCAGCCGCGCAATGACCGCCTTAATCAGCGAGAAACATTATGCGCGGGTACGCAACTTTAAGCAGCTACTGTCCAGTTTCCAGCGTAACCGCGATCTGGTCAGCGTAGGCGCCTACGCCAAAGGCAGCGATCCCATGTTGGATAAAGCCATTGCCTTATGGCCACAGCTGGAAGCATTTTTACAGCAAGGCATCTTTGAACGAGCCGACTGGGAAGACTCCCTGCAGGCTTTGGATCTGATTTTCCCTGGTGTGTGATTAAGCAGGAGAGCATAGGTCATGGCACAACATGGTGCGCTGGCAACACTTAAAGACCTGGCTGAAAAAGAAGTCGATGATGCGGCAATCTTATTAGGCGAGATGCGCCGCGGATGTCAGCAGGCGGAAGAGCAGTTGAAGATGCTGATCGATTATCAGCATGAATATCGCAACAACCTTAATAGCGATATGGGTCAGGGTATTACCAGTAATCGCTGGATTAACTATCAACAATTTATTCAGACGCTGGAAAAAGCGATTGAGCAACATCGCCAACAACTCAACCAATGGACGCAGAAAGTAGACCTGGCGTTGAGCAGTTGGCGCGATAAAAAGCAGCGACTGCAGGCATGGCAGACTCTGCAGGACAGGCAAACAACAGCCGCTTTACTGGCTGAAAACCGTCTGGATCAGAAAAAAATGGATGAATTTGCTCAGCGTGCAGCTATGAGGAAACCCGAATGATTACGTTACCCCAACTGATTACCACCGACACCGACGTAGCCGCAGGTCTTCAGTCAGGCAAAGCGGTAGATTCCCCTGAGGATTTTTTAGCGTTGCTGGCAGGTGCATTAGGTGCAGGCGATGCACAGGGTAAAGGTGCCCCGCTATCGCTGGCCGATTTACAGGCGGCTGGTAGCAAACTGCAAAAAGGGTTATTGCAAAAGAATGGTGATACCGCGCAGACGGTAAAATTAGCCGATCTGCTGGCACAAAAAGAGGTCCAAACCGAGGCGTCGCTAGCCGACCTGACTGATGCACAACAGTTGCTGTCTGCGCTCACGCCCTCACTGAAGGTTAATGCCCTGACGACACTGGGCAAAACCGCACAGCAGGATGAAAAAATAGCCCATCTGAGCGATGACGATCTCGCTAACCTGAGTGCGCTGTTCGCTATGCTGCCGGGGCAACAGGTAACCACTCCGGCTGTTGATGCTACTCCAGCACCGGCGGATGCGACTCTGTCGGTACTGTTACGTGGTAATACCGCCAACACGACCGCCGATAGCGCCAGTGAATTACTGACCGGTGAAGGGAAAAAAGGTAAAGCAGATGCCGCGATGCATGCCAGTGGCGCGGATCAGACCAACAATGCGGGTTTAACCCCATTAACCGCAGCGGCAGCCACGCGTGCGGAGATTGAAAGTTCACCGTCCCCAACCAGTGTTGGCGCAACAATAGCTCCGCTGGCTGGCACACAGACACATGCGCAGCCGTTACCAACTGCCGCGGCACCGGTATTGAGCGCCCCGCTGGGAAGCCATGAATGGCAGCAATCACTGAGTCAGCACGTCACGCTGTTCACCCGTCAGGGTCAGCAAAGTGCGGAACTGCGCTTGCATCCGCAGGATCTGGGGCAAGTGCAGATTTCCCTCAAGCTCGATGACAACATGGCGCAACTGCAGATGGTCTCGCCTCATAGCCACGTTCGCGCGGCGCTGGAAGCGGCATTACCCATGCTGCGCACGCAGTTGGCTGAAAGCGGGATCCAACTGGGGCAAAGCAGTATCAGTAGCGAAAGCTTCGCGGGTCAGCAACAGTCGTCTTCACAGCAACAACAGGCTGGGCGTGCGCATGGACAAGATATTTTTGCTCCCGAAGATGATGCTGTTCTGGTCACACCTGCTGCACTGCAAGCCGTGGCTCGCGGTGATGGTGCAGTAGACATCTTCGCCTAACGCCAGAGGTAGCATGATTATCCGCGTCTTTTCCACGCTTTGTCGTGGCCAGGACACGGGATAATCAGCCTATAAGCTGTACCGAAACAGGAAGCCCGTATCTGATGACTGACTCCGCGATTAACAAAAAGAGTAAACGCGCTATTTGGATCCCTCTGCTGGTGTTAATTACGCTCGCCGCCCTCGCTACTGCGGGCTATAGCTACTGGCGCATGCAACAGCAGCCGTCCGCCAGCGTAAAAGCGGAACCGGCTCCACCACCAGCCCCAGTGTTCTTTGCACTGGATACGTTTACCGTCAATTTAGGTGATGCGGATCGCGTGCTGTATATCGGTATCACTCTGCGCATGAAGGACGAGGCGACACGCTCGCGTCTTAACGAATATCTGCCAGAAGTGCGCAGCCGTCTGCTGTTATTGTTCTCTCGCCAGAACGCCGCCACGCTCGCAACAGAAGAAGGCAAACAGCAACTGATTGCCGCTATCAAAGAGACGCTCGCGACTCCGCTCGTTGTCGGGCAGCCGAAACAGGTTGTCACCGACGTTCTTTATACAGCTTTTATTCTGCGGTAAAGACATGGGCGACAGTATTCTTTCTCAGGCTGAAATCGACGCATTGCTTAACGGCGATAGCGAAACTAAAGACGAACCCATTTCCGGTATCGCAAAAGAAAGCGATATTCGTCCTTATGATCCCAACACTCAGCGCCGCGTCGTTCGTGAGCGTTTGCAGGCGCTGGAGATCATTAACGAACGCTTTGCGCGCCAGTTCCGTATGGGGTTATTTAACCTGCTACGCCGCAGCCCGGATATTACCGTGGGCGCGATCCGTATCCAGCCATACCACGAGTTTGCGCGTAACTTACCGGTTCCGACCAACCTGAACTTAATCCACCTGAAACCGCTACGCGGGACAGGTCTGGTGGTGTTCTCACCGAGTCTGGTGTTTATCGCCGTTGATAACCTGTTCGGCGGTGATGGTCGTTTTCCGACGAAAGTCGAAGGCCGTGAATTTACGCACACTGAACAACGCGTGATCAACCGCATGCTGAAACTGGCGCTGGAAAGCTACAGCGACGCGTGGAAGGCTATCAACCCGCTGGAAGTGGAATATGTCCGTTCCGAGATGCAGGTGAAGTTTACCAATATCACCACTTCCCCGAACGACATCGTGGTGAACACCCCATTCCACGTTGAAATCGGCAACCTGACCGGTGAATTTAACATCTGTCTGCCATTCAGCATGATTGAACCGTTGCGCGAACTGCTGGTAAACCCACCGCTGGAAAACTCGCGTAATGAAGATCAAAACTGGCGCAATAATCTGGTGCGTCAGGTTCAGCATTCTGAGCTGGAACTGGTAGCAAACTTTGCTGACATTCCGTTGCGGCTGTCCCAGATTTTGAAGCTGAAACCCGGCGATGTACTGCCGATTGAAAAACCCGACCGCATTATTGCTCATGTGGACGGCGTACCTGTGCTGACCAGCCAATATGGCACCGTAAATGGTCAGTATGCGTTACGCGTAGAACATTTGATAAACCCGATTTTGAATTCGCTGAATGAGGAACAGCCCAAATGAGTGACATGAATAATCCGTCCGATGAAAACACTGGTGCATTGGACGATCTGTGGGCTGACGCGTTAAACGAGCAAAAAACAACGACCACCAAAAGTGCGGCCGATGCGGTATTCCAGCAGCTAGGTGGCGGCGACGTCAGCGGTGCGCTGCAGGATATCGACCTGATCATGGATATTCCGGTCAAGCTGACCGTTGAATTGGGCCGCACCCGCATGACCATCAAAGAACTGCTGCGCCTGACGCAGGGTTCGGTCGTCGCGCTGGACGGTCTGGCGGGCGAGCCGCTGGATATTCTGATCAACGGTTATTTGATTGCTCAGGGTGAAGTTGTGGTAGTCGCAGATAAATACGGTGTCCGTATTACCGACATTATTACCCCATCTGAACGTATGCGCCGTCTGAGCCGTTAACGATGAATACCCAGGCCACCGTCTCTCAGCCCGCTGCTGTACCCGGTTCACCGTTAGTGCAGGTCAGCGGCGCGCTGCTGGGGATTATTGTGTTGATCCTGGGAGCCGCCTGGCTGGTTAAGCGCCTGGGATTTGCCCCCAAAAGCGTCAGTACGCGTGGACTGAAAGTTTCGGCCAGTACCTCATTAGGTCCACGTGAGCGGGTGGTGATTGTTGAGGTCGAAGACGCGCGTCTGGTGCTGGGCGTTACAGCGTCGCAGATCAACGTCCTGCATACCCTCCCCCCGGCACCTGCCAGTGCAGAAGAAAAAGCGGCCTCCCCTGCGGATTTCCAGGCCATGATGAAGAGTTTGCTGAAGCGTCCTGGGAGATCCTGATGCGCCGTTTGTTATCCCTCACGCTGACGGGTCTGTGGCTTTTCAGCCCAGCCGCCCTGGCCCAACTACCGGGTCTGGTTAGCCAACCGCTACCCGGTGGCGGACAAAGCTGGACGTTGCCCGTCCAAACGCTGGTATTTATCACCTCGCTGACGTTCCTGCCGGCTATTTTGCTGATGATGACCAGCTTCACCCGCATCATCATCGTTTTTGGTCTGTTACGTAATGCGCTGGGAACACCGTCAGCACCGCCGAACCAGGTTTTACTTGGACTGGCGCTGTTTTTGACTTTCTTCATCATGTCGCCGGTGATCGACAAAATCTACGTTGATGCGTATCAACCCTTCAGCGAAGAGAAGATTTCCATGCAGGAAGCCATGGAGAAAGGCGCACAGCCGTTGCGTGAGTTTATGCTGCGCCAGACCCGCGAAGCCGATCTGGCCCTGTTCTCCCGCCTGGCAAACAGCGGCCCGTTACAGGGACCTGAAGCAGTGCCGATGCGCATTTTGCTGCCGGCTTATGTCACCAGTGAGTTGAAAACGGCATTCCAGATAGGTTTTACCATTTTTATTCCATTTCTGATAATCGATCTGGTCATCGCCAGCGTCCTGATGGCGCTCGGGATGATGATGGTGCCACCAGCTACCATTGCACTCCCATTCAAGCTGATGCTGTTTGTGCTGGTTGACGGCTGGCAGCTGCTTGTCGGCTCGCTTGCACAAAGCTTTTACAGTTAGAGGCGCGAAATGACTCCTGAATCGGTCATGATGATGGGCACTGAGGCGATGAAAGTTGCCCTTGCCCTTGCCGCACCTTTGTTGCTGGTTGCCCTCGTCACGGGTCTTATCATCAGTATCCTGCAGGCAGCAACCCAGATTAACGAAATGACGCTGTCCTTCATTCCGAAAATTGTCGCGGTCTTTATTGCCATCATCGTTGCCGGTCCGTGGATGCTTAACTTGCTGCTCGACTACGTGCGTACGCTGTTCAGCAATATCCCCTACATCATCGGGTAAACGACGCTATGTTGCAGGTGACCAGCGTTGATTGGCTCCACTGGCTGAATCTTTACTTCTGGCCCCTACTGCGCATACTGGCGCTCATTTCAACGGCGCCGATACTCAGCGAACGCGCCATCCCCAAGCGAGTAAAACTGGGGCTGGGGTTGATGATTACCATGGTTATCGCGCCGCTGCTTCCTCCCGTAAACGTGCCTATCTTTTCTGTCGGTGCGATATGGCAGGCGATGCAGCAAATCCTGATCGGCATCGCGTTAGGGTTCACCATGCAATTTGCGTTTGCCGCAGTGCGTACCGCCGGGGAAATCATCGGGCTGCAAATGGGTCTCTCCTTCGCAACTTTCTTCGACCCGGGCAGCCGCCTGAATATGCCCGTTCTGGCACGTCTGATAGATTTGCTGGCGATGCTGCTGTTCCTCACCTTTAATGGCCACTTGTGGCTTATCTCGCTGTTGGTGGATACCTTCCATACTCTGCCTATCGGTGGCCATCCGGTGAATAGCAATGCCTTTCTCGCACTGGCGCGGGCGGGCGGGCTCATCTTCCTCAATGGCCTGATGCTGGCTCTGCCGGTGATGACGCTGCTGCTCACACTCAACCTCGCACTCGGTTTGTTAAACCGTATGGCGCCACAGCTATCGATATTTGTCATTGGTTTCCCACTCACCCTGACCGTGGGTATTTCATTAATGGCTGCGCTCATGCCATTAATTGCCCCCTTCTGTGAGCGTTTATTCAGTGAGATTTTTAATTTGTTGGCTGACATCATCAGTGAAATGCCTTCAAAATAATAACCCTTATTTTTTATCCTGTTTTACTAAGGATTGTCCTAAATTCAAATACAGGCAACATCCACCAGGATAACGCTGTCGCGGTTTATTTGTTTTTGCCTCACTCACATAACGCAACATTTACTTTACTTTAAGATGTTTCCTGGCAAATTATACGCAACTTTACGGGATAGTAAATTCGCCTGAAAACAGCGAAAGCGTCATATTGGGTCGTTATTATTCCGTTTAGTTGTGATGAAATAATCAGGTAAGGGGAATTATCGTTACGCATTGAGTGAGGGTATGCCATGTCAACGATTATTATGGATTTATGCAGTTACACCCGGCTAGGGTTGACCGGATATCTGGTAAGTCGGGGGGTGAAGAAAAGGGAAATCAACGATATTTCAAGCGTTGATGAACTCAGCATCGCCTGTGTCTCACTGCAGCCGTCTGTGGTGTTTATTAATGAAGACTGCTTTATTCACGATCCGGATAACAGCCAGAGAATTAAGCAAATCATTAATCAACATCCCAGTACTTTATTTATTGTATTTATGGCAATTGCCAATGTCCATTTTGATGAGTATCTCTTAGTAAGAAAAAATTTATTAATCAGCTCTAAGTCGATTAAACCAGATTCACTGGATGAACTTCTTGGCGATATTCTGAAAAAGGAAGTGGATATTGTCATTGATGTGAACCTGCCAACACTATCATTAAGCCGTACCGAATCCAGCATGCTACGTATGTGGATGGCCGGTCAGGGAACAATACAGATATCCGATCAAATGAATATCAAGGCGAAGACAGTCTCATCCCATAAGGGGAATATAAAACGAAAGATCAAGACACATAATAAGCAAGTTATCTATCACGTTGTACGACTCACAGATAACGTCACCAATGGTATCTTTGTGAATATGCGTTAGGACGTTCTGACTGGTGGGTTCGCCACCAGTCAGAATCAGCACCTGGAACCTGGATTACTCCACTTTCTCCACAAAGATACCATCCTGATGGCCTGACTCATTAAAGAACCAGATACCGAGCGGGTAGTCTTCCAGAGAAACCAGGTACATGGTGCCTTCACTAAACTCTTCAATCGCCAGTACCAGGCCTGGCCGACGCGGCCCGCCGTCCGTTTTGACTGTAACCCGATCATTCACCTTCATCGTTTTCCTCCTGTGGCTTTGTGCCAGTGTAGAACAAATTCCTTTTCCTGGCAGCGCCCTGCGCGCGTGATTGCAGGTTTTCTCGACGGTCTATACTTAACTTGTACGCATCAGAGATTCTGATACGTGCCCCGGTATCCTTAACGGTTGAGAGGTATGAGGATGAAAACCGCGAAAGAGTACAGCGATACGGCCAAACGTGAAGTCAGCGTCGATGTGGACGCGCTATTGAAAGCTATCAACGAAATCTGCGAGAGCGAAATTCACCGCAGCCATGATGACCCCGATCGCGTCAGCGTTGATGGCCGGGATTATCATACATGGCATGAGCTGGCCGACGCGTTCGAGCTTGATATCCATGATTTTAGCGTGACGGAGATCAATCGCTGACTTTGGGCGAAAAAAATCCCGGCCCTTATCGGGTCGGGATCAAGCTTGCTTATGCAAGAAGCACTTGAAAATTCGTTACACCAGGAAATCTGATGCGAAACCAACCTTATCTGCAATTTTTTTGCCTGACAAGTAAATAATTCTCACCAAAATGATAAATATAACTAATGGTTGAGAGATCACCAGGTTACGCCAGCCAGTGATATTCAGGCATCCTGGCGTAGCGGACTGCGTTCGCCAGGAACCAGTTCATCTTCACGAAATGCCTCCCGTTTGACGCCAAAACCGTCATACCAGCGGCACTCCACCATTCCGCTGGCATACCCGGTAACGATCATGCGTGGGCCACCCTCTTTCGCGGTGACTTCCTCACTGACAGAAAAGACCATACCTGCCTCCTGTATCAAGAGAAACCTTTTCACCTTAGACGACAAAGAGACGTTTTGCGTAATCTACCACGCGACAATTAGTGCGAAACTCCGCGTAATCTGGCAACCATGTTTACCAGCATTACCACGATCCCACCGATAATAAAGCCGAGCACCAGATTAAGCAGGGTCGGAAGCATGAAGGCAATGAATGAACTCTGTTGCTGGGCAAAGTGCTCAATCGCATGATGCAGGGGTGCAATGCCATGTACCACAATGCCGCCGCCAACTAAAAACATCGCCAGCGTACCAACCACGGAAAGTGATTTCATGAGCCAGGGAGCCACCACCAGCAATCCCTTACCCAGCGCCTGAGCAAGTGCGCTGCGCTTTTCTGCCAGCCAGTAGCCAATATCGTCGAGCTTCACAATAATACCGACCAGACCATACACACCAACGGTCACCACCAAAGCAATACCCGACAAAACCAGTACCTGATTCAACAACGGCGCATCCGCCACAATACCCAACGTAATGGCCACAATCTCCGCAGATAAAATAAAGTCGGTACGTACCGCCCCTTTGATTTTATCTTTCTCAAACGTCAGCGGGTCCTGTGCGGCAAGAGATGTCAGACGCTGCTGTCGTTCTTCCGGTGTTTCCTGGTGTTTTCGCGCTTCCAGGGTGTGAAGCACTTTTTCCACGCCCTCAAAACAGAGGAATGCCCCACCAATCATTAATAAGGGCGTGATCGCCCATGGAATGAAGGCGCTGATCAATAGCGCCAGCGGCACCAGGATAACTTTGTTGACGAAAGATCCTTTGGCCACACTCCAGACCACCGGAAGCTCGCGGTTCGCCCGCACGCCCGACACCTGTTGCGCGTTAAGCGACAAATCGTCTCCCAGCACACCCGCCGTTTTTTTCGCGGCCAGTTTTCCCATCACTGAGATATCGTCCAGAAGCGTGGCGATGTCATCAAGCAAGGTGAGTAAGCTACTTCCTGCCAAAATTTTAATCCTCAATATTATTTTTTTGCAGTCATAAGTATGAAGTAAAACACGCCATGCTGAAACTGACCTTTCTGGTCAACAAATATTTAACAACGGCAGGCAATTATAAATCTCGCCAGCATGATAGTTTTGACGTTTACTATGTTGCACCTTTTTATTTCCACCGTGAGGGATTATGCGTTTCAGGCAATTGTTACCACTTTTCAGTGCGCTCTTCGCGCTGTACATCATCTGGGGTTCCACGTACTTCGTTATTCGCATTGGTGTTGAAAGTTGGCCGCCGTTGATGATGGCTGGCGTGCGCTTTCTCTCTGCAGGCATTTTATTAACCGCATTCTTACTTATTCGCGGACATAAGCTGCCACCACTGCGCCCGCTCCTGAATGCTGCACTGATTGGTATCCTGCTATTGGCGGTAGGCAATGGCCTCGTTACCGTCGCAGAACATCAAAACGTCCCTTCCGGCATTGCCGCTGTGGTGGTTGCTACCGTCCCGCTGTTTACCCTGTGCTTTAGTCACTTTTTTGGCATCAAAACACGCAAACTGGAATGGATAGGGATCGCAATTGGGCTCGCCGGGATCATCATGCTTAACAGCGGGAGTAACTTAAGTGGTAATCCCTGGGGGGCGGTACTAATCCTGATTGGTTCAATGAGCTGGGCGTTTGGCTCCGTGTACGGCTCACGCATTACCTTGCCCGTTGGCATGATGGCCGGTGCTATTGAAATGTTAGCCGCGGGTATTGTGCTGATGTGCGCATCGCTGCTCTGTGGAGAAAAGCTGACCGCGATGCCAACCTTCTCCGGTTTTATGGCGGTGGCATACCTCGCTCTGTTCGGCTCAATTATTGCGATTAACGCTTATATGTTCCTTATTCGTAATGTAAGCCCGGCTTTGGCCACCAGCTATGCCTACGTCAACCCGGTGGTGGCGGTTCTGTTAGGTACGGGCCTGGGAGGTGAAAGCCTGGCGTTGATTGAGTGGCTGGCACTCGGGGTCATTGTTTTTGCCGTGGTATTGGTGACGCTAGGAAAATACTTATTCCCTGTTAAAGCGGACGCGGTCGCAACCCCATCGGAAAAATCATTACAGTAAATGAATGCCCTGAGAGTCGATCTGCGCGGTGGCTCCGCCGCCGCAGATCCATTCGATAACCCGCTCAGACAGTGCCTCGTCACCCAGTTTCTCACGCCCACGCAGGGCGCATTCCCAGACAATCAAGACTCGCCATCCCAACGACTGCAATTTTTCGCAGTCCCGCTTATCACGTACCACGTTTTTTCCTATCTTCTCCAGCCAGAACGCCGTGCGGGTTGCCGGAACTTTAAAGAGGTAACAATTGTGCTGATGCCAGAAACAGCCGTGGGTAAAGAGAACACAGCGATAATCATCCACCACAAAATCGGGTCGACCGGGCAACGTTGCATCCTGCACGCGAAACGTTACCCCCTGCTCCGTCAGGATGTCGGCCAGGCGTTTTTCGATCGCCGTATCGCGGGTCCCTATCGCCCGCATATTTTTACTGCGTGTCGCCTTATCGTGAACGTCTGCCATGCTGCTGTTCTTTCTCGCGTAGCGCAACAGCCTGTTTGATCTTCGGCTCCAGCAGTTTGGCTACCGCCGCAAATGCCGGGACGACCACCGAATTACCGAACTGGCGGTAAGCCTGGGTATCGGATACCGGAATGCGAAACTGGTAACCCTGAGGAGACTCAAACCCCATCAGGCGCGCACACTCTCTTGGTGTTAATCGACGAGGGCGATGTCGCTGATTGGCAGGATCATCGAAATCCTGTTCACCCAGCGCCATATCCCAGCCACGGTCTATCAAAATTTCTGCCCCATCCTTATAGTAACGTGCGGATAATGTGCGCGTTACGCTATCGGGGTTGCCGGGATAGACCATACCGTAACCAAATCCATTGCCCCGTGCCTGATGCTTTTTCGCATAACGATACAGGTATTTCCACAGAACCGGTGTCAGCACATATTTTGCATCAACGGTCGGTTCAAGCAGCTCTGCGAGCGTTGTTCGGCGATGAGGGTAGCGGCTGACAATATCACGCAACGTAAAGTCTGACTTCAGGTTCAGATCCCGCCGAAAACCGACGAGCACAATACGTTCACGATGCTGGGGTAAAAAATGTTGCCCATCGATAATCTTCGGGTCATCCGGGCCATTATCTGCTGCATCTGCCACGTCGTAGCCCAGTTCATCCAGCGTTTGCATGATGATACGAAAGGTTTTTCCCTGGTCATGACTCTTCAGATTTTTGACGTTTTCGAGCACAAATATAGCCGGTCGCCGCGCGTCGATAATTCGCACCACGTCAAAAAAAAGTGTGCCTTGCGTATCGCAGGCAAAACCGTGGGCGCGTCCTAACGCGTTTTTCTTTGATACCCCCGCCAGAGAAAATGGCTGGCAAGGGAAGCCGGCCAGCAGGACATCATGCTCGGGAACGTGTTGACGAATATGCTCAGCAGCCTGCTCGTCACTCACCCCCTCATGATGGCTGAGGGTGATATCGCGAATATCTTCATTAAAATGGTGCTGCTCAGGAGAGCAATAATTGTTCGCTTTATAGGTGCGAACAGCATGTTTGTTCCATTCACTGGTGAACACGCACTGCCCACCTATCGCTTCGAAACCACGGCGAATCCCGCCTATTCCGGCAAAAAGGTCGATAAACCGAAAGGCATAATGCGGATGGTGTGCAGGCGGCGTCGGGAGTAAAGAATACAGGTGAGCAAACTCACGATCGCTAAGGCGATGCCATGTTTCATTGGCGACCACACGCTTAAAGATGGCCGGGCTCCAGTGGTTTTCGCCGACGCCATTGAGATGAGCAACCAGCGTTTTCACATCATATATTTCAAGCAACTTAGCCAAAATCACCTGAACGGTAACTCCGGTATCATCTGTCATTGGTTTCATGGAGCCTGCTACTGAAAAATTATCCTGCATACGTTTAACCGGCCGAAATGGATAGTCGACAGGTTAACATAAATTGGTGCAATTGACGTTTCAGCAATGACGACTACTGATATGCTTTAAGGGGTTGAATCGCCGCAAAATCCAACATCTCATATTCTCCTTTTAATTCTGCGCTGAGTTTCGCCATATACGTCAGTAAGAAGTCAGCATTATGCTGCGCCAGATGCCGCCCTTGTTCGGTTTGCATTGTCAGTGGCAACGTCAGCAGTTTGGTCTGGAAATGATCGAGCGCGTACTGTTTATCATCCAGGTTGCGCTGCCGGGCAAACGGATCCTCCGCGTCAAACAATGCCACACCCAGCGAGCCAGAAACGGCAAACACACGCGCCAGACCGATGGCACCGAGCGCCTCAAGTCGATCGGCATCCTGAACGATTTTGGCTTCAAGGGTCGTGGGCGTAATTTTTGCGCTAAAACTATGCGCAGCGATAGCATGACTCACCGCATGTAGCCGATCCTGAGGAAATTCAGGAAAGTCCTGTGACAGTACGCGACAGGTTTCCTGTGCGGCCAGTACCGATGAACGATGACGTTCCGGATGATTTTTCGGTAAGCTGACAAGATCGTGGAAATAACACGCAGTCAGTACGACCAGCCAGTCAATACCTGCAGCAGTGCTCAGCTTTTGCGATGTCATCCACACGCGGCGAAAATGAAAGATGTCATGGGCGGCATCTTGCCCTGAATGCTTCTCACGCAGCCATGCTTCAAATTGTGACTGCCAGTATTGTAGTTTCACGCTTATTCTCTGTGCAGAAAGAGAACCACCTTAGCAACAATTTTCATCACAGACCACTGCCAGTCTCAGATTCACCATTATTATAAATGTTTCAATCTCTTTTGATATAAGAGTCCGTCAGTTGTCAATTCAAACAACCAAACCACCCGTTAATTACACACACCATCCAAAACACATAAATTACGCCAATTTAATATATTTATATGTATATATAAGCAAAATCCATAAAGTGATGATAAACATACATTTATAATAAAAATGAAATTTAATTAATCATACTCACTGCATTATAAAAAGCCGTTATAGAAACATTTTGAAATTCTTTATATATAATTGTTACACGTTATATTTAAAATTAAATGAACTTCATAGATAGTATCAAAATGTAGTTTTTTGGATGCACTACATATTCATATAAATTATTATCATAAGGAAATACATAATGAAAAGAAAAGTACTGGCAATTATTGTCCCCGCCTTATTAGCGGCCGGCGCTGCAAATGCAGCTGAAATCTATAATAAGAACGGCAATAAATTAGATCTGTACGGTAAAGTAGATGGCTTACATTATTTCTCTGATGACGCGAGCAATGATGGCGACCAGACTTACGTTCGTGTTGGCTTCAAAGGCGAAACTCAGATCAATAACATGCTGACGGGTTACGGCCAGTGGGAATATAACGTTCAGGCCAACAGCACCGAAGGTGAAGGCGCAAACTCCTGGACTCGTCTGGGCTTCGCTGGTTTAGGCTTTGGCGAATATGGCACCTTCGATTACGGTCGTAACTATGGCGTGGTATACGATGTAGAAGCGTGGACCGATATGCTGCCAGAATTCGGTGGCGATACCTACACCCAGACCGACGTTTATATGACAGGCCGTACCAACGGTGTTGCCACTTATCGTAACCACGGCTTCTTTGGTCTGGTTGACGGTCTGAACTTCGCTCTGCAGTACCAGGGTAATAATGAAAATGAAGGTGACATCTGGAGCAATCAGGAGGGTACTGGTAATAGTGCAAACCGTAAACTGGCTCGTGAAAACGGCGACGGGTTCGGTATGTCCACCTCCTATGACTTCGACTTCGGTTTAAGCCTGGGTGCGGCGTATTCTTCATCTGACCGTACCGATAATCAGGTCGCCCGCGGTTACAACGATGGCATTAATAGCCGTAACAGCTATGCTGGCGGTGACAAAGCTGATGCCTGGACCATCGGTGCGAAATATGATGCCAATGATATCTACCTGGCTGCGATGTATGCAGAAACCCGCAATATGACTGCATACGGCAAAGGTACTTATAAAAATGCTGCTGGTGACGATGTTGATAAAGGCGGTATCGCAAACAAAACGCAAAACTTTGAAGTTGTGGCTCAGTACCAGTTCGATTACGGTCTGCGTCCGTCCGTATCTTATCTGCAGTCCAAAGGCAGTGATTTAGGCGGTCAGAGAGTCAGCCATGGTAATTGGCGTTACGTTGACAAAGACCTGGTAAAATATGTTGATGTCGGTGTGACTTATTACTTCAACAAAAATATGTCCACCTACGTTGATTACAAAATCAACCTGCTGGATGAAGATGACAGCTTCTATGAAAGCAATGGCATCGCAACCGACGATATTGTTGCCGTTGGTTTAGTCTACCAGTTCTAATTTTGCACAAGACGTATCAGGCCTGCTTCATATGAAGCGGGCTTTTTGTTTATTTGAAGCGGATTTTTATGTCGCGAAGGCAATAGACTGACAAACTTGTGAGGATACTCAAAGAAAAAAACATCTGTAGCTGCTGACGTTGAAAGCAAGGCGTGCAAGTGTTTGAATAGTGGCGGAGAGAGGGGGATTTGAACCCCCGGTAGAGTTGCCCCTACTCCGGTTTTCGAGACCGGTCCATTCAGCCGCTCTGGCATCTCTCCGTTCTGGTGGTTGCCATGATGCCAGGTAATTTGGCATTTTAACAGACCCAGTTCCGTCAATTTCGTTCAAGTGACGAGTTTGCGAGCAAAACGATGATTAAGTGGCCCTGGAAAGAGCAAGAAACAGCCCGGAATGATGACTGGCCCTGGGATGATGCCCTGGCAATTCCTCTTCTGGTGAATCTTACTGAACAAGAACAAGCCAGGCTTATTGCCCTGGCCGAGCGTTTTTTACAGCAAAAAAGATTGGTTGCACTACAAGGATTTGAACTGGACGCACTAAAAAGTGCACGAATTGCTCTGCTTTTCTGTTTGCCTGTTCTGGAATTAGGCATCGAGTGGCTTGATGGTTTTCATGAAGTCCTCATTTACCCTGCCCCGTTTGTCGTGGATGACGAATGGGAAGATGATATTGGGCTGGTGCACAATCAACGGATTATTCAGTCAGGCCAAAGCTGGCAACAGGGTCCTGTGATCCTGAACTGGCTTGATATACAGGACTCCTTCGATGCTTCCGGCTTTAATCTGATTATTCATGAAGTGGCACATAAACTTGATATGCGTAATGGCGATCGCGCCAGCGGCGTTCCGGCTATCCCGCTGAGGGAAATTGCGAACTGGGAGCACGATCTCCATGCCGCGATGAACAATATCCAGGATGAAATCGATCTAGTGGGTGAAACGGCCTGCAGTATAGATGCCTACGCAGCAACCGATCCTGCAGAATGCTTTGCGGTATTATCCGAGTATTTCTTCAGCGCCCCCGAGTTGTTTGCACCACGTTTCCCGGCATTGTGGCAACGCTTTTTCCAGTTCTATCGCCAGAACCCAATGCTTCGGTTGCGCGATAGCCAGGAAGAAGACCATTTTCGCTCATCAAATGTGCATTAATACTGAATTTGAAGATTAATTAACCAATTGATATGGCGTGTTAATTTTACTGTTGACACGTCATGGTGAGGTCAGTAATATGCGCCTCGTTCACACGATTCCTCTGTAGTTCAGTCGGTAGAACGGCGGACTGTTAATCCGTATGTCACTGGTTCGAGTCCAGTCAGAGGAGCCAAATTTAAAAAGCCTGCTTAGGAAACTAAGCAGGCTTTTTGCTTTATATCTGATAATCAATCATCACTTCATCAGGCTCCATTGCCTGGCGTTTAATCTCTTCCACAGATAAACCTGCGTTGCATAGCTCGATGAATCGCCAGACGTAATTGCGCTGCAACTGACCACGTTTGAGCCCCAGCCAAACGGTGTTCGCATCAAATAAATGCCGGGTATCAAGGCGAGTTAACGTCCCCTCCTCCTGCTCGCCACTGGATTGCTCCGCCACCAGCCCGATTCCCAGCCCCAGCGCTACATACGTTTTAATCACATCCGAGTCCTGTGCACTGAGGATAATATCCGGCACCAACCCTTTACGCGCAAATGCCTCATCAATACGTGAGCGCCCCGTAATACCCTGCCGATAGGTAATGAGCGGCCAGTGAGCAATAGACTCAAGCGTAAGCGGGGAAGCCTTAACTAATGGATGATCATGTGGAACGAGCAGGCTGTGCTGCCAACGAAACCAGGGAAACGCCACCAACAGCGGATCGCTGCTGAGTCGTTCACTGGCAATACCAATGTCAGCGCCACCATTTTGCAGAAGAACGTCAATTTCTTGCGGTGTCCCCTGGATAAGCTCCAGGCGAACCTCCGGGAAGAGTTCACGAAATGCTTTGATCACCGCAGGCAGGCTATAGCGGGCCTGTGTGTGTGTGGTCGCAATGGTCAGCACACCAGACGTGTCATTGGTAAACAGGTCCGCCAGTCGGCGAACATTGCTGGCTTCATTAAGAATACGTTCAGCGATCACCAGCAGCGCCTTCCCCGGTTCGGTCATGCCAAGTAAACGCTTACCACGGCGAATAAAAATTTCGATGCCAAGTTCATCTTCAAGTTCGCGAATATGCCGACTTACCCCCGACTGCGAGGTATAAAGAATATTCGCGACTTCCGTCAGGTTGTAATCCTGGCGGGCCGCCTCGCGGATTATTTTAAGTTGCTGGAAATTCACTTTTCGCTCCGGGTACATCAGACATTACGCTATTGTTAAAGTCTGATGCCCGGCATAACAAATAATAAAAACCTGCATCTTATTCCTGGCTGGAATAAGGTTTAACTCACCAACTGTAGCTCACGATTGTCCAGAGCCGGACGGCTAACCAGCGACAACAGAATTTCTTTCACCGCCTGAGCCTGTGGTGTCAAACTGCCTCTGGCTGACATATTAAGCGAGAGGGGCAGATTCATTGAGGGCGTTGTAATCCGCGCCATCCAGCCATTCGCTGCATGACATAATGCCCGGGCTGCTGATTCAGGCAAAACCGTCACCCCCATACCGCTGGCAATCGCGGCCGTTAGGGTAGAGATAGAATCAATTTCACCTATTACTTTGGCCGTTAAGCGGCGCAGTGAGAAGGCTTCGTCAACACGGAGGCGAACCGCACTGTAATCCCGTGGCAGAAACAAATTCATCTGCGCGACTGCCGTTAAATCGACACTTGGCCCAGGACATTCACGCGTCCCCACCAGGAAAAGATCCTCTTTGAGTAACGGTTGACTGGAAATACCCGCGATCGGCGAGCGCTCGTAGAGCACCGCCATATCTAATTGACCACTGAGCAATTTATCGTTCAGCACCGCCCCGCTGTTTTCATGCAAATAGACCAGTACATCGGGCAGCTCGGCGCGAACGGTCTGTAATAACGGCATGGTAATTGATGATGCTGCAGTGCCAGGTGCCAGGCCAATAGAGACGTGTCCACTCAGGGTCTGCCCTACATTATTGACCGCAAGCTGTGCCTGTTCACACTGACGTAATATCGTCCGGGCGTGCGTATACAACACTTTCCCCGCCTCCGTCGGCGTCACCCCGCGTTTAGTGCGGATCAACAACTGTTGATCCAGTTCCCCCTCCAGCGTAGCAACCTGCTGGCTCAGCGCGGGCTGAGCGATATGCAATACTTCCGCTGCCTGGGTCAGGCTACCAATATCGACGATTTTCACGAAGTATTTCAGTCGTCTGAAGTTCATTTTGCCTCCTGTCGGAATACCAGAACCCATGCTGGCAGTCATGAAACTCAGGATTGCAAGATACTTGCCAGTTTCATCTGTAGACGAGTATTTAATGTTAAGCTCCCGTTAAGTAAGGGATGGCGCAGGAAAGGGATAGCCTCTCCTGATTCCGCCTTTTCCCGGACTGCCCCACAAGAGGTAGACACGCACCAGAATGGGGCAAATGCCTAAAAAGCATGAAAGATCGCCGCTTTGTTGAATTTGTCAGCAAACGAACACACAATTTCATTTACCCCTTTGACAACCCCCATCGCCCCCGCTAATATGCGCCTCGTTCACACGATTCCTCTGTAGTTCAGTCGGTAGAACGGCGGACTGTTAATCCGTATGTCACTGGTTCGAGTCCAGTCAGAGGAGCCAAATTTAAGAAGCCTGCTTAGGAAACTAAGCAGGCTTTTTGCTTATTAATTTCTTCAATCGTCTTATTTTTCATCTTGCCCTCTTGTAAGGGATAAAATCGTTTTATCTTCTCGTCTGTCGCGGTAGTCTCATTACAATCGTTTATATCTCGACTGCAATGTGCGTAACCTAACTCCAATACTAATAATTAAAAAACAGTACAGACAGGATAACTATGGATTCCACCCTCACCTCCACGGGTCCCCAGCAGGACACCTCATCGCTTAACCGTGCCCGACGCGCCGCACTCGGCAGCTTCGCGGGTGCCGTGGTCGACTGGTATGACTTTCTGCTTTATGGCATCACCGCCGCGCTGGTATTCAACCGCGAATTTTTTCCGCAGGTTAGCCCAGCAATGGGGACGCTCGCTGCCTTCGCCACCTTTGGTGTCGGGTTTCTGTTCCGCCCACTAGGCGGAATCATCTTCGGCCACTTTGGCGATCGCCTGGGCCGCAAACGAATGTTGATGCTTACCGTCTGGATGATGGGGATTGCAACTGCACTGATTGGTATCATTCCCTCTTTCGACACCATCGGCTGGTGGGCACCTGTCCTGCTGGTGACGCTACGTGCCATTCAGGGTTTCGCCGTCGGCGGCGAGTGGGGTGGCGCGGCGTTACTCTCTGTTGAAAGTGCCCCGAAAAATAAAAAAGCTTTCTACAGTAGCGGCGTTCAGGTCGGTTACGGCGTCGGGCTACTGCTCTCTACGGGGCTGGTCTCGTTGATTAGCTCGCAAACAACCGATGAGCAGTTCCTGAGCTGGGGCTGGCGTATTCCGTTCCTGTTCAGCATTGTGCTGGTTCTGGGCGCGCTGTGGATGCGCAACAGAATGGATGAATCGGCTGAATTTGAACAGCAAAAACAGGAACCCCAACCGGTGAAAAAGCGACTGCCGGTTATCGAGGCACTCACCCGTCACCCAGGGGCATTTCTGAAAATTATCGCCCTGCGTCTGTGTGAGCTCCTGACGATGTACATCGTCACCGCGTTTGCTCTCAACTACTCCACACAAAACCTGGGGCTGCCGCGCGAACTGTTTCTGAATATCGGGTTACTGGTTGGTGGGCTGAGTTGTTTGACCATCCCCTGCTTTGCCTGGCTTGCCGATCGCTTTGGCCGTCGGCGCGTTTATATTACCGGAGCACTGGTCGGTACACTCAGCGCCTTCCCGTTCTTCATGGCCCTGGAAGCGCAGTCCATCTTCTGGATAGTGTTCTTCGCGATTATGTTGGCCAACATTGCGCACGATATGGTGGTCTGCGTACAGCAGCCTATGTTTACCGGCCTGTTTGGCGCAAGCTATCGCTACAGTGGCGCGGGCGTGGGCTATCAGGTTGCCAGCGTTGTCGGCGGTGGTTTTACGCCTTTTATTGCCGCTGCATTAGTGACTTTCTCCGGCGGCGACTGGCACAGCGTTGCCATTTACCTGATGGCCGGATGCCTTATTTCGGCCGTCACCGCAATGCTGATGAGAGATAAGCAACACGCGTAAACCTTTATGCGAAGGCCATCGGGTCTTCGCATAATCTTCCTCAACGTCTGACTTTTGTTTCACATTCCTGTGACATACTATCGGGAGAGCAGTACATTTGTGGAACAAGGAGACAGACATGAACAATAAGGGCTCCAGCCTGACACCCGCTCAGGCACTGGATAAACTGGACGCGCTGTATGAGCAGTCGGTAAAGGCTCTGCGTAGTGCCATTGGTAAGTATATTGAAACAGGGACGCTCCCTGACGACACCGCCCGCCAAAACGGTCTTTTTGTTTACCCATCGCTTTGTGTCACCTGGGATGGCAGTGCCACAAACCCACCGAAAACGCGCGCATACGGACGTTTTACCCATGCAGGCTGCTATACCACGACCATCACCCGCCCGTCGCTTTTTCGCCCTTATCTTGAAGAACAACTGACGCTGCTGTATCAGGATTATGATGCGCATATTTCCGTCGAGCCATCACAGCATGAAATCCCCTATCCGTATGTAATTGACGGTTCTGAACTCACGCTCGACCGCTCGATGAGTGCCGGGTTAACGCGCCATTTCCCTACTACCGAACTCTCACAAATTGGTGACGAAACGGCAGATGGTACCTACCATCCGGCAGAGTTTTCTCCGCTGTCGCACTTCGACGCCCGTCGGGTCGATTTTTCTCTGGCGCGCCTGCGTCATTACACAGGAACACCGGTTGAGCATTTTCAGCCCTTCGTGCTGTTCACCAACTACACCCGCTACGTGGATGAATTCGTCCGTTGGGGCTGTAGTCAAATCCTTGACCCGGACAGTCCCTATATTGCGCTGTCATGCGCAGGGGGGATCTGGATCACTGCAGAAACTGAAGCACCGGAAGAGGCCATCTCCGATCTGGCGTGGAAAAAACACCAGATGCCTGCCTGGAATTTAATTACCGCCGACGGTCAGGGGATCACGCTGGTTAATATCGGCGTCGGCCCCTCTAACGCCAAAACCATTTGCGATCATCTGGCCGTGCTACGTCCTGACGTCTGGTTGATGATTGGCCACTGTGGTGGCCTGCGCGAAAGTCAGGCAATTGGTGATTATGTTCTGGCTCATGCCTATCTGCGCGACGACCATGTACTGGATGCCGTGCTGCCGCCGGATATTCCGATTCCCAGCATCGCCGAAGTTCAGCGCGCACTGTATGACGCCACCAAAGAAGTCAGCGGCATGTCGGGTGAAGAGGTTAAACAGCGGCTACGTACCGGCACCGTCGTCACCACCGACGATCGTAACTGGGAATTACGCTATTCCGCTTCTGCGCTGCGTTTTAACCTCAGTCGTGCCGTCGCTATTGATATGGAGAGTGCCACCATTGCAGCCCAGGGCTACCGCTTCCGCGTCCCTTATGGCACGTTGCTGTGTGTTTCCGACAAGCCACTGCATGGCGAGATCAAACTGCCAGGTCAGGCCAACCGTTTTTATGAAGGGGCTATTTCTGAGCACTTGCAAATTGGCATCCGGGCTATCGACCGACTGCGTGCTGAAGGCGACCGGCTGCATTCCCGCAAATTACGTACATTCAACGAACCGCCGTTCCGTTAAGGCCTGAAGGTAACTATGCACAACTCAACTCCCCTTTCCGCCCTGCGCAGTCTGCTATTAGCTCAGGGACTGGATGGCATGATTGTCCCCCGTGCCGATGCTCATCAGAGCGAAGATTGCACACTGCACGACAATAAACTGGCCTGGCTCACCGGCTTTAGCGGTTCCGCTGGTCTTGCATTGGTACTTCGCGATCGCGCGCTGATGTTTGTCGATGGGCGCTATCAGGTCCAGGTGCGTAACGAAGTCTCTCTCGATGATTTTGAAATCCATCATTTGCACGATGAACCTCTGGCCGACTATCTGCAGGCTTACGTCACCTCTGGTGCGCGTATCGGCTTTGAACCTCTGCTGATGGTCAACAGTCAATTTGAAGCACTGTCGGCTACTCACTGCAAACTGGTTCCGATGGAACGCGATCCCTTCGACCAGATCTGGCTCGACCGTCCAGCTGCCCCCTGTGGTGTTATTCGTGAAATGCCCATTGAGATAAGCGGTGAAAGTAGCGCGCATAAGCGCGTACGAATAGTGGAGCAACTGACTCAGCATCAGGCCGACGTGCTGGCGATCACGCTACCGGATAACATCGCATGGCTACTCAATGTACGTGGAGCCGATCTTGCGATGGTTCCGGTTCCTTTTTCGTTTGCCCTGCTCCATCGCAGCGGCGAACTGGAGTGGTTTGTTGATAATAATAAGACGCAGCAACTGCCTGCATCATTGCTGGAGACGGTCACGCTGGCCCCACAAGAGAACTTTCTCCCACGCTGCCAGCAACTTGCCCAAGGTAAGCGTTTCCTGGTTGATAAAGACTATGCGCCAGTCGCGCTGCGGTTCGCCATTGAGCAAAACGGGGGAGAGGTTCTCTGGGCCCCCGATCCCATCACATTAATTAAAGCGCATAAAAATGATGTTGAACTGTCAGGGTATCGGGAATGCCATGAACAGGATGGTGCCGCATGGGTAAACTTTCTGGCCTGGCTGGCGCATGAGGTCCCGCTGCGCGAGGCAGCAGGTAATCCTGTCACTGAACTGGAAGCACAGGCCAAACAGCTGGCGTTTCGCCAGCAGCAGCCAGGATTTATAGAACAAAGTTTCAGTACTATTTCCGCCTCTGCCAGCAATGCGGCGATGTGCCATTACCATTCCAGTGAGAAAACAAATACGCCCATCACCACACAGGCAATGTATCTGAATGATTCCGGCGGCCAGTATAAAAATGGTACTACGGATACAACAAGAACACTCGCCTTTGGTCCACAGGATCCGCAGCGACGACTGCATTACACCGCCGTGCTGAAAGGGTTTTTATCACTGATCTCATTGCAATTCCCCAGCGGCACGCAGGGTCATCAATTGGATGCGTTTAGCCGCCGGGCGCTTTGGGAGTTGGGTCTGGATTTTGACCACGGCACAGGACACGGTGTAGGCCACCAGCTACTGATCCATGAACAACCCCATCGAATTGCAAAAAAAGTAAATCCCTGGCCTTTGGTGGCGGGTAACATTATCACCATCGAACCCGGTTATTATCTGGCTGGACAATATGGCATCCGCATTGAAAATCAGGTGGAGATTATCAATAGCCGACCCGGTTTTTGCCGCTTCTCTACCTTGACACTGGTCCCCATCGATCTGAACCTTGTGGAATTGCATCTGCTGAGTGATGCAGAGAAACAGTGGATTGATGATTATCATCAACAGGTAAGAGAAACGCTATCGCCACGCGTGGGCAGCGACGCGCGCCCATGGCTGTTCGCTGCAACGGCGCCGATTCGCGTTCAAGCTAATTAAAACATAAAAAAGGCAGCCCGCAGGCTGCCTTAGTTCTCCCCAACTTCTTACTGCTTAGCTGTTACGGATGTACTCATCCATTTCAGTTTTCAGGTTATCGGACTTGGTACCGAAAATCGCCTGAACACCAGAGCCCGCAACCACAACGCCTGCCGCACCCAGTTTCTTCAGGCCAGCCTGATCCACTTTGGCAACGTCAGCAACGCTGACGCGCAGACGCGTGATGCACGCATCGAGGTTAGTGATGTTTTCTTTACCACCGAACGCGGCAACCAGGGCCGGAGCCATTTCGCCAGTCGCGCCCGCTTTGTTGTCTTCAGTCGCATCTTCACGACCCGGAGTTTTCAGGTCCAGCGCTTTAATCAACACACGGAAAATGGTGTAGTACACGATCGCATAACCGATACCGACAATCGGGAACAACCACAACTTGCTGCTGTTACCGGACAGAACGATAAAGTCGATCAGACCGTGGGAGAACGATGTACCGTCGCGCATACCCAGCAGAATACAGATTGGGAATGCCAGACCAGCCAGAATCGCGTGGATGATGTACAGGATCGGTGCCACGAACATGAAGGAGAACTCGATCGGCTCGGTAATACCGGTCAGGAACGAGGTCAACGCAGCGGAGATCATGATACCGCCCACTTTCGCGCGGTTTTCCGGTTTAGCAGAGTGCCAGATTGCAATAGCAGCAGCAGGCAGACCGTACATTTTAAACAGGAAGCCACCAGACAGTTTGCCCGCAGTTGGGTCACCTGCCATATAGCGAGGGATGTCGCCGTGGAATACCTGACCCGCAGCGTTGGTGTATTCACCGATCTGCATCTGGAATGGAACGTTCCAGATATGGTGCAGACCAAACGGCACCAGGCAGCGTTCGATGAAACCATAGATACCGAATGCGACAACTGGGTTCTGGTACGCCGCCCACTGGGAGAACGTCTGAATAGCAGTACCGATCGGCGGCCAAATGAAGGACAGGACCACACCGGTGAAGATGGCGGCCAGACCAGAAATAATAGGAACGAAGCGCTTACCGGCAAAGAAGCCGAGGTACTCAGGCAATTTGATTCGGTAGAAGCGGTTGAACATATACGCTGCGATCGCACCGGAGATAATCCCCCCGAGAACACCCGTATCTGCCAGGTGTTTCGCTGTGATCTCTTCAGCAGGTAAATGCAGAACCAACGGCGCAACAACAGCCATGGTCTTGACCATGATGCCGTAGGCAACAACTGATGCCAGAGCAGATACGCCGTCGTTGTTGGTGAAGCCTAACGCAACACCGATAGCGAAAATCAGCGGCATGTTCGCAAAAACAGAACCGCCTGCTTCTGCCATTACGTGCGATACAACGGCTGGCAGCCAGCTGAAGTTAGCGGAACCGACACCCAGCAGGATACCTGCAATCGGGAGTACGGATACCGGCAGCATCAGCGATTTACCGACCTTTTGCAGGTTAGCAAATGCATTCTTAAACATAATTAGGAGTGCTCCTGAGTATTTGTGCTTTTATACACTTCATCCTGCAAGCCGCCTCGGCGCTGGCTGCGTTCATTTACCCCAGTGGCTTACCCACGTAAGCTCCTGGCGATTCACTCACTTGCCGTCTTGACGCAAGCTTGCATGATATTGTGTATTTCTACGTTCTCACGCATTGGCGAGGGGGGAGAACCTCGCCGTGGACAGGGCATCTAAGTACCCTTTATTTATTACACAGAGTAAAATAATTCAGTTCATTTTTGTTTGACGGCTATCACAATTCAGCTGTGGATGGCCGAAAAACTCGCACATTCTGATAAAATGAGTATCTGAATGTTTCCAACTGGTTATTCACCGCCCATTTTGTGGCGGTGAACTTTACTCGCTTTATTTATTAATTACGAGCTTTAAAAAAACTCAGTTAGCGGACTGATTGCAGGCGAGAAGCGTCGATGTGAAACAGGCGGGCAAAGTTATCTGTGGTGATTTGCGCCAGTTCTTCAACGGCAACACCTTTCAATACGGCCATGTACTCTGCGACATCACGAACCATGGCGGGCTGATTCTCTTTTCCGCGATGCGGTACAGGCGCAAGGTATGGGGAATCAGTCTCAACCAACAAACGATCCAGAGGAACATAACGCGCGGCATCACGGAGCTGTTCGGCATTGCGGAACGTGACGATGCCAGAAAATGAAATATAAAATCCGAGATCCAGCAATTTACCCGCAGTTTCCCTGTCCTCTGTAAAACAGTGTAGTACGCCGCCACAATCCGTCACTTTTTCTTCGCGCAGAATCGACAGCGTATCGGCACGCGCATCGCGGGTATGAACGATAACTGGCTTGTGTAACTCACGGCCAATCTGGATATGGTGGATGAATGATTCCTGCTGGCGAACTTTAGTTTCCGGAGTGTAAAAATAGTCTAACCCCGTTTCACCCATCGCAACGACGCCCTCTTCGGCGGCAAAACGACGCAAATCCTCGACCTCATAGGTTTCATCCTGGTTTAGCGGATGAACACCACATGAGAAAACCACATTGTCACGCTCACCAACCAGTTCGCGCATACTGCGGTATCCTGGTAGTGTGGTGGCAACAGCAAGACAGAACTTCACATCACGCGCGGCCGCTTTCGCCAGCACGTCATCCACGTCCTTATGCAGAGATTGATAATCCAGACCATCAAGATGGCAGTGTGAGTCGACTAAGAACATAATGTCTCTCTCAAAGATGGGGAACAGGCAGTATGGTGCCTGGTTGCAGATAATGCTCAGTACGGAGAATAAGATCGGTTAATACCAGTTCACGGTTTACGCCGGTCACATTTAGCAATTGCTGACGACAGTGACAAACATCACCGAGTATCGCCTGTATCTGCGCAACGGATAACCGCTCAGCGATTGACGATATCAACGCCAGAGCGTCAGGATTGGTTAAATGGGCCACACCATACGGGCGTTTGAGGGCATCTGTAAACAACGTTGCCAGCCAGTGTAAACGGGTCGCAGCTTGCTCATGATTAAGTGCCGCCAACAGGATATACCAGTCGCCGGATTGCAATGTGTTCGCCAGTGCCACACAGAAGTCAGTCCGGTGCGCCCAGCTTTCAGCTTGTAGCAACGTTAATGCCGCTCCGGGCGACCCGGCACTCAGCCGTAATGCGCTCAGTAGCGCCTCCTGAGATGCCGTCACTTCGCGGGCAAGCCAGGAAATGGCATACGATTCAGGCGGGGGAGCAAGATGATGTAACCGACAGCGGCTGCGTAGCGTCGCCAATAATCTTGCCGGCTCTGTGCTGGCGAGGAAAAACCAGGTCTGTGCCGGTGGCTCTTCCAGCGTTTTCAGCAAAGCATTGGCTGCCGCATCGGTCAACTGAGCAGCATCGGGGATCCATACCACCTTTGCCCCTCCCAGCCGTGAGTGCTCGTAGAGCTTCTCACTGACTTCACGTACCGCATCAACACCCAGCGTACTTTTTCCTTTTTCTGGCAGCAGCGAATAGTAGTCAGGGTGTGTACCTGCCTGCATCAACTGACAGCCACGGCAGTGCCCGCAGCTTTTGTGTCCTTCCGGCTGCTGGCACATTAAATAGCGGCTAAGAGCGTAAATCAGCGCGTCGTCACCCATTCCGGGTAACGCCTGAATCAGTAGCGCATGGTGACCACGACCCGCCTGGTAGCTGGCTACCAGTTTTTCAAAATCTGGTCGTAACCATGGATACCATTTCATGCGCCCTGCTCCTTCACCCACTCGGTGATGGTATTGCGGATATCCTCCATCACGACATCAAGCGGCTGTGTTGCATCAATCGTACGAATACTGGCGTCTTTGGCAGCCAGTTCAAGGTAGCGTGCGCGGGTGCGATTGAAGAAATCGAAAGACTCCTGTTCAATACGATCCAGTTCACCACGTGCTCGAGCACGTTTTAACCCTACCTCGGGTGTCACATCCAGATACAGGGTCAGGTCAGGGCGAAAATCGCCGAGCACGGCATCACGCAGTGTTGCCAGCATGTTTTGATCGATGCCACGGCCGCCGCCCTGATAGGCCTGAGTCGACAGATCGTGACGATCGCCAATAACCCAGCGGCCTTTTGCCAGCGCTGGCTTAATCACGGTTTCAACCAGCTGTACGCGCGCGGCATAAAACATCAGGACTTCGGCTTTATCGGTAATCACTTCATCGCCGACCGATTTGATGTCCAGCACCAGACTTCTTAATTTCTCCGCAAGCTGGGTCCCACCGGGTTCGCGGGTAAATACCATGTCGCGAATCCCAAGCTGCTCAAGTGTCTCGACCACTACGTCACGCGCAGTGGTTTTTCCGGCACCTTCCAGGCCCTCGATGACGATGTAATTACTGCCCATTTTTTTCCTTAAGCACTTTCAGATAATCCTGCACGGAGCGGTTGTGGCTGACAAGATTAGTGTTAAACGTGTGCCCGCCTTTACCGTCAGCCACGAAATAGAGATACGGGGTCTTTGCCGGATGTGCGGCCGCCTGCAGCGAAGCCTCACCAGGCATGGCAATCGGACCCGGCGGCAAACCTGTGATGGTATAAGTGTTATAGGCGGTCGGCATTTCCAGATCTGCACGCGACAATTTACCATTATACCGTGCCCCCATACCGTAAATCACGGTCGGATCGGTCTGTAAGCGCATACCGATACGTAAGCGGTTAATAAAGACTGAGGCCACCTGGTCACGCTCGCTGGCAACAGCGGTCTCTTTCTCAATAATTGAGGCCATCGTCACCAGTTGATTTTTGTCTTTATACGGCAGGCCATCAGCGCGCCCTTCCCAGACCGTATCCACGGCTTTAACCATCTTTTGATTCGCACGCTTCAGCAACGCCACATCGGTAGTATTCGCGGTATACATCCAGGTATCTGGCCAGAACCAGCCTTCCACCCATTCCGGGTTTTCCAGCTTCAATGCCCTGGCGACGGTTTCGTAGCTATCATCGCTCAGCGTATGCTTGATATACGGCGCATCGCGCAATTGTTTCAGGTAATCGCTCAGGCGCATCCCCTCGACCAGACGTAACGGAAACTGTGCTTCTTTGCCGCTTTCCAGCAATTGCAGCATCTCGCGTACGGTCATATCAGGCGTTAAACGGTAGGTTCCGGCTTTAAAATGCGAAAGATCGGGTTCAACACGTAACAACCACTGGAATACCCGCGGACGATTAATAACCTTGTCCGTATACAGTTGTTCCCCCAGCGCCAGACGGCCCGTCCCCGCTTTTAGCGTAAAAATAGTCTCTTCTTTGATCAATAACTTACTGTCCGCCAGATGGCGAACTTTCCACATTCCCACTCCCGCGGCAATGCCCAGCACAACCAGCAATAACAGGACAACGAGTAACAATTTTTTCATGACTAATTTGGGTGCTCACAAAGTGGGGCTAAAAAATTGAATAACAAACGTGAAGACAACGGCCTGTCATCACAGGTACGCACGGGGAGAACAGGCATTAATGCATTGCAGACGACGATTTCTTCAGCCTGCATAACCTCCTCCAACCCGGCATACACTTCGACAACCCTGAAAGGCGATTGTGCCAGCATACGTATACAGAATTGTCGCATAATGCCATTCACACCAGCCTGATCCAGCCGCGGCGTATAAACCACGTCGTCTTTTCGCCAGAACAAATTAGCCGCACAGCATTCCGTAACCCATCCCTCGCTGTCAAGCACCAGCGCTTCATCGGCATCCGTCTGTTCAAGATGAGAGCGGATCAGCACCTGCTCCAGCCGATTCAGGTGTTTAAGCCCGGCAAGCATCGGATTGCGTCCCAGACGAACAGGACTTAACGCCAGCACGATGCCTTGCTTTCGCCAGCTATCATAATGTGCAGGGTAAACAGAAACGGAGAGGATACGAGTCGGCTCAAGACAGCTTGCCCCACTGTAACCACGACCGCCACTGCCACGACTGATAATCACTTTCAGTACGCCACGTGCATGGCCTGCAGCCAGTTTTTCCATTTCAGCTTGCAGTTCTGACCACTTATCGAAGGGGATAAACAATGCTTGGCATGCGTCCTGTAAACGCTGGAGATGCGCTGCAAAAAAACAAATTTTTCCGTCGGTAATACGCGCAGTGGTAAAGCATCCATCACCAAACTGCGTCGCCCGATCGCTGGCAGCCAGCATTTCCTGCTCACGGCCATTAATTAAGAACATAGTGGCTCCTTATTCGTGGTCCGCTAGTTTGGCAGGATGAGTCACCCAGGACAAGGACTGAAAATTGAATAAAAAAAGGCCCGACAAGCGGGCCTTTTCTCTTAGAGCCTGGTAGGTCACCTTCGGGTACTTAGATCTTTTTGAAGATCACAGAACCGTTGGTACCACCGAAGCCGAAGGAGTTGCACAGTGCATATTCCATACCGCTAACCTGACGCGCCTCGTGCGGAACGAAGTCCAGGTCACAACCTTCATCCGGGTTATCCAGGTTGATGGTTGGCGGAACTGCCTGATCGCGCAGCGCCAGAATAGAGAAAATAGACTCTACCGCGCCCGCAGCACCCAACAGGTGTCCGGTCATGGATTTGGTTGAACTGACCATCACGCTACGTGCAGCATCACCAAACACCGATTTCACGGCCTGGGTTTCTGCTTTATCACCTGCTGGTGTGGACGTACCATGCGCATTGACATAGCCAATACGTCCAGGTTCAATCGCCGCATCGCGCAGTGCATTGACCATCGCCAGTGCAGCACCTGCACCGTTTTCCGGAGGTGATGTCATATGGTAAGCATCGCTGCTCATACCAAAGCCAACCACTTCAGCATAGATTTTTGCGCCACGTGCTTTCGCATGCTCGTACTCTTCCAGTACCACCATACCTGCGCCGTCGCCCAGCACAAAACCGTCACGCTCTTTGTCCCACGGACGGCTTGCCGCTTGCGGGTTATCGTTACGCGTAGACAGCGCACGTGCTGCGCCAAAGCCACCCACACCCAGCGGCGTACTGGCTTTTTCTGCTCCACCCGCAACCATCGCGTCTGCATCGCCGTATGCAATGATACGCGCGGCATGACCGATGTTGTGCACGCCTGAAGTACAGGCCGTGGCGATGGAGATGCTTGGCCCTTGCAGGCCGTACATGATGGTCAGATGACCCGCCACCATGTTAACAATCGTCGACGGAACGAAGAACGGGCTGATCTTACGCGGTCCACCATTTACCAGAGAGGTATGGTTTTCTTCGATAAGACCGAGACCGCCAATACCGGAGCCGATAGCGGCGCCAACACGGTGAGCGTTCTCTTCCGTAATTTCGAGGCCAGAATCCTGCATGGCCTGAACGCCAGCGACAATTCCATATTGAATGAAGGCATCCATCTTGCGCTGTTCTTTGCGCGAGATAATGTCGTCACAGTTAAAATCCTTTACTAAGCCAGCAAATTTCGTTGCATAGGCGCTAGTATCGAAATGGTCGATCAGGCTGATGCCACTCTGACCGGCAAGGAGAGCTTTCCAGGTAGACTCTACGGTATTGCCGACAGGAGACAACATGCCCAGTCCGGTCACAACTACACGACGCTTAGACACGGTTGTCCTCCAGGGAGGGAAAAATAATTCAAGTGGGAAAAAAAGATAAAACTCAGGCGGTCGAATGACCGCCTGGAGATGTTCACTTACGCCTGGTGGCCGTTGATGTAATCAATGGCAGCCTGAACGGTAGTGATTTTCTCAGCTTCTTCGTCCGGAATCTCAGTATCAAACTCTTCTTCCAGAGCCATTACCAGCTCAACGGTGTCAAGAGAATCCGCGCCCAGGTCTTCAACGAAGGAAGCATTGTTGGTAACTTCTTCCTGCTTAACGCCAAGCTGTTCGCCGATAATTTTCTTAACGCGTTCTTCGATAGTGCTCATACTCTTAAATTTCCTATCAAAACTCGCTTTCGCGATGGTTTTCGTAGTGTATAAAATGTTGAAAAATTTGCAACTAAATCCCGGCAGGTCTTACCACGATTTTACGTTATTTTGAGGCCATTCGCCCTAATAACGCAAATATTTTTCAATCGTGGTTAAACCATGTACATCCCGCCGTTGACGTGCAAAGTCTCACCAGTGATGTAACTTGCTTCGTCGGAAGCTAAAAATGCAACCGCGCTGGCGATTTCCTGAGCGCCACCAAGGCGACCCGCAGGAACCTGCGCCAGAATACCCGCACGCTGATCATCAGACAGCGCACGCGTCATGTCCGTTTCAATAAAGCCCGGAGCAACAACGTTTACAGTAATACCACGGGACGCGACTTCACGCGCCAGTGATTTACTGAAGCCAATCAGACCCGCTTTCGCCGCAGCGTAGTTAGCCTGACCCGCATTTCCCATGGTACCAACCACAGAACCGATAGTGATAATACGACCATGACGCTTTTTCATCATAGCTCGCATTACCGCTTTTGACAGACGGAAAACAGATGACAGGTTGGTTTCGATGATATCGTTCCACTCGTCATCTTTCATGCGCATTAACAGGTTATCACGAGTAATCCCGGCATTATTGACCAGGATATCGACTTCACCAAATTCTGCACGAATATTTTCCAGAACAGATTCGATAGATGCAGGATCGGTCACATTCAACATCAGACCTTTACCATTTGCACCTAAGTAATCGCTAATGGCCTGCGCGCCGCTTTCGCTTGTTGCAGTACCGATCACTTTCGCGCCACGGGCAACGAGTGTCTCAGCAATTGCGCGGCCAATGCCACGGCTTGCACCGGTAACCAGCGCGATTTTTCCTTCAAAACTCATGGTTTTCCTCTTTTATTGCTCTAGCGCCGCAGACAACGCCGCCGGCTCATTCAGTGCCGAAGCAGTCAGGGTGTCAACAATACGTTTCGTCAAACCGGTGAGGACTTTACCCGGACCGACTTCATACAGGTGCTCTACGCCCTGAGATGCCATAAATTCAACGGTCTTAGTCCACTGAACCGGGCTGTAAAGCTGACGAACCAGCGCATCGCGAATAGCATCGGCTGTGGTTTCGCACTTCACGTCAACGTTGTTCACAACGGAAACAGTCGGCGTGTTAAAGGTAATTTTCTGCAGTTCAATAGCCAGTTTCTCGGCTGCAGGCTTCATTAGCGCGCAGTGAGATGGAACACTCACTGGCAGCGGTAACGCACGCTTAGCACCAGCAGCTTTACAGGCCGCGCCTGCACGCTCTACAGCTTCTTTGTGCCCGGCGATAACTACCTGACCCGGTGAGTTAAAGTTTACCGGTGAAACCACCTGACCTTCAGCAGACTCTTCGCACGCTTTCGCGATAGCGGCATCATCCAGACCGATGATAGCAGACATGCCACCTGTGCCTTCCGGAACAGCTTCCTGCATAAATTTGCCGCGCAGTTCAACCAGGCGCACGGCATCAGCAAAATTGATAACACCTGCACACACCAGCGCAGAGTATTCACCCAGACTGTGACCCGCCATCAGCGCAGGCGTTTTACCACCCTGCTGCTGCCATACGCGATACAACGCGACAGATGCCGTCAACAGTGCTGGCTGCGTCTGCCAGGTTTTATTCAGTTCTTCTGCCGGACCTTGTTGAGTCAGAGCCCAAAGATCATAGCCCAGCGCCGCTGAAGCTTCAGCAAAAGTTTCTTCAACAATTGGGTAGCTTGCTGCCATATCCGACAACATTCCAACGGTTTGAGAACCCTGACCTGGGAACACAAATGCAAATTGCGTCATGTTAAAATCCTTATACTAGAAACGAACCAGCGCGGAGCCCCAGGTGAATCCACCTCCGAAGGCTTCAAGCAATACCAACTGCCCTGCTTTAATTCGCCCGTCGCGGACGGCTTCGTCCAACGCGCACGGTACGGAAGCAGCTGACGTATTGCCGTGTCTGTCCAGCGTGACGACGACATTATCCATCGACATACCCAGCTTTTTCGCTGTCGCGCTGATAATGCGAAGGTTTGCCTGATGTGGCACCAGCCAGTCCAGCGCAGAACGGTCGAGATTATTTGCTTCCAGCGTTTCATCAACGATATGAGCAAGTTCGGTAACCGCAACTTTAAATACTTCGTTACCCGCCATCGTCAGGTGAATCGGGTTTTCCGGATTCACGCGATCTGCATTTGGCAGCGTCAGCAGTTCGCCATAGCTACCATCAGCATGCAGATGGGTGGAGATAATACCCGGCTCTTCTGATGCGCTCAGTACAACCGCACCGGCGCCATCACCAAAAATAATGATCGTCCCGCGATCGGTTGGATCACACGTGCGCGCCAGCACATCCGATCCGACAACCAGCGCATGTTTGACCGCGCCAGATTTTACATACTGATCGGCAACGCTAAGTGCATAGGTAAAACCAGCACAGGCTGCTGCAACATCAAACGCTGGACAGCCTTTGATCCCCAGCATACTTTGGATCTGGCACGCCGCGCTTGGAAATGCGTGGGTTGATGACGTGGTAGCAACCACAATCAGACCAATTTGCTCTTTGTCGATGCCGGCCATTTCAAGTGCACGGTTAGCGGCAGCAAAGCCCATCGTCGCAACTGTTTCATTTGGCCCAGCAATATGGCGCTCGCGGATACCTGTACGAGTGACGATCCACTCATCAGACGTCTCGACCATTTTTTCCAAATCGGCGTTAGTACGCACTTGTTCAGGCAGATAGCTGCCAGTACCAATAATCTTCGTATACATGTACGCTCAGTCACTTTTTGGTTATATACCGCCACGAGCAAATCACTGGTACGTTGACAGCACCCTCAGCCGGCACTGTTACCTGTGCACTCGTGAGTTGATACTTTCGCCACCGTCCAGCAGTTCGAATCCAGCTGGGTATACAGATTCCAGGCGAGCGGCAATTCGCTGAGGAACTTGTCGCTGCACCGCCTGCACTGCCTGTTCAATCGCGACTTCAAATGCTCGCTGATTGGCAGCACCATGACTCTTAATCACCGTGCCGCGCAATCCTAACAGACAGGCGCCATTATACTGGTCGGGGTTGAGGTGACTAAATCGCCTTGTCAGGCTTTTTTGTAACCAACGTTTTAATAACAGCAGCCACCACGACCGTTTTTTGCCCTCACCCTGAGATTTCAGCAGTGAAAGGAACATTCTGACAACACCTTCCATCGTCTTTAATGTGACATTACCTGTAAAGCCGTCGCAGACCAACACATCAGTTTTGCCAGTCAGCAACTCATTGGCTTCAAGATAGCCGATATAATTGATGGAAGGGATTGTTTTTAGCACAGCAGAAGCATCCCGAATACTGTCGAGACCCTTAGTTTCTTCTTCACCGATATTGAGTAACGCAACGCGAGGATTGGCAATCCCAACCACCTCTTCTGCCAACACGGAACCCATGACGGCAAATTGCACCAACATCGTACTGTCGCAATCCACGTTGGCACCCAAGTCCAGTACCACCGTTTTGCCCTTTTGCTGATGCGGTAAAACCGTGACCAGCGCAGGACGCTCAATACCCTCAAGGGGTTTGAGCAAGAGTTTCGCAAGCCCCATTAGTGCGCCCGTATTACCAGCGCTGACACAGGCTTGCGCTCGACCTTCTTTCACGAGCTCCAGGGCGACACGCATTGAGCTTCCACGACTGGCGCGGATTGCTTGCGAGGGCCGGGCATCACTGGCAATAACTGACTGAGCAGGGATAATCTGCAGACGTGAACGTTGTTCGAAGTCAGCTTTGGCAAGTAATGGCGTGATTGTATCGGGATCCCCGACTAAAAGAAGAGTGAGTTGCGAATTAGAATTCAGTGCCTGCAATGCTGCAGGCACTGTCACGGTAGGGCCAAAATCTCCCCCCATGACATCTAACGCCAGGGTTAGACGTGTCAAGGTATCGTCGCTGCCCGGTTAGGTATTTCCCCAGTTACCCGGGGAAAGCCTCACTAAGCTTCATCACGCGTGTGCTCTCTGTCTTTCTCACCGAAGTGGGAAATCCATTGAGCCATGCGTGATTACTTAGCGATTACCTTACGGCCACGGTAGAAACCGTCGGCAGTGATGTGGTGACGCAGGTGTTGTTCACCAGAAGTTTTGTCTACAGACAGGCTGGTGACTGCGGTCAGAGCGTCATGAGAACGACGCATGCCACGTTTGGAACGGGTTGGTTTATTCTGTTGTACGGCCATGGACCTTACTCCTCAATTACTTACGCTTTAAGCTGGCTAATACGGCAAATGGGTTTGGTTTTTGCGCTTCATCAGGCAATTCGCCAAAGACCATGTCCGCCTCGGACACTTCACAGTGTTCAGAATCATGCACCGGAACTACCGGCAAGGAGAGGATAATCTCATCTTCAACCATTGCAAGCAGATCGATTTCACCGAATTCGTTTACCTCAATCGGCTCATACGCTTCCGGGAGTGCTTCAGCCTGCTCGTCAGAACGGACAGGACTAAAACAATATGTTGTGTGAACATGAAGTGGGAACGGTTTCCCGCAACGCTGACACTCGAGCGTGACCGAAACCTTCGCATCACCGGTTATAACGGCAAGGCGCTGGTTATCGATAGCGAACGACATGGAGCATTCCACATCACTGTCCACACTGACTACAGAATCGGCGACGCGCTCAACCAGATCAGAAGTATAGATACCTTCATAATCGAGGCGTTTTTGAGCCGTACGAACCGGATCAAGAGTCAGGGGTAATTTTACCTTTTGCATAGGGCGCGCATATTAACTTTGTAACGTCATATAGTCAAAGAAAAAGGCAGCCTGTGGTTGCCTTTTGCCAATAATTCGCACACATTGCGGGTCATCGACTTAAAATCGATCACGACAAGCCATCGCAGCCAGCTTGAAGGACGAAGTCCATAGTTTAAAATGGCTCTCATCATTACGCTATATGCGGGGGAAAAAATATGCCTCAACTTATTCTTGCGTCCACCTCTCCCTGGCGTCGCGCTTTGCTCGAAAAATTGGCCATCCCGTTTGAATGCGCAGCCCCAGAGGTTGATGAAACCCCCTTACCTGGCGAAACACCTCGGCATTTAGTGTTACGCCTGGCACAGGAAAAAGCGCAATCCCTTGCCCATCGGTTTCCATCACATTTGATAATTGGGTCTGATCAAATTTGTGTTCTTGATGGCGAAATAACCGGTAAGCCATTAACAGAAGAAAATGCCAGACGACAATTAACCAAAGCCAGTGGAAATATTGTCACTTTTTACACAGGACTGGCGCTTTATAATTCAGCTAACGGTCATCTACAAACCGAAGTTGAACCGTTCGACGTCCATTTCCGCCATTTAAGTGAAATGGAAATTGAAGATTACGTGCGTAAAGAACGCCCGTTACATTGCGCAGGTAGCTTTAAAAGTGAAGGATTAGGTATAGCGCTCTTTGAGCGTCTGGAGGGCCGCGACCCTAACACACTGATTGGCTTGCCGCTGATCGCGTTGTGTCAGATGCTGCGCCGGGAAGACATGAACCCGTTAAAAGCCTAGTTAATCTACCTGATGGCGACGCGGTGCGTCTTATCAGGCCTACGGCGCATTGCGCGGTTGTAGGCCTGATAAGCAACGCGTATCAGGCTTTGCTGCGCAATACCTCAAGGCAGCGTTTCAGCTGATTATCCATCGGCGCTTCAATACGCATAACCTCACCCGTACCGGGATGAGTAAACTTCAGCGCAGCAGCATGCAGGAACAGCCGGTTCAACCCCGTACCCGCCAGTTGCTTATCAAACTCACGGTCACCATAGCGGTCATCAAAAGCAATCGGATGCCCGGCAAATTGCGTATGAACACGGATCTGGTGAGTACGACCGGTTACCGGGCTACAGCGTACCAGCGTGGCAAACGCATAGCGCTCTTCCACTTTAAAACGGGTTTCCGACGGTTTCCCTTCCTGATTCACCCGCACGATACGCTCACCGCTTTGCAGAATGTTCTTTAGCAAAGGTGCCTGCACAGTTTTGACATGCGATTGCCACTGACCCCTTACCAGCGCCAGGTAGTCTTTTTGCATCCCTTTTTCACGCAATTGTTCATGCAGTGAACGCAGCGCCGAGCGCTTTTTGGCGACCAGCAACACACCGGAGGTATCACGGTCCAAACGATGCACCAGTTCAAGGAAACGCGCTTCCGGACGTAAGGCGCGTAAACCTTCGATCACCCCAAAGCTTAATCCGCTGCCACCATGAACGGCAGTGCCAGAAGGTTTGTTGAGCACCAGAATATGGTCATCTTCATACAAAATGACATCAGTCAGCGCAGCGACCTTCTGCAAATTCGGAGAAATCGCTTCTTCTTCACGCTCAGCGACACGCACAGGCGGAATACGCACAATATCCCCGTCTTCGAGTTTGTACTCGGGTTTGATGCGTTTTTTATTCACCCGCACTTCGCCTTTACGCAAAATGCGATAAATCATACTTTTCGGCACGCCTTTGAGCTGGGTGCGCAAAAAGTTGTCGATGCGTTGCCCTGCTTCATCGGCAGTAATGGCAACTATTTTTACGGCTGGAGTCTCTGTTTTCATGGGGGCCGATTTTAAATAGCCATCAAGATTCGCGCCACACATTTTTCTATGCTTATATTAACTGCTATACCCTATTACTTAAGTTTGACATAACCGATTTGGTGGTTATTAAAGCAATCACCAGGCGGAAGTGTAAAAACTGTGAGTAACCGGGTGATAAATGGCAAAAGTCATCTTGCTATAACAAGGTTAGCAGTGGAATAATGAGCTTGTTTCCGTGTTGAATCTTGTTAAAACAAGAACTTTTCCGGAATGACCCAATTTTGCCCGACCGATCATCAACGCAGCAATGGCGTAAGACGTATTGATCTTTCAGGCAGTTAGCGGGCTGCGGGTTGCAGTCCTTACCGGTAAGTGCTCTATGGATTTCGCGTTGTAGGAAGGCGGCAAGTCTGGAATTCCCAGCAGCTTACTCCCGTAAGTAGCTGGGGTTAGAAGATGAAGCCAACGCACCAACAGCGTGAAAGACGACAAGCACAATGGAAGCTTCTCTGGAGAGTAATACCCAGACTGTTCCCCTGATAATTGCGCTGTGTTTCCGTATGAAATACAGGCAACCGACACTCTGCGCCTCTTTGAGCTGACGATAACCGTGAGGTTGGCGACGCGAATAGACACGAGGCCATCGGTTCACACCCGGAAAGGCATTTCTCTGCCCGCAGCTTAGTCGTCAATGTAAGAATAATGAGTAAGTTACGATGAAAAGAATGTTAATTAACGCGACTCAGCAGGAAGAGTTGCGTGTCGCCCTTGTAGATGGGCAACGTCTGTACGATCTGGATATCGAAAGTCCTGGACACGAGCAGAAAAAAGCCAACATCTATAAAGGTAAAATTACCCGTATTGAACCGAGTCTGGAAGCTGCTTTCGTTGATTACGGCGCTGAACGTCACGGTTTCCTCCCGTTAAAAGAAATTGCCCGCGAATATTTTCCTGCAAACTACAGTTCCCATGGCCGTCCCAACATTAAAGATGTGTTGCGTGAAGGTCAGGAAGTTATCGTTCAGATAGATAAAGAAGAGCGCGGAAATAAAGGCGCAGCACTGACAACCTTTATCAGTCTGGCAGGCAGCTATCTCGTTTTGATGCCAAACAACCCGCGTGCGGGCGGCATCTCTCGTCGCATTGAAGGCGACGACCGTACCGAATTAAAAGAAGCGCTGGCAAGCCTTGAACTGCCTGATGGCATGGGGCTTATTGTACGTACCGCGGGTGTCGGCAAATCCGCCGAGGCGCTGCAGTGGGACCTGAGCTTCCGTCTGAAACACTGGGAAGCCATTCAAAAAGCGGCTGAAAGCCGCCCTGCTCCGTTCCTGATCCACCAGGAAAGCAACGTCATCGTTCGTGCTTTCCGTGACTATTTACGTCAGGATATTGGTGAAATCCTTATCGATAACCCGAAAGTGATGGAGATGGCGCGTCAGCACATCGCTGCGCTGGGGCGTCCGGATTTCAGCAGCAAAATCAAACTGTACACTGGCGAAATCCCGCTATTCAGCCACTACCAAATTGAATCCCAGATTGAATCTGCCTTCCAACGTGAAGTGCGTCTGCCTTCCGGCGGGTCAATCGTTATCGACAGCACTGAAGCGCTGACTGCTATCGATATCAACTCCGCACGCGCAACCCGCGGCGGTGATATTGAAGAAACGGCGTTTAACACCAACCTCGAAGCTGCCGATGAAATTGCACGTCAGTTGCGTCTGCGTGACCTTGGCGGCCTGATCGTCATCGACTTTATCGATATGACCCCGGTTCGCCACCAGCGTGCGGTAGAAAACCGTCTGCGTGAAGCCGTTCGCCAGGACAGAGCGCGTATTCAGATCAGCCATATTTCTCGCTTCGGTCTGCTGGAAATGTCCCGTCAGCGTCTGAGCCCGTCCCTGGGTGAATCCAGTCACCACGTCTGCCCGCGTTGCTCCGGCACCGGTACCGTGCGTGACAACGAATCGCTGTCGCTCTCCATTCTGCGTCTGATCGAAGAAGAAGCGCTGAAAGAGAATACACAGGAAGTTCACGCGATCGTCCCGGTACCCATTGCGTCTTATCTGCTCAACGAAAAACGTACTGCAGTCAATGCCATTGAGACACGTCAGAATGGTGTGCGCTGTGTGATCGTGCCAAACGATCAGATGGAAACGCCGCACTATTCCGTACTGCGTGTACGCAAAGGGGAAGAGACGCCAACCCTGAGCTATCTGCTGCCGAAACTGCACGAAGAAGCAATGGCATTACCGACGGAAGAAGAATACGTCGAGCGTAAGCAACCTGAGCAACCGGCACTTGCAACGTTTGCGATGCCTGATGTTCCGCCTGCCCCGGCGCTACAAGAACCTGTTGCTAAACCTTCCGTTGCGCCAAAAGTTGCCGCAACAACTGCCGCAACAGCCGCACAGCCTGGTTTGATTAGCCGTTTCTTCGGCGCGCTGAAGTCTATCTTTAGTGGCAGCGAAGAAGTGAAACCAGTGGAGCAACCTGCACCGAAAGCCGAAGAAAAGACTGAACGCCAGCAGGATCGTCGTAAGCCGCGCCAAAACAATCGTCGCGACCGCAACGAACGCCGTGATAACCGCGACAACCGTGGCGATCGTGACAACCGCAACGAACGTTCTGAAAATGGCGAAAACCGCGATGAAAATCGTCGTAACCGTCGTCAGGCGCAACAGCAGAATGCTGAAACTCGTGACAACCGCCAGCAATCCAGCGATGTTGCAGATAAAGCGAAATCCGGCGACGAGCAGCAGGCTCCACGTCGCGAGCGCAACCGCCGTCGCAACGATGATAAGCGTCAGGCGCAGCAGGAAGTTAAAGAGCTGAACCTGGCTGAACAGCCTGCACAGGATTCCGAGCAGGAAGAACGCGTGCGTCAGCCGCAGACTCGTCGTAAACAGCGTCAGTTGAATCAGAAAGTTCGATTCACCGACAGTGCGCCGGTTGAAGCCGAAGTGGCCACTGCAACCATCGTTGCTGAAACCGCCGTTGCTCAACCTGTTGAACAGTCCGCACCGGCTCAACGTACCGAACTGGCTAAAGTCGATTTACCTGCAGTTGTTGCACCAGAGCAAGAAGACAACAACGAAGCACGTGATAACAACGGTATGCCTCGTCGCTCGCGTCGTTCTCCTCGCCATCTGCGTGTAAGCGGGCAGCGTCGTCGTCGCTATCGTGACGAACGTTATCCGGTTCAGTCGCCGATGCCGTTAACGGTCGCCTGTGCTTCTCCTGAATTAGCATCCGGCAAAGTCTGGATTAGCTACCCTGTTGCCCGTACTCAGGACATGCAGGTTGAAGAACAGCGCGAACAGAAACTGGATCAGGAACAAAACACGCCTGTGGCAGTAGAGCCTCAAGTCGCTGCTGCTGTCGTTGAGCACATTGCGGATATCCCTGTACAGGAAAACGTCGTGCAACCTGATGTTAGCGTAGAGGAAACGCAGACTGTTGTGGCTGAAACAGCACATCCGGAAGTGATTGCCACTCCGGTTGCTGAACAACCGCAGATTATCGCCGTCGCTGATGCACCTGTTGCCGAAGAGATTGCCGCACAAGCTGAGCCTGTTGCTGAAGCTGCACAAACAGCAGTAGTCGAAGAGCCTGTTGAAACCGTGGTTTCCCAGCCAGAAGTGGTTGAAGAGGTTATTGAGGTTGCACCGGTTGTTGAGACAGCCCCCATTGTTGAAGCGCCGAAGGATGTGATGAGTGCCGTAGTGCCAGTCACAGTGGCCGACGTTGCGACAGCCAGTGTGGACGCTGAACTGATTCACAGCCATGCGACCGCGCCGATGACTCGTGCACCAGCACCGGAATATGTACCAGAAGCGCCGCGTCATAGCGACTGGCAGCGTCCTGCTTTTGCCTTTGAGGGTAAAGGTGCGGCAGGCGGACACAGTGCCAGCCATCAGGCAACCGCGCCAGCAACACGCCCGCAGCCTGTTGAGTAAATCATAAGCAATGAAAAAGCCGACCTCTGGGTCGGCTTTTTTTATACGTCGTGAACGCCCCTCATCCCCGTTACCTGTGGCATAACCTCTTTCATTAATGCCAGAAATTTGCGCAAGCGGGTTGGGTAATAACGAGCCCAGGGATAAACCAAATGCACAGGCAATGACGCCGCATGCCAGTCAGGTAATAGCGTAATCAATCTTCCGCAGGCGATATCGTCTTCCACCATCCAGCTTGAGACAAGGGTAACCCCCAGCCCCGCAAGTGCAGCATTTCTGGCGACGTAAATACTGTCGGTACTTAATCTGGGAGAAATATTCAGCGTGATAGCTTCTTTACGCCTGTGGTGAAGTAACGACACGCTGTGCTGATAAAATGTATTTACCGCGATCCAGGGCAGCGCCGATAACTGTTCAGGGTGAGTCAAAATCCCAAATTGCGCGAGAAGCTCGGGACTGGCCACCATACTTCGCGGGACTTCAGCTAACAATACCGAAACCGTTGCCGGATCGACCTCAGCCCCAACCCGGATAGCGCAGTCGATATTGTCGCTGAGAAAATCAACGGTCTTATCATTCAGCATCCACTCAACGGATAACTGTGGATAGCGGGAAAGAAATTGCAGAAGTGGTTCAAGGAGTTGCTGTTGGCCGAACGCATGCGGTGCCCGAACCCGCAACGTCCCCACTGGCTCATCCTCCGTGACGTTCAACCCGTCCTCCAGCGCCAGCCAGGCATCGATAATGTGTTTGGCGTGCTGATACCCCCGTTCACCATCATCAGTCAGTTTCATTGCATGGGTGGTACGCATAATCAGCTTAACGCCCAACAGCGTCTCAAGGGATTGCAGTCGTCGACTGACGGTTGCCTGAGTGGTGCCCATTTGCTTTGCCGCCGCTGAAAGCGAACCAGCCTCAACGATGCGCACAAACGTGCGCATCAACTCCACCCTATCTATACGTTCAGTTTTTATCATTTAGTCATTATTCATACGTGTAGCGTATAACTGTTTTACCACTGCGCTCGCTACCGTGCCACCGGTTGAAGGATAAAAATAGCCGCACATCCCGTGATTGAGGAATCATTTGTGAACACACACACCGCACTTTCCCGTTGGGTTATTTTTGTTCTGGCACTGGGCGCTGGGTTCAGCGTTGCAGCAATCTATTATGCCCAGCCTCTTTTACCATTAATGGGCCAGGACCTGGCCTTAAGCATCACCGGCATGGGTCTGGTGCCAACGCTCACCCAGGCAGGATACGCACTGGGCATTTTATTTTTGTTGCCGTTGGGCGACCGTTATGACCGTCGGACATTAATCCTGCTAAAAAGCGTCTCTCTTGCCGCACTGCTGTTGGCCTGCAGTTTTACCGGGCAGCTACATTCGCTACTGCTGGTTAGCTTAATGATGGGAATGGCAGCGACCATGGCTCAGGATATCGTGCCGGCCGCAGCCATCCTGGCGCCTGAAGGCAAACAGGGAAAAACGGTGGGTACCGTCATGACCGGTCTTCTACTGGGGATCTTACTCTCACGGACCATCAGCGGGCTGGTAGGTGAAGCCTATGGCTGGCGGGAAATGTATCAACTTGCCGCCGTCAGTATTGCCGTGATTACCGTGCTGATGTGGAAAATGCTGCCCCGCTTTACGGTCCATTCCACGCTGAGTTATCCGGCATTAATGCTGTCCATGGCGCAACTGTGGCGACGTTATCCTCCACTGCGCCGGGCGGCGTGGGCACAGGGCTTCCTGTCTGTTGCCTTCAGTGCCTTCTGGTCAACACTGGCGGTTATGCTCTCTGAACATTACCACATGGGCAGCGCGATGGCGGGAGCATTTGGTATTGCAGGGGCAGCCGGAGCGCTGGCAGCCCCTATGGCAGGTCATCTGGCAGATAAAGTAGGTGCCGGACGGGTAACACAGTTGGGTGCGCTGTTAGTCACGCTTTCTTTTGCACTTATGTTCTTGCTTCCAGCCCTGCCAGTACAGGGGCAGTGGCTGCTGATTGCCCTGTCGGCGATAGGCTTTGATCTCGGGCTGCAATCCAGCCTGGTCGCCCACCAAAACCTGGTTTATAGCCTGGAGCCTCAGGCAAGAGGTCGTCTGAATGCGTTGCTATTTACCATGGTGTTTATCGGCATGGCGCTGGGTTCCGTACTCGGAAGTCAGGTCTATGCGCTGGCAAACTGGGAAGGCGTGGTGACGCTGGCCACTTTCTGCGGTGTTGTTGCACTGGTAATTAGACTGACCGGTAAATTGCCTGTTAGCCAGACAACTGCAGCCTAAAAAAATGCCCGCTCCGGGGTGTATGTGGAGCGGGCAGACAAACATATCCAGTTTCATGATATGTTTCAAAAAGGGTCGTTACCGGTTGAGCTGGAACAGTGACATTCCCTGCATATCGGTAAACGTTTTATACGATGCCTGTAGCGCAGCCTGCTGCATAACATACGAAGAAATCGCCGCATTCCAGTCAACGTCAACCAGATTGCTCATCTGCTGGGTTTGGCCTAATGCGCGATCGGCACCCAGTGAATCAAGCGAGCTTAATTCACTAAGCTGCGTACCTAGTTCTGCACGGACGCTCAAAACATTATTGAGTGAATTCTTTAAACCTCGGTTGGTTTTATCAATGGCAGCAGCGGCGGTAGCTTTTGCCACGTCATCACCCTCAATAGGGGTTTTGAGCGCATCAATAGCAGTATCCAGCATTTTAAACAGGTTCTTTTCCTGAGTACCGCCACCCGGTTCCGGCACGGCATTGCTGGTGACGTTGGCAAACACCTTATCCCCAGTATGACCAATAACCATAGTGCGCGAGGCATCGACCTGTTGGGTAACGTTTGTTGTACCGCCACTGTAAGCGCCATCTGCCTGGGCAAACGGTGCCGATTCTGTTTTATATCCACCGAAAATATAGCGACCATTACCATCGGTACTATTTGCCAGGTTCATCAGCTGATCGCGAATCCCCTGCAGATCGGTGGCCAGCGATGCACGGTCGTCATCGCTTAACGTTCCGTTCCCGGCATAAACAATTTTTTCCTGCGCAGCCTGAATTGCCGTCGTCACCTGGCTCAATACGTTCTCTTCCAGCGAGACTTTTTGCGTTGCAAACGAGCGTGCCAGCGTATATTGCGTGTTCTGTGCCTGAGCCTGCGAAAGGACCACGGCCTGTGATGCGGCAATCGGATCGTCAGACGGGTTGTTCACGCGTTTCCCCGTTGACATCTGCTCGCCAAATTTCATCCATTCAGCCTGAGAGTTGGTGATGCCACGCATGTTCTGCTGGTACATCATCTGAGTACTGATACGCATTGAGTTCCTCTCCCTTAGCGAATATTCAGCAGTGCATCAAAGAGCGAATTCGCCGTTTGCAGCACCTGAGCGTTGGCCAGGTAATACTGCTGATAACGCTGCAAATTCCCGTACTCTTCGTCGAGGTTAACCCCGGAAATAGACTGTTGCTGATTTGAAAGCTGCGTGACCACGTTGTTTTGCGTAGTGCTGCTGGTTTTTAAGGTCGCCGTTTTGTTGCCGACATCGCTCACCAGCGTAGCGTAAGCATCGTTAAAGGTTTTATTCCCGATGGTTGCCTTGGTTTGCAGATCCAGCAGTTTCTGGCCGTTACGGTTATCGCTTTTTCCTTTATCAACATTGGGATCAGCGTCATTTTTGGACACTTCAGCCATGGCGATTTTCGACTCATCGGTCACCGCCACTTTCATATTAATAATGGCGTCCCCCACGGGTTTCACCGTAAAGCTGTCATTTGCCACCGCACCATTTTTGACGGTGATTTCCAGCCCATCAAACGACATTTTTCCGCCAGTGACCGTCGGCTTAAAGCTGGTATTGTCAGCCAGACGGGTCACCTGCCAGTCAGTACCATCAAACGTAATTTTATAGTCTGTGGCTTGTACCGACGAGCTATCCGTCATTTTTACATCAAGCGCACCGGTCCCTTTATTCTTCGTATTGCTAAGGACTGCCGGGCCACCAATATCGAAAAAGTTTTTGCCCGGGTCGCCGTTGGCATCAAAACCTTCTTTGTGCTGCGTGTTAAACGCATCAGCAAAAGCGAGAGCCAACTGACCAAGGGTATTACGCGTTTGGTCGAGTTCCTGCGAACGGAACGTCAACAGCCCGCCCAGCGAACCGGTCGTGATCAACTTTTCCGGGATGGCAACTTCTCCGGCCACACCGTCAACATAAGCGACAGTCGTGCGAGAGGGATCATCGCTGGAAGGTACAGCGGCCAGTTGGCGAGCATTGCTGCCTTGCACCAGCGAATAGCCATTCGCCATGGTCACGTTATAGGTGCCGCCGTCCTGAATACTGACTTCCACGCCGACAATCTTGTTCAGCTCACTCACCAGTTGATCGCGCTGATCGAGCAGATCGTTAGGTGATGCACCCGCGCCAACGCCCGTCAAACGGGAGATTTGGTCGTTAAGGCTGGCAATTTGCTTCGAATAGTTGTTGATTTGATCGACGCTGGCTTTAATCGCAATATTGACCTGCTTATCCTGATCGCGCAGATATTGGTCCGTCGTTCTGAACTGATTGACTAAGCCATCAGCTTTACCGATAAGTGCCTGACGTGCCGCCGGATCTTCTGCGTTACTCACCAACGTCTGCAGACTGGTAAAGAAACCCTGCATCGACGTTGAGATCGAACTGGTTTTGCTGGCGAGCAGGTTGTCGATTTTTGACATTTGCTCATAACGTGTCGTCAGACCGCTGCTCTGGTTCTGCGCCGCACGTAACTGATTAGTGATAAATGAGTCATACTCACGCTGTACGCCAGAAACATAGACACCATTGCCGACCCAGCCCCCCGCACCCAGCGTGCTGTTCGCTTGCGCCATAATTGTCGTTTGTCGGGTATATCCGGCAACGTTATAGCTGGAGATGTTATTACTGGCAGTGTTCAACGCGGCCTGCGCTGCGCTGAGTCCACTCATCGCGTTATTAATCAAGCTGGACATGGAGGTTCCTTGTAATCCTTCAATACTCGGTATTATCGGCAGCAGGTCAGCAGACTTGAGCTATTTAAAAGAGATTATCGAGATTCGTACTGTAGGTTTTACTCACCTTTTCGCTCATCGATTTTAGCTGCTGGATCATGCTGGTTAATTTACGCGCATAGTTAGGGTCAGTGGCGTAACCGGCATTCTGCAATGCCTGGGCACCCTGCTCAGCGGTCGCAGCACCGGTCACTGCGGCGTAACGCGGATTGCGAGATATCAGACCGACATAATCCGACAGAGCTTCAAGATAGGAGCTATAAACACGGAATTTCGCTTTCACTTTTTTCGCCTCACCGTTTTCGTATTCGGTGGTGGTGATTTCAGTGGTCGGCCCTTTCCAGCTTCCCGAGGCTTTTACCCCAAAAATGTTAAAGCTCGGCTCGCCGTTCTCTCGTCGAATTTGTCGTTGCCCCCATCCGGACTCCAGCGCAGCCTGCGCCAGAATCAGATGATGAGGAACCCCACTCTGTTGACTGGCCAGTTTTGCCGGCAACGAAAGTTGAGCGAGGAAGTCTTTGCTGTCACCCGACAGCGGTTCATCACTGCTTTCTGTGGTTCTGGGCATCGCTTTACGCACCAGTTGCGTCAGCGTCTGATTTTGATAGCTGGTCACCGTTTCCAGCGAGAACTTCATCGGCACCTGCGGCGCATCATCCGCAGGTTGCCCCTGTCCTTGCGTCATCTGCTTGACCATCATTTCTGCCAGTCCCAGTCCTTTTCCTGCCGTCATCTGCTGGGCGATCTGTTGGTCATACATGCTGGTGTATAAACGCGTGGAGTCGCTGCTAAACACACCGTCTTTGGGTAGCGCCTCGCGCATGCTTTTCAACATCATCTGCACGAACATCCCTTCAACCTGGCGGGCGACCGGGCGGATATTGGCCGCCGGGTCCTGACCCGCTTTCGCTTTCAGTTCGTTCAGTGATTGTGCATCCCAGGCTGCGCTGGTCAGCAGTTTGCTATCACCAATCATCAGATGATTTCCAGTTTGGCGCGCAGACAACCTGCACTTTGCATGGACTGCAGGATAGACATCAGATCCATCGGTGTTGCCCCCAGCGCATTCAATGCTCGTACGACGTTGTTCAGGTTGGCACTGGAACGAACGCTCTGCAACGAACCACCGCTCTGGCGCAGATCAATCTGCGTTTGTGGCGTCACCACGGTTTGTCCACCACCAAACGGTGTATCCGGCTGGCTGACATTCGCCTGGCGGTTAACCGTAATCGACAGGTTGCCTTGTGCTACAGCGCAACTATCCAGTGTCACTTCACGGTTCATTACCACCGATCCCGTACGGGAGTTAATAATCACCTTCGCGTCCTGCGGTGTGACGTTCACTTCCATATTCTGGATATCTGCGAGGAAACGTACCTGCGAGCTATTACCACTCGGGACACGTACCTGAATCGTGCGTGCATCCAGCGCAGTCGCACTGCCAAATCCGCGAGAACGGTTGATGGTGTCGGTTATCTGCTGTGCCATGGTGAAATCTTCATTATTCAGCTGCAGATTAATGGTATTACCACCACCAAACTGGGTGGGTAGCTCACGTTCAATAATGGCACCGTTGGTGATACGTCCACCATTGAGCTGGTTCACCTGGACACTACTTCCACCCGCTGCGGCACCTGCACCACCGACCAGAATATTCCCCTGCGCCAACGCATATACCTGGCTATCGACCCCTTTCAGCGGCGTCATCAGCAACGTCCCGCCACGCAGGCTTTTGGCGTTCCCCATTGAAGAGACCACCACATCGATGGTTTGTCCCTGACGGCCAAACGCCGGGAATGACGCAGTCACCATCACCGCCGCCACGTTTTTCAACTGCATATTGGTGCCCGTCGGCACGGTGATCCCCAGCTGAGAGAGCATGTTATTCAGCGTTTGCGTAGTAAACGGTGTCTGGGTAGTCTGGTCACCCGTACCGTCCAGCCCCACCACCAGCCCGTAGCCTATCAGTGAGTTTTCACGCACCCCCTGAACACTGGTCAGATCACGAATGCGATCGGCATGCGCAAAAGTGGTAGCCAGGACCAGTACCATTCCAACAAGAGTTTTAAACACTGGATACCTCGCTTACATCGGCGATAAATTAAGGAAGAAACGCTGCAACCAGCCCATATTCTGTGCTTCATTGATATAGCCGTTACCGACATATTCAATACGCGCATCCGCAACCTGCGTTGACGGTACAGAGTTGCTGCCGCTAATGGTGCGCGGGTTAACAACCCCAGAGAAGCGAATGAATTCAGTGCCCTGGTTAATGGCGATCTGTTTTTCACCCACGACATGTAAATTGCCATTCACCAGTACCTGATCAACCGTCACGGTCAACGTACCACTGAAGGTGTTTCTGGCGTTCGCGCCGCCTTTACCGTTAAACGAGTTGCCGCCAGAAGCCTCTACGTCGGCACGCTCGTTGCCAAACAGCCCCTGCAGGTAACGGGGTACCGTGTCAAAACCAAAGTTAGTTTTGCCATCACGACTGGCATTCGCCGAGGAGCTTTTGCTCGCACTGACGTTTTCCTGCAATACGATAGTCAGCGTATCGCCAATATTGCGCGGACGGCGGTCTTCAAATAACGGCTGGTAGCCATAATTAATCGGCTGCGCAGACTGAAATATTGATCCATTCGCCACCGGCGTCGGGCCTGGAACTGGCTGGGCAGTCGTCGCGCCCTGCACGAGCGGAGTAGCCGGGATCCAGGCACATCCTGTCAGTGAAACCACCAGCAGGGCCAAAATCGGGTATGGGTGAAGCGCGTATTTTCGCATTGCCTTCATCTTCAAAATCAGTGCGCCGGTGAGGCTTTCACCCCACCGGACGTCACTTTAGAGTTGCGTCAGTTTCTGCAGCATCTGATCGGTGGTCGATACCGCTTTACTGTTGATTTCATAAGCACGTTGAACCTGGATCATGTTAACCAGTTCTTCCGCCACGTTGACGTTAGAGGTTTCCACATAACCCTGGTACAACAGGCCCGCGCCGTTCAGCCCCGGCGTGCTTTCGTTCGGTGCGCCGGACGATTGCGTTTCGGTGTACAAATTCTCACCAATACTTTCCAGACCGGTATCATTCATGAAGGTCGTCAGGTTGAGCTGTCCCACCTGAACAGGCGCAGCCTGGCCCTGCTGAGTCACACTGACAATACCGTCTCGTCCAATGGTGATGCTCAGCGAGTTAGCCGGGATAGTGATTGCAGGCTGCACCTGAAAACCACCCGCCGTGACCAGCTGACCGTTCTGATCCACCTGGAAAGAGCCATCACGTGTATAGGCTGACGTCCCATCCGGTAACATGACCTGGAAAAAACCCTGGCCTTTAATCGCCACATCTTTGCTGTTATTGGTCTGCGACAGGTTACCCTGGCTGTGCAAACGTTCGGTCGCAACCGGACGCACACCAGTACCAATCTGCAAACCAGACGGCAGCGTTGTCTGTTCAGAAGACTGAGCTCCCGGTTGACGAATTGTCTGGTACAGCAGATCTTCAAACACCGCACGCTGGCGTTTAAAACCATTCGTACTGACGTTTGCCAGGTTGTTGGCAATCACATCCATGTTGGTTTGCTGCGCGTCCAGGCCGGTTTTGGCGATCCATAATGAATTGATCATAAAATGTCCTGTATTAACTCATCGACAGCAGTTGGTTGGCGCGGCCCGCGTTATCATCCACGCTACTGATAATCTTCATCTGCATTTCGAAGCGGCGAGCGCTGGCAATCATATCGCTCATCGCCGCAACTGGTTTGACGTTACTGCCTTCCAGTACGCCCGACATCACGCGGATGCTGGGGTCGGCTTGCAGTGTCGGCCCGCGGGTAGCCTGCGCTGCCGCATTCAGACGGAACATCCCGTCATCACCACGTTGCACTTCACTTCCCGTCGCTTTAACCAGCTTCAGACGTCCTACTGGCGCCACCGTATTTGCGGGATCGCCTGGGTTGAGCGCCGAAATCGTTCCGTCAGCGGCGATAGTCACTTCCGACCCTTCCGGTACCGCTATCGGCCCAGCTTCGCCGATCACCGGATGTCCCTGAATAGTCAGCTCACCGGTTGGACTCACCTGAATAGCGCCATTGCGGGTGTATCCTTCGCTGCCATCAGCGGTCTGCACAGCTAACCAGCCATCCTGCTGCAAGGCCACATCCAGCGGACGGGAGGTATAATCCATCTGGCCTGGCGTCATATCGGCCCCAGGCGTGGAAGCAACTACCAGCGTACGCGTCGGTAGTGAAAGCCCTTCTACGGGAACCGCACGCAGCGCGTTGAGCTGAGCACGAAAACCCGGTGTGGAGGCATTTGCCAGGTTGCTGGCCGTCACCGCTTGTTGATTCAACGTCTGACTGGCCGCGCCCATGGCGGTATATATTGCGTGATCCATTAAGCCATCCCGTCAGGCGCTTAGCGCAGGTTGACCAGTGTGTTAAGGATCTGATCCTGGGTTTTGATGGTCTGCGCATTCGACTGATAGTTACGCTGAGCGACGATCATATTCACCAGTTCTTTACTCAAATCCACGTTAGAGGCTTCCAACGCACCGTTGGTCAGCTTGCCGAAGTTACCCGTACCCGCGGTACCCAGCAGCGCCACACCGGAGGCCTGAGTTGCCGCCCAGACGTTATCGCCCTGAGATGCCAGACCTTCGTTGTTGGCAAAGTTTGCCAGCACGATCTGTCCCAGAACCTGTTTCTGTTCGTTGGAGTAGTTACCGACTACGGTACCGTCATTGTTAATTTGGTAGCTCACCAGATCGCCTGGTTTGTAGCCGTCCTGGTTAGTGGCAACAATGTTGTTTGCACCGGTGTTCTGCTGCATGGAGTTCTGGAAACTCATTGCGAAGGTGACGGCCGGGGCGCCATTGAGCGCGGCGGTAGTGATATCGAATGTACCGCCGCCGATTAACGCCCCATTGGTATCAAATTCCAGCGTGGACGTCGGTGCGGTTGGCACAGCAGCCTTAGGATCGCTGCTATCAATGGTATAGACAGCCCATTTGTTATCAGGCTGTTTTACAAAATAGGCGTTAACTTCGTGGGCATTGCCCAGGCTGTCATAAACGGTGACTGGGCCTTTTTTGTTATAGCTGTCAGCATCTTTCGGATCGAACGTTGTCGTTGTCGGGATTTTATCCGATGAGTTCAGGTTGATCTGCATTGAGGCCTTGCTGGTTGCCTGTGCCGCCATCAATGTATTAGGGATCGTGATCGGCCCTGGGTTCGCACCCTGCTGAACGGTCGGCGGCGTACCGGTTGCCGGATAGCCCGTCAGTTTCAGTCCCTGCATGTTAACGATGTTGCGGTTTTCATCGAGTTTGAACTGACCGTTACGGCTGAAGAAAACGGAACCATTGCTGTCAACCATACGGAAAAAACCGTTCTGGCTGATAGCCACATCCAGCCCACGTCCGGTGTTGGTGGTGGTACCATCGGTAAAGTCCTGGGTAATACCCGCAACTTTAACGCCCAGACCCACTTTAGAACCGGCGAACATATCGGCAAAGGATGCCGTACCGGATTTAAAACCGTAGGTGGCGGAGTTGGCGATGTTGTTACCAATGACATCGAGGTTGGTCGCTGCAGCGTTCAGACCGCTGACCGCTTGTGAAAAGGCCATGACTTACTCCTGATAAGTGTGAAGGCTTAGATTATCTGCCGTACTTCGTCGAGGGTGGTGGTTCCATAGGTGCCCAGATCCAGCGTGTTACCTCCGTTACTGCGGATAACACCCTGCACCAGCGCAAACTGTAGAGGCTGCGCCACAAGCTGCGTTCCGCCATTACTGGCCGCAATCGAGACATTATACGAACCGCTCGGTGCATCCGTGCCGTCCGTCATCGTGCCGTCCCAGGTAAAGGTATGCACACCCGCTTTCAACCCGCCAATATCGATGGTGCGTACCACCTTGCCGTCTTTATCGGTAATGGTTGCGGTAACCTTATCTGCCGGTTGCTGCAGCTCAACGCCAAACGGTGTCGTGGTCGTCGTTGCCCCTTCTTCCGCACCCTTACCGGTCAGAATGGTGGTCCCCGGGATCATGACGCCATGGCCAATCAGCGTACTGGCCTGCAACGACTGGCTGCTATCGATCTGTCCGGAGATCGATCCCAGCGTGGTATTCAATTTTTCAATGCCGCTTACGGTACTGATTTGCGCTAACTGGGTAGTCAACTCATTGTTTTGCAGCGGGTTGGTCGGGTCCTGGTTTTTTAACTGCGCAACCAGAAGCGTCAAAAAGCTGCTTTGCAGATCAGCCGCGTTGCTCCCTGTCAGCGAACTGTTGCCAGTGGCAGCATTAACACCCGACGTACTCGGGTCATTCATTTTTACAGCAACGGACATATGCGCCTCCTTTACTGGCCCAGCGTCAGCGTTTTAAGCATCAAGCTTTTCACGGTATTGAGCACTTCAACGTTTGCCTGATAGCTGCGTGAAGCTGACATGGTGTTAACCATCTCGCCAACCACGTCGACATTCGGCATTTTTACGTAGCCATTCGCATCCGCCAGCGGATTGCCCGGTTCATAAACCAGCTTGTCCGGTGCCTGACTTTCAATGACGTCAGCAACTTTTACGCCACCGGTTGCTGCGCCTGGTGCTGCATCAACCTGAAAAACAACCTGCTTTGCGCGATACGGCTGACCATCAGGTCCGGTCACGCTATCGGCGTTCGCCATGTTGCTGGCAGCCACGTTCAGACGCTGAGACTGAGCCGTCAGCGCAGAACCTGCGATATCAAAAATATTGAGCAACGCCACGGGTTAGTTCCCTCCTTGCAGCACGTTCATCATGCCCTTGATTTGCCCACCTAACGCGGTAAGCCCCATCTGGTACTTCAGGCTGTTATCCGCAAACTGCGTACGCTCCCTGTCCATATCCACCGTGTTGCCATCCAGAGACGGCTGGTCAGGAATGCGATAGAGCAACTCCGTCGAAGGAGCCGAGACAGTCTGGGCAGGAATGTGTTGTGCAGAGGTCAGCGTCAACGAAACACCGCCTGTTTCTTCCCGCCCTCGCACCATGACTTTTTTTAATTCACTGGCGAAATCCAGGTCGCGCGCCTGATACCCCGGCGTGTCGGCATTGGCAATGTTGGCCGCTAATATTTCCTGGCGTTGGGCGCGCAAATTCAGCGCTTCCTGTTGAAAACGTAAGGCGGCATCGAGCTTATCGAGCATATCTCCTCCGCAAATGACAAAATTCAGCCGACAGCTTAAATCCCATCACGCGCGCGTTATCGCCGGAATAAACGCAAAATGCGTCGCTATTTGTTGCGTTGATGACTGCGTCACACAGGTAGAATCCTGCCACTACCTGAAAAAGCGCGAGGTTTTGATGCAAACGTTTAAACGTGGAATAGTCGTGGCAGCACTGCTGTTCAGCCCTATGACGCTGGCACAAGACCTGAATTCGCAGTTAACCGCGTGGTTTTCCCAGCGCCTGGCCGGGTTTAGCGATGAGGTGGTCGTCACTGTCCGTACGCCGCCAAACTTGCAGCCCAGCTGCGATCAGCCTGCGCTGAGCGTGTCCGGCAGTGCGAAACTGTGGGGTAACGTGAACGTGCTGGCCCGCTGCGCCAATGAAAAACGCTATCTGCAGGTCACTGTGCAAGCCACCGGCAACTATGTTGTCGCAGCGGCCCCTGTTGCCCGCGGAAGCGCACTGAACGCGGCCAGCGTAACGCTAAAACGTGGTCGTCTGGATCAACTGCCGCCACGCGCCGTACTGGACATTAACCAGGTTCAGGATGCCGTGAGCCTGCGCGACCTGGTTCCCGGTCAGCCAATCCAGCTCACAATGTTGCGCCAGGCGTGGCGGATAAAAGCGGGTCAACGCGTGATGGTTATCGCCAACGGAGACGGCTTTCGGGTCAATGCCGAAGGTAAAGCGCTCAACAATGCAGCCGTCGCGCAAAACGCCCGAGTGCGGATGATTTCTGGCCAGGTGGTGAGTGGAATCGTCGATTCTGATGGGAATATTCTTATTAACCTATAATAGGTTAAAGATTTTTTAGCGAGTGCCGATAGATAATCAACCAATGATTAAAGCGGGCCGCTATAGCGTAACCCCTCGATGAGGATAGAAAAAATGAGTATTGATCGTACCTCACCATTGAAGCCAGTAAGCACTGTCCAGCCACGCGAAACCAGCGACTCGCCGGTACAAAAAGCGCGGAAGGAAAAAACAGCGACGACAAACAGCACCAGCGTAATGCTGAGTGACGCTCAGGCCAAATTGATGCAGCCCGGCACCAATGACATCAATATGGAACGTGTCGAAGCGCTGAAAACCGCGATCCGCAACGGCGAGCTGAAAATGGATACCGGAAAAATTGCCGACTCGCTGATCCGCGAGGCACAGAGCTACCTACAGAGTAAATAAAGTATGACTCGTTTGTCAGAAATACTTGATCAGATGACGACCGTCCTCAATGACCTAAAAACGGTGATGGATGCTGAGCAGCATCAGCTTTCTGCAGGGCAGATCAACGGTAGCCAGCTACAGCGAATTACAGAAGAAAAAAGTTCTTTGCTGGCCACCCTCGATTATCTGGAACAGCAGCGCCGCCTGGAGAATGACGCCACGCGCAGCGCCAACGATGAGATTGCCGAGCGCTGGCAGACAATCACGAAGAAAACACAGCATTTGCGCGATCTCAACCAGCACAATGGTTGGCTGCTGGAAGGGCAAATCGAACGCAATCAACAGGCAATTCAAGTGCTGAAACCGCACCAGGAGCCGACGCTGTATGGCGCGAACGGCCACACATCTGCGGCACATCGCGGCGGGAAAAAATTCTCTATTTGATCATTGCCTGATGGCATTGTGCTTATCAGGCAACGCTATTCTGCTGGCCGGATGCGGCGTGGTACCGCCATCCGGCATAGGATGTCCATTACGCCGTCCGGCGAACGAACTCTTTCACTTTAAAGCCCAGCGCAGCAAGAGCGGCGAAGTAGGCCACGATTCCCACGACCACCACCGCCAGCAAACGCATCACACGCCACACCATTGTCCCTTGTGACCAGTCCGGCATCATGTAAAGCATCCCTACCAGCGCAGCAGACATCACCAGCACTGAAATCACCAGACGCGTCAGGAACCAGGCCCATCCTGCCTGTGGGGTGAATATTTTCTGTTTGCGCAGTTGCCAATAGAGCAGTGAAGCATTCAGACACGCCGCCAAACCGATCGACAACGACAGTCCGGCATGCTTCAACGGCCCGATAAACGCCAGGTTCATCACCTGGGTCAGAATCAGCGTCACAATGGCAATTTTTACCGGCGTTTTAATATCCTGACGCGAGTAAAAACCAGGCGCCAATACTTTCACGATGATAATGCCAATCAGACCGACCGAATACGCCACCAGCGCACGCTGGGTCATCGCCGCATCAAACGCGGTAAATTTTCCATACTGGAACAGCGACACCGTCAGCGGTTTCGCCAGGATACCCAACGCCACGGCACTGGGTAACGCCAGCAGAAAACACAGGCGCAGCCCCCAGTCCATCAGGCGACAATACTCATCATGATTACCGCTGGAAAAACTTTTGGACAGTGACGGCAGCAGGATTGTCCCCAGCGCCACCCCCAAAACACCGGAGGGAAACTCCATCAGACGGTCGGCATAGTACATCCATGACACTGAGCCGGAGGCCAGAAACGAGGCAAAAATCGTGTTAATAATCATTGAAACCTGGCTGACGGAAACCCCAAGGATCGCCGGCCCCATTTGCTTCACGACGCGCATCGCACCTTCATCACGAAAGTTGACTCGCGGCAGTACCAGCATGCCAATTTTCTTCAAATGCGGAAGCTGATAAACCAGTTGCAGCACACCGCCCACGGTGACAGCCCACGCCAGCGCCAGCACCGGCGGATGGAAATAAGGCGCGGCAAACAGCGCAAAACCAATCATGCTGATATTCAGAAACGTCGGCGCAAACGCGGGAATGGAGAAGCGATTCCATGTGTTAAGGATTGCACCTGCCAGTGAGGCCAGCGAAATCAGCAGAATATAAGGAAAAGTTATCCGCAGCAGTTGGGTAGTCAGTGTGAACTTATCTGCAGTATCAGCAAACCCTGGTGCGGTGACCATTATCACCCACGGCGCAGCAAGCATCCCGGCCACCGTGACGACGGCCAGCGCCAGCGTCAATAGACCAGAAACATAGGCGACAAACACGCGGGTGGCGTCTTCGCCCTGCTTACTTTTGTATTCGGCAAGAATCGGTACGAACGCCTGAGAGAACGCGCCCTCAGCAAAAATGCGGCGCAGCAGGTTAGGAAGTTTGAATGCCACAAAAAAGGCGTCGGTCGCCATCCCTGCGCCAAAGATTCTGGCGACAATCGCGTCACGCGCAAAACCCAGCACACGTGAGAACATCGTCATCGAGCTGACGGCTGCCAGCGATTTTAATAAATTCATCTATGTTGTATTCCAGACTCTGAGGCAGAACCCCGTATAGCCAGTCCATTGGCCGGAGAAGGCGTTGAGTCCTCATCCGGCAATGTCGCAGAGCCTGATGCCGACGCTAAAGCGTCTTATCAGGCCGACAAACTGGTCTATAGCTTGAAAAGAGGTGTTTTTTGAGTGGGCATATAGTACCTGGATTACCGTGAATTACTACCGCCAGATGTTACAGGGGGTTATTCCTCCATCGCCTCCCGCCACAGTTTTTCAACCACACGCTGCGCCAGAATCGCCTGCTCGCCCGCCGTCTCAGGAACCGTCTGATTTTGTACGCAGGCTATAAAATGACGTGCGCATCCGGCAAACCCACGTTGTTCTAACGTCGTTTGCCATCCTGCAATGGGCTTATGTACCACACCCTGCCCGCGTTCCTCGCGCCATTCCCGCATATCCGTCACATCAATCAAGCCCCCTTCCGTCACGGCCTGGATACACTCGCGCTGGCTACCTGCACGGCGGTGCATACTGGTGGTTATCTGTAGCTGGTCGGCAGAAAAATGATGTTCAGCATATAGCATCTCACCAGTGTCATTTGTTAACAGCGTGCCGCCATTAAGTTGAACCTGTCCTCCTGCCAGCCACAGCGCGGTGTCTACCACGTGCAGATAATCATCCAGCAACGTAAAACGCAGATCGTGCGGCCCGACGCTGTCCGTACGGTGCTTGTCCATACGAACAGACGCCGCATTACGCAACTGCGCCTTTAGATCCTGATACAGCGGCGCAAAGCGACGATTAAACCCAACCATTAGTGTCAGTTTTTTCCGCGCCGCCAGCTCCACCAGTTGTTCAGCTTCGCGCAGATTTTCTGCCAGCGGCTTGTCCACGCAAACATGAACGCCGGCATTCAGCAACTCACTCACTACAGCGTAGTGGGTGGCAGTACTGGAATGAACGAAAACGGCATCGCAGGTTGCCGCTAAATTCTGTACGGAATCAACGTATGGCATTCGCCAGGTTTCACAAATACGCAGCGCTTTTTCCCGCGAGGGCGACCATGCACCCTGCAGCGTCCAGTCTGCAGATGCGCCCAACACAGGCAACCATGCCTTTTGCGCGATACCCCCTAACCCGACCACGCCAATACGCAATTTTCCCACGTCAGTCTCCCAGGTGTGCCAATAATGAATCGAGCCGCTGTTTCAATTCTGCCACTTCGGTTTCCAGCGCTTCAACGCGCGCCTGCAAATCTCCAGACGCCGCCTGCGGTTCATCTGCCGCAGCGAGTGACTCATCAACCTCGCCACAAAACAGGTGCATATAACGACTTTCTCGTTTTCCAGGTTCACGCGCCAGGCGGACCACATAAGGGCCATCTTCCCGGGTAGCCAGTTTCTCCAGCGTCGACTCTACTTCCGCCATATCGCTGAACTCATACATTCGGGATGCGCGGCTACGCAATTCGCCCGGTGTTTGAGCGCCACGGAGTAACAGCGTGGTGATCAATGCCACTTCACCCGCGCTAAGCTTAAGATTGCCAAACTCTGAATTACAGAACCGCTGTTCGTATTTGGTCACGCGATTACCAAAGCCGCTCACCGTCCGCAGAAAATGCCTTTTTACCAGGTTATCAAGCAGGTCCTGCACGTCGGCTTCCGACAGATTCATCACCGGTTCACGGTTGGTTTTTTGATTACACGCGGTCACCACACCATTCACGGAAAGGGGATATTGTTCCGGTGTAGTAACCTGTTTTTCTAATAAGCAGCCAATCACTCGGGCTTCAGTGGCGGTTAATTCGTATTTCATCGTCTTCTCCATTATTCAGGCCGCGCGCCTGAAACTTAGCGACCGGGGGTCCATTCTGATGTTGTCAACGCCGTCAGCACATGATCGCGCCACTGCCCATCAATCAGCAGATAGTCTTTTGCATACCCTTCTTTCTCAAAGCCGAGTCGCGCCAGCAAATCGCCGCTACGCTTATTGTGTGGCATGTAGTTCGCCATAATGCGGTGAATATGTTGCGTCCGCTGTACATAACGAATTGCGGCGGTCAGGGCTTCGTACATCAGCCCCTGCCCTTGCCACTTCTGCGCAATGGAATAACCGAGATAACAGGCGTGGAAAGATCCGCGCACCACGTTCGAGAAGTTCGCAACGCCGATAATTTCTTTTTCGTCGGGATCGAGCAGCGCGAAATACCAGGCTGTACCTTGTTTATGGAATTCAGAGATCATGCTCAGACGCGCCTGCCAGCCAGAGGGGTAGCAGTGGCTTTCATCGCGGATAGGTTCCCAGGGCTTTAAGAAATGACGATTCTCTGCGTAATAATCTGCCAGACGCCAGGCATCACGCTCATGCACCAAACGCACGACCAGGCGGTCCGTGGTTAAGCGCACTTTTGGCACGTTACTGCGATAGCCAAACATTCTATACCTACTCCTTCCCGTAACGTCTTCAATACGCAATTCGCATTACTATACCTGTGCAAATACACCCTGTGAAAAGAGCAAAATGCCATTTTTTGAATTATTCACACATTTTGATGAAAACTCTCTATCAAGACGGACTTTTGATAAAAAAATATTGTCCCGCCAAGGGTGGGAAAAGCGCAAACGACACCGCAGAATAGAAGGTGCTTATCTTTTAAACTCTCCACCGAGTGACGAGTTTTTTCCCTGGAGGGGAAATGTCGCAAGTCTCGCAGGCAAGGAACCTGGGTAAATATTTCCTGCTCATCGATAATATGCTGGTCGTGCTGGGTTTCTTTGTCGTTTTCCCACTGATCTCTATCCGTTTTGTCGACCAAATGGGCTGGGCCGCCGTGATGGTCGGTATCGCACTTGGATTGCGCCAATTTATTCAGCAAGGTCTGGGGATTTTTGGCGGCGCAATTGCTGACCGCTTTGGTGCCAAACCCATGATTGTGACCGGCATGCTGATGCGTGCCACCGGGTTCGCCACGATGGGGATTGCGCACGAACCCTGGCTATTGTGGTTTTCCTGTTTCCTCTCCGGCTTAGGCGGTACATTATTCGACCCGCCCCGTTCGGCACTGGTGGTCAAACTGATCCGCCCGGAAAAGCGCGGGCGCTTTTTCTCCATCCTGATGATGCAGGACAGTGCCGGTGCCGTTGTTGGCGCATTACTCGGCAGTTGGCTGTTACAGTACGATTTCCGTCTGGTCTGCGCTACGGGTGCGATTTTGTTCGTTTTGTGCGCTGCGTTTAACGCCTGGCTGCTTCCGGCATGGAAGCTGTCCACCGTGAAAATTCCCGTGCGCGAAGGCATGAGCCATGTGATGCATGACAAACGATTTGTCACCTATGTCCTGACGCTGGCGGGGTATTACATGTTGGCGGTACAGGTTATGTTGATGCTGCCAATTATGGTTAATGACATTGCCGGTTCGCCGGCCGCCGTGAAGTGGATGTATGCCATCGAGGCGTGTCTCTCTTTAACGCTGCTCTACCCTATCGCCCGCTGGAGTGAGAAACGTTTTCGTCTTGAGCATCGGCTGATGGCAGGCCTGCTGATCATGTCTCTTAGCATGATGCCCATCGGTCTGGTCGGAAATTTACAGCAGCTTTTCACCCTGATTTGCACCTTCTATATCGGTTCTATCATTGCGGAACCGGCACGCGAAACGCTGAGCGCATCGTTGGCAAATGCGCGTGCACGGGGCAGTTACATGGGCTTTAGCCGTCTCGGGTTAGCCATCGGCGGTGCCATCGGTTATATCGGTGGCGGCTGGCTGTTTGACATGGGTAAAGCATTGTCACAGCCAGAACTCCCGTGGATGATGCTCGGCATTATCGGCTTTATCACCTTCCTCGCGCTGGGCTGGCAGTTTAGCCATAAACGCCCGTCACGCGGCATGCTGGAACCTGATGCCTGATAGCTGACCAGACGTCCCGGACTCAATTTCAGTTTTTTCTGCTGGTGTCCGGGTCGCTGGTGCTTGATGCTGCTTTGTGTCACGATTACGCCACAAGCATCATGTTGAGGAACCCCATGAAAAAGATTTTTTTTGCTGCTGCACTGATTGTCAGCGGCCTGTTGGTTGGTTGTAATCAACTCACACAATACACGGTTAGCGAGCAAGAGATTAATCAGGCACTGGCTAAGCATAACGACTTCTCGAAAGATATTGGTCTGCCTGGCGTTGCTGAAGCCCACATCGTACTGACCAATCTCGCCAGCCAGATTGGTCGCGAAGAACCGAATAAAGTGACGCTGACAGGCGATGCCAATCTGGATATGAATTCCCTTTTTGGTAGCCAGAAAGCGACCATGAAATTGAAGTTAAAAGCATTGCCAGTCTTCAATAAAGAAAAAGGCGCGATTTATCTACAAGAAATGGAAGTGGTCGATGCGACCGTCACACCAGAGAAAATGCAATCAGTGCTGCAAACGCTGATGCCCTACTTAAATCAGTCGCTGCGCAATTACTTTAACCAGCAACCGGCCTATATTCTGCGTGAAGACAGCAGCAAAGGCGAAGCGCTGGCGAAAAAACTGGCGAAAGGGATTGAGGTTAAACCGGGCGAAATCATTATCCCATTTACCGATTAATCAACATCAGGGCGCGAATGCGCCCTTTTTTTTCGTGCAAACGAAAACGTTTCCGCTTATCCTTTGTTTCCGGCAAAAAAGACTATCCTCAGCCGGAGCATATTGATGACTGCACCATCCCAGGTTTTAAAGATCCGCCGCCCAGACGACTGGCACCTTCACCTTCGCGATGGCGACATGTTGAAAACTGTCGTGCCTTATACCAGTGAAACTTATGGTCGCGCGATTGTTATGCCAAACCTCGCTCCGCCGGTCACTACCGTTGATGCGGCCATTGCGTACCGTCAGCGCATTCTGGACGCTGTACCCGCCGGACATCACTTTACGCCGTTGATGACCTGCTACTTAACGGACACGCTGGATCCTAATGAACTTGAGCGTGGATTCAACGAAGGCGTCTTCACCGCCGCGAAACTTTATCCCGCCAATGCAACAACCAACTCTACACACGGTGTAACCTCGGTCGATGCCATTATGCCGGTACTGGAGCGCATGGAAAAATTGGGGATGCCACTGTTGGTGCATGGTGAAGTGACGCACGCTGAGATCGATATTTTCGATCGCGAAGCACGTTTCATCGAAACGGTGATGGACCCCTTACGTCAGCGTTTAACCGCGCTAAAAGTGGTGTTTGAACATATCACAACCAAAGATGCCGCCGACTACGTTCGCGAGGGCAACGAGCTTCTTGCCGCAACCATCACACCGCAGCATTTAATGTTTAACCGCAACCATATGCTGGTCGGCGGAATTCGTCCGCATCTGTACTGTTTGCCGATACTCAAACGTAATGTTCACCAGCAGGCGCTGCGTGAACTGGTTGCCAGTGGATTCAGTCGTGCATTCCTTGGCACCGACTCCGCACCGCATGCGCGTCATCGTAAGGAGTCCAGTTGCGGCTGTGCGGGCTGCTTTAATGCGCCGACCGCGCTGGGCAGCTATGCTACCGTGTTTGAAGAGATGAACGCTCTGGACCATTTCGAAGCCTTCTGCTCACTCAATGGCCCGCAGTTCTATGGTTTGCCGGTGAATGAGACCTTTATTGAGCTGGAACGCGTGGAGCACCAGGTCCCGGAGAGCATTGCGCTGGAAAACGATACGCTGGTGCCTTTCCTTGGCGGTGAAACGGTACGCTGGTCAGTAAAACGCTAAAAAAGTGTAGCCCACTGTTGTCAACTGGCGCAGTTAACTGTATAAATAACCAGTATATCCAACAGGGGGCTATTATGCGTATTGAAGTCACTATTGCCAAAACTTCACCTTTACCAGCCGGTGCTATCGACGCGCTGGCAGGTGAACTCTCCCGCCGTATTCATCATCATTTTCCGGATAACGAAGGTAACGTTACCGTTCGTTATGCCAGGGCCAACAATCTGTCGGTTATTGGCGCATCAAAAGAGGACAAAGAACGCATCAGCGAAATCCTACAGGAAACCTGGGAAAGCGCGGATGACTGGTTCATCAACGAATAAAAAATGATATGCAGTGATGTTTGTTTGCCGGGTCGCCCCGGCTTTTTTATACGTGAATCCTTTAAATCAATCTTGCATTCACCACGCTGGCAGATAATTTATATTAAACACCTTGATTATCTTTTAATCAAATCACCAAAATAATTGCACAACATGCTAAAAAAAAATGAATAACATGTTGTTTTATTAGTCAGATAACACTGAAAACAAAAAATTTATGCGCTGCCCTCTTTAAATTTTCAATGAATACCCTTATTTATTGATATACTGAAGTTGCTTCAGAAAAAAACGCATTGAACCTCGAAAACCGTTGTCTAGTAACACGAATTAGGGGGCATGATGGAAAAGAATAATGAAGTCATTCAGACTCATCCGCTTGTAGGGTGGGACATCAGCACTGTTGATAGCTACGATGCGCTGATGCTGCGTTTGCACTACCAGACCCCGAATCGTCCGGACCCGGATGGGACTGAAGTCGGTCAAACGCTCTGGTTAACCACTGATGTTGCCAGGCAATTTATTTCGATATTAGAAGCCGGAATCGCCAAAATTGAATCTGGCGATTACCAGGTAAATGAGTATCAGCGACATTAAACCTGATACATCACACCATCAAAAGGCACCTTCGCGGTGCCTTTCTTATTTGCAGGTTGAATATTCCGGTTCAGTTATTTACCCTGCTATACCTGTCTTACTTCAAGTTGCATGTGCGTTGGCTTTACTCGGCCTTTGGCCTCGCCCCTTTGGGGCCAGCGTAAGCGCTGTTCAAAACCGCCAGGGCGTTTTGTCCTGCAACTCGAATTATTTAACGTATGCTATCGCGATTGCAGAGAGAAGCGGATGAAATACGACTTAATCATTATTGGCAGCGGTTCCGTGGGCGCCGCAGCCGGATACTACGCCACTCGCGCTGGTCTCAACGTTTTGATGATCGATGCGCATATGCCACCGCATCAACAGGGCAGCCATCACGGCGATACACGATTAATTCGTCATGCGTATGGCGAAGGTGAAAAATACGTTCCACTGGTGCTACGTGCGCAAACATTGTGGGATGAACTTTCCGCACAAAATGAAGAGCCTGTTTTTGTTCGCTCTGGCGTTATCAACCTGGGCCCAGCAGATTCAACCTTCTTAGCGACCGTGGCGCAAAGTGCCAAACAGTGGCAGCTCAATGTCGAACAGCTGGATGCAGCAGCCATCATGGCTCGCTGGCCAGAAATTCGCGTGCCTGAAAACTATATCGGGCTGTTTGAAGCCGAATCCGGTTTTTTACGCAGTGAGTTAGCCATTAAAACCTGGATTCGCCTGGCTGAAGAGGCGGGTTGTGCACAGCTGTTTAAATGCCCCGTCACGGCGATTCATCACCACGATGATGGCGTAACGGTTGCAACAGCCGATGGTGACTACCACGCGAAAAAAGTCGTCGTTAGCGCCGGTACCTGGGTCAAGGCATTGCTGCCGGAACTGCCGATACAACCGGTGCGTAAAGTATTCGCATGGTATCAGGCTGACGGGCGCTACAGTGTCAAAAACAAATTCCCGGCATTTACCGGTGAACTGCCTAATGGCGATCAATACTATGGTTTTCCGGCTGAAAATGACGAGTTAAAAATTGGCAGGCATAACGGCGGACAGGTCATTCATTCACCTGAAGAACGTAAACCGTTTGCCGCTGTCGCCAGCGATGGTTCTGAGGCGTTCCCATTCCTGCGCACTATTTTGCCTGGCATTGGCTGTTGTCTGCATGGCGCATCCTGTACTTACGATAACTCGCCAGATGAAGACTTCATTATCGATACGTTGCCAGACCATGACAACACGCTGGTGATTACCGGACTCAGCGGACACGGTTTTAAGTTTGCTTCCGTACTGGGCGAAATTGCGACTGATTTTGCCCAAGGTAAACCGTCAGCCTTTGACCTGACGCCATTCAGGCTGTCCCGTTTTAAGCGATAATTGATCAATGGCCTCGTTGGTGAGGCCATTTTTAATGACAGGAATAACATTGATGCGCCGCATCTTTCACTATCTGGTTAATAATATTCGCGAGCATTTCATGCTCTACATTATTTTATGGTCGCTGCTGGCGATTATGGACGTCATATATATTATGTTCTTCTAATCGATATGCGCTGACATTAATTGACAAAAACTGATAATTACTTAATTTCATTGCAATAAACTGAATAACATAATTCTCATCCCTCCTTGTTTTCAAGCCCTTCTCCTTGTTCACTCACACTAACGATTTGATGATTGCGCCTTTAATTAATCAATTTTATTGAAATAAGAATAAATATCATCACCATTGTTATTTATTAGTTGCATTAATGTCTTTTACACGCCATTTTCATTCACTTCTGAAATATCTAACGGTGTGTTTATGCAATTCAATAATAGTCCACAGCGCTATGGCGTGGTGTCTGCCGCATTACACTGGCTGGTCGCTATTGCCGTCTATGGCATGTTTGCTCTGGGTTTATGGATGGTAACACTCAGTTATTACGATGGTTGGTATCACCAGGCGCCTGAACTGCATAAAAGTATCGGTGTGTTGCTGATGATGGGACTGGTTGTCCGCATTGTCTGGCGGGTTGTTTCCCCTCCCCCTGCCGCGCTGAAAAGCTATTCCCGTCTAACCCGCATTGCGGCGGCATTGGGCCACCTCACGCTATATACCCTGCTTTTTTCTATTGTCATCAGCGGCTATCTGATCTCTACCGCAGACGGTAAAGCAATCAGCGTATTTGGTTGGTTCGATGTTCCCGCCACGTTTGCCAACGCAGGCGTACAAGCCGACATCGCCGGTAACGTGCACTTATGGCTCGCCTGGACCGTGGTGGTTTTATCACTTCTGCATGGGCTAATGGCCCTGAAACATCACTTTATCGATAACGACGATACCCTTAATCGCATGTTGGGAAAATCGTCATCTGACTATGGAGCTTAAAATGAAAAAAAACCTGCTGGGACTCACACTCGCCTCTTTATTATTCACGACCGGCTCTGCCATCGCGGCGGATTACAAAATTGACAAAGAGGGACAGCATGCCTTTGTTAATTTCCGCATTCAGCATCTGGGATACAGCTGGCTGTACGGCACATTTAAAGATTTCGACGGTACATTTACCTTTGACGAGAAAAATCCGGCTGCCGATAAAGTCAATGTCACCATCAACACCAACAGTGTTGATACCAATCATGCCGAGCGTGACAAACACCTGCGTAGTGCAGAATTCCTCAATGTGAGCAAGTTCCCGCAGGCCACCTTTACGTCCACCAGCGTGAAGAAAGAGGGCAACGATTTGGATATCACCGGTAACCTGACCCTGAACGGTGTCACCAAACCGGTAACATTGGACGCGAAGCTGATGGGTCAGGGTGGCGATCCATGGGGTGGCACACGCGCCGGTTTTGAAGCTCAAGGGAAAATAAAGCTGAAGGATTTCAACATTACCACCGATCTCGGTCCCGCTTCTCAGGAAGTTGAATTAATTATCTCGGTGGAAGGCGTACAGCAGAAATAACGTCCTATTGATGCCGGATGAGGCTTTTGCCACCATCCGGCATCGTGTTATTGCGCAGGATCGGGAATACCGAGCTTAGTATTTAAACGCCCCCGCGATTTATTAAAGATCTTATTGCCGTTCTCACGCCCGGCGCGACGACGACGCTGCTCTTCTTCTGGCAGTTCGCTCTCTTCACAACACAGTTCGCTACAGCAGCCTTTATACTTTTGCGCACAGGCTGGACACTGAATAAACAACAGATGGCAGCCATCGTTTTTGCAATTAGTATGGCTGTCACATGCAGTACCGCACTGGTGACAATGCGAAATCACATCGTCAGAGATCCTCTCCCCCATGCGTTCATCGAAAACAAAATTTTTGCCGATAAAACGCACAGGCAACCCCTGCTCGCGCGCTTTGCGGGCATACTCAATAATGCCGCCTTCGATGTGCCAGACTTTGCTAAATCCGTTATGTTTCATCCATGCACTGGCTTTCTCACAACGAATCCCCCCAGTACAATACATAACGATTTTTTTATCCTTATGCTCCTGCATCATTTCTACCGCTTTCGGCAGCTGATCGCGGAAGGTGTCTGCCGGGATCTCCAGTGCATTTTCGAAGTGACCCACTTCATATTCGTAGTGGTTGCGCATATCAATAAACACCGCATCCGGATCGTCCAGCATAGCATTCACTTCAGCAGCTTTCAGATAATCACCCACGTTGCTGGCGTCAAAATCAGGATCATCAATGCCATCCGCGACAATTCGCTCACGGACCTTCATGCGCAGAACCCAGAATGATTTGCCGTCATCATCTAATGCAATATTGAGACGCAACCCGGATAATGCAGGATCAAATGCGTATAACTGTTGGCGAAACGCATCAACGTGACTTTGCGGTACACTGATTTGTGCGTTAATGCCTTCCCGTGCAAGATATACGCGGCCAAACACATTCAGTGTAGTGAACAGTTGATACAGTGCATCACGCGTTTGCTGAGGATCAGCGATGGTAAAATATTTATAGAATGAAATCGTCGTACGCGGCTCAGATTCCGCCAGCATTTTAGCTTTGAGCGCGTCATTCGAAATGCGGTTGTGTAACACTGGCATGGTGTACGTATCCTGCAATCAGTAAAAATGAAAATCGGCCGGCATGATAAAGCAAACATCGCCAATTTACATCCACACATTTTACGCTACATTTCATACTTCACGATAAAAACGCAACAACAATTGATGGTTTAATCACCGTTCTCCCGTCGTAAATTTTAGATACGCGCAAAAAAATGCGACAATACAGGGAATTGGTCGTTAGAAGACAGGATAGACATGACGAATTTACCCAAGTTTTCGGCTGCACTACTGCATCCGCGTTATTGGTTAACCTGGCTGGGTATTGGCATCCTTTGGTTAATCGTGCAGTTACCCTACCCAGTGCTCTATAAATTGGGATGTGCACTAGGCCGTCTGGCATTGCGTTTGATGAAACGTCGGGCAAAGATTGTTTCCCGCAATCTGGAACTGTGCTTCCCGCAAATGAGCGAGCAGGAACGCCAGCAGATGATGGTAAAGAACTTTGAGTCTGTCGGTATGGGCGTAATGGAAACCGGCATGGCCTGGTTTTGGTCTGACAGGCGAATATCACGCTGGACTGAAGTTATCGGAATGGAGCATATCCGGGACGTTCAGGCACAAAAGCGTGGGATCCTGTTAGTTGGTCTGCACTTTTTGACGCTCGAGTTGGGCGCACGCCAGTTTGGCTTACAAGAGCCGGGAATTGGTGTGTATCGTCCTAACGACAATCCGCTGCTCGACTGGCTACAAACCTGGGGGCGTATGCGCTCCAATAAATCAATGCTCGATCGTAAAGACCTGAAAGGGATGATTAAGGCGTTGAAAAAAGGTGAAGTGGTGTGGTACGCGCCGGATCACGACTACGGCCCTCGCGCCAGTGTATTTGTGCCTTTGTTCGCCGTTGAACAGGCTGCAACGACGTCCGGAACCTGGATGCTGTCACGAATGTCGAATGCCTGTCTGGTGCCATTTGTTCCCCGCCGTAAACCTGACGGCAAGGGGTATCAATTGATTATGCTGCCACCGGAGTGTTCACCACCGCTGGACAATGCTGAAACAACGGCGGCCTGGATGAACAAAATCGTTGAAAAATGCATCATGATGGCCCCCGAGCAATACATGTGGCTACATCGCCGCTTTAAGACACGTCCTGAAGGCTCCCCCTCTTTGTACTGAGTCTTTGTTGCAGTCCTGTGGACTGCAACACCTTCTCTCCCCTTTTAGGTTTAACTGCTATCCGCATTGCAGCAACTATCAACCAGGCGCATAATTAGCCTGCTTATTTATATTTAATCGATAGCGCAAACAGCGCATCACACTGCGGATCGCTATGTCACCCTCTGATGCCCCCATAAACTGGAAACGCAACCTTACCGTTGCCTGGCTGGGCTGTTTTTTAACCGGTGCAGCATTTAGCCTGGTCATGCCATTTTTACCCCTTTACGTCGAGAGTCTTGGCGTGACGGGTCACAGCGCCCTGAATATGTGGTCAGGGCTGGTATTCAGCATCACTTTCCTGTTTTCAGCGATTGCCTCGCCTTTCTGGGGTGGGCTGGCCGACCGTAAAGGCCGGAAAATTATGCTCTTACGCTCGGCGCTGGGCATGGCCATCGTCATGCTGCTGATGGGGCTGGCGCAAAATATCTGGCAGTTCTTGATCCTGCGCGCCCTGCTGGGTTTGCTCGGTGGATTTATTCCTAATGCCAACGCACTGATCGCAACCCAGGTGCCACGCAATAAAAGCGGCTGGGCGTTGGGGACACTTTCCACTGGCGGCGTCAGCGGTGCTTTACTTGGGCCATTGGCGGGCGGGTTACTCGCCGATCAGTATGGTCTGCGCCCCGTATTTTTCATCACAGCCCTGGTGCTGTTGATCTGTTTTATTCTGACACTCTTTTTTATCCGTGAACGCTTCCAGCCAGTGAGTAAGAAAGAGATGCTGCACGTTCGCGAAGTCGTGACGTCGTTAAAGAATCCAAAGCTGGTGCTGAGCTTGTTTGTCACTACCCTGATAATTCAGGTTGCAACCGGCTCCATTGCGCCAATCCTGACGCTGTATGTACGGGAGCTTGCGGGCAATGTCAGTAATATCGCGTTTATCAGCGGGATGATTGCCTCTGTACCCGGCGTTGCGGCCTTAATCAGCGCACCAAGGCTCGGCAAATTGGGCGACAGGATTGGTCCGGAGAAGATCCTGATCGTGGCATTGGTTATCTCCGTACTGTTGTTGATCCCAATGTCATTCGTCCAGACACCCTGGCAGCTAGGCGTGCTGCGCTTTTTACTGGGTGCCGCTGATGGTGCATTGCTGCCTGCCGTACAGACCTTGCTGGTGTATAACTCAACCAACCAAATCGCCGGGCGCATCTTTAGTTACAACCAGTCATTTCGTGATATCGGCAACGTGACTGGGCCGTTAATGGGAGCTGCTATATCGGCAAATTATGGCTTCCGTGCCGTCTTCTGCGTCACCGCGGGTGTTGTGTTATTCAACGCGATCTACTCATGGAACAGTCTGCGCCGCCGCCGGGGATCTCAGGTCCCGGGATGATTTGCGTACTCATTCTCAATGGTCCCCCAACATATCGATTGGCTTAATGTGGGGGGATACGCAGAGTGAACTCAATTACAATTCTGATCGTACTGGCTACACACTTTTTTAAACGTCATAACACGCAATAACGCTTAATATTATTCTAGCTGTTATAGTAAACCACTTTATTTCTACCTGAGTTTTTCGCTTCATACAACGCAGCATCAGCATATGATACGACTTTATCAGCAGAATAATCATCAGATTTACTACAATATACACCGATGCTGATTGTCATTTTCTCTTTCAAGCCATATATATTAGGTACCGCTGTTTCAGTCTCAACATTTTTTCTTATTCTTTCCGCAACAAACATTACTTCAGCTTTATCTTTACACTTAATCAGGATCCCAAACTCTTCCCCACCAATTCTCGCAAAGATATCGGAGTCCCTGATCGATTTATTGACAATATCAACAATACTCTTTATAACGCGATCGCCTTCCTGATGGCCATAAGTATCATTGATGCGTTTGAATTTATCTATATCCAGTATCATTATACAAACAGCACCTTTTACTAAAGATGACTTCAGTGCCTTATAGAATAATTTTCGATTATATATCTTAGTCATCGCATCTTTTATTGCTGAATCCGTCTCTCTCTTAAGAATAATGAACGTATTGTACATTAATATAGATATGATACATAAGGCACTGATAACTTCGATTCCCCTACTGACATACCAAATATACATACTATATTCATCCAGACTTAACAGCAGAACATTCGTCAGGATTGCAGAACAACACAGTAACGCGATGCTTTTCCATAAGATACTGTGCAGTTTGGTTTTCACTGCCAGATACAATAAGACCGTTCCCCATGCGATAATCAGTGAATATATGTAGCCAATATGCCAGTGCATCGTTTTATTGTCAGCTTTGAGACTGGTAATTTCAATCGTGACATCAGTATTATAACTGGATAAGTTATGCGAAATGAATGCAATTGCCAGCATAATCAGCAATGCTATAATGATGTAACATGGTTCTCTTTCTTTAGTCTCAATAACGGTGGAAGTCGCTTTATACGCTGTCAATGATACAAAAAGCAATACAATAAAACTCACCTGCCTAAAATAATAGAAGATAGCGATATCATTTGTACGTTTTTCTATCAAAACACTATCGTTAATTAAATTCTGAACGATATATATGGTTTCTATAAAATAGAAATTATTACTGAGAAATGCCATTCCTAATATCATCAGATATGTTAGATCTTTCCTGCAAAGGTATTGAAATAACATAAAGAGAAAAATAGTGCCGTACAGAAAAAACAACCCAACGATGATAATTAAATATGTTGTTTGAGGTACACTCTGCACTTCTAACTGATACTGAGAAAGGCACACGCCAGCAAGAAGATAGCTGACTAAGCAAACTATGTAATAACGCATCAACCTGCTATTGTTTGAATTACTATTATCCATAACAGCCCTGGCAAGAATCCCTTTTAGCATTTTATATATTAAGTTATTACTTTTTGCAAATTAATAATTCAACCCATAACACAACATTATTTATTCATCTTTTAATGATAAATAGCTTATCTATAACTTCTGTTATTATTCATTAAATATGATGAATTCATTTTTATGCAAACCAGGAGTTTACATACGAGTTACAAATTAAATGATTGGCGATATTATCCACATTACTAAATGTTGATGATTTCAGATGTTATCTATATCTGCTTCTTGATATCATTCTCCTTTAATTTCATGCCGTTAATTAATGTTTATCTCATCTGCCCATTGTGTTTTTTTCATTGTAAGCTGTCGCAAGCTTGCTATTCAATCACCCCCTTTAAACTATAATATCCTCACGTATTGTGCTCCAGTCATAACCGCTTGAGTTTAATACATTACACCCCATTCTTAGATACTTAAGGTTTATTGTTCATGAATCGTATTGGCGGCAGAGTTCAACCCGTATTTTTGTTGTTCCAGGAAGCACCACAACCGTGTGGTTAGGGTGAGAAACACCCGATGCTTCAAGTCGTTGCATACCTGAAACTTCGCGATAAACGAATGCTTTGACAGTTTTCACCACACCACCTATATCTTTTTATTAAGCCAATCACCCATGCGATCAGGATGCGAATATGAATGCCTTGTACCCCACCCTTGAAGAAGCCATTGATGCAGCCCGTGAAGAGTTTCTGGCCGATAATTCAGGCCTTGAATCTGCCGAAGCCAGTGTCCAGCAACTGAACGTACAAAAGTACGTGCTACAGGATGGCGATATCATGTGGCAAGCTGAGTTCTTTGCCGACGAAGATGATGGTGAAGGCGAATGTTTGCCCATGCTGAGCGGTGAAGCGGCACAAAGCGTTTTTGATGGTGACTATGATGAGATTGATATTCGCCAGGAGTGGCAGGAGGAAAATACGCTCCACGAATGGGATGAGGGTGAATTTCAACTGGAGCCTCCCCTTGACACAGAGGAAGGCCAGACCGCAGCCGATGAATGGGATGAACGATAGTTATTCGTAAGGCCCATGATGTATATCGAGCGGTAATAGCAACGTATCAAACACCAGCGAAAACGGCAGATCCAGGATGGTGACATAACGCCACGCAGAGTCCCGGACATCCCACTGCACGCCGGGATAGTATTGATTTCCGTGTCCTTGTCCGGGGATCGTCCGGCTAATAATGCTGCCGCATCCGCTCAGAAGAAAGACCATCATTCCCACAGCCAGTATTCGCACTGGATACCTCATGACTTTTATATTCAGTATAAAAAAATACCGGCTCCAGGCCGGTATTTTTACGTTTCACACGCTTATTTTTTCCTGAGCGCCAGTGGGTTCAGGGTTATCCCCTGATAATAATTAACCCATGAGGAATACTTATCTGGTGAATTCCAGACGCGATAATGTAAACGCGCCATGGTCACCGGGTCGCTCAACAGAACCAGGCGGCGATCGCGATTCAGTTTCTCCGGCGTTTCATTCAGCGCCTGCTCGACATGGCGATCGCGTGCGATTTCAAGCACGTTACTCGCACGATGGCGCGCAGTAGCCATTGCCGTTGCCAGCGCGTTAAACGACGGGTTAAACACGGCGTGCATGAAACCGTCATCCAGCGAACGATTACGGTTCAGCTCCAGATAGTTATCCGTGTCCACCAGCACCTTCGGCGGAGAATACTCTTCCGGGATCAGGAACAGTTTCCAGCGTTTGGTACGTAACCCAACCGTTGAGCGGCTGGAAATGACGGAAACAAACGGCGACAGGATTAGTGAAAAGACAATCGGAGCCAGCCAGAACAGGAAACGCAGATCCAGCCAGGCCATCCCTACTGCCCACACCAGACCCAGCAACAGCTGAGAGCCGTGACGCATAAACGCCTCGCCCCACGGAGTGGAGTCGTCATCGCGTTGCGGCGAGTTCCACACCACCTCCCATCCGAGGAAGGCACTCACTACGAAAACAGTGTGGAACAGCATACGCACCGGCGCCAGCAGCACGGAGAACAGAACCTCCAGCAGCAGCGACAGCGTGACGCGAATAAATCCACCGTACTCTTTCGTGCCTTTGCACCAGATAAGCAAAATACTTAGCAGCTTCGGCAGGAACAGCAGCACCATCGTTGAGGCAAACAACGCGATAGCCAGCTCAGGACGCCACTGCGGCCAGACCGGGAACAGCTGACGTGGTTGCAGGAAGTACTGCGGTTCCGTCAGCGCATGGACCACCTGTAAGGCAGTAGAAAGTGCAAGGAACATGAACCATAACGGTGCTGACAGATAGGACATCACACCGGTCAGGAACACCGCGCGATGAACCGGGTGCATTCCTTTAACCAGGAACAGACGGAAGTTCATCAGGTTACCGTGGCACCAGCGGCGGTCACGCTTGAGCTCATCCAGCAGGTTCGGTGGCAGCTCTTCATACGAGCCCGGCAGATCGTAGGCAATCCACACGCCCCAGCCCGCACGACGCATCAATGCCGCTTCCACGAAGTCATGGGAGAGGATCGATCCCGCAAACGAGCCTTCGCCCGGTAGCGGTGCAAGCGCACAGTGCTCAATAAACGGTTTCACACGAATAATCGCGTTATGACCCCAGTAGTGCGACTCACCCAACTGCCAGAAGTGAAGTCCGGCGGTAAACAGTGGTCCATAAACGCGGGTAGCAAACTGCTGGCAGCGCGCGTACAGGGTGTCCATACCAGACGCTTTCGGTGAAGACTGGATAATCCCGGCATTCGGATTCGCTTCCATCAGGCGTACCAGACCAGTCAGACAATCTCCACTCATCACGGAGTCAGCGTCCAGTACCACCATATAGCTGTACTGGTTGCCCCAGCGACGGCAGAAGTCATCGATGTTACCGCTTTTACGCTTCACACGGCGACGGCGGCGACGGTAGAAAATCTGTCCTTCGCCCTGCACTTCAGCAATCAGCTCCATCCACGCCTTTTGTTCCGCGACGCAGATATCGGGGTTGTAGCTGTCACTCAGAATGTAAACATCGAAATGCTCCGCATTCCCCGTGGCTTTAACCGACTCCCACGTAGCGCGCAGGCCCGCAAATACGCGGTCAACGTCCTCGTTACAGATAGGCATGATTAGCGCGGTACGATGCTCGGGATTCAGCGGTTCATCCCCTACCGTTGAGGCAGAAATACTGTACTTGTCACGCCCAATCAGCAACTGCAGGAAGCCCATCAGTGCGGTCCAGAAACCGGCTGATACCCAACAAAAAAGCACGGCAAACAAAATGAGGATACCGGTCTGTAGCACATAAGGCAGCAACTGCATAAAGGAAACCCACAGGTTCTGCCCCATCATATCCGCCGGATTAATGAACGCCCATCCCTGATAAGGGAGGATCGTCTTCATATACCAGGTCGCTACGACCGTTTGCGCCAACGTTAAGATCAACAGCGTATAACGGCGGATCGTGCCAACGGTACGCCATTTCTGCTCACTCTCTTGTTCTTCTTTCGTCAAACGAGAAAGATAACGCGGTGTGACATCGCGCCCGCGCAGGCGATCCCAAAAACGACCAACCGGGTTAGTACGCCAGGGATCGGGAAACATTGAGGTACGTGTTGCTTTCGGCATTGCCTGCAGCTGGTCACGCCCTTCATCATCCTTTATCAACTGATCTTTGGCCAGAGAGTCTGGCCAGGCTTGCTCAAGGCGAGCTTTTACAGAACCCTGCGGTGAATCATCTTCGCGCGAGTAAGTACGGTGCTCGGCATCCAGCGCCTGATGAACGGCGCGGATGTCAGTTTTCGGCAGTGCCGCTTTTTCGATATCCGAAAGCGGCATTGCGTCAATATACTCAGTTGTCTTATTCATTGGCAGGTAACTGGTAGCTCCAGGTTTCACTCAACGGCTGATCGGCATTGGCCAACGCAGCACGCATTTCAGTGGTTTTCTTCGCATCTTTCACTTTCACGCGCAGCATCAAACGCCAACCTTTCGTAACCGGGTTGTAACGCACAGTGCTTTCCACGATTTCACCGTTGTCGCCAATGCTGGTTTGCGCGGTAATCGGGGTGTCCTGCGGCAGCTTTTTCATCTCGGTGCCGGTGAAATCCACCACAAACGCGATAGTGCCGTCAGGCTGGCGAATGAGATTGGATTGTTTGACATCCCCTGTGGAACGGCGAGTCTGCTGCACCCAGGCATTTTCTGGCGCATGAAGCTTATCTTCATCACGCGTAAACGTCAGTGTGTACTTAAAGTTCATCTCTTTGCCTGCTTCCGGCAGTTGATCCGGCGTCCAGTAGGCAACGATGTTATCGTTTGTTTCGTCGTTAGTGGGGATCTCAACTAATTCAATTTTGCCTTTACCCCAGTCACCTTTTGGCGTGATCCAGGCACTTGGGCGCAGGTCATAACGATCGTCGATATCTTCGAAACGGGAGAACTGACGTCCACGTTGCAGCAGGCCGAATCCCTGCGGGTTTTCCATCGCAAAGCTGCTCACCGCGAGATGTTTCGGGTTATTCAGCGGACGCCAAATCCACTCGCCGTTACCAGCATGGATAGACAATCCGTTTGAGTCGTGCAGCTCAGGACGATAATTTGTCGTCGGAGAAGGCTGGTTCGGCCCGAACAGGAACATACTGGTTAACGGAGCTACGCCCAGTTTGCCCACTTTATCGCGCAGATAGACTTTGGACTGAACATCCACAACCGTGTCACGGCCAGGAATAATCACAAAGCGATACGCCCCGGTCGCGCGCGGGGAATCCAGCAAAGCATAAATGGTTAAACGTTTATCAGTTGGTTTTGGACGTTCGATCCAAAACTCACGGAAGCGGGGAAATTCTTCGCCAGAAGGCAGAGCGGTATCTATCGCGAGACCGCGCGCAGACAGACCATAGACCTGGCCTGCACCAAGTACGCGGAAATAGCTGGCACCGAGCATGCTGACGATTTCGTCGTTTTTATCTTTGCTGTTGATCGGATACAGCACTTTGAACCCGGCGAAACCGAGATCTTTTACCGTGTCTTTATCATGCTGAACATCGCCAAAATTAAAGTAATCCGGGCTGTATTTGATTCTTTTCACCGCAGTGGCGGTGACTTCGTTAATCTTGACCGGCGTGTCGAAGTACATACCCTGGTGGTAGAATTCGAGCTTAAATGGGGTCTTGAGATTGCTCCAGTATGCTTTGTCGCGATTAAACTGGATCTGCTGATAATCCGCATATTTCATGTCGCGGAAAACGGAGGGCAAGTTACTTTTTGGCGCCTCGTAGCCTTTATCGGCTAAGGATTGAGCTTGCTTTGCAACATCATCAATACTGAACGCCCAGCTCGATGATGTGTACAGCGTTAACATTACTGCTGCACCCAACCAACGCATTTTCATCATTTGTAGTTTATGTTTCATAATTAGTAAGCACTTCCCCCTTTGTGTGCTTATATTGATCCGATCCATTTTAATGGATAATCGGGTATTCCGACAACTGAATCCCTGTATTGTTCGCGTGCTGGCTCATGGTTTAAGCAGGTTCGCCTACCTGTTTTCACTTTGAGTGCTTATCCTGGAGACAGGTTGTTGGACTTCGTGTAGGGTTGCCTTCGAATGTAACCATAATTCGTCTTAGGGATAAGACGAAAAGTCTGAGAATACGTAACTGTCTATGAGCTCTGTATCTCCACCGCGTGAATATTTCCTGGATTCCATCCGTGCCTGGCTGATGTTGTTGGGAATTCCCTTCCATATCTCGCTGATCTACTCCACACATACCTGGCATGTGAACAGCGCGGAACCGTCATGGATATTGACCCTCTTTAACGACTTTATTCATGCATTTCGCATGCAGGTCTTCTTTGTTATTTCGGGTTATTTTTCATACATGCTGTTTTTGCGCTACCCCTTAAAGCGGTGGTGGAAAGTGCGTGTTGAACGCGTGGGGATCCCTATGCTGACCGCGATCCCGCTACTCACGCTGCCGCAATTTATCATGCTGCAATATGTGAAAGGCAAAGCCGACAGCTGGCATACTCTCAGCGGATACGATAAATACAACGCTCTGGCATGGGAGCTGATTTCTCATCTGTGGTTTTTACTCGTCCTTGTCGTTTTAACAACCGTGAGTATGTGGGTGTTTAGCCAAATGAAACACCGGTTGACGAGCCCCGATGGCGCCAGCACTTCCACGGTATCGATGACGAAACTGACGTTGATATTTTTGTTGCTTGGCGTCGGATATGCCGCCGTCAGAAGAACAATTTTTATCGTCTACCCTTCTATTCTCAGCGATGGCATGTTTAATTTCATCGTCATGCAAACACTGTTCTATGTGCCGTTCTTTATGCTCGGCGCACTGGCGTTTATCAATCCGAAGCTGAAAGCACTGTTCACAACGCCCTCGCGCGGCTGCACGTTCGGCGCGGCATTCGCTTTTGTGGCTTATCTGCTCAATCAACGCTATGGAAACGGCGATGCCTGGATGTATGAAACCGAATACGTGATAACGATGGTGATGGGACTGTGGATGGTTAACGTCGTCTTCTCGCTCGGCCACCGTTTATTGAATTTCCAGTCAGCCCGCGTCACCTATTTTGTCAATGCATCACTGTTTATCTATCTGGTGCATCATCCGTTAACGCTGTTTTTCGGTGCCTATATCACACCGCACATCACATCAAATCTGCTGGGTTTTCTCTGTGGGCTTCTGTTTGTGGTCGGGATTGCGGTAATATTGTACGAAATCCACTTGCGGATACCGGTGCTGAAGTTCCTCTTTTCCGGGAAACCCATCGCTAAGCAGGATAAAAACAAAGCCATTGCCGGATAGCAGGGCTGTGATTGCATGGTTCAAAGCAGCCATTCAATCGGTAATACAGAGGCAAGCCTCACCAAAACCCGCTTCCAGAATCCTGTGGCGGGTTCTTTTTTCACTACCCGTTCACAGCCGCCAGGACAATCTACCCAGTTTATCCGGCCCCAGCGATCCAGGCGCAATTGCCAGGCCACATCACGCTGACTTTGCATAAAGCGTTTATGAATCAATGACGCCAGCACTTCACTCTCAATCACAAATCCCATTTCCGTGTTGAGCAACGTTGAGCGCGGATCAAAATTAAGCGAGCCGATGAAGACTTTGCGGCCATCAATACTGAAGGTTTTCGCATGCAGGCTGGAGCCTGAATTCCCGGTCAACCCGCGATCGTGCACCACTGCACCGCGATCGCGGGTTGGTTTTAGCTCATACAGTTCTACACCATAGCGCAGTAATTTTTTCCGCCAGCGCGCATATCCTGCATGCACAATTGCCACATCATTCGCTGCCAACGAGTTAGTTAAAATAGCAATCTTTACCCCTTTTCTGACCAGGCGCAGGAGCTGTGCGACTCCGGCACGTGTCGGCACAAAGTAAGCAGAAATTATATCAATGCGCTCAGTGGGTGAACCCATGATGTCAAACAAACGCTGCGGTAATAGCGAGTGACGCGGAGCCTTCCCCTCTCCTTTTGCTGGATCGTCACTGAGCAGTCGCGTTTTGGCCCAAATCAGCGACAGTGATCCCTGATCGAGATGCGTCATAAACTGGCTGGTCTCCAGTTTGTGCAAATAGCGTCGGGTAATATCGTCGTTATACCAGGATTCAGGCAGTTCAATGCGTTGGAGCGTTTCTGACTCAGACAACGCCAGGACTTTTTGTAACGTTGAAACTGACTGACATTGCCAGTATCGCTCAAAATCGTCCGCGACCTCTTTCACCACCGGTCCGATGGCCATCACGTCAAGATCGGAAAACAACGGTTCTTCACCCGCACCAAAATAGGCATCTCCGATATTACGCCCACCAACCAGCGTCACTACACCGTCCGCGGTATAACTTTTATTGTGCATGCGGCGATTGAGCCGGGCAAAATCGGTTAAATACCCCACCGCGCGAAGGATGCGAAATGAGAAGGGATTAAACAGGCGGACTTCAATATTCGGATGGTTATCCAGCAGACGCAGCGTGTCATCAAGGCCCGGCGTGTTGTTATCATCCAACAGCAAACGAACCCGTACCCCACGTTTTGCTGCTGCCAGCAGAACAGAAAACAGCAGCAGCCCGGACATGTCGTTTTCCCAGATGTAATACTGCACATCCAGCGTTCGTTCCGCCATTTCTGTCAGCCGATAACGGGCTGCGAAAGCATCCAGACTGTCATCCAGTGCCAGAATGCCGCACTGGTCAGGATGGCTTACGCACAATGGGGTAATGGCACGCTCAAGTCGCGTCATATCAGGCCGTGTTATCATCGCCTTGTTGGGTGAGTAATCTCTTGTATAGTCTGGCATTTTCCTCATCAAAACACACGAAGTAGATTTGATCAGGTAGCGCACGGCGGATGATAAATTTCAGCACCGTATTCACCGCTATCTCCGCCGCCGCCGCACGTGGATATCCATAGGCTCCGGTGCTGATAGCCGGAAACGCAATAGATTGATAACCATTGGCCAGTGCCAGTTGTAATGAATTGAGATAGGCCTCTTCAAGGCGTTCAGCTTCATGATGATTGCCGCCCTGCCAGACCGGCCCAACAGTGTGGATCACCGCTTTGGCGGGAAGATTTCCCGCCAGGGTGATAACCGCATGACCGGTTGGGCATTCGCCCTGTTGCTGTAATACCTGCTTGCAGGCTTCCAACAGTGCAGGTCCAGCTGCGCGATGAATCGCTCCATCAACGCCGCCGCCGCCCAGCAGCGAGGAGTTGGCTGCATTGACAATCACATCAACGGCGATTGTCGTAATGTCGCCCTGTAAAACATGAACACGCGATTGCATAAGTTCCCCCTGACAAAACACTCTCTGTTAAGTGTACAGCAGGGTTTTCTATGAAATCTCACTTTTTAACCATACAGGTGCATATCTACTCCAGAACGATTCATTTATATTCAATATTAAGAATCGCCAGATTTTTCTGTTCATTAAGGTACTGCATTTTCACACTGGCAATCTGCTGGAGGCTTTGAGGGGCCATCGCTATCTGTTGTGTGTTATAGCGACTACTCCGTAACTTGCCGTCACGTATACATGACAATTCAATCTGTTGTTGTTGCGAGTTCACCTCGCAAGGTGATTCAACTATTGCGCCACGGAAATGGATAATTCCGCCAGGTGTGATTTGCTGCGCCGTTGCGGAGAACATAAAAAAAGAAGTAACACATAAACTGGTACTTAAAATACGTTTTAATAAGGTGCTCATAAGGGTTCCTCAATGATAAACCATCCTTGAGGGATCGAAGTGATCCTTCACCGCTGCGATTAATGACCAAATAAAAACGTTTTCACGTCTCTATATTCATAGAACAGCACCGCTGTCCCAGCCACACCCTTAAAGCAAATACAGTAAAAAATCATGAACGACTGCTTGAATCAGGCCACTGCTGGGACAGATGCAATGACTGCCCATCCGAAACGGTAACAACAATGTTGACCGTATCCTCAGGTGAAATATTAAAGCTCAGTTTTGTTAATTCAATCGGCCGATTAGCAGGGATCGACAGGCTTGTTTTCTGTTGTGTTTGGCTTTGTCCCCCCGACCCTTTACGTATGGCAAGAACTTGAACCTGACACACGCAGGGTTGAGATAACGTCACCTGCGGAATAATGGTATACATCTCACCTTGCTGGGTTGTATTAAAGGTTATTTGATTTGAAAGCGCGGCAATAAGTAATAGCGTATGCATAATATGCTCCCGAAAAAAAACAGGGCTTTCGCCCTGTTTATTATCAGTCATAAAACTGAATTAGTGCTGGTTAGCTGTCGCATTGTTGCCATAACCAACCTGCTGAATCAGAACATTCGAGTCAGATGCAGTCTGATTAACCACCGCACCGTTACGACCACCGAACTGAGTTACACTAATGTCAGCATTTTTTGCATTCCACTGATTAATATCAGCGCTGTTCTGGAAGCCAGTCTGTTTCAGGCTAATGGTACTGTCATCAGCACCTTGCCCGACGGTAGCACCGTTACCATGTCCGTGTTGTGTGATGGTCACGTCTGATTTACGTGCATCACTTTGCAGCGCATTCGCAACGTTACTTGACCCATATTGGTAAATACTCAATGAAGAGTCCGGGCCATAATTACTGCCACCGTTATGGTGACCATTGCTGTTCAATTGCGGAACAAGGCCTGCCAGAGCACTGCCAGAAACTACGATTGCTGCGAATGCTGCCACTTTTAAAAGTTTCATGGTAAAACCCCCATCGGATTGATTTAAACGTCGTTCACGGATTAGCGTTGAGTAACGCGAATTGCCATTTGCGACTGTCTCTGCACCACAACTGCTGTTTTTTGTGTACCGTACTGGGTAATATTTGCTTTATTACCAGAACCTTTCTGGATAATCATCGCTGTATTACCGTAAGAACTTTGTTTAATACTCGCATCATTGGAGCTGCCCGTTTGATCAATATATGCAAAATTATATGATCCTGTCTGATCTGTTCTCGCCCGGTTACCTGAACCTTCTTGCGAAATGACCGACAATAACTTGCTGCCCTCCTGGCGAGTATTTGCACTGTTAGCAGTGCCAACCTGACCAATAATGGCTGCCTGATTAAATGAAGACTTACTTAATTCATTTACCGCAAAGTTATATTCTGAATTAGCTAAATCATAACTGGTTGCGGATGCAATCCCAGGCACACCCAGTATTGTAAACATCATAAATAACAACTTGTTTTTCATGCTGTCACCCTGGAACTGGTCGTACATGAAGTTAAATTAATTACCACTCAAATTGTTGTTAACATGACTTACATTTGTTAACGCCACGTTACGATGAAGAGTATGTCCGTTGAAACATTTTAAATAACTCACCCGCGAGTGGTATTTTTATATCCAGATTCACACCAAAGTACTAATTAACAGTGAATAACACCGCTACAGGTATAGGTTTTATTTTTATTTCACCATTGGGGATGAATTTCTATGCAGTCGCTAACAACGTGCACTTTCCACGATTTCAGGGCTTCGCAGCACCGCGTCGCGATAGTCATCGATGCAAGTCGTGACAAAGGTCAGTTTTTTCCGCCTAAAATTGTCCAACGTAAAGTGGGACAAAGAATTTTGAATTCATTAGAAATCTAAAACTCGATGATTATAAATTAAAACATTATAAATCAATGAATTACTATAATTTGTATGATTTTTTAAATCTATGCAGCAACGGTAAAATGTACAACTTTCCTATCAAATCTAAACTCCAACAAAACCCAAAAATCACATTTAAATATATAATTTTACATCTTGTTACATGTTTAACACTTGCTTTAAGATTTGTAATAGCTAGATTGAAATCAGTTGAAGTCCATTTGTTTTAATATTTTCACCCCTTTGGGTCGATATTTTATTTCTACGCAGCAGTGCAACATCTGTCAGTACTTCTGGTGCCTCTATTTTAGTAGAGACAGCTGTCAGGTGTGCGACTAAAAAGTGGAGTTTCATCATGTTTAATGAAGTCCATAGCATTCATGGTCATACATTATTGTTGATCACGAAACCTTCTTTGCAGGCAACTGCATTATTACAACATTTAAAACAATCACTGGCGCTAACCGGAAAACTACATAATATTCAACGTTCTCTGGATGATATTTCCTCCAGCTGCATTGTTTTACTGGATATGATGGAGGCAGATAAAAAACTGATCCATTACTGGCAAGATAATTTGAGCAGAAAAAACAACAATATAAAGACGTTATTGTTGAACACTCCTGATGACTACCCTTATCGGGATATCGAAAACTGGCCACATATCAATGGCGTGTTTTACGCAACTGAAGACGAACAGCGTGTCGTTAGCGGCTTGCAGGGTGTCTTACGCGGTGAATGTTACTTCACGCAAAAGCTTGCCAGTTATCTGATCACGCATTCTGGAAATTATCGTTATAACAGCACGGAGTCGGCGTTACTGACACACCGTGAAAAAGAAATACTTAATAAATTGCGTATCGGCGCCTCAAATATTGAAATCGCCCGCTCACTATTTATCAGTGAAAATACGGTAAAAACGCATCTTTATAATCTTTTCAAAAAGATAGCTGTCAAAAATCGTACGCAGGCGGTCTCATGGGCCAATGATAACCTCAGGCGATAAAGCCATGAAACGCTATTTGACCTGGATTGTGGCAGCAAATTTATTCTTTGCTGTCGGGAATCTGCACGCAGCTACAAGCGTAGAGGTGGAGGTTCCCGGACTGTTAACTGATCACACTGTCTCTTCAATCGGGCATGATTTTTATCGTGCATTTAGTGACAAGTGGGAAAGTGAGTACACAGGAAATTTAACTATCAATGAAAGACCCAGTGCGCGTTGGGGAAGTTGGATCACCATAACGGTCAATCAGGACGTTATCTTCCAGACTTTTTTATTCCCCACGAAAAGAGACTTCGACAAAATTGTCGTCTTCGCATTGGCACAAACTGAGGAAGCATTAAATCGCCGGCAAATAGATCAAACACTATTAAGCACGAGCGATTTAGCGCGCGATGAATTCTAAAACATGATTTTGTCCGGAGGCTTTCATGCGTGTCAAACATGCAGTGGTTTTGCTCATGCTAATTTCACCATTAAGTTGGGCCGGAAACATGACGTTCCAGTTCCGAAACCCAAACTTTGGTGGCAACCCGAATAACGGGGCTTTTTTGTTGAACAGCGCTCAGGCGCAGAACTCCTATAAAGATCCGAGCTATAGCGATTACGGAATTGAAACACCGTCAGCGCTGGATAACTTTACTCAGGCGATTCAGTCACAAATTCTCGGCGGCCTGCTCACCAACATTAATACCGGTAAGCCGGGAAGAATGGTGACCAATGATTTTATCATTGATATCGCTAACCGGGACGGGCAGCTGCAATTGAATGTTACCGACAGGAAATCGGGAAAAACATCGACGATCGAAGTGTCGGGTTTACAAACACAGTCAACCGATTTCTAAGCCATAGCCACGAAAGGAAAAAATCATGCAGCGCTTACTTATAATGGTTGCAGTATTTTTACTCAGCGGATGCTTAACGTCCCCACCGCAAGAAGCCGCTAAACCGACATTAATGCCTCGCGCCCAAAGTTACAAAGACTTGACGCATCTCCCGATGCCTACGGGTAAAATCTTTGTATCGGTTTACAATATCCAAGATGAAACGGGTCAGTTTAAACCTTATCCGGCAAGTAACTTCTCCACTGCCGTACCGCAAAGTGCCACGGCAATGCTGGTTACCGCACTGAAAGATTCGCGTTGGTTCATCCCGCTGGAGCGTCAGGGATTACAGAACTTACTGAACGAGAGGAAAATCATCCGTGCGGCACAGGAAAACGGCACGGTTGCCATTAACAACCGAATTCCGCTGCAATCATTAACCGCGGCTAACGTAATGGTTGAAGGTTCAATCATCGGCTATGAAAGCAACGTTAAATCAGGTGGTGTCGGCGCGCGTTATTTCGGTATTGGTGCAGATACGCAATACCAACTCGATCAGATTGCGGTAAACCTGCGTGTGGTTAACGTCAGTACCGGTGAGATCCTTTCTTCGGTAAACACCAGTAAAACCATCCTGTCTTATGAAGTGCAGGCAGGGGTATTCCGTTTCATTGACTACCAACGGCTTCTGGAAGGGGAAATTGGTTATACCTCTAACGAACCGGTCATGCTTTGCCTGATGTCAGCCATTGAAACTGGCGTTATCTTCCTGATAAATGACGGTATCGATCGCGGCTTGTGGGATTTGCAGGATAAGAAACAAGTTGATAACGACATTCTGGTCAAATACCGCCATATGTCGGTACCTCCAGAGTCCTGATAATAAACCGAGAGAAAAAAGCGTGAGGGAAGCCTCACGCTTTTTTTATTTACTGGTCAGTGTGGATGAAGCCGGGTTTTCGCGACGTGATGCCAGCCACAGCCCACTGTTTTTCATCGCATAACCAAACACCAAGCCCAGCCCCAGAGAAGGCAGAACCAACTGCCAGTCTCCCTGCCCTGCAAATGTTGCACATGCCCCCATAAATGTGCCCGGGACAAATGAAAGCAACCATTGCTTTGCCTGGATACACATCATAAATGCGACAATTCCCGTTATGACATAACCAAGGATGTCCATATGCGGAGCAAGTGCACTACCATTAATAATCACCAACGCCCACACCACGCCGCTTAGCAGCGTACACGCCGAGATCCACAGCCCTTTCAGTCCACCTTGCGGGCAGGCAAAATAAGCCGTACAGCCCAGGAAGCCAGCCCAACTGAGTAAACCAAGAGAAACGGCCACCCATCCCCAGAGTCCGGAGAGAATGCCCGTTGTGATTGCAATAGAGAGAAGTATGTTCATGCCGCGCATCTTAGCAGAAAAACGGCATAGTAATGAGATCGTGCACACAATTTATGCAAGATGATAAATTGTGTTGCAGTATATAGTGATCTAAATCACATTTATTCGTCGGTATCTTCCTGCAATTCGTCCCACATTGCGCTAATGGCATCGCGCGTCAGCGGTGCCATAGTTCGCCAGAAAGCGGTATTCGCATGCGCCTCAACTTTACCAAGGAACGTGTCGCACCAGGGAAGCAGGTAGTCAACAAACAAGGTTTCCAGTGCTTCACTCTCATCTTCTGCGGACTGGTCTTCAAGCCAGGATGCCGCCAGCAACAAGGTACCAATATGATCGGCTGGTGTATCCGCCAGCGGCATTCCACGTGCTGAAAGGAATGCACGAACATCTGCTTCCTTCGCCCCTTCTACCCAGGCGCTACGATAAGGCGGCACGGAACACTCTTTCCCGACAAACAGCGCGTTGTAATCTGCAGCAAGCTGGGGCATATCACAGCTTTTCTGCAAACGGGCCAACAGCTCATCCTGTTCCAGTGGCCAGTTAGCAGACAGTTTACCTTCGCTAATCAGGGTAAACAGGGGAACCAGTAAAGGGTCCTGCGGTTGGCGGTAAAACAGCGAGCCCAGTACACGGCACAGGATAGAAAACTCGTTCATTGATATATTCCAGTTAGTAACAATTAAAGTTCAGCAAATTCCGCGATAGGCTCCATGCCCCGCGATTCCAGAAACGTCAGCAAGCGTTTTGGTGAAACGTTCAGAATTCGGTCTTCCGGGAAGCCCACATCATCCAGAATCTTACGGCATTCACCGAACTCTCCCAACGTAAATGCGGTATGGGAATCTGAACCCAGGGCAACCCAGCCACCAGCATCACGTACTGCAGCAGCGACAGCGCGACAGTTATCTTCACTGCCCTTACGCGAATGCAAAAATGAGGAATTATTGATTTCCAGTGCGACCTGATATTTTGCCGCCGCCTGTGCAATTGCGGTGATATCGACGGGATATTTGGGATTTCCTGGGTGGCTGATAATATGTACATTGCCACTCGCCATCGTGGCGATCATCGCCTGAGTATTGGTTTCTTTATCGTGAGGGGCAAAAACCGGCTCATGGAAGCCCGCAATAATCAAATCAAGTGAGTCAAACATCGGCCCTGAACAGTCGATCTCACCTTCAATATTCTTAATGTTTGCTTCTATCCCGCGCAGGATCCCCACGCCGTTCACCACGCGCGGCCAAATACGCATGTTAATAAAATGCCAGTGGTGTGGCGCATCCGCCATGTCCGGTCCATGATCGGTGATGGCAAACAGTTTGATACCTTTGCGATGGGCTTCAGCGATATAATCACTCAAAGTGCTGTAAGCGTGGGTGCTGGCAACGGTATGCATATGCAGGTCAACGGGATACATAACTCTCTCCTGTAGTCGTTTTCCGTCAAGGATAGCAGGTATCGCCGCCTTTAATACCCTAAATAATTCGGGGTGTATTGAGTCGAAACCCGGCGCGGGCCGGGTTGATATTGATATCAATAGCCCCGAACGCGATCGACCTGACCGGTAACCGCTTTTCCATTTTCCAGGCTAAGGATTGTACGAGAGATATAATCCACCGCTTCCGCCGGGCGCGTTACCGCTGCAATGTGCGGCGTCATAGCCACACGCGGGTGTTTCCACAATGGGCTGTCTTCCGGTAGCGGTTCTCGGCTATAAACATCCAGCATCGCACCTTTCAGTTTTCCGCTATTCAACGATGCCAGAAGATCGTCTTCATTGAGATGAACGCCACGCGCCAGGTTAAGCACATAGGCGCCATCCTGTAATTGATTCAACAGCCCGGCATTAATAATGCCCACCGTTTCTGCCGTATTGGGCAGAAGATTAATCAGCACACGCGTCTGGCTTAAAAACGCACTCAACTCTTCGGTGCCTGCAAAACTTTCCACACCAGGCCAGGATTTATGAGTACGGCTCCAACAGCGTAACGGGAAGCCCCATGCCTGCAGACTCTCTGCCACTTTAGCCCCTAATACACCAGCGCCCATGATTCCGATGGTAAATTCATCACGGGTATACTCTTGCAACGGCTGCCACTTCGCCTGGGTTTTTAATGCCTGATAGTCATCAAAGCGGCGGAACCAGTGCAACACCTGACTCACCGCATACTCCTGCATTTGCAGACCCATACCGGTATCTTCCAGACGGAAAAGTGGAATCGAGGTATCCAGCATCTCCGGGTGCGCTTTTAGCTTACTGAGGATGGAGTCCACTCCGGCTCCTAATGCAAAGACGGCTTTCAATTTTCGTCCTGCCAGCATTTCAACCGGCGGATGCCAGACCAGCGCATAGTCGGCATGGGCGTTATCACCCGCTTTCCACTCGCGAACGTTAGCGCCAGGGATGGCTTTCGCCAGCGCCTTTAACCACCAGGCCGTATCAAATGTAGGGTGATAGAAAATTATTTCCATATTGTCTCCTGAATATTGTTATGCGGAACGTTCTCGCACTTATTATCATCATTTTCCGAGGGAATATCAGATTAGCAAATTTTAGGATGCTGGCAAAAAAAACAATTCCCGCTCATTTAAGCCCCATGTTGCTTGAAGTTTGTGTAAATGCACGTTTTTTTGAAAAAGTAGATTGACGCCGGGGCGGTATTTCCCCTACATTAGCGCCCGTTCCAGCAATACAGGAACAACAATATGGTGAGGTGTCCGAGTGGCTGAAGGAGCACGCCTGGAAAGTGTGTATACGGCAACGTATCGGGGGTTCGAATCCCCCCCTCACCGCCATATTCGGGAAAGAGCTCGTACGCAAGTACGGGCTTTTTTTTCGCATATTGCACACCTCCGGGGGGATGAGAAGCCCCGACCGGGGTTCGACTGCTGGCGTTGCCAGCTGGACAGACCGAGAGCATCGCGAACGGGCTGCCCCGTAGGGGCGAGCAAAGCGAGTCAATCCCCCCCTCACCGCCATATTCGGGAAAGAGCTCGTACGCAAGTACGGGCTTTTTTTTCGCATGTTGCACATCTCCGGGGGGATGAGAAACCCCCGACCGGGGTTCGACTACTGGCGCAGCCAGTTGGACAGACCGGGAGCGCAGCGAACGGGCTGCCCCGCAGGGGCGAGCAAAGCGAGTCAATCCCCCCCATATCTCCCTCAGAACCCGTCGATGGGTCTTCGCTTTCAGTCAGTTCCTACGCCATAAACGCATTCCTGGCATACACTAGTTAAAACGATAAAAGTGAGGCAACAGGATGATAGCATTCCCGGCCAGCTTACTGATCCTGAATGGGAAAAGTGCTGATAACCTTCCCCTGCGTGACGCTATTGCTCAACTGCGCAACGAAAGTGTCGAAATCCATGTTCGCGTGACCTGGGAAAAAGGTGACGCGCAACGTTACGTTGATGAAGCGCTCCGATTGGGCGTGGCAACGGTGATTGCCGGCGGTGGTGACGGTACCATCAACGAAGTATCCACAGCGCTGATCCACTGCCAGGGGGAGAATGTTCCCGCACTCGGGATTTTGCCATTGGGAACGGCAAATGATTTTGCTACCAGCGTTGGCATTCCTGAAGCGCTGGACAAGGCATTAAAGCTGGCTATTGCCGGGAACTCGGTAGAGATTGATATGGCGCAGGTCAACGATAAAACCTGCTTTATCAATATGGCGACCGGAGGGTTCGGTACGCGGATCACCAGCGAAACACCGGAGAAACTCAAAGCCGCCCTGGGCGGTGTGTCGTACTTTATTCACGGGTTAATGCGCATGGATACGCTGAAGCCAGACAGTTGCGACATTCGCGGCGAAAACTTTCACTGGCAGGGGGATGCGCTGGTGATTGGTATTGGCAACGGGCGTCAGGCCGGTGGCGGACAGCAACTTTGCCCGACCGCGCTCATTAATGACGGTCTGCTGCAACTGCGAATCTTTACCGGTGAGGAGCTGATTCCGGCACTGCTATCGGCGATAACTCAGTCCGAAGACAATCCGAATATCATCGATGGCGCATCATCATGGTTTGATATCCGTGCGCCACATGAAATTACCTTCAATCTGGATGGTGAACCGCTCAGCGGGCAAGAGTTTCATGTTGAAATCCTGCCCGCAGCCCTGCGTTGCAGGCTACCGCCGGGTTGCCCATTATTGCGCTAATCCGACGGTACTCTACTGACATCAGGCAATCGTGACTTTGTTATCCAGATAAACATCCTGCACGGCGTTAATCAGCTTCACGCCGTCAGCCATGGTTTTCTTGAACGCTTTACGTCCAAGAATTAACCCCATACCACCGGCTCGTTTATTAATCACCGCTGTACGCACCGCATCGCTGAGATCGGTTTCTCCACCAGCCGCCCCCCCGGAGTTAATGAGTCCGGCGCGTCCCATATAGCAGTTCGCCAGTTGATAACGCACCAGATCAATCGGGTTATCACTGGTCAGCTTGGTATAGACACGATCGTCGGTGTAGCCGAAGTTAACCGCTTTATACCCGCCGTTATTCTCTGCCATTTTCTGTTTAACGATATCCGCGCCGATAGTCGCCGCCAGATGGTTTGCCTGCCCGGTCAAATCAGCCGAAACATGATAATCCACACCGTCTTTCTTAAACGCAGAGTTGCGCAAATAGGCCCAAAGTACCGTCACCATGCCCAACTCATGGGCACGTTCAAAGGCCGCAGAAATCTCTTCAATCTGGCGGCGAGACTCCTCAGAACCGAAATAAATGGTTGCCCCCACCGCGACCGCGCCCATATTGAACGCTTGCTCCACGCTGGCATACAGCGTCTGGTCAAAGGTATTCGGGTAGCTGAGCGTTTCGTTATGGTTAATTTTCACAAGGAATGGAATGCGATGAGCATAACGACGCGAAACAGACGCCAGCACGCCATAGGTTGACGCGACGCAGTTGCAGCCCGCTTCAATTGCCAGCTCAACAATATTTTTGGGATCAAAATACAGCGGGTTTGCGGCAAACGATGCCCCAGCAGAATGTTCCACCCCCTGGTCTACAGGCAGAATCGACAAATAACCGGTCCCGGCGAGCCGTCCGGTGTTGTACAGCGTCTGCATATTACGCAGCACGGCGGGTGGACGGTTATTGTCAACCATCACGCGGTCGACGTAATCATGTCCTGGCAGGTAAAGTTGGTCAGAAGGAATGGTCATACAACGATGCTGTAAAAGGTTGTCGGCATCTTTGCCAAGCAACTGCGCAATATCAGTCATAGCTATGCTCCCGTAAGTTCCGATTTGATATCGGAAGTGGATTGTCCTGACCCGCCTGGTTGCGGGCAGCAATAAGCCTGGTACTGACTGCGTATTTTTTCCATCTTTAGCGCACTTTTCAGCGATTTCCGCTGGCTCGATTCAGGCATCAAAAAATGATACAACGGTCAAATTCAGAGCATAAAGGTATTTAAAAGGTATTATCAGATGGTACTATCCAGCCGTACCTTACCTGTCATGAAGGATTTAAAGATGAAAACTACAGTTAAGCTGTCGTTCATGATGTTTGTAGAGTGGTTTATCTGGGGCGCCTGGTTTGTACCGCTGTGGCTGTGGCTGAGTAAAAGCGGCTTTAGCGCCGGGGAGATCGGCTGGTCCTATGCCTGTACCGCCATTGCGGCGATCCTGTCGCCCATTCTGGTCGGTTCAATCACTGACCGCTTTTACTCCGCGCAAAAAGTGCTGGCGGTGTTGATGTTCGTCGGCGCTATTCTGATGTACTTCGCCGCCCAGCAAACCACCTTCAGCGGATTCTTCCCGCTGTTACTGGCCTATTCGTTGACCTATATGCCGACGATTGCGCTGACCAACAGTATCGCTTTTGCCAACGTACCGGACGTTGAGCGTGATTTCCCACGCATCCGCGTGATGGGGACGATTGGCTGGATCGCCTCTGGTTTAGCCTGCGGTTTCTTACCGCAAATGCTGGGCTATAGCGATATCTCACCGACTAATATTCCCTTGCTGATCACGGCCGGAAGCTCCGCGCTGTTGGGCATCTTTGCTTTCTTTTTACCAGATACGCCGCCGAAAAGTACCGGCAAGATGGATTTCAAAGTCATGCTGGGTCTGGATGCGCTGATCCTGCTGCGTGATAAGAACTTCCTGGTCTTTTTCTTCTGCTCTTTTCTGTTTGCCATGCCGCTGGCGTTCTATTACATCTTCGCCAACGGCTACCTGACAGAAGTTGGGATGAAAAATGCGACCGGCTGGATGACGCTGGGCCAGTTCTCTGAAATTTTCTTCATGCTGGCACTGCCGTTCTTCACCAAACGCTTTGGCATTAAAAAGGTATTGTTGCTTGGTCTTATCACTGCCGCGATCCGTTACGGATTTTTTGTTTACGGCGGCGCGGAAGAATATTTCACCTACGCCCTGCTATTTCTCGGCATTCTGCTACATGGCGTTAGCTACGATTTCTACTACGTTACGGCCTACATCTATGTCGATAAAAAAGCGCCTGTGCACATGCGCACCGCGGCGCAGGGGTTAATCACTCTCTGCTGTCAGGGATTCGGCAGCCTGCTCGGCTACCGCCTGGGTGGGGTGATGATGGAAAAAATGTTTGCTTATAAAGAGCCGGTTGATGGTCTCACCTTTAACTGGGCTGGCATGTGGGGATTTGGCGCGATCATGATTGCCGTCATCGCCGTGCTGTTTATGATTTTCTTTCGCGAGTCAGACAAAGAAATCACCGCCATTAAGGTGGACGATCGCGATATCGCATTGCAACAAGGGGAAGTAAAATGAAAGCAGAACGTATTCTCGGTGCTCTTTATGGGCAGGCGTTAGGGGATGCGATGGGTATGCCGTCGGAACTGTGGCCAAGAACCCGCGTTAAGGCACACTTTGGTTGGATCGATCGCTTTTTACCGGGCCCTGAAGAAAATAATGCAGCGTGTTACTTTAATCAGGCTGAGTTTACTGATGACACCTCCATGGCACTGTGTCTGGCTGATGCTCTGTTAGAGTGCGATGGAGAGATTGTTCCGGACGTTATTGGCCGCAATATCCTCGCCTGGGCTGAACGTTTTGATGCTTTCAATAAAAACGTGCTGGGGCCCACCTCAAAGATTGCGCTCAACGCCATCCGCGACGGTAAGTCTGTTGCTGAGCTGGAAAACAACGGTGTCACCAATGGGGCTGCTATGCGTGTGTCGCCGTTGGGATGCCTGCTACCGACAGGGAATCTTGATGCGTTTATTGACGACATCGCGTTGGCCTCTAGTCCGACACATAAGTCGGATTTAGCGATTGCGGGCGCGGTGGTCATCGCCTGGGCGGTGTCTCGTGCTATCGACGGAAGAACATGGCCTGAGATTGTCGGCGCACTTCCCGCGATTGCCCTCCACGCTCAGCAAAAACGGATCACTACGTTTAGCGCATCGCTTGCAGCCCGCCTCGAACTGGCATTGAAAATCGTTCGCGAGGCCAACGGTGCGGAATCTGCCAGCGAGCAGCTGTATCAGGTGATTGGCGCCGGGACCAGCACCATCGAATCCGTGCCCTGCGCCATCGCGATGGTCGAACTGGCACAAACCGATCCTAACCGCTGTGCCGTACTGTGTGCGAACCTCGGCGGCGACACTGACACCATCGGGGCAATGGCAACCGCTATTTGTGGTGCGCTACACGGCGTAAGCGCGATTAATCCGACGTTAAAACAGGAACTGGATGCGGTGAATAAGCTCGATTTCACCCGCTATGCCAGTGCGCTAGTGCGACTGCGCGAGCAACGGGAGGCGCTATGAGTGCTACGCGTCTGCAAATGCTTCTCCCACAGTTGCACAGCCAGCGACCGGTAACGGTAGTCGGTGCGGCGGTTATTGATGTGATTGCCGATGCGTATGCTCTTCCCTGGCGCGGCTGTGATATTGAGCTTAAGCAGCAGGGCGTGAACGTGGGCGGTTGTGCGCTCAACATTGCCGTCGCTCTGAAGCGTCTGGGCATCGAGGCCAGTAATGCTTTACCGCTGGGTCAGGGCGTGTGGGCCGATATTATCCGCAACCGTATGGCGAAAGAAGGATTGCACAGCCTGATCGACAATGCCGAAGGCGATAACGGCTGGTGTCTGGCATTGGTAGAGCCGGACGGTGAACGCACATTTATGTCCTTTAGTGGCGTCGAAAATCAGTGGAATGCCGACTGGCTGGCACAGCTGAATATCCCGCACGAGAGTTACGTCTACCTTTCCGGCTACCAGTTGGCCTCGCCCTGTGGTGAATTGCTGGTGCAATGGCTGGAAGGTCTGGAAGAGGTGACGCCATTCATCGATTTTGGTCCGCGAATTGGTGATATTCCCGATGCTCTGATGGCGCGGATCATGGCCTGCCGTCCGCTGGTGTCACTTAATCGCCAGGAGGCGGAAATTGCCGCCGAGCGGTTTGCATTAAGCCATGATGTAGAAGGTTTTGGCGCAGAATGGGTACAACGCTTCGCCGCGCCGGTAGTGGTACGTCACGATAAAGATGGGGCATGGTATTTTACTGAGCATTCATCCGGTTGCGTGCCCGCCTTTCCGACCTCAGTCGTTGATACCATCGGTGCGGGAGACAGTCACGCAGGCGGTATGCTGGCCGGGCTGGCATCGGGCTGGTCGCTGGGCGATGCCGTCCTGCTTGGGAATGCGGTAGCATCCTGGGTGGTGGGTCACCGCGGCGGCGACTGCGCCCCCTCACGCGAGGCGTTACTCCTCGCACACAAAGACGTATAGGTCGCTTCGACAGTAACTGATACTGTATTCAATAGGCCGTTGCTGCTGATCAAGCGCTACCTGCTTGATCACCAGTACCGGTACTTTGCTGTCCATCTGAATATGTGACTGGAACTCTGCGTCCGGCATCCGCGCACTGACGCGTGAGCGTGTACGCTGTGGAAAGATATGCTGGCTGCGTAAATACTCGTACAGTGAAACGCCAATGGCATCCACGTCATGGATAAGATGGGCGGGTACCCATGATTCTTCAATAGACACAGCATCTTCATCAACATAGCGAATGCGCTTAAGCAGGAAGACCTCACTGCCGACAGCAATGGCCAACTGCTGAGCCACCTCTTCCGGGCAGGGCACCACGCGTTTATTCACCCACAGCGTATCCGGCTTTTTACCGCGTAACACCACCTGTTGTGAAAAACCGCGCGCTTCTTTGAGCGAATACTCGAAGATGTTATTGATTTGCGTCCCGTAGCCACGCGCACGCGTCACCACCCCCTCTTCTTCCAGCGCCTGCATCGCTTTTCGCACCGTAATGCGTGAAACGCCAGTCAACTGGCTGAGGTCGCGCTCGCCAGGCAGGATATTACCATGCTCCAGGATCCCACTGCGCACAGCGTTCTTAACCGTTTGAGCGAATTTCATATACAGCGGCGTGTTGTCCGCCGCTGAAATACGTTCATTCAGTTGCGCGATAAGCTGGGTATGCGCTTGTTCCATTTATCTTTTTCCTGGCAGCCGTTTCTGTAGCCAGTATACCATTTCTGCTCATCACCACCACGCGTGGAAATGATGCACCGGACCAATCCCCTCGCCCACTTCCAGTGTATCCGCCTGCGCCAGCGCCGCAGAGAGCCACGACTTAGCTTCCTGTACCGTATCAGCCCAGTTAACATGACGTGGACGCAGTGCCGCCAGCGCCGCCGACAGCGTACAACCTGTTCCGTGCGTATTTTTGGTTGCCACTCTTGGCGCGGTGAAGCGCTGTTCGCCATCACGGGTAAAGAGCCAGTCAGGGCTTTGTGCATCATCCAGATGACCGCCCTTCATCAACACTGCCTCGCAGCCCAGCGCCCGTAGCGCCCTTCCCTGCTCTAACATCTCCTGCTCAGTCTGCGCATGCGATGCCCCGAGCAGTGCAGCAGCTTCGGGTAAATTAGGGGTGATAATCGAAACCTGCGGCAGCAAACGGGTACGCAGTGTTTCTACCGCCGAGGGCGATAGCAACGGATCGCCGCTCTTCGCCAGCATCACCGTATCCAGTACGACATTTTGCACCCGATGGCGACGCAAACGTTCGGCGACCGCTTCAACAATATCGGTTTCTGCCAGCATGCCGATTTTGGTGGTATCGATGCGCACATCATTGAACACAGAATCCAACTGCGCGGCGACAAAATCAGGTTCAATGCGATACACCGACTGCACCCCACGCGTATTTTGTGCCACCAACGCCGTGATAACGGAACAGCCGTAAGCGCCCAGCGCCGAGAAGGTTTTTAAGTCGGCCTGAATTCCTGCGCCACCGCTCGGATCGGTTCCGGCAATGGTTAAGGCGTTAATCCGTTTCATGCGTGCTCCTGGGGGTTCAGATTATAGAGGGCGTCGAGAAATGCCGGGACAAAACTGCCCGGTCCGGTTGATTGTTGTGTGGCTGTTTGCCCGGCCTGTTTCATCCAGCTACAGGCGGAAGCGACGTTATCAAGCCGGTCACCGGGCAGTGCGCAACTGGCGGCGACTACCGCTGACAGTGCGCATCCGGTGCCCACCACGCGAGTCATCAACGGGTCACCACCGTCTACGCAAACGGTACGCTGACCATCGGTGACGTAATCCACTTCGCCGGTAACCACGACAATGGTCCCAATCTGACGAGCCAGCGCCTGCGCTGCCGGAAGCGCAGCGACAGCCGTATCGGTTGTATCCACGCCGCGTCCCCCACCGTTCATGCCGGCCAGAGCAAGTATTTCCGAAGCGTTGCCACGAATAGCCGCAGGCTGTAGTGACAATAATTCCAGGCAGAAGCGGCGGCGAAACTCAAGCGCGCCTACGGCAACGGGATCGAGCGTCCACGGGGTTTTAGCATGATGAGCCTGCTCAACTGCGGCACGCATCGCCGTGGCCCGTTCCCGAGTTAAGGTGCCGACATTAACCAGCAATGCACTGGCAATAGCGGCGAATTGGCTGGCTTCCTCAGGTTCAATCACCATCGCAGGGGATGCCCCTAAAGCCAGTAGCGTATTGGCGGTAAAACTCTGCACAACGTCATTAGTCATACAGTGTGTCAGTGGGGAAAGCGTTCTAAATTGCTGTAAGGTGTGAGCCGCAAGGGTACGGCTGTGCAGGTCAGGCTGCATGGTTCAACTCCTGCCCGCGTGAAGAAGGGACACGAGCAGTGTCAGACTTCCCTACGCTGGCATTATCCAGATCAGGTGGTACGGGTATTTCTCAGCCCATCAGCGATGGGGCACCCCGAGTCATGAAAATTGAATCTCTATACTTTTTGCCAGCTTAGGGGAAGTTGCTTGCTGAAGCAAGCCCGCCCTTCCGGTTATCGCTTCTTCACGCTGTACCCCAGCTTGTACCTCAGTTTGTACCCCACCACAGAAACAAAAAAAGGAGCCGTTAAGCTCCTTTGTGACATAACCCAAGATCTCATGGATTCCGAGATTCAGTTTTGCGTTCTGTTTTTCTACGTCGTTCAAAGGTGCGGATTACACCCCAGATAAACAGGAACAGCACATACCAGTAAAGCGCGGTGATCATACGCGAGTGTCCTGGTTCCAGTAGGTTGCTACCGTCCTCAGAGACACCGCCATTTCTTCCGCAGCCTTTTTCTGAGTTAGTCCTTGCGCCTTGTATTCCAGAACCTTCAAACGCGTTTCATGCTGCTTTCCAGCTTTCTTGATTCCAAGGCATTCGATGGTTGAGCCAGGGAAGTAATGGTTTTTGAGGTATTCCGCTGCCGCCATGTCGGGAACGACAAACACGAGAGGGTGATCGGTATCAGTGTTGCGAATGGATGTTCGGCTAAGAAACTGGTAGCACCGTTCAAAATACATTGCCTGCCGCTTCTTCTCCATCACCGTTTCAAAATCCCAACCGATACGTTCGCAATAGTCTGCCCATCGCTTACGGTCTTTATCGCCCAGATTTGCACATCCGAGGAACACGGCACAATGAATGCTCTGATAGCTGTTTATCCCGTAGCTGGACATTGAAACGTCAACACCACCCATGCGATCACCAAGTTCAGTGAGTCCAATGGTCTTAAAATCGCAGATAGCTTTGTCGTTGTTGGTTGCAAAGATAAAATCCTTTCCGACGATTTGGCGTATTTCCCTCAAGTGGTTGTTAAAGATATTAGCGAGTTCTGACTGCCCCGCTCTTTTGATATCTTCTGAGAGGACAGCAACGATTTTGATAGGCACGTTTTTATGTTTGCGTCTCTCGGGATCAGGCTGAAGGTGTTCACCCGCTTCCTGAACCGCCATCTGAGCGACGTTCTCTGCCATCCAGACAAACCCACTGCGATTCACGCCAGCGCCGAGCACAGTGAAGCTCTTCGCCCATGTTGCGGCCTTCAGTATCGGATTATAGGTGTAGGCAAAGAAGCTGTATGACGAATCACATTCGGTGTGCATCACACCACAACCGTCGAGCGCCACGTAAAGAACCTTCTTCAAGTTATCACTGTTAGCGTGCTTCTCGTGGTAATACTTGTACAGATTGTCGTAGTGCTCTTCGCGCAGGTACAGAAGCCCGTTTCGTTCTTCCAGCCATTCCAGGAATGGGAAGTTTTCTGCCGTCCTGTCAGCATGACGGATCGTTGCTTCTGCTCCAAACCAGCCATCAGGGATCTCGTCAATCACCACATTGTGTTCTGCCAGTAGAGAACGCATCTCAAGATTGAACGTAGCGAGGTGGCAGTAGTTGGTGAAACATTCATGGGTTGTTATCACAACATTTATCTGGAAGCTATCAGCCAAAGTACTTTTCAGGTTGAGAGTCGCCCCTTCAACGAAAATGTGATGGTTTGAGATTCTAAAATGATTCAGATCTTGCTTGAACTGATCGGCTAAAGCGTGGGTTGGTACTACGATTAAGAACTTTTCTGGGACAGCTTCGTTCTTGAAGCTCAGGATGTACTCTTTCAGACGGTGGCTCTTTCCTGAGCCGCAAATCGCATTAACGAAGTTTACTACTGGTTTCTTTTCGGTCATTCGGTTCCTCTCGGTTTAGGACTGCTGTTATTAATTCACTCACCAGCGCAGCGGCTGACTTGTCTTCACGGTTGGCACGTTCAACAAGCGCCTTGTGGGTTTCATCGGTGAATCGGATGTTCATTCGGTTGTTCCTCGTTACGTAAACTCTCTTGAAGCTGCTCAATGCGGTAGCTGATCAAGGCCACCCTGAACATCTTGCGTCGTTCGTCGGAGAGATTTTTGTTGTGGGAGTATTGCTGGCAAATCTTGGGAAGGAGCTTTCCGCTACGCAGAGCTTCGAGCACATCAGTTTTCGTTTGGTACATGTACCTCCTTATTATTACGATTGTTAACTACCTACTATTCATTGTACATCAAATCGGTTGCAAAGTCAACTATTTTATGATCATTTTCAACACGTTAATAAAACAAGCACGATTTGAGATTGCATTTAACATAAATAAATGTTAGTTTCGCCAACCTTTATTTGAACGCTTCTTTTTAAAAAAACAAGCAAATAAAAAATGAACGTTAACAACTCAACTATGAGGATTTATTGACTACAAAACATACAGGAGGATTAATATGACAGATAACCAGGGACTTTCCCCAACCGAAGTTGAAGCACTCTTCACAGAGACATTTACCACCCACTCCAGCACTACCCCAACGCTAGTAACGAACACCATCGAACAGATGTTTGATAGTCTCGTGCCGTATTTCACCGAAGTAACGCATCCACAGAAACGCAGCAGACACCCCAAGGTGCTGACTTTCACCACCGATCATAAACAGATGTGGGCATACCTCAGAAGCCAACAGAGCGAGATAGCCGGATGTGTGATGTTCGACCTAAGTTGTGCGGCCCGTGACCTCGGTATGACGCAAAAACGAGTGATTACCGTCATTGGCGATCTGGAAAATGCGGGCTGGATAATCTGTCGGGACATTGGCAACCCCGGCACTGGAACCTATCAGATCACCATCCAGGACATTGAAACCATCGTTTCATTATGTAGCTCCATTACTTACGCCCAGCCGACTACCCTAACGATGGATGCGTTAAGAGGCGCTCGCCTGCTCCATTAAGTCGCTAACGCGGCGGCAGCTCCGATAATGTTAGCAATGAGATTTCCGGCTTATTATGCAAGTAAGCCGATCTTATGGCTATGCCATTTGCACAAGTAACCTGATACAGAGGGTGCAGAAAAGTCTAAAGTCTCTTTAGAGTTATTTGCATCTTCGGTAAAAGTGAAGGCTTACAATGGAACACTATCGGTGTGGAGTGGTTGCATAAACTCATTTTTTTAAGCGTATCTTGCACAGTTAACGCATGGGCGAGTTGTACGAGCACATAAAATGGAATCAATAACTGTTTATTATTTAAACAGTAGTTAGCGGTTTTGTTGGTTTTAATGTTCATTATGTGAGCAATGCGAGCATAGCAGATTACTTTTACAGGAGAATCACTCCTTAAAATCGCTTCTGGTGCAAAGGTTGCTCTCCTGTAATTGATATCTTTCATGCTCCGCATTACATGCTACTCATGCAGCATACTTTTCATGGTCGCAGTGCTCACCATGAAACAACTCTCCATAGAGCCGGAAAAGTTGACTAAATTACAAGCGATAATCAACTAATAAATGATGATTATTAATAGGTTTAATCTATGCTAATTCTACTCATATTAACCAGTCTATAACACTCTTACAGCGCTTTAACCTATTGATGAAAATCCCTCCTCCCCTTATTCTATAAGGGTTTCAGCACAATCGAAGAAAAAAACATGATTCTTTTGCTAAGCAACTCCACCTAACTTGGAAATTTAAACAAACCTATATTTTAAGCCCCCTTCACTCTGAATCTACAGTATCAAACGTCTTCGCATACGGGCATTTTCCTTTGGTAACGTAGGTGAACAGATAGATGCTGTTTTCGTAGGTGCAAAGCGTCTTACCATTCTCGGTCGTATCCTGCTGGGGATCGGTCATTGTGATCTGTCCTGCTGCTGCCATCTGTGAAACCAGTAACCCAAATATCACTATCAGTGCTCTTCTCACTGCATTTCTCCTGTGCATGCTCTTTCGTCTATCAAGACTCATCCATAGCGAAGAACTGTGCAAGACATTATAGTTTCAACATTGATCAATTTTATCGATCGATAAATGATAAACCGATCGTTTTTATCAATTGATGGTTTTATACTGATTCCCGATGAATGTCTAACACCAATCGAAAAAAGGAACGCTATGAAGGGGATAACTCTTGCTGCACTCTTACTGCTGCCTCTGTCAACTTATGCAAGCTCCTATCAATGTGAAGCTCTTCAGCAAGGGCAACTGGGTAGCAATGGGAAGACAGTCACAGCACAATCCAGCATTGAAATTGATGGTTCTCAGATGCACTTCAGTTTAAATAACGCAAGCTGGGATCTCTCGTACATCGGGGAGAAGCAAATTGCCAAGCTCTATAGCACCGACAACGGCAGTGTCGCCGTGTCTTTCATTGACGGCAACCCGCTCATTTTTGTTCTGCATCTGGTTAATGATGACGGTAGAAAAGGCACTTACAACCTCAGCGAATGCTCTGAGCTATAAGGGGCGGTAATGAAAAAACTATTCGCAGCCGCCATATTTTTGTCAGTGATACCGAACGCTTATGCATTGAGTCATGGAGATACCGCCACCCTAAAAGAAGGAACATTTAACTGTAAGAAGCTGACCGACTTTTACGAGATGATCAGTTACATCCAGGACAAAGACCAACAGGGTATGATGGGCCTCATCACTTCCGGTAAATGCCGTCTCCTAAAAGAATCGATGACAGTTGAGATTCAGAACGTAGACGATAAGGGGTTTGTTTTCTTCATTACCCCAGGTGGTCATGGTGGATGGTCAGCCACACAGTTCTTCAAAGAATAATCATCTCATGCAACGACTGGCGTGTGTGATCACGCCATTTTCATCTTCGCTCGTCAAAACGAATTCAACTCCTCGTTTCAAGTCTCAAAACCATCTCCTTTTAAGACCACACCGACGCAACGAAAGAATGCGGCTTCGCCTTGTCTCAAAAGGTTGATATTTAATTTTGGGACAGCTATTATTTTGATACTACCTTTTGAGACTTAGAGAACATCATGACAACTGTGATCGGATATGTGCGAGTTTCCACCAGCGACCAAAACGTTGAAAACCAGAAGCAACAGATAGCCGATGCTGGTTATAGCGTTACTCGCTGGTTCAGTGATGAAGCGGTGAGTGGTGCAATCAAGGCGGGAGAGCGTCCAGGGTTTGGTGAACTACTCAGTTATGTACGAGAAGGCGATACATTGATCGTGATTGCTATAGACCGCCTGGGGCGTAACACGATTGATGTTCTTTCCACCGTGGAAAAGTTGCAGACGAAAGGCGTGAAAGTTGTCAGCTTGCGTGAAGGGTTCGACCTGTCAACGCCAGTTGGTAAAGCGATGCTCACTATGATGGCAGGACTTGCCAGCCTGGAAAAAGATCTGATCGCAGAGCGTAGAGCAGCAGGTATCAAGCGTGCTCAGTCTGAAGGTAAGCATTGCGGCAGACCTATCAAAGCAACTATGGAACAGGTACGAGAATTGTTAGCGCAAGGTTTAGCACCAGCAGAAGTTCAGGATAGGTTAGAGATCAGCAAAGCAACTTTCTACCGACTAAAACATCTGAGCTTCTTTGATATTTGAAGATTCCGGCTCCTCAGAGAGTAGGGACAGAAAAAATTAGCGCTTAAAGGTTCAACCAACCGCGCTCCAAGAGGCACACATCACAATTGTATCATGATGCGTTAGACACTTGGTCAAATGTTGCAGATCATGGTATATCCCCCTGATTCTCCGTGATTAATGAGTGACAAACAACGCGTATATGAAGTAACGTTAATCAAAGCCAATATAACATTACCGTACTGAACTCGAGGTTTCCATGGAACTACACGCGTATACCAGAACCATTTCCGAATTACTTTCAGTCAATAGAAAATATGTTGTTCCAAGATTCCAAAGAGAATATTCCTGGATGAAAGAACAAATTAATGAACTTTGGTATGATATCATTTCCAACATTGAATCTAATGAACACGGAGAATATAAAAACAATGAATATTTTATTGGTTCTTTAGTTCTTGTAGGTGATGAAACAGGTAAAGAAATGCAAATTGTTGACGGGCAACAACGCTTGACTACCATTACAATTTTCCTCTCTGTGTTGTGTGACCGATTTTTGTTTATTGGGAAACCAGACCTCGCAAATGCCATTTTCGAAAATTATATAGAAGGCAAAGATGATGATGGACAAAAGTTTTTCAAGTTAATAAATGAAACACCAAAACCATATTTCCAAAGAAACATACAGTATCTAAACAAAGAAGAAGAAACACCCAACACGCCCGAAGAAAAAAACCTTCTCGCCGCATATAAAGAAATAAGTGTTCTCGCTACGCAAGAGCGGCTAAACAAACATTTCTCGAATTCAATCCAAAGCAATGATGAGTATGAAGCATGTTTAAAATCTATACGCGATCAAGTTCTACGCTATCTGAAAATAATATTTATAACGGTAAGTGAAGAGGACGAAGCTTATACCATATTCGAAACATTAAATGCGAGAGGTATGAATTTAAGTTATGTGGATTTGATAAAAAACAAACTTTTCAAATCCCTAAATGGAGATCATCCAAGCGATGTAGCTAAAGATAACTGGAGACAAATAAGAACTATAATCTCTCAACGTCAAGGCGTTGGAACTATTGAGAATTTCATTCGCCACTGGTGGGTATCAAAATACGCATATGTGAGTGGTGAAAATCTATATAAGTCATTTATATCGAAATGGCGTAAGGGTGAGATTGAGCCTAAATCGTTCATAAAAGAAATCAGAGAAGACGCTCAGCTATATGCTCTCATTTCTGCACCGAACGAGAGCGAATTTCCTCAGATGCAGGATAAGCCCATTTATCATTCCTTGAATGCTATACGTCTTTTTGGCATCACCCAATGTCGACCATTCTTGTTAGCATTATTAAAAGCTCATAACAATGGCAAGGTTCGACATGCTGATTTATTAAAAGCATTACGAATAGTTGAAAGATTTCACTTTGTATTTAATGCCATTTGTTCTCTCAGGCCATCAGGTATTGAAGGTGCCTACTCTAAAGCTGCAAGACTAATAAGTGTAGATAGTTCAACTAAACAAAGCAATGGCAAAGCCATTGATCAGTTATGTGATATACTGGTTAACAGGAAGCCTGAAATAAGTATTTTCATTGAGAAGTTTAGAGATGTGACATTTACTAATGAACAGACCAAACAGAAAAAATTAATTCAGTATATACTTGGCGAGTTTGAAATGTCTCGCCACAATACAATGGATTTTAAACCAGATCAGATAACCTTGGAGCATATAAAAAGCCAAAGTTCAGGGACATGTCGAGAGATAGGAATGATTGGTAATTTGTTGCCATTATCTAAAGAAACAAATGAAAAAGCCGGGAATAAATCTATTGATGACAAGATAGCTGTTTATGAAACATCAGAATTTAAACTTACAGAAGAATTTATTCATGCATTTCACCATGAATATGGATCAAACTGGAATGAAAGTACTATTTTAGACAGGACAGACAGAATGGCTGGCGAAGCATATTCTTCAATTTGGGAGATTTAGCTCAGACTTCCTATCTATAATATCAAAAGCAAAAGGGTAACATCAGCTGCCCTTTTAGAAGTTTCAACACATTTTTATTTCGCATAGAAGTCATAATACTTCCGCTTAAACCTTAAATTGTATCTACTAACTCAACAAACCATGAACCATGAACTCCTTTCCTATATCATTTATATGTATGTGACGTGTTCGAGTGTCAAATCGCGTGAGAGGTAAATTGTCAGGGAAACCATTTCACTTAACATTACGTCAGCGTATTAATTAACAAATAATATTCAAGTAAAACAACATGACAATTACTGTTATCTACTTAATCCAATCAATCTTTCAACGGAATTAATTTCTTCCCTGTATCTTCAAAAAATCTGTATTCATCCCAATAGACTGTATATAACCGCATTATACCATTTGGTTTTCGATCAAGAATACTTTTTAAATATGATTTTGTTTTTTTATCTTGAGGGTAATCAGAATTATAAATTACGATACAACGTGCATTTATCCCTCCGCCACCTCTCATGAAGAGTGATAGATCTTTAAACGTTAACGAATTGAAATGAGCACAATTTTCCACATCATTATCTAATTTAACCACTATTCCCTTTAGCTTATCATATAAACAAATCATTTCATTAAACAATCCATTATTTGCCAAGTTAGCATTTCTTTCATTTATTGCTTTTACGTAAAGTTCATCTTTTATCACCCCTATCGGATACCTGGCTTGCTGTACTATATCTTGAGACAAAAGACCCAATAGATTCAAATCGTAATCAGACAAAGACAACTCTAAATCCTGAATCATTGATTGCAAATCATGACCATAGAACTTGAATTTTTGTGCGATTGTATTTTTTGTAGCGCCGTAGTTCATAAGTAACACTGCTGATTTCAATAGCAATTCAAAAGCATATCCCAATAAAAGACGGCTACTTTTATCCGTTGCGACAGAAATATCAATTAAATCATAGGCATATTTTTCTGTTTTGTTTACATTAGAGAATGCTTTTTTACTCTCATCACCTTGGCTACGTAGCAATTTTGCAGACAAATAAAGACTTTTGGATTCCTTGATCCATTCATCTCGTTTAAAAATTCCTTTTCCTTTTTTATTCGTCACCACTGAATTAGTCATTTATTATTTTCCTCGGAATAAATGAATTCAATTTCGTAATACATACTTATAATATTTGTAATGATGAAAATCAATTTCACGACATCCACTTGGGAGGCATAGTATTGTTGTCTTCCATGGGCAAATGCGTGCCTATTTAATAAGTTGAATGTTTCAAAATCAACACTGATAAAGTATTTATCTAAAAACTTTCTTATTAAATAACAACTCTGCACAAACTGATAAGGCATTTCGTTATCAGTTTCAATGAATTTATCATCCCTGTCATTTTCAACCCAAACTTTTCTTGCCAAGCCCATGCCATATCTAATATTATTTAAATCGCCATCATTGGAAAGGTCAGCCAAATACCTTTCTAAAACTGCGAACAATGAAGGAATACAGATCTGATAAAGTTCTTGTTTGTATGCTTGAAAAATCTCTAACAACGTTCGATGGATAAAAGGATTTTGTTCCACTTCAAGATTTATTATTTTTAAAAATATACTTTCAAAATTACACTCGAAAAACTCCATGAACCCTATTTCGATTTCGGTGTCGGTTAATTCCGATGAGGGACATCGAAAATAATCGTAACAATCAAAAGCTAATGGCGGAACCCATCCATTTTCAGATAAGCGATTGATAAAATCCCATGAGCGATAATCATCATCCATTAATCTCTCAAGAATACTATCCATTAGCGCATGAAATTTTTCAGCCGTTATCTGATCTAAAAACACCTAAAACCTCAAAAATTAGACGTCCACAGGTAAATCATCATCTCTGAAAAAACAATGTTATACAAGCTAATAACCCAGGGATCATTGCCAATCAATCCCATCAATCACATAAGAAATTGAAGACAAGGGAAACATGTGCAAATAGCGCTTGGTAATCCCACCGCTCTTCTCATGTCCGACCGTCTGTTGCAGATGTAGGATGTTTGATACCCAACCAGCCATTGCCGCAGAACAGACCGAGTGACGGATGGAATGCAACAATCGCCGTTGCCCATAGTCATCAAGATATGGAATACCAAGCTGATCACGCAGATCCGCAAACACTTTGCCGATCTTTGTCATGTTCGTACCTGCCACTTCTGAGAATATCCGCTCTTTCCACTGGCGATCAACGTACTCCATGAAACCCCATTCGATTAACTTCGGGTGGATGACTACCTGCCTTGTAGCGTTCTCAGTTTTCCCCTGCCCTCCTTCGGCAATCAAGAAATAGTAACGCTGACTATCTTCGTCGAATTTGATTTGTGACTTCTCCAACTTTCCTATCTCGCCTCTTCTTGCCCCCGTGTATGCCAGTAACAACGTGATCCATTTTTGCCAGCTATCGGGCTGCTTAAGCGCCCACCCTACAAATTTTTTCATCTCTGCTGTGCTGTAAGCACCGAATCTCGCTTTTGAAGGTGCAGCCACTACGCCATCAGTTGGCGACTTAGACAAAATGTCTTTGCTTTCTGTGAGGAAGGTTTTGAAGAGTGATTTATACAGCTTGAGATGCTTATGGATGGCCTCAACGCCTACCAGTTGATCCGGTGGAACATCATCACACTCAATCAGTTGCTGGATGGTCATTGAGCGGTAAGGCTGAACAACGCGCTTAGGGAGATTTTCAACCACTTCCATCACCTGCTTAATGTCCTGCTTGGTGATCGCCGCTACATCAGTCTCCCCTCTCAAAACAGTTAGCAACACTTCCATGTAGCGCTCATTCGCCATTGAGATCGATTTCGTCCAGTTTCTCCCCTTTTCGGCTTTGTACATAGCCCACGCATCCGAGAGGGTTAGCACTTTTCCCGGTTCGGCTGGCGGTTGAGATTCCACGATTTCAACAGGAGTAGCTATCTGCTGGTGGGGCAAAAGTGGATTTCTCGCAGCCTTACGTTCTGACGTAATCAGATTAGACACAAATGATTCGAACAAGAGGATCGGCGTAGCTAATGATTTAACAAAAGGAATATGCGGAGTAACACCAATCATCAAAGCAGATGCCTCACGATAGCTGTCAGTGAGGAGGGATTTCTTATATATCCTGCCATTGGAAAGCCGGATTTGCAGGTAGTAGTTGCCGTTTCGCTGAAACGTGTATGGAAGAGTTTTGTACCCCATGAATACACCCTTTTTGTACCTCAAGTGCATTACGCACCGACAAAAAGAGAGTCAATCTCATGATAAGCAGGCCGAATTTAGGCCCCCTACGCTGGCATTATCCAGATCAGGTGGTACGGGTATTTCTCAGCCTTCACCAGAAGGGCACCCCGAGTCGTTGAAACACAAATATGATATTCAGGTTTCGGCAACAGGATACTGCCTGCGATTAACGATGTAAATTGGTGCGGAACAGGCTTTGGCGGTGAAACCGCTGGGTCACGGTTGCCGGATTTCTGCACTTTCATTTACACTTTTTACGAAATGACTGGAGTAATCACAAAATAGTGCTTGTCAGATGTCCTGTTAGCCAGGAATCATACAGGGCTAATTTTGATGACCCGAACAGGTAGAGAGGATGGGTATGAAGAAGAAAATGTTGCTGGGTGCACTACTGCTCGCAAGCAGTGCGGTCTGGGCCGCGCCGGCTGCAACCGCAGCTCCCACAGGTATTGATAAATATGAGTTGAGCAGTTTCATTGCCGACTTTACCCATTTCAAGCCCGGTGACAAGGTTCCACCACTGTATCTCACCGAAGAATACACCATTAAGCAGTGGAATCTGCGCAACCTGCCCGCACCAACGGCAGGCACCCACTGGACCTATATGGGCGGCGCGTATGTGCTGGTCAACGATGCCGATGCTAAGATCATTAAAGCCTACGACGGCGAGATTTTTTATCACCGGTAAAAAAAACGCACCCAGTATGTTATTGGGTGCGTAAGCTTCATGCCGAACTTCTCTTTTTAGTTGTAATCTACAACGACTTTTACCCGACTCATTGTCTCCCCAGCGGTGACTTTGCCTGCATACGTTCTGGTACGAGCATAGATATTAATCGGCACTATATTCCCTGTCACAGCATCAGATTGATACAGGTTACTCCTGCCATACCCAATACTGGTCGAACCATTCATTGATAACTGAAATCCTACCGACCCTGCGCTATTTGCCGCTGTACCGTAGTCATTGGTCAGGGTCATCGAATCCTCCGCCAACGGACTCATCGGTTCAAAGTAAAATAACAGATTATCAGGTGTAAATTTTAGGCTCCCGGCACCACTGGCCTGGCAGGTGAATTTTACCGGATGAAGTTCAAATGCTTTCTTATCCAGATCATTAATATTTATCACCCCCAGATCAATTTCCTGATTACCAAAATAGCAGGTTGTGATATCGACCATAATCGTGACATTTAGATTATAATTGAATTTTTTAAAACTACAGTTTTTCTCATTTCCCTGACAGTACTCAAGATTCAGCTCAGTAACGAGGGGGATCGTTGCACCAGGGGCGATAATCGTTGCCGCCCCAGGGTCTGATGCCTCAACAATGGAATAATTCAGTGCTAATCCTGCCATATTAAAAAAATCTGATAACGTATATTCTGCTTTATTTGCAACAGTACCTTTTTCCTCGTAACTAACGGAGAAAGAAACAATATAATATTTACTGCCGACCTTAAAAGCATATTTATTGCTATGCAGGAAGGCCATTGCCGCCTTCAACCATACTTGTTCCTGTGCACTACATTTCAGTACAGCAGCACCATCCAGGCCAGAAGCAAAAATACCACCAGTAAGCGTACCGGACATTGCATCGGGAGTGAAAGAATATGCGCCCATAATATTTTCTGAGGGAACAGAATTACATTTATCTGCCTGCGCCGCAAACGAGCAGAATGTTAATAGTGTTAAGAGTAACCATCTCATCATCATTATCCTTTTACTGGCAAGCGTATGTCTTACTTACATCAATTCCCTTACTGAAAGAGATTGTGCAGTAACGTCCTTGTTGTTTATCAATGGCAACTTTGATTTTTGCAGGTACATCATTGGTACGAATAAACAACATACTGCCCTGCCCAACCAGGCCAATATTTTCGCCCTGCTCGCTTTCCACTTCATAACCAAAGGTTAATGGGGAACCATCCGGACGCAGTGCTTTAAAATACCAGGGTTTGCGTTGGTCTGTATCAAAGCGTGCCTTGACCACAGCTCCGCGGTATGGCGCAACACTTTTACGGTTACCTTGTAACTCCGTTTCACTGTGCGAATTAGACACATCCAGGGTCAGCATATTCTCGCGATACGGTGTCATGCCGTCATATACCACGGTGCCTTTGCTGTTTGTTACCCGATATTTTTGTCCATTGATATATGCGCCTTCAAGTCCAGGGGCCTCCACTATCGCAATAGTATCCGAGAGTGTATTTGCCAGATTAATCCCTCCAGACCACGCCACAATCCCGCCAGACAGGCTTCCGCTGCTCTGTTTATATTTTGACGATTGGCTATAACTCCCATTGACCGTTGCCACTGGTGCTCGCCATGTCAGATTTGCTCCGGCCGTTGTCTCGCTATCCTGGCGCTGGTGACTCAGGTTGACGCCATAATTGAATTGATCGCGATCGCCCGCTATACCAGTGATACCCGTATTATTTGACGCAAAACCATCATCATCAAACGTGGTCGAATTTGATAGATACATTTGTCGCCGTGGAGCAGATATACCATCTCCCCAATTAAACGGTATGGAAATAAAGATGTTGAAACGTTTATCTTCATTATGATCTTCATCATAAGTCTGGCTGGCCGACAGTGTATAGCTAATACGCTGCCAGCTATTGGTATAGCTCAACTGATAGTCTTTACTGTTACCGCTACGTCCCCAGTAATCTCGCCATAACGTGCTTAGCGATACGGATCCCCAGCCATCCGGTAGCGATTGATTAATATTGGCTGAGAAACTATTTTTGCGGCCAAAATCATACTGGTAATAATCAGCAATATCGTAGACATCATTTTCATCACGATGATACGAGTTTTTATTATTCGCCCAAACGTGATCGTTAAATGTACGATAATCACGGGACGAATAACGATATGCCGCTAAACCAAAACGTGTTCCGGTTTGCGTGAGAAATTTACTCCATGCAAGCTGGTAGCTCTGACCATCAAAGACATCGCCATTATCCTGTTTACTATGGGACTGGGTCGCATCGAATGAAACCGCGCCGATGCGCGTATTCCAGCCGGTTCCCAGCGTAAAGGCGTTGTAGTTATCCCCTAGCATTGTGCCGCCATACAGCGTTAAAAGATTATTAAAACCATATTGATAGCTGGCCTGAACAAAGTCACTTTGGTTACTGGCGCCTTCAATATGGCTACGACCGGCAGCAAAATCATACTTTGATACTCCGGGCTGAAGCATATTGGGAACCGAAGAATAGGGAACCAGATAGGTTGTGACACTGCCATCCGCTTCTTTCACGCTAACGTCAAGGTCAGCACCGCCACCAGCCAGTTGCAAATCAGCAATGGAGAATGGCCCCGGCGGGACCTGTTTTTGATACACCACGAAACCATTTTGCTCGATAGTGACCAACGCGTTACTTTGCGCAATCCCCTGCACCAACGGCGTAAAATTCTGTTTGGAGTTTGGCAACATCTGCATATCACGGTACAGACGCACTCCGCGAAAGCGAACGGTGTCAAAAATATCTGATGATGTGTACATATCACCCGCCCGTAGCGTACCCAAAATCTCCGGGATCCCACGCTCCAGATACAGAGTATTACTTTTCCACTCACCACTACTGTCATCCGTTTTATTGTAACTGGCATCAGAGTGCAGTTGCCAACCCAGCAAATTTAACCCGCTGTTAAAGCGAACGAAGGTATTCTTACTGGTACCGGAGTTTTTATAATCGCTATAATATTGGCTCGCATAATAGGATGTATACAACGCGCTAATTCCGCGATCCCAGTTTTCTGGCTCAACGTAACCGTGTTCCAGTTCGTTGACAAAAGCCTGTGGTACGTTGAGATCAAGACGAAATCGACTCATATCAAATGTTGACGTCCCGCCCTGCAATGCCGCTTTTAGCGGGACACACTGCGCATCTTTATCAGCGTTAATCCCTTCAGACTTAATACCCAAACGGTGAACGAGATCCCAGCTTAAGCAGGTCTCATCAGGTTCATCCTTCACATTCAGCTCATACTTACCACGCCATTGATTGTTTAGATAAAGATCTAAATCATAGGTACCAGGTAACGGTTTTTCACCGTCGAAACTGAAGTTGCTAATTTTTTCTCCCTTCAATCCACCCATCATAAAATGGGTATCAAAGGTTTCCTCTTCAGCAAATAACTGACCTGAAAACAGCAACAAAAAGATCGCAGAAGCAAGTGGAGTTATCCTTAACATAGCCACACCTCATATTATTTAACGCTGACCGTATCGCTAACGTAATTCCCACGATCATCAATAATGGTGACAACATATTGACTGCTACCATTGTTTCTCAACTGGAGTATCTGGCTGGACAACGGTGGCAATAAAATTGTTTTACCATTTAGTTGTACTTTATTTGCCTCAATTTTTGGCACTGTAATCCAGTTAGCCGTAGCGTTTTGTAAATTTAAACCACGACTATTGCGAGAAAAGGTTAATTTTTTAATACTGTTTTGCGTAACAGCCTCAACGCCTTTTGGCCGATACAGCATTTTCAACCTGTTTTGCATGGCAAATTTAAGTGTGTTTTTCCCATCTTGATCTTTTGCATTAGGTGGGATATCCAACACATTAAAATAAAAAATACTTTCTTTATTATCTGGTAACGCATTAGCCATTTTCTTTATTTTTATTTGCTGACCTGAATTGCCTTTAACACGAACAACGGGTGGTGAAAGCAAAAAGGGTACGTTAATCTTCTCAGGTGGTAATGACGTATCGCCATCATCAATCCAGCTTTGCACCAGAGATGGTCTACTACTCTGGTTCATTAACTGAACGACAATTTCTTTTTTCTCCGCCGGATAAATAACACGGGTGCCATAAATCACAATATCAGCGTGTGCTGGGAGCGTCAGCGCTATCAGGGCTGCAAGTAAAATCCGTTTCATAATACACTACCTTAGTGATAGCGCTATATTGCCGGCGACGCCCGGCAATATAGCCATTGAGAATTAATCTGTTTCGACAGTAAATTTAATAGTGGATTTTACATCACCTGCTTTAACAACCTGAGCCAGACGGGCCCATTGCGCATCAAATTTCAACGTGTATTTAACGCCGTTAGCGCCATTATCCACACCTTTCAACTGGCTAACATCTACAATTTTATCTTTTGAATCAATATTTACTGTGGTCGAGTCACTGTTATGAAAATCAACAGAGAAACCAACGCCAGTGGCATCGCCATTATCATCTTGTAACAATGTTGGGTATGTACCAGAAAAATTTGTCGGGTCAAAAATAATGGTTTTTAACGCAACAGAAGATGGACAGATAATTTCAATTAAATCAGTGTCATTATTCCATTTAGTAGGATTGACTTCACCAACATCAATCTTATAGACGTCGGAAGTTGATATCGTATTCATGTCGATAATTGCAGAACTTCCGCTTTCTGAACTGAAATGACATGAAGAACCTTGTACAGTTGCTTTAATAATCAACTGCCCATCTTCAGTGATAACGTTACCGTCTGCTGCATGCACTACTCCGACGAATAAGAATGGAACCAATGCCGAAAAAACAATCGATCTTTTCATATGTCATTCCTTATGATTTTTGAAAAACATCCATTTAACAATCTCGAAATCAAAGTGTCACGAGAGTAACTTTGACGCAATGTGAAATAATATTTTATTTGATTTAACGCAAATTTCATTAGGCATTATTTATGCCATTAGATAATACTAATTTATAAATTCACAATAATAATAAATAACGGAAATTAAATATAATAAAAAAAGAATAAAAAAACAGCAGCATTACAGTGAGTAAAGCTGCTGTTTAAAGAAGTAAATTTTGTCGTGGTTAATCGTAGGTATTGAGTACGATTTGTCGTTTTGTATCACCCGGCAACATAACACGTTGGGTACTGACCCCCAGGTAGTTTGGCCTTTCACTTCCTGCCGTAACCCGCGATCCGGTATCCTGACAATCATTTCGGGGTTTTTCGCCAGACATGTCCACACGGCATGTAGGCTCGACAACATGTGCAACGATTGTTAATTTTCCGTCAAGTGAATCGGAAGCAAATGCCTGCAAACTCATTCCATAAGCCAGTGTGATAATTCCCAAGAATAAACTAATTTTCATGTGTTCATTATTCCTGTAAGGGGTCAGAAACAGCATGCAAGCTGCTTGTCCGTTGAATTATGAGATAACTTCCCTGCTAAAACCAATTGAAATTGTAGATTGATGAGATTGGTATGATCAATTTGAATGATGCATTAAGAGGAATTATTCGGAAAAGAACACGAATTATAGTGGCATGATGAATAATATTGGGCAGTTTGTTCACTCAATATATTCACCGTATCAATATATCATTAATACGGTGAATACGTACAACACCTTTCGCATCAGAAAAAATTACACCGCGCGGAAAGCAATTTCCCCAGGAATAACCTCTCCCTGCCAGTAGAGCTGGGCGGCGACACGACCGGCCAGATCGCGGTAAATCGCGGTGAATTCACTGTCAGGACGACTGATAACCGTCGGCATACCGCGGTCGAGATCTTCACGCAAGGAAATATGCAGCGGCATCTGTCCCAGCAGTTGGGTGTGATATTGCTCAGCCAGCTTTTGTGCGCCACCCGTGCCGAAAATCGGTTCATGATGACCGCAGTTGCTGCAAATATGCATGCTCATATTTTCAACAATGCCCAGCACCGGTACTTCCACTTTTTCGAACATCACGATGCCTTTTTTCGCATCGATAAGCGCAATGTCCTGCGGCGTGGTGACCACGACCGCGCCCGTTACCGGAATGTTCTGCGCCAGCGTCAGCTGAATGTCACCGGTGCCCGGCGGCATATCCAAAACCAGGTAATCAAGATCCGGCCATAAGGTTTCTTGCAGCATTTGTAACAACGCTTTGCTGGCCATTGGACCACGCCACACCATCGCATTGTCGTCAGTTACCAGATACCCAATGGAATTGGTTGCCAGGCCATGAGACATAATCGGCGCCATATGGGTGCCATCTGGCGAGGTTGGACGCTGATTTTCCGCACCGAGCATGGTCGGAATGGACGGACCATAAATGTCGGCGTCCAGAATGCCTACTTTCGCCCCTTCGGCTGCCAGCGCCAGAGCCAGGTTCACCGCAGTAGAGGATTTACCCACACCACCTTTGCCGGAACTCACGGCAATGATGTTTTTCACACCATTAATACCCGGCTGGTTTTTCACACGCTTCAGCGTCGCAATGTTATGCGACAGCTTCCAGTCAATGGCTTTAGCACCGGTAATACGCAGTAAATCGGCACTGCATTGCTCTTTTAATGCTTCAAACGCGCTGTGCCATACGAATGGCATGACCAGCTCAACGTGCAACGTGTCGTCCATCCAGGCGACATGATGCAACGCTTTCAGCGTCGTCAGATTATGCTTCAGGGTTGAATGCTGAAAATTCGCCAGCGTCCCAGCGACCATGGCGCGCAGGGTTTCTGGTGATTTGGCCTGGGATTGTGCGTTCATCCCGACTCCTTTTTGTTGTTCTGAAAGTACAATAGTCACCAGGTAGTTTACTCCAACCGCAACAATTATTCATTTACGGATAAATGCCCTTATCGCTTGGCGCAGTAATTACCATTTTGGTACTATCAAAGCCCTTTTCACTACAAAAGAAGTAATTGCCCACTATGACTCAAGTCGCGAAGAAAATTCTGGTAACGTGCGCGCTGCCGTACGCCAACGGCTCAATCCACCTCGGCCATATGCTGGAGCACATCCAGGCTGATGTCTGGGTCCGTTACCAGCGAATGCGCGGCCACCAGGTTAACTTCATCTGCGCGGACGACGCACACGGTACGCCAATCATGCTGAAAGCACAGCAGCTTGGGATCACACCAGAGCAGATGATCGGTGAAATGAGTCAGGAGCATCAGACTGATTTTGCGGGTTTCGACATCAGCTATGACAACTATCACTCAACACACAGCGAAGAGAACCGTGAACTGTCTGAACTGATTTACACGCGCCTGAAGGAAAACGGTTTTATTAAGAACCGCACCATCTCCCAGCTTTACGATCCGGAAAAAGGCATGTTCCTGCCGGATCGTTTTGTCAAAGGCACCTGCCCGAAATGTAAGTCTCCGGACCAGTACGGCGATAACTGTGAAGTGTGCGGCGCAACCTACAGCCCGACCGAACTTATCGAGCCGAAATCCGTTGTTTCCGGTGCGACACCGGTAATGCGTGACTCCGAGCACTTCTTCTTCGATCTGCCGTCGTTCAGCGAAATGCTGCAGGCGTGGACGCGCAGCGGCGCATTGCAGGAGCAGGTTGCCAACAAAATGCAGGAGTGGTTTGAATCCGGCCTGCAGCAGTGGGATATTTCCCGCGATTCACCGTACTTCGGTTTTGAAATTCCGAATGCGCCGGGTAAGTATTTTTATGTCTGGCTGGATGCGCCAATTGGTTATATGGGTTCTTTCAAAAACCTGTGTGACAAACGTGGCGACACCGCCAGCTTTGATGAGTACTGGAAGAAAGACTCCGATGCTGAGCTGTATCACTTCATCGGTAAAGATATCGTCTACTTCCACAGCCTGTTCTGGCCTGCCATGCTGGAAGGCAGCAACTTCCGCAAACCGACTAACCTGTTCGTTCACGGGTATGTCACAGTAAACGGCGCGAAGATGTCCAAGTCTCGCGGTACCTTCATTAAAGCCAGCACCTGGCTGAAACACTTTGATGCCGACAGCCTGCGTTACTACTACACCGCGAAACTCTCTTCGCGCATTGATGATATCGACCTGAACCTGGAAGATTTTGTTCAGCGTGTTAACGCCGATATCGTCAACAAAGTAGTGAACCTGGCTTCCCGTAACGCAGGATTTATTGCGAAACGCTTTGACGGCATTCTTGCCGCCGAACTGGCCGATCCGGCACTGTACAAAACCTTTACCGACGCAGCTGCAGTCATCGGCGAAGCGTGGGAAAGCCGCGAATTCGGTAAAGCAATCCGCGAAATTATGGCGCTGGCCGACGTAGCGAATCGCTATGTTGACGAACAGGCACCATGGGTTGTGGCTAAACAGGAAGGCCGTGACGCCGACCTGCAGGCAATTTGCTCCATGGGTATTAACCTGTTCCGCGTCCTGATGACGTACCTGAAACCGGTACTGCCGACGCTGGCTGAACGTGTTGAGGCATTCCTGAACAGTGACCTGTCCTGGGATGCCATTGAGCAACCGCTGCTCGGTCACAAGGTCAACACCTTTAAGGCGCTCTACAACCGTATCGACATGAAACAGGTTGAAGCGCTGGTGGAAGCGTCCAAAGAAGAAGTGAAAGCCGCAGCCGCTCCGGTGACCGGCCCGTTAGCGGATGACCCTATCCAGGACACCATCACCTTTGACGATTTCGCCAAAGTTGATCTGCGCGTGGCGCTGATTGAAAACGCCGAGTTCGTGGAAGGTTCCGACAAACTGCTGCGTCTGACGTTGGATCTCGGTGGTGAGAAACGTAACGTCTTCTCCGGTATTCGCTCTGCCTACCCGGACCCGCAAGCCCTGATTGGCCGCCAGACTATTATGGTGGCGAACCTGGCTCCGCGTAAGATGCGTTTCGGTATCTCTGAAGGGATGGTAATGGCAGCAGGCCCTGGCGGAAAAGATATCTTCCTGTTAAGCCCGGATGACGGTGCTAAACCTGGTCAGCAGGTGAAATAACAATAAAGCCGGAGATAATCTCCGGCTTTTTTTTGCTTTTTTTCCGGCTGGCGGCTTCGCCTTACCCGGCCTTCAAATCCCGTAGGCCCTGCAAACGCAGCGCCACTGGACAAAAATCACGACTTCGCGTTATGCACTCGTGCAGTTAAACCACGCAAGAAATAGCGCAAGAATTGATCGCCACATTCGCGATAGTTCTTATGATCCGGTGCACGCATCATCGCGGTGATTTCCGGCATTGATACGCGAAATTTCTGTTCGGTCATGATGGCCAGAATATCATCAGTTTTCAGTGAAAACGCAATACGCAGTTTTTTCAGTACCGTATTGTTGTTAACACGACGTTCAATCGCCAGTTCCGGCGCAGAATCATCTTTGCCACGCAGATGGTAGATAAGACCGTTCAGGAAACCGGAGAGGATGATATCCGGGCAGCGAACAAAGCCGTCTTCATCTTCTTTTGTCATCCAGGTGTCAAAACCTGCCGAGGTGGCTTCCATCTCAGCAAGCGCAAGAATGCGCACCATGTCGTTATTGTTCGCTTTCAGGGTGTAGCGCAGGCTACGAAGAATATCGTTACTTAGCATAGAGCCTTCAACTGTCGGTGATGCAATGGCGCGCAGTGTACCAGTTTTACAGGCCAATCGCCTCTTTTAGACTTTTGAGGTAACGACGGCTCACCGGGACAGTCAGTCCGTTACGCAAAATCAGCTCAGCCTGGCCATTATCTTCCAGACGGATTTCCTGCAAATGGGCCATGTTGACCAGGTATTGTCGGTGGCAGCGCAGCAGCGGAGTACGGCTCTCCAGTGTTCTAAGCGTCAGCTCGGTGAATCCTTCTTTGCCATCACTACTGGTCACATAAACACCACTCATACGACTGCTGACAAACGCCACATCATCCATTTGCAGCAGATAGATTCGGCTATGACCACTACAGGGAATGAACTTAAGCGCCTGCTGATGTTCCGGCAGTAACGACACATCCTGCTTCGTGCGCTCCTGACGTAAACGGATCAGCGTTTTCTCCAGCCGCGTTTCTTCAATCGGCTTAAGCAGATAATCAAAGGCATGCTCTTCAAAGGCTTTCACGGCATATTCATCAAAAGCGGTGAGAAAAACGATATATGGGCGATGCTCGGGGTCAAGCATACCCACCATTTCCAATCCGCTAATACGCGGCATCTGAATATCGAGGAACAGCACATCCGGGCGTAGTTTATGTACTGCACCAATGGCCTCTACCGCATTCGAACACTCTCCGACTATCTCGATGTCGCTTTGCTCCTGTAACAGGATCCGCAGATTCTCCCGCGCTAACGGTTCATCATCGACAATCAGCACTTTGATCATGCCAGTTCCTCCAGGGGAAGTCGTAAAGTAATTCGGGTAAAGAGGTCAGGCTCACAGGCTACGCTGATACCAAAATCATCGCCAAACCGTTCCCGCAGGCGTTTGTCCACCAGACTCATTCCAAGCCCACTGGACTCCGTCGTGGGCTGATACAGCCCGGCATTATCTTCAATATCCAGCATCAGATACTGCCCTTCCTGACGAGCAGTGATAGAGACTTCTCCGGTATCAAGTAGCTGGGAAGTGCCATGCTTAATCGCATTCTCGACTATCGGTTGCAGAGTAAACGCAGGCAATTGCTGATGCGAAAGCGCTTCCGGGACCGTTAAGGTCACCTGCAGGCGGGACTGGAATCGTGCCTTTTCAATTTGTAGATAGGCATTTACGTGTTCTATTTCATCAGCCAGCGTCACAATTTCCGACGGGCGTTTTAAATTCTTACGAAAGAAAGTCGAGAGATATTGCACCAATTGGCTGGCCTGTTCGCTGTCACGACGGATCACGGCTTTGATCGTATTCAACGCGTTAAACAGAAAATGGGGATTAACCTGAGCGTGCAGAAGTTTGATTTCTGACTGCGTCAGCATCGCTTTTTGTCGCTCGTATTGGCCGGCCAGGATTTGCGCGGAAAGCAACTGGGCGATCCCTTCCCCCAGCGTGCGGTTAATTGAGCTAAAGAGACGGTTTTTGGCTTCATACAGTTTAATCGTCCCCATCACCCGCTGGTTTTCACCACGCAACGGGATCACCAGCGTCGACCCTAATTTGCATTGCGGATGCAGTGAACAGCGATAAGGCACTTCGTTACCGTCGGCATACACGACTTCTCCGGTTTCAATCGCCCGTTGGGTGTATGAAGAGGATATGGGCTTGCCTGGCAGGTGATGGTCATCACCAATGCCAGTAAAGGCCAGCAACTTCTCGCGGTCAGTAATCGCCACCGCACCGATATCCAACTCTTCATACAGCACCTGAGCAACCTTCATGCTGTTAACCTCATTAAATCCCTGTCGCAGAATCCCCTCCGTAGAGGCGGCAACTTTTAGCGCAGTGGCAGAAAACGCCGAGGTGTATTTTTCAAACATCGCACGTTTGTCGAGCAGAATACGCATAAACAACGCAGCACCAACGGTATTGGTCACCATCATCGGTGCGGCAATGTTACTGACCAGGTGCAATGCATTCTCAAAGGGACGCGCAATCAGCAAAATGATGAGCATCTGCACCAGTTCGGCAACAAAGGTAATCGCGCCAGCCGTCAGCGGACTAAACACTTTATCAGTACGGCCCCGTCGAGTAAGTACACTGTGTACCAGCCCTCCAAGCAGGCCTTCCACTATGGTCGAAATCATGCAACTGAGTGCCGTCATGCCCCCCATCGAATAGCGATGAAGACCGCCGGTCAGGCCAACCAGTCCCCCAACAACAGGCCCGCCAAGTAGCCCGCCCATCACCGCGCCGATGGCACGGGTGTTTGCAATGGAGTCTTCAATATGCAGCCCAAAGTAGGTGCCCATAATGCAAAAGATGGAGAAGGTGACGTAACACAGAAGTTTGTGCGGCAGTCGGATAGTGACCTGCATCAGCGGGATAAACAGGCGCGTCTTGCTCATTAACCACGCGATAACGAGAAACACGCACATCTGCTGAAGCAGCAGCAACACCAGATTAAACTCGTACATACCCGCCAACCACACATTTCTTAAAAGCGCGTAACATACATGGGCTACGCGTAACTTTCTTTGAACTGTTGCAAAAAAACAGGAATTTGTGAGAACGATCACTCGAAAGCGCGAGTATGGCGACAATCTCACCCATCTTCTGATCAAAAAACAGACAAAACTACCTGGTTCGCAAAAGAGCGTCTAAAGTAAAACTGGGACCTCGCGAGCAAGAGTGAGACAACGATGGCGCTTTACACGATAGGTGAAGTGGCTTTGCTTTGTGATATCAACCCTGTCACTTTACGTGCATGGCAGAGGCGTTACGGATTACTAAAACCTCAGCGTACAGACGGGGGGCATCGCCTGTTTAACGATGCGGACATTGACAGGATCCGTGAGATAAAACGCTGGATAAATAATGGCGTTCAGGTCAGTAAAGTTAAAATGTTACTCAGCAATGAGAACATTGATGTGCATAACGGCTGGCGTGAACAACAAGAAACGCTATTGAGCTATTTGCAAAGTAACAATTTGCACAGCCTCAGGCTGTGGATCAAAGAGCGTGGTCAGGATTACCCTGCGCAAACGCTCAATACGCATTTGTTCATTCCCTTGCGCCGACGTCTGCAATGCCAACAGCCCATTCTTCAGGCGCTATTGGGGATCCTTGACGGTGTGCTCATCAATTATATTGCGATTTGCCTTGCCTCGGCGCGTAAAAAACAAGGTAAAGATGCCCTGGTGGTCGGCTGGAATATCCACGATACCACCCGCTTATGGCTGGAAGGTTGGGTCGCCAGCCAGCAAGGATGGCGTGTTGATGTACTGGCCCACTCGCTCAATCAGCTACGGCCTGAGCTGTTTGAAGGGCGCACCCTACTCGTCTGGTGTGGTGAGAACCAAACCCCTGCACAACACCAACAACTGGAAGAGTGGCGCGCGTTAGGTCACGATATTTATCCACTCGGTATTTAATATTTTATTAACAAACGTGTACAATCCTTATATTCACATAAGGAGTACAAAATGAGCGCAGCTAAAATCGGTGTTATAACCCTCTTCCTGCTGATGGCTATCGGTGGTATCGGCGGCGTAATGCTGGCAGGTTATACTTTTATTTTACGTGCCGGGTAAGGTAGTACGCTAATCGCTCAAACCCGCGATCGATAATGACTGCGGCCAATGCGACCAGCAGCGCCCCCTGGATCACATAGGCGGTATTAAACCCGCTTAACCCAATGATAATCGGTGTTCCCAGCGTATTCGCACCAACGGTAGAAGCTATCGTTGCGGTGCCAATATTAATAATCACTGACGTGCGAATCCCGGCCAGAATAACCGGTGCCGCGAGCGGAAGTTCGACTTTACGTAGCCGCTGCCCATGACTCATGCCCATCCCGCTGGCAATATCTATTACGCTGGCAGAGATCCCTCCCAGCCCTGCCAGCGTTGCCTGTAAGATCGGTAATACCCCATACAGGATCAGCGCGATAATCGCAGGCTCCGGGCCAAACCCCATCACCGGCACGGCGATCGCCAGCACCGCGACCGGCGGAAAAGTTTGTCCCACTGCTGCAATTGTTTCGACCAAAGGTCTGAACTCTACTCCCCATGAGCGGGTTACCGCTACACCTGCCCCAACCCCAATAATGACAGCAATCAGGCTTGAAATACCCACCAGCGTGAAATGCGCCAACGCCAGCGCCGTAAAGCTCTCTTGCTGATAAACAGGACGCGGCAATTGGGGAAACAACGCGCTGAACAGTGCCTGGCTGTGGGGCAATCCCACCAGCAACACCAGGAACAGCGCAATGAGCCACAGCAGAGGATCAAGCAGATGTTTCACAGTGCGGTGCCTCCGAAAGCAGATCGTGAAAATGCAGCGTACCGCGGGCCGCACCCTGAGCATTAACTACCGGCAACACATCACAGCCCCGGGCGACAAAAACAGATAGCGCATCACGTAACGTCATCTCGTCCACCAACGGCTCACCAGCCAACTGTTCACCACGGCGGGTAAAATCCCCCACCGTGCGCAGTGACAGCAGTCTTACACCCAGTTCACTGTGGCCAAAAAAGGTCTGCACGAAATCATTAGCAGGCGCAGTCAACATCGACAGCGGCGTGCCTTGCTGTACCACCTTGCCCGCATCCATTAACACCAGGTGCTCCGCCAGTCTCAGCGCTTCATCAATATCATGCGTCACCAACACGATGGTTCGACCCAACAGACGATGGATACGGGTCATCTCCTGCTGTAGCGCACTGCGTGTTACCGGGTCCAGCGCGCCAAAAGGTTCGTCCATCAGCAGTACCTGAGGGTCAGCCGCCAGCGCACGAGCCACACCGACTCGCTGCTGTTGACCACCGGAAAGCTGATGCGGATAACGGTGACGCAAATCCGCTTCCAGCCCCAGTAACGCCATCAGTTCTTCTGTTCGGTCATCAATACGCGCACGTGACCACTTTTGCAGCTGTGGTACGGTGGCAATGTTCTGGGCGACAGTCCAGTGTGGAAACAAACCAATCGACTGGATGGCATAGCCCATGCGTCGTCTTAATTCCAGCACCGGCAGGCTACGGATCTCTTCCCCGGCAAAACGGATCTGACCACTGTCATGCTCGACCAGCCGGTTGATCATTTTCAGCGTGGTGGACTTCCCCGAACCGGAGGTCCCGATTAATACCGAAAAGCTCCCTTCGCCTAAATGCAGATTGAGATCGCTCACGGCCTGTTGCTGGTTATAGGTTTTATTGACATGGCTAAATTCAATCATCGTTTGTCACCTTCAGCAGCGCTAAGCCTAAATCAAACAGCGCATCAATCAGCACTGCCAGTACCACCACCGGAATCACGCCCAGTAGCACTAAATCAACGGCGCTACTGAGCAGTCCCTGAAAGACCAGCGCGCCAAACCCGCCTGCACCAATCAATGCGGCAATGACCGCCATCCCCACCGTCTGAACCATCATCACCCGCAAACTGCGCAGGAAAATGGGTAGCGCTAACGGAAGTTGCACCGAAATAAAACGCTGACGCGCACTCATCCCCATAGCACGCGCACTTTCCAGCACATCACGCGGAACCTGATTCAGCCCGGCCACCACGCCACGAACCAATGGCAATAATGCATACAGCACCAGCGCAATCAGTGCGGGCGTCAGCCCCGTTCCCGCTACACCGAGCGAGCTAAGCCACGGGAAATGCTTAACCAGTCCGGCAAGCGGCGCTATCAACAAGCCAAACAATGCGACGGAGGGGATCGTCTGGATGATATTCAGCACGGCAAATATTGGCCCCTGACGCGCAGCAGAAAAGGTGCACCATATACCCAGCGGCACGCCAATACACAGCGCAGGCACCACAGTACCGAACAGAATAGTCAGGTGCTGCGCCAGAGCATCATCAAAGACATCCTGGCGGTTGGCATATTCTTTGAGCAAAGAAAGATCGTTAAGGGTACCGGACAGCAGCAGCACCACTGGCACAATGACAATTTGCGCATGCAGTACCCAGCGCCACAGCGGCTGAGCGGTGATACGCCGAATGGCGTCACTGCCAGCCAGCAACAGCACCCCTACCCCAAGCCAGAAACCGCTCCCCAGGCTGGTTCTGGCGACAGCAGTTCCCGTCTGAGCCAGATGCGTTGCCGTTTTCCCGGCCATAAACAACGCCGCAATCACCAGTAACTGGACAACAACCAGCGTCAATACATTGCCGGATTTACCGGGTATGAAGCATAGAACCACGAGCAGTAAAAATGTCGCCGCCAGTCCCCACACCATGTGGGGCCAGACCTCCCAGAGTTGGCGACCTTCACCGGAAACCAGACGATTAGGGGCATAGCTGATGAAAGGAAGCGCGGCTGCGGCCGCGGTCAGAACCACCAGCAGCAACAGCACCCAATTAACTGATATCTTTGACACAACACTCACCTGCTGCAAATCCGTTACTTCACCCATCCTTTTTGCTTCAGGTAATCTGCAGCGACTTTTTTCGCATCCAGCCCCTCAACGGCGATACTGGCGTTGAGCTGCTGCAGCGTTTTTTCATCCAGACTGGCAAAGACCGGCTGTAGCCATTCCCCCATTTGCGGGTACGCCTTGAGTACCACGTCACGCACGACGGGCGCAGGTGCGTAAATGGGCTGAACCCCTTTGGGATCGCTTAATGTTTGCAGCCCCAGCGCAGCAACAGGGCCATCGGTTCCGTAAGCCATTGCGGCATTAACGCCGGAGGTCTGCTGCGCCGCAGCTTTAATCGTCACCGCAGTATCGCCCCCTGCCAGCGACAACAATTGGTTCTGATTGAGCTTGAAGTCATACGCTTTTTCAAAGGCGGGCAGCGCGTCTGCACGTTCAATAAACTCGGCGGAAGCCGCCAGTTTGAACGTTCCCCCCTCTTTCAGGTAGCGGCCTAAATCCGCAAGAGAGACAAGTTTGTTTTTTTCAGCGATATCCTGACGTACTGCAATAGTCCAGGTATTGTTGGCTGGCGCAGGCGTAAGCCAGATCAGTTTATTTTGCTCAGCGTCCAGTTTTTTCACTTTCTCGAAACCTGCCTGCGCATTTTTCCACGCGGGGTCGTTTTCATCTTTAAAAAAGAACGCGCCATTGCCGGTATATTCCGGATAAATATCCAGCTCACCGGAAGTGATGGCCCCACGCACCACGGGCGTCGTGCCCAGTTGAACTTTATTGACCGTTTTCACGCCGTGGCTTTCAAGCACCTGCAAAATAATATTGCCGAGCAGCGCCCCTTCGGTATCAATTTTTGACCCCACAGTGACGGGTGACGCGGCCTGTAAAGGCAAGCTTATCGTGGCCAGCAACGCCAGCGAACCCACCCATACCTTTGAGATTATCATGCTGCTCTCCTCATCCTTTTGCTGCCCTTTTCAGAGACTTGAGGAAAAAGCATAGTTGAAAAATCCAGTCTTAACCTGGCTATTGGGGGGTAACACTGAGAGTTATTAGCGGTACGGCGAGCACAAAATAATAAAATCCGGTAAACCCAACGTGAATTTACCGGATGATACGATTTCGCAGGCCTGATAAGCGTAGCGCTATCAGGCACTGTCGGTGGCTTTATTCACCCATTACAGCAGTTCAAACTCGCCCTGCTTCACTCTGGCAGAGTCCACGCCGATAAAGACGTTAAATTTGCCCGGTTCCGCATCGTACTTCATCTGCTGGTTCCAGAACTTCAGCGCGTCAATATCAATGGGGAAACTGACGGTCTGGGTTTCACCTGGCTTGAGGTTCACTTTCTCAAAGCCTTTCAGCTGTTTGACCGGCCGACTCATTGAGGCCGTCACATCCTGTAAATACATCTGAATGACTGTCGCCCCTTCACGCTTGCCGGTGTTGGTTACCTGCACGCTGGCAGTCACTGTTCCGTCACGTTTCATTGTCGGTGCAGAGAGCTTCACATCAGACACGGTAAACGTGGTGTAGCTCAGACCATAGCCAAAGGGATACAACGGACCATTCGCTTCATCAAAGTAGCGCGATGTATATTTGTTCGGCTTATCGGCGTTATACGGGCGACCGGTATTAAGATGGCTGTAATAGACCGGGATCTGCCCCACCGATCGTGGGAAAGACATCGGTAGCTTACCTGACGGGTTATAATCGCCAAACAGCACATCAGCAATGGCGTTACCCCCTTCGGTCCCGGCAAACCAGGTCTCGAGGATCGCATCAGCCTGCTGATCTTCCTTCACCAGCGCCAGTGGACGACCGTTCATCAGCACCAGCACCAGCGGTTTCCCGGTTGCTTTCAGCGCAGCAATCAGATCACGCTGGCTTTGCGGGATAGTGATATCGGTTCGACTAGAGGCTTCATGCGCCATCCCCTGCGCTTCACCCACTACCGCAACAACCACGTCAGACTGTTTCGCCGCGTTAACGGCTTCATCAATCATCGCCTGCGGCGAGCGTGGGTCAACTTTCACCGCCTCTTCGTACAGGTTAAGGAAGTCAACAATACCTTTATCGTTGGTGATATTCGCCCCTTTGGCGTAGACCACTTTACCTTTATCACCCAGGGCATTTTTAATGCCTGTCAGCACCGTGACAGACTGTTCGGCAACACCCGCCGCAGACCAGCTACCCATGACATCACGTTTGCTGTCTGCTAACGGTCCGACAACTGCCACGGTTGCTGTTTTTTTCAGTGGCAATGTTTCCAGACGGTTTTTCAGCAATACCAGGCTTTCACGCGCCACGTCACGGGCTTCTTTGCGATGCAAACGGCTTTCAGCATTGGTATCTTGTGGGTCAGAGTCTTTCGACCCCAGGTGGCTGTACGGGTCGTTAAACAGACCCATATCATATTTTACATTCAGTACATGGCGCGCGGCATCGTCGAGCTCCGCCATCGTAACCTTGCCCGACTTAATCAGTCCCGGCAGATACTTACTGTAATATTCATCGCTCATGCTCATGTTAATACCGGACGTGATCGCCACGCGCACAGCATCTTCAGGGTCGGACGCGGTTCCATGCTTAATCAATTCTTTAATTGCGCCGTGATCGGAAACCGTTATGCCTTTAAAGCCCCACTTATCGCGCAGCACGTCTTTGAGCAGCCAGGCATCAGAGGTGGCAGGCGTCCCATTCAGTGAATTAAGCCCCACCATCACCGCACCGCTACCGGCATCCAGTCCGGCCTTGTACGGCGGCATGTAGTCGTTAAATAAACGCTGCGGACTCATATCCACAGTGTTGTACTCTTTACCGCCCTCAACGGCGCCATAAGCAGCGAAGTGCTTGACGCTGGTCATCACTGAATAGCGATCGGCCGGGCTTTTCCCCTGCATCGCTTCCACCATGGTTTTGCCCATGATGGCAGTTAAATACGTATCTTCACCAAAACCTTCGGACGCACGGCCCCAACGCGGATCGCGGGAGACATCAACCATCGGCGCCCAGGTCATATTCAGACCATCGTCTGCGGCTTCATACGCAGAAATTCGGCCAACTGTTCTGACCGCATCAAGGTTAAAAGAGGATGCCAGGCCAAGGCTTATCGGAAACACGGTACGTTGACCGTGAAGCACGTCATAGGCGAAAAAGAGAGGGATTTTCAGGCGGCTGAGTTCCATAACCTGATCCTGCATCTTACGGATATCCTGGCGCGTGACGGTGTTAAAAATCGCCCCTACCTGTCCGTCTTTGATCATCTCACGGATGGCTTCTTTCGGGTTATCAGGTCCGACGCTTATCAAACGCAATTGCCCAATTTTCTCATCCACGGTCATCTGTTTGAGTAAATCGGTCACAAACGCATCCCGCGCTTCAGGCGTCAGTGGATGGTTACCAAACAAGGTGTCCGCCAGCGCTGGTTGCAACGCCAGGCCCACCGCGACACCTACAGAACATAGCCATTTCATGTTGATTCTCTCTTAATTTCTACCCGACGAGGCAGCGAAAATATAACAAAAACCGCAGCTTGCCGTAAGCCTAAACGGGAGCGGGGAAGAAAGCTAAGGATATTCTCTGAATTTTCAAAACCAGCATGAATCAGTGGGATACAACACAGAGACAATGCGAATGAGAAAGCGTATTGTCATACATAGCGCTATGCTTGTTCCTGATATTGAGTCCCACCACAAGGAGTGGAGAATGTCTTCCATTACAACAACTGATAATAAAGCGTTTCTGACTGAATTGACCCGACTGGTCGGCCATTCACACCTGCTCACCGAACCGGCCAAAACTGCCCGTTATCGTAAAGGCTTCCGCTCGGGCCAGGGCGATGCGCTCGCCGTCGTTTTCCCTGGATCGCTATTAGAACTGTGGCGTGTCCTCAGCGCCTGCGTCTCGGCTGACAAAATAATCCTGATGCAAGCCGCCAATACCGGTCTGACCGAAGGCTCTACGCCTAGCGGCAATGATTACGATCGCGACATCGTTATCATCAGTACTCTGCGCCTCGATAAGCTGCACGTCATCGGCAACGGTGAACAGGTGCTGGCTTATCCCGGTACGACACTGTATTCACTGGAAAAGGCGCTCAAACCTTTTGGCCGTGAACCGCATTCGGTGATCGGCTCTTCCTGTATCGGTGCTTCCGTGATCGGCGGTATCTGCAACAACTCTGGCGGCTCGCTGGTACAACGTGGTCCGGCATACACAGAAATGTCGCTCTTTGCACGTATTGATGAGCAGGGCAAGTTACAGCTGGTCAACCATCTGGGTATCGAGCTGGGTCAAACGCCGGAGCAGATCCTCAGTAAACTCGACGACGAGCGGATCAAAGATGATGATGTCCAGCACGATGGGCGTCACGCACACGATCATGATTACGTCACCCGCGTCAGAGATATTGAGGCCGATACGCCGGCACGCTATAACGCAGACCCTGAGCGTTTGTTTGAGTCTTCTGGTTGCGCCGGAAAGCTTGCGGTTTTCGCCGTGCGCCTGGATACCTTTGAGGCTGAGAAAAACCAACAGGTCTTTTATATCGGTACTAACCAGCCAGAAGTGCTGACAGAAATCCGTCGTCATATTCTGGCCAAATTTGAACATCTGCCGGTCGCGGGTGAATATATGCACCGCGATATCTATGACATCGCCGAAACTTATGGCAAAGATACGTTTCTGATGATCGACAAACTCGGCACTGACAAAATGCCGTTTTTCTTTACGCTGAAAGGCCGCACCGATGCGATGCTGGAAAAAGTGAAAATTTTCCGCCCGCACTTTACCGACCGGGCGATGCAGAAGTTTGGTCATTTATTCCCCAGCCATTTACCGGCACGGATGAAAAGCTGGCGTGATAAATACGAACATCACCTGCTGTTAAAAATGGCCGGTGGCGGTGTAGCGGAAGCACAGAGTTGGCTGACTGAGTTTTTCAAAACCGCAGAAGGTGATTTCTTTGCCTGTACGCCGGAAGAAGGTAGCAAGGCCTTTTTGCACCGCTTCGCAGCGGCGGGTGCGGCCATCCGATATCAGGCCGTCCATGCGGATGAAGTGGAAGATATTCTGGCGCTGGATATTGCGCTGCGCCGTAACGATACCGAATGGTATGAGCACCTGCCGCCGGAAATAGACAGCAAGCTGGTGCACAAGCTCTATTACGGCCACTTTATGTGCTATGTCTTCCATCAGGATTACATCGTGAAGAAAGGTGTGGATGCTCACGAGCTGAAAGAGCAAATGCTGGTGTTACTGCGTGAGCGCGGGGCACAATACCCTGCAGAACATAACGTGGGGCATCTGTATAAAGCGCCAGAAACATTGACGCGTTTTTATCGCGAGAACGACCCGACCAACAGTATGAATCCAGGTATTGGTAAAACCAGTAAGCAGAAGTACTGGAAAGAGTCGTAGGCCCGAGAAGCGTAAGCGCCATCGGGCACGTTGCCGATGGCGCTTCGCTTGCCCGGCCTACGGTTTAATCGTTTTGCGCGGTTTGCTCACCTGTCGCTGAACCCGCTGCCGCCATCTGGGCGGCTTTTTGCTTTTTATAACTCAGCGCCGCGGCCGGAACAGGCATCACCTTACCGGTTTCAATCCAGGTGCGTAAACGACTGGCATCAGCAAAGTGGGTATATTTGCCAAAGGCATCCATAACCACCAGCGCTACCGGCTTGTTATTAATGACCGTACGCATCACCAGGCAGTGACCGGCGGCATTAGTAAACCCCGTTTTGGTGAGCTGAATGTTCCAGTTATCGCGGTACACCAGATGGTTGGTGTTACGGAACGGCAGCGTATAAGCCGGATTAGCAAAGGTCGCCATGTCTTCACGCGTCGTACTCAACTGACCAATCAGCGGATACTGCTTGCTGGCAATTAGCAGTTTAGTGAGATCACGCGCCGTCGAGACGTTATGAATCGATAACCCGGTCGGTTCCACGAAGCGCGTCTGGGTCATTCCCAACGACTTCGCCTTCGCATTCATCGCCTTGATAAATGCGTTGTAACCGCCCGGATAGTGGTGCGCCAGGCTTGCCGCTGCGCGGTTTTCTGAGGACATCAGCGCCAGTAGCAGCATATTCTTACGACTGATCTCACTGTTCAGGCGCACACGAGAGTAGATGCCTTTCATTTCCGGTGTCTGGCTGATATCAACTTTCAGTTTTTCATCCAGCGGCAGTCGTGCATCAAGCACCACCATCGCCGTCATTAATTTGGTAATCGACGCAATCGGACGCACGAGGTCCGGGTGGTTCGAATAGATAACTTTGTTGGTATTCAGATCAACTATCATCGCACTACCAGAAGCAATCTCAGGTTGAGATGCCGCTGCAGTAGTCGCCGTTTTCGCTACGGCTTGGGGTGCAAAAGGAACGGCCAGCACCAGGGCAAGACTTAATAATGAAACTCGGAATTTCAGCATGATGAGGTTTCTGATAATGGTTCACGCACGTCACAACGCACACCGCCTGAAATAAGGATTATCTCAGGCTAGCTCTGGCATCATAGCGATCCGGCAGGTTTGCCGCTACAGAAGAATCATCTCGAAATGCTGCGTTGCTGACTTTTACGTCAACAACGCAGCGCAGACAGGTTGTACACCTAGAACAATCGGTACCCGTAGCCCCACAGGATCACCGTAATCGCCAGCAGAACCTCCAGCACCAGCACACCGATCGCCAGCGTTGAACTGGAAAAGCTCAGCCCTTCTTCTTTCGTGATATTCAGGAACGTTGGAATACCGAGATAGAGTAAATAGCCGGTGTAAAAAAGCGCGATGGTTCCCACGAGCGCACACAGCCAGACCAGCGGATACAGCGCCACCAGCCCGCTTAAAAACAGCGGCGTGGCAACATATCCGGCAAAGACCATACAATGCGCCAGCGACGGGCGTCGCGAGTAATTCCGCGCCATCCACCAGATCACTCTGCCCATAATGGCCACACCCGCCAGCATCACACCGTAAAACAGAATTGCCATCGCAAATCCGGTAAACAGGGATAACTTCAGTATATTGCCATCGCCAAAATTCCAGCCAATTTGCGTGGTGCCAATAAACGCACAAATCACCGGGATTGCCGCCATCAGCAGGACATGGTGGGTATAGTGATGCGAAACACTTTCGTTTTCGCTGTTGATCACGTGCATTTCACGATCGGGATGGGAAAACAGCCCCCAGACATGGTTCATACCGCCCCCTTCTTGTCAGCTCCGGACCTCAACACTTCAAGTATAATTCAGCTTTTGATTATTTTATGTACACATGAAAAATACCGATGCGCTGAATTACTGCTTTTCCGGCATGAACAATTCACTGGGTGTATGCTATGGAGCGTGGAGGTCATACAACGTATGGATATAACGCATTATGTTGAGCAATACGGCTATGCGGCGCTGATTATTGGCAGCCTTGCCGAAGGCGAAACCATTACCTTGCTAGGCGGTGTTGCTGCGCATCAGGGAATTCTTAAATTTCCGCTGGTGGTACTCTCCGTCGCGTTGGGCGGGATGATTGGCGATCAGTTGCTCTTTTTACTTGGGCGTCGTTATGGCGGCAAAATTTTACGTCGTTTCTCGCGTCATCGGGCAAAAATCCACTACGCGCAGAAGATGATCCAACGGCGTCCCTATCTGTTTGTGGTCGGCACGCGCTTTATGTACGGCTTTCGCGTCATTGGTCCGTTGCTGATTGGAGCCAGCCACCTGCCGCCGAAGATTTTCATCCCACTGAATATCCTGGGGGCGTTTGTCTGGGCTTTGCTGTTTACCACGCTCGGCTATGTGGGTGGTGAAGTGATTGCCCCATGGTTGCATAGCCTCGACCAGCATATTAAACATGGGATCTGGTTGGTTTTGGTTATCGGCGTTGTAGTGGCTGCCCGCTGGTGGATGAAACGGCGAAGTAAACGCAAAGAACAGGCAAATTGACCCGACAGCGGCTTCTGCCGGGTCAGACTATCAGGAGGCGCGGTAACCGCCGCCCAGTGCGCTGGTCAGCTGTATAGACGCATCCAGCCACTGTCCCTGTAGAACCAGACCATTAAGCTGTTCGCGTAATGCCGGAATTTTGGCCTCGCTAACCCGGGAACCCGCAATGATACCGGCGCTATATCGTGCCTGTGCAAGCCCCACGACGCGCTGTGCGTCATGTTCAATTTGCTGCTGGTGCTGGTTCTTCTGCGCCAGCGTTTCTACCTGTGATGCCGCACGCGCCACGTCATTCACCGCATCGACCACGGCCTTGTTGTAATTTGCCACCGTCAGATTGCTCTGCGCTTTCGTGATATCGAGATTCGCATTCAGTCTGCCGCTATCAAAAATAGGCAGCGTCAGTCCAGCCGTCACGCCCATCTGCTGTGCGGAATGGCGGAACAAATCGCTCAGATGCAGCGCATCCTGCTGTAAAAACGCCATCAGGTTAACGTCCGGATAGAATGCCGCTTTTGCCGCATCGATGCTGCTCAGCGATGACTCGATGTACCAATGTGCGGCCTGTAAATCAGGGCGGCGAGCCAGCAGCGAATAACCAAGCTGGGACGGTAGCTGGCTTTCTACCGCCGGTAACGTCGTCGCTTTAAGCTTCATGACGGAAGATTGCGAGTTGGTCAGTGCGCTCAGCCGCGCCTCTATCACCTTCATTTTGCCGCTGACATCGTTCAGTTGCTGCTCCGTTTTACTGGAATCGATATCCGTTTCAACGCCTTCGACAGAAGAGGTAATCCCGTTTTGATACAGTTGACGATCGACGGTGATGACGTTCTGCTGCTCGTTTTTAATCTGCGTCAGCACGGTTTTAAGCGCCGCCTGCGTCTGCCACTCCCAGTACAAACGCGATACACCGCTCGCCAGTAACTGCCGAGTTTGCTCACGCTCAGCCTCACGCGCTTTCACCTCACCAATACGCGCCGCCACTTCAGCCCGGTTTTTACCCCACAGATCCAGATTCCAGCCAGCGGTTAAACCAAAGGTGCCGTTGGTGTACCATGGCCCTGTATTTCCATCCAAATCGGTAGCAAACGGTCCCATCAGCCCTTCAGCTGACATTCTCTGGCGCTCAACGTTCGCGGAGAAATCGATCTCCGGGCCATCCTGCGCCTTAACCGCTTTAGCCTGGGCTTCTGCCAGTTGAATGCGCTGTTCTGCTACCTGCATATCTGGAGAATTCTTGAGGGTACTGTCAATCAACGCATTCAGCTGTGGATCGTGATACGCCTTCCACCATTGGCTATCCGGCCAACCATTTTTTAATGCCGCAGGCAACGCGGAGTCAACGTTCACAGCGGGCGTCTGCTGTGACAGCGATTGGCGATTGTCATGCATAGGTGCACAACCGACCATCAAAATAAGCAGCGGCAAACATGCCGTTGCAACAAGAACAGAGTTACGATTCATGGGAATATACAGGTGAGAAAAGATGTACAGAGAGTACGACTTACCGCATTCTCTTTTTTAGTTACGCGTGGCAATACATCTTTTGAAATAGAATCACATAATTAAGAAACATATACATAACAAATGATTCTGTCAAAATAATTCCACTGAATTATAAATGGAGGCGTAATGTCACAAACGCTTATCAGGCCTACGAATTACGCGTCCGTTCCGTAGGCCGGATAAGGCGGTTACGCCGCCATCAGGCGATAATAGGGATGGCCTGAATCGCGCGTGCAATATCCGGTGAATTATTCAACGCCCTAATTTCCTGAAACAGTTCTGTCGCTTCAACATATTCTTTACGAAGATAGCCCAGCCACTGTTTGATACGCGCCACATGATACAGCCCGGTATCACCCTGTTTTTCCAGTCGGGTATATTTTTGTAGTAACGTCACAACTTCAGGCCATGGCATACGCGGTTCGTTATATTTCACCACGCGACTCAAATTCGGGATATTAAGCGCACCGCGCCCGATCATGACGGCATCGCATCCGCTGATAGCCATACAGTCCTGTGCGCTTTGCCAGCCCCAGATCTCACCATTCGCGATAACCGGGATATTGAGACGCTGGCGGATCTCGCCAATTGCCTGCCAGTTAATGTGCTCAGCCTTATAACCTTGCTCTTTCGTTCGCCCGTGCACCACCAACTCGCTGGCTCCGGCCTGCTGGACGGCATCAGCGATTTCGAACTGCCTGTCACTGCTGTCCCAGCCCAGACGCACTTTTACCGTCACCGGTAAATGGGCCGGAACCGCATCACGCATGGCCTTCGCGCCACGGTAAATCAGCTCAGGGTCCTTCAGTAACGTTGCGCCACCGCCGCTGCCATTCACCAGCTTCGACGGGCAGGCAAAGTTTATAAAGAGTAAACATTATTGATGTGTATAAACTCATGCAATCTACTAACATACTAAAACACTTATCGAAAACTTTTAAAAAGGATATAATCCCCTACAACAAATAAAAAAGGATGAACACATGGGTATTAAATCAATAAAAATAAAAAATTTACTTTCATATGATGAAATTCACATCTCTGATATTAAAGATATAAACTGCATAATTGGAAGAAATAACACAGGAAAATCTAACCTGTTAAAATTGATAAGATTCTTTTATACAAAATTAGAACGACGAGATGCACTTCCACCTAAATTGAATAACAATTACAGCTCCTATGGTGAAATATCAATTGAATATGACATAACCAGAATATCTAAAATAGTGAGAGGACACAAAAACAACAATAATAAATTCTTTAAACAAATTGCAAGCACTCTTTTAAAACAAGCATACTATGAAAGATTGTCATTTTTTCTAACCGAATCAAAAAATGATAAAACCTTCACTTTAAGTCTAAAAATAAAAAATGATGAATCAGTGCAATGGTCGACAAAGGACACTAAAACCCTAAATATAATAAATCATCTATTCCCTTATTTCGACATTGAAACTCGTCATGTTGACTTATATGATTGGGATAAATTGTGGGTATTAATTAGCAAACTAAAATCATTTAACACAGAGAAAATATCTAATGAAGAGATAGTTGCTTTTTTTGATAGCAAAATAGGTGAGAATAGCAAGTCGTACTCTGATTACATTAATAAAATAAAAGAAATCACTAAAACATCTAAGTATGGATATAAAGAGAAAGTTCTAAACTATGTTAAAGTAGGGTTAGATGGTCAAACATTTCAGATCGATGGTAAAAAACTAGAAATTCAATCAGATGGAACAAATTCTTTCAAATACATTGAAATATTTCTATCCCTGTTGATATCCCTTACAAGAAGAGACTATATAACACCAATAGTATTCATTGATGAACCTGAAATAGGATTGCATCCAAAAAAAAGCGAGCAATTAATAGAAAACCTCTATGAAATATATATGTCATTTAAAAAAAGTAAAGAAGGAATAGAGCAAAACAAATATGCAACACCATATCCAAACATTTTCATGTCTACACATTCGCCTAATATATTAAAATCTGTTGTTAAAGAATTCGGCATAAACCAGCAGGTATTACATTTTTCTATGTTAAATGAAAATACTAACATAAGGAAAATGAATTCAACATATGATGACCATCGCTTTTTAAATATATTCAATGATAATGAAGCAAGACTGTTTTTTAGTGAATTTATATTCTTCGTTGAAGGTGTAACCGAGCAAGAGCTTTTCTCTAATAAATTGCTCACTAACAAATTTCAGCATTTAAAAAACATTGATATATATGCCACAAGCGATGTTGCATTAAAATATATAAATCCTTCCTATTCAAACACTGCAATTCCATATATTGTCTTATATGACGCCGATCATTTATTTTCATTTGATAATCAAAATAAAAAATTCACATTAAAGACTGGCAAATTAAGTATTGCTCAAGTTAGAAACAAATACAAGTATTCATATATAGGCTCTAGCAACTTTCAAGCAAAAAGAAACATAGATATGTTCCTTAAAGGATTAAATAACACAACTATTCAGACGGACAGCAATAATATCAATATAACCAACATTGATTGGCATGGATTAATTAATCGCATTAATAAGTTCATACTTTCAAAAGAAAACTACTGGATCACATCCACAACAATTGAAGGCTGTTTAATTAATGAAAAGAGCTTAATTTTATTTAAAAAATGGATGCTTAGTGAAGTGTTGGGAAATTTAAATCCAAAAAACATTGGGAATATAGATGAAATAATAAACTCAGCTCGGCTTAGCCCATACTTAAATGATACGCAGCTTTTACAAACCTGTGAATCAGTCTTAAGCAACAATCCTGCCATTCAAACACTTAGTGATCAAAATAGATTATTCATAAGAAAATTGAAAAGTGACTTAGTTAAATTACTTAGTAGACGATTAAATGCAGTTTTCCCTGACGACAAAATTCAATCCATTGTACTCAGGCTATTATTCTGTGGAAAGACTGAAACACTAACAGCCACTTTTAATAAAAATTTCAAAAAAATTGTACCCGTTCATTTTGCGACCGAAATATCAAATTTTAGAAATGACTTTACAATGTTGGGCTATTTAACAGAAAAGACTAGTGGATGGGTTACCAAGTTTGTTGATTTTTCAATCAACGAAATTGAGAAAAACTCAGCAGACATTAAAGGATTTCACGACGAGTTTAGGTTGATTTTCTCAGAACTAAGTAGTATTTTAGATAGACTTCGGTTCCGATAGATAAATGGGCCATAGAAGTTTATGGCGAACGCTTGACGTTCCTATGATCAGATTTGATCTGATCAGCCTATTATTTACTAGCCGGTCTCACTAGTCTTAATTAGACTTTGTAAGCCACTGAAGTGAAAGTCTGTTCATTGTATCGGAACCGAAGTAATCATGAATAAGATCACAAGAAAAATCCTCATAGAAAAAATTCTTTTACTAAAGAAAGATGAAATTGATGAATTTTATCAAACTGCAATACCTGATTCCCATGTAGTTGAAAAAAAATATAAAAATAAGTTCATGTATTCACTGAACTACAGTAGCACATTTAGAAAAATACAATCAAATATAAACACTGTATTAAATCCATTATTAGATTTAAATAATTCCGCGATAGCATATAGGACAGGATTCTCATATTTTGATTTTCTAGAACCTCATGCTAAAAACTATCATTTTCTTAGAATGGATATTAGCTCGTTCTTTCATTCCTTGAACGTGGATGACGTTAAAGAAACAATTAGCCAATATATTGATGATGATGTAGTAAATACAAAACACAATCAAAAATTAATAGACGTAATTATAAAATGCATTACCTATACAATCCCTACTAAGTTTGAAAATAAAAATTTTCACGACAAAGCAATTCTCCCAATGGGCTTCAGCTCATCCCCTATAATATCTAACATTTCATTCAGAAAAATAGATATTTTAATACAAAAACTATGCGTGAAACTTAATATTACTTATACAAGATATGCCGATGACATGCTTTTCTCCTCCCCAAGAAACAAAAAAATAATCCATTCAGAGTTCTTTCTTAAAGAAATAAAAATATTAGTATCTTTATTAGGATTGAAAATAAACAACAAGAAGACGATAATAAAATCTCATACAATTTCCTTGAATGGATATATTATACAGAACCAGATCAGACTTACTGGTTTTGCAGGTCTTTTCTCTCCTCTTTCTCCATCAGAAATAAGACTATCGAATAAAAAAACAGTCATAATTGACAAACTTTTACACCATATTCTTGTTAAGAAAAATAGTAATGAAGAAATCCTCAAAAAGCTATTTAAACAAGATGTGAGAAAAATGATGCGTTATGGCAACAGAGAAAAATATGTCAAAGCTTATTCTCTAGACCAAATACTAAACAAACTGACTGGATATCGTTCATTTTTATTATCAATAATCTCTCATAACACAAATTTAAATCAACTTCCGATGAAACCATAGAAAAATATAAAATACAAATTAATAAAATTGAAAAATGCATTAACATCCTCGATAAGAAAAAAATCCACACCTGAGTATGTACTCTTCCTTAGAAAATAGTTAAAATTTTTTAGGGAGGAGATTATGCTTTGTTATTCATATGTTAGATTCAGTACACCAGACCAAGCTAAAGGTGATAGTTATCGTCGCTAAATGGAGTTTGCCAGTAACTATTGCAAGCTCCATAATCTAACTCTAGTTGAAGATCTCAGCTTCAAAGATCTTGGTGTAAGTGTAAATAGACCCGTTTTAGTTCCAGGCATTTTTTGAGATCCCGGCCAAATGATTGTGTTGCCGATATTCCTCAGGCGTCATATTGTTCAGTGATTCATGCGGGCGTTCACAGTTATATTCTGACACCCATCTTTCCGTGATTTCCCGCACTTCATTCAGCGTTCTGAACAGATAAAAATCGAGTATTTCTGTACGGTATGTTCGGTTAAAGCGCTCAATAAAAGCGTTCTGCGTCGGCTTACCCGGCTGAATAAATTCCAGTTTTACTGCATGTTGCTCTGCCCATTCAGCCAGTGCAAGTGAGATAAATTCCGGACCATTATCCATGCGTAGCATGACCGGATAGCCGCGATTTGCCGCGATCCTGTCGAGTACACGGACCACGCGCAAAGCTGGCAGATTCAGATCGATTTCAATCGACAATGCCTCACGGTTAAAGTCATCAACGACATTGAACGTGCGAAAACGACGACCACAGACCAGAGCATCATGCATAAAATCGACAGACCAGCTCTGGTTCAGCGCTTCTGGTGTGGCCAGCGGCGAGGGATTACGCACCGGCAACCGTTGTTTGCCTTTACGGCGAAAATTCAGCTTCAGCAGACAATAAATACGATGGATCCTTTTGTGATTCCACGGGTATCCCTGCCGCCGCAGAACCTGGAAAAGTTTTGGAAAACCGTACCGTGGGTATCGCTCTGCCACTGCCTGCAACACGACAATAACGGGTTCGTCACGCGTGGTATCCGGACGGTAATGGTAAACCGTTCTGCTCAGGTTAAGACTCCGGCAGGCCTGACGGATACTGAGCCCAAATGTCGTTATCAGATGAGTGACCAGCTCACGCTTAAAGGCTGGTTTTAAAGCTTTTTTTCGATAACGTCTTTCAGCGCCCGGTTCTCAAGGCTCAGGTCGGCAAACATCTGTTTGAGACGCCGATTCTCGTCCTCAAGATCTTTGATCTTTTTAATATCAGAAGCCTCCATGCCGCCGTATCTGGACTTCCAGTTGTAGTAGGTGGCTTCAGATATACCGGCCTCCCGGCAGACATCTTTAACAGTTCGTCCGGCTTCAACCGATTTAATTACGGCAATGATCTGATGCTCAGTAAAACGGGCTTTACGCATAGCGATCTCCTTTGTTGGCAGAGTGATTATGCCGGAGGATCTCTAAATGTGAATGGCACGATTATGCGGGATACTTACAAAATCATTTCGTATCTTTCTTGCGTGATTTTTTTCGAAGTCATCATCTATCTCCATTAGTGTTTTAACATACGTTTTAAAACTTAACTCTAATTATTTTCCTAATTTATTAATTGCAAAGGAAATATCTGTTGAGTGCTTCATTGTTCGAATCATTGTAAAGAGCTCAGTGGCCTCAACATATTCTTTACGCAAATATCCTAGCCATTGTTTGATGCGTGCAACGTGATACAAACCTGTATCGCCCTGTTTTTCAAGCTGACTATATTTTTTCAGAATTTCCACTACATCCGCCCATGGCATACGAGGGGCGTTGAATTTAATTACGTGGCTTAAGTTTGGGATATTTAGCGCACCACGTCCGACCATCACTGCATCACAGCCCGTTGCCGTCATACAATCTTGCGCACTTTGCCAATCCCATATTTCGCCGTTAGCAATCACCGGAATCGATAACCGTTTGCGGATTTCACCAATCGCTTGCCAGTTAATACGCTCCGCTTTATAGCCATCCTCTTTGGTACGTCCATGCACCACCAGCTCGGTGGCACCAGCCTGCTGGACAGCATCCGCAATCTCAAACTGCCGCGCGTCGCTGTCCCAACCGAGTCGAATTTTAACGGTTACGGGGAAGTGAGCAGGCACCGCCTCACGCATGGCCTTCGCGCCGCGATAGATGAGCTCAGGATCTTTTAACAGCGTCGCCCCGCCGCCACTGCCGTTAACGAGCTTTGAAGGACATCCGCAATTAAGGTCGACACCATGTGAACCCAGCTCAACAGCACGAACAGCATTCTCCGCAAGCCACCCCGGGTGCTGCCCTAGCAGTTGGATACGGACTAAAGTGTCGGATTTAGTGCGGCTTTGATTATGTAATTCAGGACATAATCGATAAAAGGATTTTTCCGGCAATAACTGGTCTACTACACGTAAAAACTCTGTAATGCAATGATCGTAGTCGTTTACTTCAGTTAAAAGCTCTCGCACTAACGAGTCGAGAACACCTTCCATCGGAGCTAGTAATACTCGCATGTATTTCCTGAAAAATTCAAAATGGACATTATTACTCTAGAAGCTGGTGCTATAATTCCTGATCAGATTTATACCTTCTAAGTACAACATAGCTAAGATCGCCGCACCATAGAATCGGTTTACCAGTTGTTGCATACAAACATTTACCAATAATTAGAGCATGACAGCCATCCAACTCGTCTAGACTGTTGACTACCTTAAATTGTTCTCTGAAAGCACTAGCTATATCTTGCTGAATACAAACACTTAAACCTGATTTAATATTACCCGCGTTTAACCAAATTTTCCCATCATTCGTTTGCCCGACATCACTGATGAATCCCCAAAAGATCCTCCGTGCTCCATCCATCCATGGCTTAACATTTGCAAATTCAACAAATAGTTCAGCACCATTCTCTGGTAAATCACTAAAATCCTGACCTTTGAAGCCAATCTTCTTTTCTAAATAACATTGCCCTTTTGATTGTACTAATTTGTAGAGCAATCGTTTCAAAGTAAAATGTGCTGGATATTTTACACTGCTACCGTCGTTAGATTTTTCACCCGTAAACCTCTGTCCTACAGGTGTAGCTGCGGAGGTTTGTTCAGCCAGTTTCACGTCAATATCATAGCTTTGAGTTAAATCGAGATCTATAACCAAGCCACTATCAGTATCTGATACTGGTAATGCCTTATCATTGCTACCCTCGCCCACTGCTTCATATGAAGTACCTAATGAGCAGTTTTCCTGGTGATGGGCACAAAAATGCGGTGCATCATTTCCATAACTAGACCGTCTAAACCATGCATCTCCACTACATTCGGTACACAGTAAACTACGTCTTTTTGATTGAATTTCAGCAGTGGGCAGCGCGTAAAATGCCTCAGCCGTCCATTCCTGCTCATCAATAGTACAAAAGGCTTTATCCACCGAGCTTCCCTCCACTGACCTTTTTTTTCATCATACCATTACGCATATAGAACATTGAGATAGCGGCGATGATCTAGTTCAAATTATTGGATGAAGCTATTGTACTAAGTTGATCCTTCATAAACTTAGTCCAGCCACAGTTTAGATCGACGCCATACGAACCCAGCTCAACCGCGCGGGCTGCATTTTCTGCCAGCCACTGCGGATACTGCCCCAGCAGTTGTATACGCACCGGCGTACCGGATGTCGTGCGGCTGGCGTTAAGCAGCTCTGGGCAAATGCGGTGAAAGACTTTTACCGGCAGCAGTTGATCCACCACGCGAACAAATTCGGTGATACAGAGATCATAATCATTCACTTCAGTCAGCAGCTCGCGCACCAGCGAGTCGAGCACGCCTTCCATCGGTGCCAGTAAAACACGCATATTGTTACCCGCAAAAAAGAGAGGCGCTATGGTAACGTCTCTATGCTGGAGATTAAAGCGTCTCAGCCCAGGCACAGGTTTGGTTATGCTGATTGGGGGCATTGCCTGATGTTCCAGATATCTATTTCCACTATGCTTAGAATTCATGATGTGATCGGTAGCACGTTTTAAAGTTTAATTGTATGATGAATCAGTCTCGTCAAGGGTTTCAAATATGAGCAAGTCACTGAACATTATCTGGCAATATTTACGCGCATTCGTCCTCATTTATGCCTGCCTCTATGCAGGTATTTTTCTTGCCTCACTGCTGCCAATCACGATTCCGGGCAGCATTATCGGCATGCTGATTCTGTTTGTATTACTGGCATTACAGATCTTACCGGCAAAATGGGTAAACCCGGGTTGCTACGTACTGATCCGTTACATGGCCCTGCTGTTTGTCCCGATTGGCGTGGGGATCATGCAGTACTTTGACTTGCTACGCGCACAATTTGGTCCGGTCGTGGTGTCCTGCACCATCAGTACACTGGTCGTATTCCTGGTAGTGAGCTGGAGCTCGCACATTGTTCACGGCGAACGCAAAATCGTTGGTCAAAAAGGGTCTAAACAATGATGTCGTATATCTGGTGGTCGTTACCCCTCACCCTGGCGGTATTTTTTGCTGCACGTAAGCTGGCAGCGCGATGTAAACTGCCGCTGCTAAATCCGCTGCTCGTCGCGATGGTAGTGATTATTCCCTTTCTGATGCTGACCGGTATCCCCTACGATCACTACTTCAAAGGCAGCGAAGTGCTGAACGATTTATTGCAACCTGCTGTCGTCGCTCTGGCCTATCCGTTATATGAACAGCTGCACCAAATCCGTGCCCGCTGGAAATCCATTATCGCAATCTGTTTTGCCGGCAGTGTCGTGGCCATGGTCACAGGCACATCTATTGCCCTGCTGATGGGGGCTTCACCAGAGATTGCCGCCTCTATTATGCCTAAATCGGTAACCACACCTATCGCTATGGCTGTGGGCGGGAGTATTGGTGGTATCCCGGCAATCAGCGCAGTGTGCGTTATTTTTGTCGGTATCCTCGGTGCCGTATTTGGCCATACCCTGCTGAATGCAATGCGCATTCGCACTAAAGCAGCACGTGGGCTGGCAATGGGTACGGCTTCACACGCCCTGGGCACGGCTCGCTGTGCTGAACTGGACTACCAGGAAGGCGCATTTAGCTCACTGGCGCTGGTGATTTGCGGGATTATCACCTCATTGGTTGCCCCCTTCCTGTTCCCGGTTATCCTGGCAGTGGTAGGCTAATCTGCATTTTTAAGCTGTTTATTTGCGATGCGTTGCACATTTTTAATTTAAGTTTCATAAGTTGCATACACAATGAGATTTAGATCACATATAAAGCCCTGTCAGGCCCGTAAACTACGGTTCCATTACATTGTTATGAGGCAACGCCATGCATCCACGTTTTCAAACTGCTTTTGCCCAACTCGCGGATAACTTGCAATCAGCCCTGGCCCCTATTCTGGCGGATGTACATTTCCCCGCCATGCTGACGGCTGAGCAGGTATCTTTGCTAAAACGCGAATCGGGACTGGACGAAGACGCGCTGGCATTCGCTCTGCTGCCTTTAGCTGCGGCCTGCGCACGCACTCCGCTGTCCAACTTCAACGTTGGCGCGATCTCACGTGGTATCAGCGGAACCTGGTATTTCGGTGGGAACATGGAGTTTCTTGGTGCCACAATGCAGCAAACCGTTCACGCCGAGCAGAGCGCTATTAGCCATGCCTGGTTACGTGGCGAAAAAGGACTCGCCGCGATTACCGTCAACTACACCCCTTGCGGGCACTGCCGTCAGTTTATGAATGAGCTGAACAGCGGACTGGATTTGCGTATTCACCTGCCTGGGCGTGAACCACACGCACTACGCGACTATCTGCCGGACGCTTTTGGGCCAAAAGATCTCGACATCAAGACGCTGTTGATGGACGACCAGGATCACGGCTTCGCGCTGCAAGGCGATGCGCTGACCCAGGCGGCGATTGCCGCAGCAAACAGATGCCATATGCCCTACAGCAACTCCCCGAGCGGCGTGGCGCTGGAGTGTAAAGATGGACAGATTTTCAGCGGTAGTTATGCTGAAAACGCCGCCTTCAACCCAACACTGCCACCGTTGCAGGGTGCATTAAACCTGTTGAGTCTTAACGGTTACGACTATCCGGACATTCAACGTGCGGTGCTGGCAGAAAAAGCGGATGCGGCGCTTATCCAGTGGGATGCGACGTCTGCCACGCTGAACGCGCTGGGTTGCGACAATATCGAGCGCGTACTACTCGGTTAAGTCGTGACGCCCGGTGGCGCTGCGCTTACCGGGCCTAAAAGCCAACCGTACAGTATGTTGGCCCGATAACGCCGCGTCATCGGGCAACAGTGACTAAAATCCCCTCAATCAGACTGCTGTTTCTTGCGCTCCGCCGTTGGGTACAGTAGCCTGATTGAAATTCCATCCAATTATCGAGTTTTCTGCATGTTAAAGCGCGTGTTTTACAGCTTGTTAGTCCTGGTAGGCTTGCTGCTGTTGACAGTGCTTGGGCTCGACAGATGGATGAGCTGGAAGACGGCCCCCTACATCTATGACGAATTACAGGATCTCCCCTACCGTCAGGTTGGTGTTGTCCTGGGCACGGCAAAATACTACCGTACCGGCGTCATCAATCAGTATTACCGCTACCGCATTCAGGGCGCATTAAATGCGTATAACAGCGGCAAAGTAAACTATCTGCTCCTTAGCGGCGACAACGCACAGCAAAGCTATAACGAACCGATGACGATGCGTAAAGACTTGATTGCCGCGGGCGTCGATCCCGCTGACATCGTGCTCGATTACGCAGGGTTCCGTACGCTTGATTCGATTGTACGCACCCGCAAAGTATTCGATACCAACGATTTCATCATCATTACTCAGCGATTCCACTGTGAGCGCGCATTGTTTATTGCGCTACATATGGGCATTCAGGCTCAGTGCTATGCGGTACCCTCGCCAAAAGATATGCTTACCGTGCGGGTACGCGAATTTGGCGCTCGCTTTGGTGCGCTGGCCGATCTCTACCTTTTTAAACGCGAGCCACGTTTTTTAGGTCCGCTGGTACCCATCCCGACCATGCATCAGGTACCCGATGATGCTCAGGGATATCCGGCAGTCACTCCGGAACAATTACTCGAATTACAAAAGAAACAAGGAAAATAAGCATGGATGTACAAACTCTCTTCGTCGTATTGGCCTTTCTGCTCATTCCCCTCTTTTGTTTCCGGGAAGCCTGGAAAGGATGGCGCTCCGGAGCCGTAGATAAAATTAAGAAGAATGCGCGCGAACCGGTTTATGCTTATCGCTCGCAAGAGCCTTTGCAATTTTGGTCCTATGTGCTGGTTTATGCCGGATGCGGATGTTTATCATTGGGTATGGTTGTTTATTTGGTATTTTATCGTTAACGATATTGTCTTTATATTAGATGTTGAGAATAACTAATATTATGATAACGGTTACCATTTCAATATAAGGGATTCATGCTGCCCGTCAGCATTTCCCTCACACCTTCTTCTATTTGTGAATCCTTTCACAGAATACTCTTCCTGCAGTGCTTAGCCTTAAGAATAGCCTTTCACTTTTTATATTTTGTTATTAACGGTTTGCCTTAATTTACTCAAGCATTAAGGAAGAAAATATGCCACAACAAAATTATCTGGATGAGCTCACGCCGGCTTTCACCCCATTATTAGCAATAAAAGAGGCTTCTCGTTGTTTATTATGTCACGATGCCCCCTGTAGTCAGGATTGCCCGGCGCAAACCGACCCAGGGAAATTTATTCGCTCCATTTATTTCCGCAATTTTAAAGGCGCGGCTGAAACTATTCGGGAAAATAATGCGCTCGGTGCGGTGTGCGCCCGGGTATGCCCAACCGAAAAATTATGCCAGCGCGGATGTACGCGTTCAGGAATTGATAAACCTATCGATATTGCGCGTCTGCAGCGATTTATTACCGATTTTGAACAGCAGACCGCAATGAAAATCTATCAGCCCGCAACAAAAACGCTGGGCAAGGTCGCCATCATCGGTGCAGGTCCGGCCGGATTACAGGCCAGCGTAACGCTGAGTAATCTTGGCTATGACGTCACCCTCTTCGAAAAGCAGGCCCAGCCAGGCGGCTGGTTGCGTTATGGCATTCCAGAGTTTCGTCTGCCGCAGACGGTTTTAGATAATGAGATTGCCCGTATCGTGGAAATGGGCGTGACCATCAGATGCAATTGTGAAGTGGGTAATGCCCTCTCCCTTGAGCAACTCAAAACAGAATACCGCGCCGTACTGGTGACCGTAGGGATGTCTTACGGTTCTACGTTGCCTCTGTTTGACCACGCGAATAATGTCGAAATTGCCGTCGACTTCCTGCAACGGGCCCGACAGTCAGGCGGCAATATTAGTGTCGCGCAAAGCGCATTGATCATCGGCGGTGGCGATGTGGCAATGGATGTCGCCAGTACACTGAAACTGCTGGGCTGCCCGTCCGTCACCTGTGTCGCACGTGAGGAACTGGCCGAATTCCCTGCCAGCAACAAAGAGTTCAACAGCACCCAGGCGTTAGGGGTATCGATTATTGACGGTTTCACGCCTGTGGCGGTTAGTGGAAATCGCGTCACCTTTAAGCATGTACGCCTGCCGGGAGAACTCTCGCTTGAAGCCGAACATATTATTCTTGCCGTCGGTCAACATGCGCAGCTTGATGATTTCGCCGCGTTAAAACCACAGCGCAATCTTATCGATACGCACAATTACCAAACCGCCGATCCGGTTATGTTTGCCGCGGGCGATATTGTTAAAGGCGATAAAACCGTTGTATACGCCGTGAAAACCGGAAAAGAAGCCGCTCAGGCCATTCATCACTATTTAGAGGGAGCTTGCTCATGTTAACGAAAGATCTTTCTATTACTTTTTGCGGCGTCAAATTTCCCAACCCGTTCTGCCTCTCTTCTTCTCCGGTGGGCAACTGCTATGAGATGTGTGCCAAAGCCTACGATACCGGCTGGGGCGGTATTGTTTTTAAGACAATCGGTTTCTTTATTGCCAATGAAGTCTCCCCACGCTTTGACCATCTGACCAAAGAAGATACCGGCTTTATCGGCTTCAAAAACATGGAGCAAATTGCCGAGCATCCGCTGGAGGAGAATCTGGCTGCAATTCGCCGACTGAAACAGGACTACCCAAACAACGTCCTGATTGCGTCGATCATGGGTGAAAACGAAGAACAGTGGCAGGAGCTCGCTCGTCTGGTTGAAGAGGCAGGTGCAGACATGATCGAATGCAACTTCTCCTGCCCGCAAATGACCTCACATGCCATGGGCAGCGATGTCGGGCAAAGCCCTGAGCTGGTCGAAAAGTATTGTCGGGCGGTTAAACGCGGCTCCGCCTTACCAATGCTGGCTAAAATGACACCAAATATTGGTGATATGTGCGAGGTGGCGCTGGCAGCTAAGCGCGGAGGTGCTGACGGTATCGCGACCATCAATACGGTTAAATCCATCACCAATATCGACCTGAAGCGCAAAATCGGGATGCCAGTCGTCAACGGTAAATCCAGTATTTCTGGTTACTCCGGCAAGGCCGTGAAACCTATCGCTCTGCGCTTTATTCAGCAACTGCGTATGCACCCTGAACTGCGCGATTTCCCGATTAGCGGTATTGGGGGGATTGAAACCTGGGAGGATGCCGCCGAGTTTCTGCTGTTGGGTGCTGCCACGCTGCAGGTAACCACCGGGATTATGCAGTATGGCTACCGAATCGTGGAGGACATGACCAGCGGGCTGTCGCATTACCTCGCCGATCAAGGATTTGACTCGCTGGAAGAGATGGTTGGTCTCGCTAACGCCAATATCATCCCCGCAGAGGAACTTGATCGTAGCTACATCGTCTATCCACATATCAATCTCGCAAAATGTGTGGGCTGTGGCCGCTGCTACATCTCCTGCTATGACGGTGGGCACCAGGCGATGGAATGGAATGAGGAAACCCGTACACCACACTGCAACACGGAAAAATGCGTGGGCTGCCTGCTGTGCGGTCACGTTTGCCCGGTAGCCTGTATCGATCTCGGTGAGGTGAAATTTAAAACCGGCGAGAAAGCGCATACGTTAACGTTGTAACACTCACAAAAAAGCCCGGTGCAGATTGCGCTGCGCCGGGCTTTTAGCGTTTTAATCGTTACTTCTTACGTGCGTATTTCAGTGAATCCAGCGCGACGGCGAAGATGATGATGCCGCCCTTAATAATGTACTGCCAGTAAGGGTTCACGCCGATGTAGGTCAGACCGTAGTTGATGACGGTGAAGATAATCACACCGGTCACCACGCCGAAAACCGTCCCCACGCCACCGCTGAACGACACGCCGCCAACCACGCATGCCGCAATGGCATCCAGCTCGTACATAAAGCCGAGGTTGTTGGTCGCAGAACCGATACGCCCTGCTTCCAGCAATCCACCGAAGGCATAGAACACACCAGACAGCGCATAGATAATCAGCAGGTTCAGCGCCACGTTTACACCGGACACTTTCGCCGCTTCAGGGTTACCGCCGATAGCGAAAATATTTTTACCAAAACGGGTCTTGTTCCACAGCACCCAAACAAAGGCCACGGCAATCAAGGCATAGAAAGTAATGTAGGAGAGTCGGAAACTACCCAGCGCAATAAAGCCCTGCGCAAAGGTTGAGAACCCGCTGTCAAAGCCAGAAATTGGCGATGCTCCAACAAAGTCGTAATACAGGGAGTTAATACCGTAGACGATAATCATCGTACCGAGGGTGGTAATAAAGGGCGTCACATTCAGATAAGCAATGATGATACCGTTTACCAGACCGATGACAGCACCGATAACGCAGACAATCAGCACGACCACAATAATGGGCATCGTCGCCATTTCCGGGAACACCTTGTTGGCGTTCTCCATCGACTGCAGCAAGGTTGCTGCAACGACCGCCGCCAGGCCAACCTGGCGCCCTGCTGACAGGTCCGTCCCTTGCGTAACAATCAGCCCGGCAACACCCAGCGCGATAATAATACGCACGGAGGATTGCGTCAGAATATTACTCAAGTTCAGTAAACTTAAGAAAGTGGGATCCTGGAAAATAATAATTGCCAGCAAAACCAAAAGAACAACGTAAATTCCGCCTTCTTTCAGGTAAGTAAGAAAACTTTTCTTATTTAACGCACTCATGAGGAGCCCCTAATCTTAAAGGTGCAAAGACGCAAGACGGAGGATTTCGTTTTGCGTTGTGGTTTTGGTTTCAACAATTCCCGCGACGAGGCCATTGCTCATCACCAGAATACGATCGGTTATACCTAGCAATTCTGGCATTTCAGAGGAAATAATAATGATCCCCTTTCCTTTTTTCGCCAGTTCAGCAATCAACTGATAAATCTCAAATTTTGCACCAACATCGATACCGCGTGTAGGTTCATCCAGCATCAGGATTTCAGGCTGCGTTAACAACCAACGGCCAATGACCACCTTTTGCTGATTACCACCAGAAAGCGAACCAATTTGCGTACGATGCCCTGGTGTTTTTACCCTCATCGAGTCAATTACCCACTGGGTATCGCTCTTCATGCGGGAGTTATCCAGCAGGCCGACTTTATTTTTATAGTTTTGGATATTGGAAATTAACGAGTTAAAACCAATGTCCAGATAGGCATAAATACCGGTAGAGCGACGCTCTTCGGTGACCAGCGCAAAACCATGGTTAATCGCTTCATTCGCGCTGTGGTTATTGATTTTTTTGCCGTGGAGCGTAATCGTGCCCGATGATTTCTCACGAATGCCAAACAACGTTTCAACGATATCGGTGCGTTTCGCGCCAACCAGACCGGCAATGCCGAGAATCTCCCCTTTATGGAGATCAAAAGAGATATCACGAATCGACGGCTGACGCAGAGAAGTCAGGTTACGCACTTCCAGAATCACTTCTCCCGGCTTATTCTCTTTATCCGGGAAACGTTGGTTCAATGAACGTCCGACCATCATGGCGATGATCTTATCCATGTCCAGCCCTTCCAGCGGCTGGGTCGCAATCCATTGACCGTCGCGCAGCACGGTAATTTCATCACACAGTTGAAAGATTTCTTCCATTTTGTGAGAAATATACACAATCCCGCACCCACGCTCTTTCAGCTTACGGATGATGGTAAACAGATGATTAACCTCTTTCTCGGTTAACGATGAGGTCGGTTCATCCATAATGACGATTTTGGCGTCATACGAAAATGCTTTGGCAATTTCAATCATCTGCATTTGCGAAACAGATAATGTTCCGACACGCGCACGCGGATCGATATCAATATCCAGTTCATCGAAAATCGCTTTGGTATCGCGGTACATTTTTTCCTGATCGACAAACATACCTTTGGTGGGATAGCGCCCCAGCCACATGTTGTCCATTACAGAACGTTGTAATACCAGGTTTAATTCCTGGTGTACCATTGAAATACCATTCTCAAGCGCTTCTTTAGCAGAATGAAAATCGATTTCTTTACCCTGAAATAAAATACTACCGGAATCTTTTTGATAGATCCCAAAAAGACATTTTAATAATGTTGACTTTCCTGCGCCATTCTCGCCCATCAGAGCATGAATAGAATGTGGGCGGACTTTTAAATTGACATTATCAAGAGCCTTAACGCCGGGAAAGGACTTGTTGATGCCGCTCATTTCCAACAAGTATTCGCCTGACGACTGAGTATTAGTGCTGACCATAATTATACCTTGTTGGCCTTGCAGAGTGCGTAATTAAGGGCGCAATGAAATTGCGCCCACAGACGGAGTATTTATTTGTTGGTGAACTCTGCCAGATTATCTTTATCGACACCTACATATGGAACGCGAACAATTTTGTTCTCAATTTTCCAGTTGGTGCCGTCTGCCGCGCCTTTGCCATCAGCCAGGTTTCTCGCCAGATCGAAGGTCGCTTTCGCCTGGTTGTTTGCATCGTTCAGCACGGTACCGGCCATGGCACCAGATTTCACCAGAGCCAGTGCTTCAGGCAGCGCATCGACGCCAAATACCGGGACGCTGGTTTTGTTGTGCGCTTTCAGCGCTTCAACTGCGCCCATCGCCATGGCGTCATTGTTGGCGATAACCACTTCAATTTTGTTTGCGTTAGGACCAGACATCCACGCATCCATTTTATCTTTCGCCTGGGCGGTATCCCACATTGCGGTATCTAACTGCAACTGCTCAGTTTTAATGCCTTTATCATTCAGCTCTTTAATCACGTAGGTCGTACGCGCTTCGGCATCCGGATGTCCCGGTTCGCCTTTCAGCAGTACAAACTGAATTTTGCCGTCTTTATTCAGATCCCAGTTCGGGTTAGCGGCCCAGTGCTTGGCAATCAAATCACCCTGAATAATCCCGGACTCTTTGGAGTCAGTACCGACGTAATAGGCTTTGTCATAGCTGTCCAGCGCTTTACGGGAAGGCTCTTTGTTGAAGAATACAATCGGTACGTTCTGACCACGTGCTTTTTCAATTACCGTTCCTGCTGCTGCCGGGTCAACCAGGTTGATGGCCAGTGCTTTAACGCCTTTTGCCAACAACACATCAATCTGATCGTTCTGTTTGGACTGATCGTTTTGCGAGTCATTCATCAGCAACTGTACATCCGGTGCCGCTTTGGCATCTTTTTCAATAGCCTTACGTACCACAGACATAAAGTTATCGTCATATTTATAGATAGTCACACCAATGCGGGTATCAGCAGCGTGCGCAGCCGCGCCGAATAACATGCTTGCCATTACAGCAGACAGGGTCAACACCTTCTTATTCATGGTATCTCCGGTTTTATTATGCAGGGTAGTGCTTGAGATAAATGCTCGGCAGGCAGAACGTTACTGAAGTGTTACTGAACGCCGAAGCTCACTTTTAAAAATATTTCTTCCGTGTCTGGCAACGCTCCAAAAACAGGCTTTAATTTTTGTTTAAGACGCCTATACCTCGATGAAAGTGATTATTCACCGTTACATAGTAGTTACAGCGCAGCAAACAGTGTCATCATAGCTATCGCATTGTTAAGATACTGTGAATTTACTCACATATTGAAAGCGGTTACATAGCCCGACATTATCAGTTAGTGATCGGTGCCGCATTCTGCCGCAAAGCCACAGAATGGCGCCGCACCAGTGTCGGCATAAAGCAATGAGTTGCATCAGGATCCAGCGTTCCCGCCGCGCCTTGTAGCGCAAGCTCGGTGGCCATTTTTGCCATAGAAGCAATGGGATAGCGCACTGTTGTCAGCTGCGGGTCGGTGTAACGTGCGATGGGAATATCGTCGAAACCAATGATAGACAGATGTAATGGAATGGCGATGCCGTTGTCTTTTAGCGCCGTTAGCGCGCCAGCGGCCATATTGTCGTTGTAAGCGAAGACAGCCGTCAGTTGCAGGTTGCGTCCCAGCAGTTCCACCATTGCGGACTCTCCGCCCTGCATATCCGGTGAACCAGTACCTATCCAGCTGTCGGCAGGAGTAACACCCTGTTCTTTCAGGGCACTTAGCCACCCTTCTTTACGCATTGCGTCGTCCTCAATGCGGTGACTTGATGCCAGGTAACCAATACGTTGATGCCCATTATTCAACAGCATGCGGGTTGCCATTTTGGCGCCGCTAATATTATCCAGACAGACGCAACGATGCGCATAGCCCGGCACAATGCGGTTGATCAGCACCATACCGGGGATCTGATCCATAAACTCCGCCAGCTCGCGATCGCTCAACGCTTTCGAGTGAACAATCAGTGCGTTACAACGCTGACGAATCAGTACCTCAATGGCGTGACGTTCTTTTTCAGCTTCGTGGTAGCTGTTGCCTATCAGGACGTACTTCTGATGCTGCTGGGCAACCAGGTCCACGGCTTTGACCAGCGCGCCAAAAAATGCGTCTGAAACATCCATCACCACGACACCAATCGTGTCGCTCACCTGCGTCGCCAGCGCTTGTGCATTGGCGTTTGGGCGATAGCCGAGCTGAGTCACTGCTTTCATTACCGCTTCACGCGTGTCAGGACTCACCAGCGCGCTGTTGTTGAGTACGCGGGAAACAGTCGCTACAGAAACGCCAGACTGCCGTGCCACATCACGTATGGTTACCATATTCACTGCCCTGTTTTAGATTGCGGCTGCCCGCAGACACCCCAGGCTGTGTATTTTGTCAGCACAACGAAACGGACTGCGTGAGTGATGTCACAGGAATGAAAGCGCTTACATCCATTTTGTTAATGAATGTGATCCAGATCGTTATCTGGATGTTCGCGGTAATGATGTCCCTGACGCACGCAGGGTTAATTGACGCCATAGCCATTCTACCGGGCCTTGCCGGTAAAAATGCAACCAAATGACGGAGAAAAGCAGGTTAACGGCCCAGACCGGAATGACAAATAACATCAGCGTCAGTCGGTCATATTTCATAAATAAGCCGAATTGATAAAACAGCGTGGTACAAATTAAGGTTTGTAACAGATAGTTAGTCAGTGCCATGCGTCCAACGCAGGCTATCGCAACAACCCATTTTAAACGGCTAAGCTGCGGCCAGAAACCAAACAGCAACGCGGCATAGCCAATTGTCTGAAACGGCGCGCCCAGCTCACGCGGAGCCTGCAACAGAAAAGCGCACCAGCGATATGCCCAATCCAGATGCCACTGCGCAACGATAGCAGGCAGGTTAATCGCAATGCCAATAATGACCAATAACGCGCCGGTACGTCGATAGTGCTGCAAACTGTACTGCCCTTTCAGCCAACCGCTGCGCATCAATGCCGCGCCCAGCAGCATCATCCCCGCCAACTGCCAGCCGTACTGTGCGCCCAGCGCCAGTAAGCTATTCGACAGCATATCCACACGATTACTGACCGCTTCCATCCCGCCGTTAATTTTCCAGTATTTCTCATACAGCAACGCAGAAGCATCCGGTGTCCAGGCCCGACTGGTCTCACTTCCGGAGATAAACCCCAGCAGCAACAGCACGCCAACGCCCACCAGATAGAGCAACACGCCGGTATTAAACAGACTTTTGACGGAAGGGGCATCGCGAACCAACCGCCAGCAAATCAGCCCGGTGAGACCATACGCCAGCAGGATATCGCCATCCCAGAACAGCAAACCGTGAATAAACCCCAGCAGGACCAGCAAAGTGAGTCGCGACTGGATCCAACGTTTGCCTCGCGGTAGCAGCATCTGCAAACCCGCGCCAAACAACAGCGCAAACAGCGTGAGGAATTTCACCTGCGCAAAGAGATCAAGCACAGCCCAGGTCCAGGCATCTGACGGGGTAATGCTGCCGTACCAGGCAGGATTCAGATAGGCCGCCTTTGGCAGACCAAAGGCGCTAATATTGAGAAGCAGGATGCCGAGGATGGCGACGCCACGAATAAAATCCAGCGTGACATTACGCTCCATGGCCCCTGCCCTGATCAGTTGTGGTGACGCACGGCGCGCAGGAATTCCTGACGCGTATTCTGGCTGGACTTAAACAATCCGCCAAGCGAGGTCGTGGTGGTGGCGCTGGTCGCATCACGGATACCACGCGCTTTCACGCAGTAATGCACAGCATCAATTGACACCGCCACATTATTCGTCCCGAGCAGCGTTTGCAGCGCGGTGAGTATTTGCTGAGTCAACCGTTCCTGGACCTGTGGGCGCTGGGCGAAGAACTGCACAATGCGGTTAATCTTCGACAGACCGATAACCGAATCTTTCGGAATATAGGCCACCGTCGCTTTGCCATCAATCGTGACGAAGTGATGTTCGCAGGTGCTGGTCAGCGTGATATCGCGAACCGTGACCATCTCATCCACTTTCATCTTATTTTCAATGACGGTGATTTTAGGGAAATTGGCGTAATCGAGGCCGGAGAAAATCTCATCGACATACATTTTTGCGATGCGATGTGGCGTTTCCATCAGACTGTCATCGCTCAAATCAAGATTGAGCAATTGCATAATCTCGGTCATATGACCGGAGATAAGACGTTTGCGCGTTTCATTATCCATCTCTTGCACGGGCGGGCGTAGCGGTGTTTCAAGACCACGCGCGACCAGCGCTTCATGAACCAGGGCCGCTTCTTTACTGAGTGATGACATTTCTTTTTCTCCTGCAGGTGGGGCGCCTCTGCCCTGCGTGGGGCAAAGTTTTTAGGCTGTGTCACAGCCAGAACATTGTGCGTGAGGCGGCGCACATAATCCAGTATTCGCCGCGATAATTATTGAAATTGGTGCTGCCTTTTAGCACACAGATTTCAAACGTCGTTCAACCGGGTGAATTCGAGTGTTAATGTAAAGTTATATAGATGATGAAGTATGTTTGCTCAATGCGGAAGTGAAAGTTACTCACAGTGCAATGAATAATCTGTATTATGGTGAGTTCGCAAACACATTCAGGTTCAACACAACAAGGAGCCACGCATGGAAATGCTTGAAGAGCACCGCTGTTTTGAAGGCTGGCAGCAACGCTGGCGTCACGACTCCATCACGTTAAATTGCACCATGACCTTCAGTATTTTTCTTCCACCTCCCCGGGATAACACCCCGCCTCCGGTGCTGTACTGGCTGTCAGGTTTGACCTGCAATGATGAAAACTTCACCACTAAAGCCGGAGCACAACGTATTGCGGCTGAACTGGGCATCGTTCTGGTGATGCCTGATACCAGCCCGCGTGGGGAACAGGTCGCCAATGATGAAGGCTACGATTTAGGCCAGGGTGCCGGATTTTATCTCAATGCCACGCAACAACCGTGGGCCTCACATTTCCGCATGTATGACTATATGCGTGATGAGCTGCCAGCACTCATTCAGTCACAGTTTAACGTCAGCGATCGCTGCGCCATCAGTGGGCACTCAATGGGGGGGCATGGTGCACTGATCATGGCACTGAAAAATCCTGGCAAATACACCAGCGTTTCTGCCTTCGCCCCCATCGTCAATCCATGTCGCGTACCGTGGGGTGAGAAAGCCTTTAGCGCCTATCTGGGTGAAGATAAATCACGGTGGGCGGAATGGGACAGCTCTGCACTGATGCTGGACAGCAAACCAGAAGATGCGATCCCAACGCTTATTGATCAGGGGGATAGCGATCAGTTTCTCGCCGATCAGCTGCAACCCGCAGTCCTGGCCGAAACCGCCCGTCAGACTGCATGGCCGATGACATTACGCATTCAGCCTGGCTATGATCATAGCTATTACTTCATTGCATCTTTTATTGAAGATCACCTGCGTTTCCACGCCCAATATTTGCTGAAGTAGACTTCGAGGGCGCAAGCCCTCTTGGTTTCTCCATTATTCCTTCACTTTTTATCCATTTTTATTTCGCCGCTATCTCATTGATTTTATAAATACTTCCCCAAATTTCATGTCAAACACAAATGATTTCTATTATCATTTGTGTTTACAAAAATTCATACTTTTGTACAATCCCCCCGCTTCTTTACTGAAAAGAGTCCTTAAAAGACAAATACATACAATTGTCATGGCCTTTCACATGACACGCAGTTAGATTCATTTAAATGGAATGATACAAATGACTATACCTCACGTTAAGGCTGTAGCCGCCGCAGTATGCGTCGCGAGTCTCCCATCACTCGTTTATGCCGCCGACCAGGATACCGTGGTCGTTACCGCCACCGGGTTTGAGCAAAAAATTCAGGATGCCCCCGCCTCCATTTCGGTTATTACTAAGCAGCAGATCGAAGATAAAGCGTATCGCGATGTGACCGATGCACTGAAAGACGTCCCTGGTGTTGTTGTGACCGGCGGCGGTAGCAGCAGTGATATCAGCATCCGCGGTATGGCCTCGCAATACACGCTCTTCCTGGTTAACGGCAAACGTATCAGCACACGCGGTACGCGCCCGAACAGCGACAACGCGGGTATTGAGCAAGGCTGGCTGCCGCCACTGGAATCCATCGAACGTATCGAAGTGATCCGCGGCCCGATGTCGTCTCTGTACGGCTCTGACGCCATGGGCGGCGTGATTAACGTGATCACCAAAAAAGTCTCGAATACCAAAGCCTGGACCGGCTCCCTACATGGTGATGCTACCCTCCAGGAAGATCGGGACTCCGGTGACCTTTACCAGACAAATGCCTACGCGTCCGGACCACTGATCGACGGGCTACTCGGCGCAAAAGTGACCGGGCTGTTCTCCCATCGCGGAGAAGATAAGATAGTCAATGGTTACAATGAACAGCGCTTGCGCAACGGCGGACTCACCCTCAACTTCACCCCGGATGATAAAAATGACATCGACTTCGATGTCGCGCATGAACTCCAGGATCGCAACAGCACGCCGGGCGAATCGATGGCGGCAGAAAACTGCCGTAACGGTGTTTGTAAGCCAAACAGCAAAAGCTACAACCGTTATGAACACACAACGTATTCATTAACCCACAGCGGTTATTACGACGATTTCAACAGCACCAGCTATGTTCAGCAGGAAGAGACCAAAAACCCTGGTCGTCAGATGAAATCCTACAATACGATCTTCAATAACCAGAACCAGGTCTTCCTCGGGGCGCACACCCTGACAGTTGGCGGGCAATACCGTTATGAAAAACTCCGCGATAACGGCAACCAACTGCAAGCAGCTGACGGTCTGAACAAATTGACCCGCTGGAGCTGGGCGCTGTTTGCCGAAGATGAATGGGCGGTTACCGATACTTTCACGCTGACCGGTGGTCTGCGTATGGATAAAGATGAAAACTACGGTGACAACTGGACGCCGCGCGGCTATGGCGTATGGCACCTGAGCGATCAGTGGACCTTAAAAGGCGGTGTTTCTGCGGGCTATCGTGCACCGGACCTGCGCCAGTCATCCGCAAGCTGGGGGCAAGTGACCGGTGGCGGTCGTCTGAACGGTATCATCGTCGGCAACCCGGATCTGAAACCAGAAAAAAGCCTGAGCGAAGAGATCGGTTTACTGTGGGATAACGGCAATGACCTCAATGCGGGCGTCACGCTGTTCAATACCGACTTCAAAAACAAAATCACCGAAGTGCGTCGCTGTAACAGCAGCGCCGATCCGGCTTGTACTATTGGCAGCACCCATTACGACTTTGTCAGCGATCGGGTTAACGTTGATAAAGCCAATATGCGCGGCGTCGAATCCACCTTCGGTTGGAAGATGACCTCCGACATCAACTGGACAGCGAACTATACCTACACTGAATCTGAACAGAAAAGCGGCCAGTTCTCGGGTCAGCCGTTAAACAAAATGCCAAAGCATATGTTTAACACCACACTGGACTGGCAGGCAACGCAGGACATCGGTTTCTGGAGCCGTTTGAATCTGCGTGGCAAAACATCAGAATACCTGAGCCGTACCTCCATGGCGCAAGGCACCCCTTCCTATACCCAGGTCGATGTCGGTATGCGTTACTACGCGACCAAAGATGTACTGCTTACTGCGGGCGTGTATAACGTGCTGGATAAACAGATTGATTACGATACCTATGACACCGTGCTTGATGGTCGTCGCTACACTGTTGGCCTGACTTACAACTTCTAAAGTTTGGACAATAAAAACCCCGGCAAGGTGAATGTCTAATGCCTGTTAGTTAAGCATGTATGGAGAACATTTTATTCCGCTACGGGGTTCCGTTCACTTCAACGGTATCACTTCTTTGAATCACAGATACCCGTGAACGTGCAAGGGAGGCTCACCGCCGCCTCCCTTGCAACCCAGGCTCCCGGCACGGAAAATCGTCGCTGCGCGAGCTATTCGTCTTATGCCGTCTGCCTGTCGGGTCGGGGTCGAGCCTGCGTCCCTGCAGGCCGTCCCCTCTGCCCGCATCCCTGCGGGCAGCCCCGGTCAGCCGTCAACGCCTCATCGATTTTCAGCCGGACCAGGGTGTCGCTTCAACTCTCTGACTTTCAGTTAAATCTGTTTTGCTGTTCAAACATGTTCAAATAAAAATACAGGTGGTCAGGCGTGCCGGGAGCCGGGATTGTTAAGGGTGCGCGATAGCCCCCTTAACACGTTCACCGGCGTTCAAGGTGCAGAAAAGCGATGAACATGAGGTGAACGGAACCCTTTCTCAGAGAGAGCATGTTCATTACCCCGCCAACACATGTTGATGCTTTCTGAAACTAAAATGTTAACTGAACAGGGTGAGTGCCGGAGGAGGGTTATTGTCTGCCGGATGGCAACACGGAGGCCTTACCCGACCTACACTATTTTACGTAGGCCGGATAAGCGCGGTACCATCAGGTACAAGATTACTTCTTCACACGTTTCGGAAAGTGCATTTCGCTGTAACGCACGAAACGGGTTCCTTTGGTCAGCTTATAGCCAAACCAGATGATCAGGAACAGCGGGATACCAATGTAGGTTGCCATTACGCCACCCCAGTCAATGGTATCTTTCAGGAACGCTTCGTAGTTTTGACCCAGGGTGATTATCAGGCACAGAACAAAGGCAAAAATCGGCCCCAGAGGGAAGAAGCCAGAACGATACGGCAGATCCTTAATATCATGGCCCTGCAACACATAGCCACGACGGAAACGATAGTGGCTAATTGCAATTCCCAGCCAGGCGATAAAGCCCGTCATCCCGGAGGTGTTCAACAGCCACAGGTACACAGTCTGGTTACCAAACATGGATGTCAGGAAGCACAGACCTGCCACGACAGTCGTTGCATACAGCGCGTTACGCGGTACACCGCCACGAGACAGTTTAGAGAAAATACGCGGCGCTTTACCGTCACATGCCAGGGTGTAGAGCATACGTGTTGATGCATACATGCCGGAGTTACCCGCCGACAGCACCGCCGTCAGGATAACGGCGTTCATCACCGCCGCCGCAGACAGCAGACCCGCGTGCTGGAATACCAGCGTGAACGGGCTGACGCTGATATCTTTTACATCATTGCGCAGCAGGCTCGGATCGGTATACGGGATAATCAGGCTAATAATCAAAATCGCGAACACATAAAACAGCAGGATTCGCCAGAATACCTGGCGCACCGCGCGCGGAATGTTCTTCTCTGGATCTTCAGATTCGCCCGCGGCGATACCAATCAACTCGGTCCCCTGGAAGGAGAAGCCGACGATCATCGCCACACCAATCATGGCGGCAAAACCGCCAGCAAAGGGTGCATCACCTGTCGTCCAGTTACTCCAACCCACCGGTTGAGCACCTTTGAAGATACCGATAATCATCATCACGCCAACCACGATGAAGATAATCACGGTGGTAACTTTGATCAGTGAGAACCAATACTCTGCTTCGCCAAATCCACGTACCGAAATGTAGTTCAGCAGGAAGATAACGCCAAGGAACAGCGCACTCCAGATCCAGCCTGGCGTATCCGGGAACCACCAGCTCATGACCAATTGTGCGGCCACCAGGTCCACGGCGATAGTTACCGCCCAGTTGTACCAGTAGTTCCAGCCGAGCGCGAAGCCAAAGCCTTCTTCTACATAGTTCTGACCGTAGGTAGAGAACGAACCGGAAACCGGCATATAGGCTGCCAGCTCACCGAGACTGGTCATCAGGAAGTACACCATCAGGCCAATCAGAATATAGGAAAACAGCGCGCCGCCAGGACCCGCCGCAGAAATAGTTGCACCAGATGCAACGAAAAGACCCGTACCGATGGAACCGCCAATGGCGATCATCGTCAGGTGACGCGCCTTCAGTTCACGGCGTAGCGTGGGCGCTTCTGTGGTTTTAGTTTCGGAAACCATGTGAAAATGCTATCCATCCAAAAAATGAGGCGCGATTGTAGCAGACGAAATGGCATTCTTCCGGCACAAATGCGCAGTTATAAGAGACCTTCATGACTGGCCGCGGATTATAAGTAAAGCAGAAACTGGGCAACGTATGACGATCGCCCTCAGTTGAAGATGAGGTGTTCATTGCAGGTGCGACGCATCAGCGTCTTATTCAACCTGCTCTACCTGGTCGCTATAACGTAAAAAACGCAGCAGCGAGTTTGAAAGATGTTTTTGGCGATGATGGACGCGCCAAAGCGTGCGGACCAGACGCGGCAACGGCACAGGAACTTCGCTTAACGTTCCTGCCTGCAGTTGTTCTGCAATAACCCGACGTGACAAGCAGCTGATCCCCAGTCCATGGCGAACAGCATGTTTAATGGCCTCAGAGTTACCCAACTCCATTGCCATCTGAAATCTCGGTAGATGAGACAGCAACAGATAATCCACCAGCTCGCGAGTACCGGACCCACGTTCGCGCAGGATCCAGGGCGAAGCCGCAAGTTGCTCCAGCGTCACGGGACCCGTGGTTAGCGGCGATGACGGCGCAGCAAATACCACCAGCTCATCTTCCAGCCACGGTTCAGAGATGATCTCCGTACTGTGACATGGCCCTTCGATAAGCCCGATGTCGACCCGAAAATCCAGCACAGCATTGATAACATCCTGGCTGTTGCCCACGCTGAGTTCCAACGGCAAGTCGGGGAAATCACGCCGGTAACCTGCAATCATGGCAGGTAAAATATAGTTGCCGATGGTGCTACTGGCATAGACGCGAATCGCGCCATTATCTTCACGAAAAAGCTGTTCGATTTCTGTCGTTTGCTCGAGCAAGGCCAACGCACGCGGATAGAGTAAGCGCCCGTGCTCATTGACGACCAGCCGCTTGCCCACGCGGTCAAACAGTTGTACGCCAAGTTGCCCTTCTAAATCGGTAAGCGCAGCACTCACCGCCGACTGCGACAATGACAACATGACAGATGCCTGAGTCGTCGAGCCGCTTTTCAGTACCTCAGCAAACACTTCAAGTTGTCGCAGGGTGATATGCATAGTCGTTTTCCACCGGGTAGCCCGTGCTTACCACTTATAAAGATTAATTATAAATATATAATCAATTTTATTTTTAAGCCACTTCACCTTACAATTTTTGCCAAGAAATCATTCAAATTGTTCAGGAGGGGTTATGACTGAACTCGCCCTACAGAATCATCGTCGTACAGTGTGGCATTTTATTCCGGGGCTTGCCCTGAGTGCAGTTATCACCGGGGCCGCCTTATGGGGAGGTTCCATTCCCGCCGTCGCAGGTGCCGGGTTCAGCGCCCTCACCTTAGCCATCTTATTCGGGATGGTTATCGGCAACACCGTGTATCCACAAATCTGGAAAAGCTGTGACGGTGGCGTGCTGTTTGCCAAGCAACATTTACTGCGTCTGGGGATCATCCTGTATGGTTTCCGCCTCACCTTCGCCCAAATAGCCGACGTTGGTGTCAGCGGTATCGTCATTGATGTCCTGACGCTCAGCAGCACCTTTATGCTGGCCTGTTTCCTCGGACAGAAAGTATTTGGTCTGGACAAACACACCAGTTGGTTGATTGGTGCGGGGAGCAGCATTTGTGGTGCCGCCGCGGTATTAGCCACTGAGCCGGTGGTGAAAGCAGAAGCCAGTAAGGTAACGGTCGCCGTTGCTACCGTGGTTATCTTCGGGACCATTGCTATCTTCCTGTACCCGGCAATGTATCCGCTACTGGCGCACTGGTTTAGCCCGGAAACCTACGGGATTTATATTGGCTCCACGATGCATGAAGTTGCACAGGTTGTTGCCGCCGGGCATGCAATCACCCCGGAAGCTGAAAACGCAGCCGTCATTGCTAAAATGCTGCGCGTCATGATGCTGGCTCCGTTCCTCATCATCCTGGCAGCACGTGTTAAACAACTGTCTCCGGCGACCGGCGGAGAGAAAAGTAAAATCACTATTCCGTGGTTTGCCATCCTGTTTATTGTGGTCGCGATTTTTAACTCGTTCCACCTGCTGCCACAGTCAGTGGTGAACATGCTGGTTACGCTGGACACCGTGTTGCTGGCTATGGCGATGGCAGCACTGGGGTTAACCACTCACGTGAGTGCACTGAAAAAAGCCGGTGCAAAACCTCTGCTGATGGCACTGGTGCTGTTTGTCTGGCTGATTGTGGGCGGTGGCGCGATTAACGTTGCCATCCACGCGCTGATGGCATAATCGATCACGACTCACCTCCATTAACCCGCTATACTCTTCCCTTTTGAGTATGGCGGGTTTTTCCCGTCATATTTCAAGTTGCAGGCGCGTTGGCTGCGCTCGTTCACCCCAGTCACGTACTGAAGTACGCTCCCGGGGATTAATGAGGGACATCCATGTCCCTCACCAGAGGCCAGCCTTTGGCTGGTCAAATTCGTTCCTGACGAATTTGTCTCTCTCTTGCCACCTTCCTGCAACTCGAACTATTTAGGGAATCATTATGAAATACATCGGAGCGCATGTAAGCGCCGCTGGCGGTCTGGCTAACGCTGCTATTCGAGCTGCAGAAATCGAAGCGACCGCATTCGCCCTGTTCACCAAAAATCAGCGCCAGTGGCGCGCTGCACCATTGACCACTGAAGTCATTGATGACTTCAAGGCAGCCTGCGAGAAATATCACTTTTCCTCCGCACAAATCCTGCCACATGACAGCTACCTGATTAACCTCGGCCATCCCGTCAGCGAGGCGCTGGAAAAATCACGCGATGCTTTTCTTGATGAAATGCAGCGCTGCGAGCAGCTTGGTTTATCCCTGCTTAACTTTCACCCGGGCAGCCACTTAATGCAGATCCCGGAAGATGAATGCCTGGCGCGTATTGCGGAATCAATCAACATTGTCCTTGCTCAGACTCAGGGCGTGACGGCAGTCATTGAAAACACTGCCGGGCAAGGCAGTAATCTTGGTTTTAAGTTCGAGCATCTGGCGGCAATCATCGACGGCGTCGAGGATAAATCCCGTGTAGGTGTCTGCATCGACACCTGCCACGCCTTCGCGGCCGGTTACGATTTGCGTTCCGCTGACGAGTGTGAAAAGACATTCGCTGAATTTGAACGTATTGTCGGCTTTAACTATTTACGCGGTATGCACCTGAACGATGCCAAGAGCGCATTTGGCAGCCGCGTTGACCGCCACCATAGCTTAGGGGAAGGCAATATCGGTCATGATGCATTCCGCTGGATCATGCAGGACAGCCGTTTTGACGGCATCCCACTGGTACTGGAAACCATCAACCCTGATATCTGGGCCGAAGAAATTGCATGGCTGAAAGCGCAGCAAACTGAAAAGGCGGTTGCATAATCATGAACGACAGGGAAAAGCAGATCCTTAAGATCCTGCGTCGCAATCCGCTAATACAGCAAAATGAAATCGCCGATATTTTGCAGATCAGCCGTTCGCGCGTCGCCGCACATATTATGGATTTGATGCGCAAAGGAATGATCAAAGGTAAAGGTTATATCCTTACCGAACAAGATTATTGCGTCGTCGTCGGGGCAATAAACATGGATATTCGTGGTGTCGCTGACATCCACTATCCTCAAGCCGCATCTAACCCCGGCAGCATCCACTGTTCTGCTGGTGGCGTGGGACGAAACATCGCCCACAACCTGGCACTACTGGGCCGTGACGTGCATTTAATTTCCGCGGTTGGCAGCGATTTCTATGGCGAAACGCTGCTGGAACAGACCCGTCAGGCTGGTGTTAACGTTTCCAACTGTATTCGTCTGCATGGACATAACACCTCCACCTATTTGTCGATCGCGAATCAGCAGGAAGAGACCGTACTGGCGATTAACGATACCCACATTCTGCAACAGCTAACGCCGCAGTTGCTGAACGGTTCACGGGATCTTATCCGCCATTCCGGCGTCGTGCTGGCAGATTGCAACCTGACGGCTGAAGCCATCGAGTGGGTATTTACTATTGCTGATGACATTCCGGTATTTATTGATACCGTTTCAGAGTTCAAAGCAGCAAAAATGAAGACCTGGTTTACACGTATTCATACGCTCAAACCCACGCAGAAAGAGCTTGGCATTTTATGGGGTAAGCCTGTCCAGTCGGATGGGGACCGCGTGCAGGCCGTCAACGACCTCCATCAACAGGGGGTAAAACGCATCTTTGTATGTCTGGAAGACGAATCCGTTTTTTGCAGCGAAAAGGACGGAGAGCAATTTTTACTGACACCGCCGAAGCATACAGTGATAGACAGCTTCGGTGCCGATGACGCATTTATGGCGGGATTGTTATACAGCTTTCTGGAAGGCAGTGCGTTCCGCGAAAGCGCGCAGTTTGCAATGGCCTGTGCAGCATTATCACGCGCCAGCGTCAGTATTAACAACCCGACGCTCTCCGCCGATAATGCCCTGTATTTGCTGAAAACCACTTAGATATAATGCCGGATGGCGCTACGCTTATCCGGCCTACAAACAACGACACTTCCTCGCAAACTGCCACCACCCGGCCTACAAGCAACAACTCTTCCTCGTAGGCTGGATAAGGCGTTAGCCGTCATCCGGCTATGCTAAACCAATAAAGAAACCGGCTATTGTGGCGCTCATCAGGTTAGAAAGCGTTGCCGCAGCCAGTGCTCTCATCCCAAGCTGTGCGATTTCCGGTGCGCGCTGTGGCGCAATGGCTGAAAACGCACCGACGACGACACCAATCGAACCAAAGTTTGCAAAACCACACAGGGCAAACGAAATAATCGCAATGGTCTTCACATCCAACGTCCCACCCGTTTGCAGGTACGGTGAGAAGTTGAGATAAGCGACAAACTCATTAATCGCCAGCTTCTGCCCGATCAGGCTCCCCGCCAGCGTTGCATCGCTCCAGTCCACCCCCATAATCCATGCCAGCGGAGCCAGGATATAGCCAAAAATGCCTTCCAGGGTCGCGTGACCGAAGCCAAACCAGCCGCCAACGCCACCAATAATGCCGTTAATTAACGCAATAATAGCGACAAATGCCATTACCACCGTCGCAACGCCTGCGGCAATCTTCAGCCCGGTCATCGCCCCGCTCGCCGCCGCTTCGATGATGCTTTTCGGTGGTGTCTCAGTAAACGACAGATTCTCGAAGGTAACGCGAGATTCTTCTGTTGCCGGGCTCAACATACGCGCGAACAAAATCCCGCCAGGAATTGCCATCAATGATGCCGCCAACAAATAATCGATGGGGACCCCCATTCCGGCATAACCAATCATCATTGAACCCGCAATAGACGCCATCCCGCTACAAATTGCAGTAAACAGCTCATTGCGATTCAGGCGATCAATAAAGGGTTTCACGATTGCCGGAATTTCGTTTTGCCCGAGAAAAATCGTCGTCACCGCAACAAATGATTCGATTTTACTGATGTTCAGCGCTTTCTGGAAAATACCACCGAGAATACGGATCAACAGTCCCATTACGCCAATGTAGTAAAGCAGGCTTATCAGCGCGGTAACAAAAATGATGGCAGGGAGAACCCGGAAGGCAAAGATAAAACCGGCACCGTCAAACAGCACATCCATTTTAGGACCGACCAACGAGCCAAAAATAAATGCACTTCCTGCATCGCTATATGACATGACCTTGTGGACGCCGAGTGCCGCCTGTTCAACCAGCCATTTCCCCGGAGGGAAATACAACATGATACCGCCAATGGCGATTTGCAGAACCAACGCAGCACCAACGGTACGCAGGCTAATACGTTTTTTATTTACTGACAGCAGAAACGCGATGGCCAGTAATACCACCATACCCACAACACTTCTCATTATATCCATAATGAAATCCCTTCATGCCAGGAAACCCGGCGCTAACGCCAGGTTTTGGTAGGTTTGATATTCACGGGCGACCACTTTCTGCCCGGTAAATTCGGTCAGGCGAGGCGTTGATATTCCTTCGCAATCTCGCAAGCCAGTACGGCGTTGTTGAACACCAACTGAATGTTAGATTTCAGACTGTCGCCTCCGGTCAGTTCTGCAACCCGTGCCAGAAGGAACGGCGTGCTATCTTTGCCCACAACGCCCTGCTCTTCAGCTTCCTTCACTGCCCTATCGATTGCCGCGTTAATTTTTTCCTCTGCCATTGCAAACTGTTCAGGGATTGGGTTTGCGACAACCAGACCGCCGTTCAGGCCGGTTTGCCATTTCACCGCCATCGCACGGGCAATTTCTTTTGCGCTGTCCAGACGAATACTGACGTCAAACGGGCTGGTGCGGCAGAAAAACGCTGGCAGTGATGTTGTCTGATAACCAATGAGCGGCACACCGAAGGTTTCTAAATATTCGGTTGTTAATCCGAGATCGAGAATAGATTTTGCCCCTGCGCAAATAACCGTGACATTGGTATGTGCCAGTTCTTGCAGATCCGCAGAAATATCAAATGTATGCTCAGCCCCACGGTGAACACCACCGATACCCCCGGTTGCAAATACTTTAATTCCCGCCATAGCGGCAATAATCATGGTAGAGGCAACGGTAGTTGCGCCATTTTTCCCGGCGGCGACAACAAACGGTAAATCTCGACGACTTACTTTAGCAACGTTATGCCCTTCACGTCCCAAAAGCTCAATTTCGTCTTTACTCAAGCCAACTTTCATTACTCCGCCAATAATGGCAATGGTTGCAGGCACAGCACCATGTTTGCGAATAGTTTCTTCTACTTCAATTGCTGTCTGCGCATTCTGTGGAAATGGCATGCCATGGGAAATAATGGTTGATTCAAGTGCAACAATAGGTTTTTTACTGTTTAATGCTTCCTGAACTTCTGGAGATATTTGTAATAATTCAGAGGAAAGAGTTAATTCAGACATTCTGTGTTCTCCACTATTGAGCTAACATTCGCAACAGACAAATCAGGGTTATTGGTATATTCACAGGCCAGCGCCATAGATGAGCAACCCTGCGCAAATCGAACCGAATCAATAAAGGGCAAACCGTCTACCCAGCAGGATGCCAGTCCTGCCATCATGGCATCACCCGCCCCCGTAACATTAATGACGTGAGTTTTAATGGGCAGCGACCAGCCGCTACTCCCTGAGATATCACTATAATAAACACCGTCCCCCCCCATGCTGAGCACCAGACGGTTTAGGCCGCGTTCATGAAACCACGTGGCAACTTTACCAACATCCTCTCGCCCGGAGAGTGCAATACCACTCAGGGTTTCAGCTTCAAGTCGATTAGGTTTTAAGGTGTGGATTTTGCCGAGTTGTTCGCGAATTTTAACGCACTTCCATGCCGATACCGGGTCAACAAACACCGGTACCTCACCCGCGTTTTCCAACACCCATGTCAGCGCGTCTTCGCTGATATTACAGTCAGCAACAATAACTTTTGCTGCACGAATAAAATCACGATGTTGCGACAAAAAATCCGCTGAAATGTGGTCAGTAATACTCATATCATTAATGGCAACCAGCATCTCACCGGTATTATCAAGCAGCGACAAATAGCTTGATGTATTTTCTCCAGCAACAATCAGGCATTTTTCGACATGAACACCAGATTGATTAGTTTGCGCCAGCAGTGATTGCCCATAGAAATCGTTACCAACGGCAGTCAGTAACCATGAATCTTTCCCCAGCAGCGCCAAATTATGAGCGATATTGCGTCCCACGCCGCCTGGCGTAAATTTTATTTTTCCCGGATTCGAGTCCGCATAATTCAGAGAAGCATGCGAATACCCGGCGACATCCATATTGGCCGAGCCAATGGTTACTATGTATTCCTTTTCACGCATAGCACGTCCCCTGGCAATATAATTACCACTAATAAGTTCGTCAGAAATAACCCTTACCACCAAAAGGATTATTAGAGCACATGTTCACTATCAAACACGTGTTCATGTTAGCCAGGTTTTTTGTAAAGTAAATCCATCCGCAAGATCTAAAATAAATAGATATGAACAGAGTCACAATTTTTTATAGATACAGTTTGCAAGGGAGAGAAAAAATGAGAGACAGAACACAAATTGAACAATCCAGAAAAAAAACCTCCGGATAACCGGAGGTTTTTCAGATGCGCCAGGCGGACTGCGTGCATTAACTGAGCGAAACCAGATCCTCCGGCATGTGGTTGTACAAAATCCGCCAGAAGTGCTCAGCCGTTTTATTCAGGCGGGTGTCCATCCGGTAAATATAGGCCTGAATAGGCACCATCAGTTCCGGCGTCTGCAGACAAACCAGCCGCTTGTCGCGCAGTTCGTTTACGATAGTCCACGCCGGTAGCCAGGCGATACCATGCCCATCTAATGCCATATTTTTCAATAACTCACTCATCGAAGACATAAACAGAGTACGAGCAGAAATGCCCCCCACTTCCGCCAGATGACGGTTTACCAATCTTCCCATGTAGGATGTGCTGGTATAGTTCAGAATCGGCACCTGCGGCTGATAGATATCAAACAACGCCTTCCCCTGCGCGTCAGTCGCACAGACGGGATACAGCTCAGACTCAAAAACCTTCAAACCGCAGAAAGGTGACTGCATTAAATCTTCATCCCGAAAGGAGATAATAAAATCACTTTTCCCTTCACGCAGGGTATTCACCGCTTGCACCACATCAATCGCCTCGACGTGATAAACAAACTCTTCCCCCCAGGCCGCCATTGAGTGCACTAAGCGGGGCAACATCGTCAGCGACAGAGAATGTGCCGCCGCTATTTTGATATTGGGTACCCCAAGCAGGTTGTGCCCACTTAGCTCATCCAGATTGCATTCCAGCTGTTGCAGCAGACTACGGGTTTGCGAATGGAATAACTTACCCTCCTCCGTGAGTTGCAGTGGGCTCGTCGTGCGATCAAAAAGCTGTACCCCCACGGCTGATTCGAGCGCCTTGATCCGCCTGCTAAATGCCGGTTGGGATATATTGCGTTCCTCGGCCGCTTGGGAAAAATGACGACACGCCTCCAGCGTCAGGAAATCATATAACCATTTTGTCTCAATATTTTTCATGCCTGTCACGCGGATGTTTAAATATGCCAATTGGCTTTAAGCATCATGCCTGAATATTTCCAGAGATGAAATTCATCATCGCCACCTGGTGATTCGTTTTTTGCATCAAGCCTTCGTTTTCAACATTACCATGCCTCACTCCCCCTCGGCCACGACCGCTCGCCTGCCGCGTATTGTCGGACCTCAGGCTGAATATCGGCCTGCTGAGATGACAAACGAAGCCACATCCATGCGGTTTTTGCATTGAACAAAACATTATTGCATTTCTCCTCACGCCTCACTGCTGTTAAACATAACCAGCAGATACAACGTAGCTCTGAATATTAATCATCGGTGAATTGAGGTATATATCGTGAAAGGTTTAATTGGTGTACTTGGTGGTATGGGGCCAGCGGCAACCGTCGATCTCTTTAATAAATTCGTCACCTTTACCGCGGCACAACGTGACCAGGAACATATCCCATTAATTATTTCATCTATTCCTGACATTCCTGACCGAACTGACGCATTAATGCATCATGGTAATTCCCCACTCCCGGCAATGCGTGATTATATGCATAAACTCGAAGATGCTGGCGCGGAGTGTATTGTGATCCCCTGTAATACCGCCCACTTTTGGTTTAATGAATTAAAAGAGTGCTGTCACACAGAGTTGCTCAGTATCGTTGAAACGACCATCAACGAGGTCAATAACTGTGGAAAATCACGTATTGGACTGCTCGCCACCAACGCCACGTTATACATGGGTCTCTATCAGAAAGGCATTGAATCGCTTGGGCTAACCTGCATCAGTCCTGACTCTGCCAGTCAGGAAAAAGTGATGAAAAGCATCTATTGCTTAAAAGCCGGTGATGCTAAGCGGGCACAAATGCTGATGAATGAACAGGCTCAAGCACTCTTTTCTCGTGGCGCACAAGTTATCGTCCTGGGATGTACGGAAGTCCCCGTCATCCTTGCTGAGGCTGTCAAAACATCACCTGAAAAATATATTGATTCAACCGGTTCGTTGGTTCGCGCCGGTATTAAATGGTACGAGAAACGCGTTGGTAAAAATCACCTTTTGGTGCAATGAAAATCTATACCTGGCTAATTGTTGCATTAAATAAACACCCATTTTAATAACCAATTATTCTCTGGCGGAGGCCATCATGATTTGGCTGGAAATTATCGTAGTGTTAGGGGCAATATTCTTTGGCATCCGCCTTGGCGGAATTGGTATCGGTTTATGTGGCGGGCTGGGGCTGGCTATATTAACGCTGGGATTTGGGCTGCAAATTGGTTCGCCGCCCGTGGACGTTATTCTTATTATTATGACGGTTGTCGTGGCAGCATCGGCGCTACAGGCCGCCGGAGGTATGGATTATCTGGTACGTGTTGCCGGGAACTTTATGCGGCGTAACCCTAAATATATCAATATTATTGCGCCTATTATTACCTGGTCGATGACCATTATGGCGGGGACCGGGTTTATTGTTTTTTCTACCCTACCGGTCATTGCCGAAGTCGCAAAAGAGTCTGGTATCCGCCCCTCACGCACACTCGCAGGGTCCGTCGTCGCCTCTCAGGTGGCAATATCCGGCTCACCGATCAGTGCTGCAATGGCTGCAATGCTGACCATCATGGAAGGAAACGGCGTCAGCTTTATACAGGTCATGGCGGTATGCCTGCCCGCCTCGTTCGTTGCCGCCATGGTGGCCGCATTCATCGCTTCACGCCAGGGGTGCGAGCTACAGGATGACGAAGTGTATCTGCAACGCCTGCAAAAAGGTCTGGTCCGTAAATATGAAAGCCAGAGTAGTACGACGCCGGGTGCCGTGCTTTCCGTCGCTCTGTTTATGCTGGCAACCATCGTCATCGTCATCCTTGCTGCCTGCCCTCAGCTACGTCCGGGATTCGACGTCGGTAGTCCGATGAATACGCGGGATATCATTATTATCTGCATGTTATCTGCCGCTTGCCTGATGGTCGTGTTATGCAAAACATCTACAGATGCCATTGTACTGACATCCACTTTTCGAGCAGGGATGAGTTCGCTGGCCGTCATTCTCGGCATTGTTACACTGGGAACCACATTCATTGACGCACACTTAGCGGAAATTAAAGACATCGCGGGTAATATTCTACAGGCCTACCCGATGCTGTTGGCTCTGGTACTGTTTGGGACCTGCGCGCTGCTCTATTCGCAGGGAGCCACCACGCCGCTGATTATCCCGCTTGCCGTCGCGCTCGGCGTACCCACCTGGGCCATTCTGGCTTCCTATGTGGCAGTGACTGGTGTGTTTGTTCTCCCCACATACCCCACTTCACTGGCGGCAATGGAGTTCGACACCACCGGGACAACACGCGTGGGCAAGTACGTCTTAAACCATCCGTTTATGTTACCAGGACTTGGTGGGATCATCGCGGGCGTTGCCTTTGGTTTTATCATCGCGCCAATGATTGCCTGACCCGTTTTATTCTGGGGGGCCGAAAGCGATATCGCCCCCTGAATGCTTCGCGACTTACCTGACCGGGTTCACCATAGCAATACCGTCTTACCTTTATCTATTTGCTTCACCTCGCTGCTTTTAATCACGCGGTGATAGCCATAGGTATCAGCATATTTTGTCAATCCTGTCCCGGAATCCTGCTCAGGTTTTCCTTGCGTCTCTATCGTTGTCCCTGATGTTGTTGTCATCACATAAGTGGTTGAGCACCCTGTAAGCAACAGCGTAGCGAGTGACAGAGAGGCAAAAATGCGCGTTTTTTTCATATTCGATTTCCGTGATGAGTTTGATTTAAGGGCACTTTATCGAATTTGGTTAAGGCAGGATGGATTATTGTGGCGGTGCCGCAACTGTCGGGATCAAAGAATAAAAAAGGGCAGAGAAATCTCTGCCCTGGGAAGTAAAGAAGGGTTAGGCTACTTTCGCAACGGCGTCCACTTCCGGGCGCTTCAGCACCGCGTAGGAGAGACCTGCCACCAGCGTACCAGCAACAATCGCCAGCAGGTAACCAAGTACAGGGGTAATGGCACCAGGGATCAGCAGTACAAACAGACCGCCGTGTGGCGCCATCAACTTCGCCCCCACAGCCATTGAGATTGCTCCCGTCACCGCGCCACCGACGATACAGCATGGCAGAACGCGCATCGGATCGCGTGCCGCGAACGGAATTGCCCCTTCGGTGATAAAGCACAAACCCAGAACCAGTGCCGCTTTGCCACCTTCTTGTTGTGCTTTGTCGAACTTACGACGCGCAACCAGCGTTGCCAGACCCAGAGCCAACGGTGGCACCATACCTGCCGCCATAATGGCTGCCATCGGTGCATAAGTTTGCGTACTCAGCAGACCCACCCCAAAAGCGTAGGCCGCTTTGTTCACTGGACCGCCCATGTCGGTACACATCATGCCACCAAGAATAGCGCCAAGCAGAACCGCATTCGCCGTCCCCATGGTTTGCAGCCAGTGAGTCAGGCCTTCCAGAATGCCCGCAACCGGTTTACCAATCAGGTAAATCATTGCCAGACCAACGACCAGGCTCGAAAGCAGCGGAATAATCAGAATCGGTTTCAGCGCTTCCATACTCTGTGGGAGTTTCAACTTCGTGCTGATGAGCTTCGCCACATAACCGGCAAGGAAACCGGCGATAATCCCACCGATAAAGCCAGAACCGGTGCTTACCGCCAGCATACCGCCGATAAGACCCGGCGTCAGACCGGGACGGTCAGCGATAGAAAATGCAATGTAACCTGCCAGAACGGGCACCATCAGTGCGAAGGCTGAGCCCCCACCAATCTGCATCAGTGCTGCTGCCAGCGTACCTTGCTCTTTGAATGCTTCAATACCAAAAGCGAATGACAGCGCAATACACAGACCACCCGCAACCACCATCGGCAGCATGTAAGACACACCGGTCAGCAGGTGACGATACGCGCCCGCGCCCTCTTTTTTTCCTTCGGTGGCCGCAGTCTGATTCTTCCCGGCAGGCTGGTACAGGGTCGCTTCATCCAGCGCTTTATCCAGTTCCTGCTTCGTTTTCTTCAGCGCCAGGCCCGTAGACGTGCGATACATCGGTTTTCCAGCGAATTTCGCCAGATCAACCTCAATATCAGCCGCCACAATCACCAGATCAGCCTCGGCAACCTCTTCCGGCGTAATGGCATTACCTGCCCCTACAGAGCCACGGGTTTCCACTTTCACCCACCAGCCGCGTTTTTTCGCTTCGGTTTCAATGGCTTCAGCAGCCATAAACGTATGTGCGACACCTGTTGGACAAGCTGTCACTGCCACCACACGTTTTGGACCATTGCTTGCCACTGGTGTTGCCACAACCGGCGCGCTATATGGCTGCGCATGGCCTTTTGCTTCACTGAGAAAAAGCTCGGGATGCGCAACCGCACGACCGATGTCACCCAGCCAGACCTTTTTGCCGTTCAGCGAATTGTCGACAGGCAGCTTATCGCCCAGGACAATCGCCAGCTCTGCATCATTTGGATTATCGATGATCTCCAGATGCGCTTTCTGTGCCGCCGCTCCAAGCAGGGTTTTCGCCATATAGGCGCGAGCCTGGCCGAGATTAGCGTCAATAATCAGCAGCGTTTTCATTATGCCTCTCCTGCTGTCAGTTAAACGGTTTTAAGTCGACACGCGCCATCATTGCGGCCAACTGAGGACGATCGGTAATGCCCACATTGCTTTGGCTTACCGCCAGGGCGGCAACAGCCGTCGCCAGACGCAGGGTATGTTCGCTGGATTCACGCATCAGCAGGCCGTAAATCAGACCGCCAACCATTGAATCACCCGCGCCTACGGTGCTGACCACCTCAACTGACGGCGGTTTAGCAATCCATTCACCCGAAGCGTTAACCCATAAAGCGCCTTCCGCACCGAGTGAAATCACCACGTGCGCAATGCCTTGTTCACGCAGAGCATGTGCCGCTTCAATCACATCTTTCATTTCCGGCAGCTTACGGCCTGCCCAGATTTCCAGTTCACGACGGTTTGGTTTCACCAGCCACGGTGCCGCTTTCAGACCCGCCACCAGCGCTTCACGACTACTATCAAAGATAATGCATGGACACTGACTGCGCAGGCGCGTCATCCAGTCAGTGAATGCTTCAGGGCTCACGCCGGTCGGCAAGCTGCCGCTGACGCACACCATATCGAATTGCCCCAGCCAGCTCAGTGAGTCATTCACAAAGCGTTCCCAGTCAGCCGGCGTGACTTCAAAGCCGGAAAAATTGAAGTCAGAAACTTCACCATCTTTTTCAGTCAGCTTGACATTAATACGGGTACGCCCCTGCACCACTTGAAAACGGTTAGCGATGCCCAGTTCACTGAACAATTGCTGAAAACCATCCTGGTTGTCCTTACCCAGAAAGCCGCCGACCGTCACGTCAATCCCCAAATCCTTAAGCACTTTTGCGACGTTAATCCCTTTTCCCGCGGCATGCAGACCGGTCGTTTTCACCAGATTGACTTCACCGCGTTCAATTTCAGGGCAAAAACCGACCAGATCATAAGCCGGGTTCAGGGTGATAGTTGCAACACGTCTGCTCATTATGCGCCCTCCCCAAGACCTGCCGCGATGGCATCGCCAATGGCTTTCAGCGCCTGTTCAGCATCTTCACCCTGTGCGGTAAAGCGCAGGTGGTGTCCTTTTTTCACGCCCAATGCCACCACTTTCATCAAACTGCGTCCATTTGCCGGTTTTCCGGTTCCATCAAGATTCGTCACGGTTATTTCACTATTAAATTGTTTAATCGTATTCACCAGCATGGTGCCCGGACGGGCGTGTAAACCATGCTCATTACGCACTACAAACTCGGCACTCAGCACATCATCAGTTAATGCATCATCACTGGTCAGCAGCGCCAACACCGTTGCAGCATCCGCCTTCAGCAAACGGTCAGCTTTATTGCTCAGCAACAGATCGCCAAGACGCTTCAGCACCGCAACGGGCTGGTCATCATTCATCGCGACAGTAACCAGCAGCGCAGCAGCTTCTCCCTGCACGTCAAATGCGCTTGCCGCACGACTGACCGCGACGGCGCTGCGTACATTGCCTTCAGCACAGTCATTCAGCCAGATGCCCTGACCAAGATTCATTGGTTGCTCGTTAATCGCTCTGGCCACAAAGGTGGCATCCACTGCACCGGCTTCTTTCAGACGTGCGGCGTTCAGCGCCTGCAGCGTCACCAGTGAATTGGCGACGACGTCCAACGACAGCGTTTCGTTATCAAGCTTCAGCAGCTCGCTCTGCTTTTCGCCCATCAGCAATGCACGCAACTCTTCTGCCGTGGTGGCGGATTTCAACTGTTCCGCAACCGAGTCATCACTCAATACATGAGTCAGCTGACGCAGCAACCCAAGGTGTTCATCTGAGCTGGCTGCAATGCCGATTGCCACATACGCAACCTGACCTTCGCCCCACGTCACACCTTGCGGAAACTGAAACACCTGAACCCCGGTTTTCAGCACCTGATCGCGTGTATCTGTCGTACCGTGAGGAATGGCAATACCATTGCCGAGAAACGTCGATGTTTGTTGTTCGCGTGCCAGCATGCCATTGACATAGCCGTCCGCAACGTTGCCCGCTTGCACCAGGGCTGCGGCAACCTGGCGAATAGCCTCTTCTTTGTTCCCGGCCTGTTCGCCCGGGTGAATATCCTGAACAGATAACTGGAACATGATTCTCCTCTCCTGCTGAATTGAAACGATTCAGCTAACATGAGAAAAAAGGCGCCACCCGACTCCATCAGTTAAGGCAAGATGACGCTGAAACGTTTCAAGGAGTCTGGATCTTTCTGCTTCAGCACGCAAGGAAAGTTAACAATTAACTTGCTGAATTTAGATGTACCGCACATTTTCTCGGCGTTTCTTTGAAACAAGCTGACGCAAAAACGCGTTCAGCTTCTCAACTTCAGCATCGTCAGCATGTGGACTGATCAGACTGAAATGACATTTTGATTTTCCATATCGATTTTGATTTAGTGCCCTGTTTATTTTCTGGCGAGCAGCGTAAACTCCGCCTCTCTTCACTCCACTGATAGCTAAACATGCATAACACCCCCGTAGCCGCCACACCCAAGGCGTTTGATTTAACGTCTTCGGCGTTCCTGCTTGTCGCTTTTCTCACGGGTATCGCCGGGGCATTGCAGACACCTACGCTCAGCCTTTTTCTGACCGATGAAGTCCATGCTCGTCCGGGAATGGTGGGCTTCTTTTTTACCGGGAGCGCCGTCATCGGCATTTTGGTAAGTCAGTTTCTGGCCGGACGCTCTGACAAAAAAGGCGATCGTAAAAACCTGATCGTTTTTTGCTGCGTACTTGGCATGCTGGCCTGCGTGCTGTTTGCCTGGAACCGAAACTATTATATTTTGCTGTTTGTCGGTGTATTCCTCAGTAGCTTTGGCTCCACCGCCAACCCGCAAATGTTTGCTCTCGCCCGTGAACATGCCGATCGCACTGGCCGGGAAGCCGTCATGTTCAGCTCTATTTTACGTGCTCAGGTTTCACTGGCCTGGGTGATCGGCCCACCGTTGGCTTACGCGCTGGCCATGGGGTTCAGCTTTACGGTGATGTATCTCAGCGCCGCAGTGGCATTTGTTGTCTGCGGCGTGATGGTTTGGTTTTTCTTACCGTCAATGAACAAAAGCGTACCTCTCGCGACAGGTGCGGTTGAGGCTCCACGCCGTAATCGTCGTGATACGCTGCTGCTTTTTGCTATCTGTACATTAATGTGGGGCACCAACAGCCTCTATATCATTAATATGCCGCTGTTTATCATCAACGAACTGCATCTACCTGAAAAACTCGCCGGTATCATGATGGGCACCGCCGCAGGGTTGGAAATCCCAACCATGCTGATTGCCGGATATTTTGCGAAACGTCTGGGCAAACGTCTGTTGATGAGAATTGCCGCCATCGCCGGGTTCTTTTTTTATGCGGGCATGCTGTTGGCACATTCGCCGGCGGTTTTGCTCGGCTTACAGTTGCTGAACGCAATTTATATCGGCATCCTCGGCGGAATTGGCATGCTTTATTTTCAGGATTTAATGCCGGGACAGGCGGGATCAGCCACAACGTTGTACACCAATACCATCCGCGTCGGCTGGATTATTGCCGGGTCGTTGGCGGGTATTGCCGCAGAAATCTGGAATTACCACGCCGTATTCTGGTTTGCGCTGGTGATGATCGTCGCGACGGTTGTGTGTCTGGTGCGCATCAAAGACGTTTAAGGCGCAGTCAACGCTTCCAGCTCAATAAGGTACAGCATGGCCTGGTGTGTCGTTTTACCGCACATTTCCGCACTGGGTTGCAAACCGGCACACACTTTGGGGCGCAACGGAGACGCAAAAATCTTACAGCGCAGGGATTCATCTAGCTGAACGCATGGCGTATTGGCGGGCTTGCCATCAGGCATGCCAGGGATAGGGCTGGAGATAGAAGGCGCAGTGCAACATGCGCCACAATCCGGACGGCATTCCATACAGTATTCTCTTTAGGGTAAACCATCGGATTGTTCAGGTAGCGAACAGTATACACAAATTCATTCGGCGTACCTCAAGATGGCATGCACACAGCCAACAACGAGGTAACCAGAAGGACGGAGTGTATACCACCTTTTTTGCACCAGCAAAAGTGTGAATTCCGCTTGCCTGAATGCCCCGGCGCGAGTAGTTTGACGCGATATTTTAGACACTCCTCACTACAGGATTTTTTCGATGCCAAGAGCGAACGAAATTAAAAAAGGTATGGTACTGAATTACAACGGCAAGCTGCTGATTGTAAAAGATATCGATATTCAATCACCGTCCGCACGTGGTGCAGCTACGCTGTACAAAATGCGTTTTTCCGATGTCCGTACCGGTCTGAAAGTTGAAGAGCGCTTCAAAGGCGACGATATCGTGGATACCGTCACCCTGAGCCGCCGCGGGGTTGATTTCTCCTACGTCGATGGCAACGAATATGTCTTTATGGATAAAGAAGACTATACCCCGTATACCTTCACCAAAGACCAGATCGAAGAAGAGCTGCTGTTCATCCCGGAAGGCGGGATGCCGGACATGCAGGTACTGACCTGGGACGGCCAATTACTGGCGCTTGAACTGCCGCAGACCGTAGACCTGGAAATCGTTGAAACCTCACCGGGTATTAAAGGTGCTTCAGCGAGTGCGCGCAACAAGCCAGCAACCCTGAGCACCGGTCTGGTTATCCAGGTTCCTGAGTATCTGAGTGCGGGTGAGAAAATCCGTATTCATATCGAAGAACGCCGCTATATGGGTCGCGCAGACTAATATCTCTGCCACACATTGACATTCAGGGACAGCACAGGCTGTCCCTTTGTCATTTTCAGCGTTGACTACTGAGATAAAAATCATCCATTAACAGTGATTCCAGATACTGCTCATCTTCCCGTATAAAACCCACAATTACGCTAATTGCCCGCGCATAAAATCCCTTCTCATCACGCTGCTGGCAGCTATCACGAAACAAGGGTACCCAACACATAATGTGATGATGCAGAAAGTAATATTGTGCAGATAGCGTTTCCTCTTTGGCTACCATCCTCGCCATCAAAGCCAGCTGTATAGCGATATGATCGGAGGGCTCATTTTCCTGAGCAGACAGCCCATGTTCAACCAACAGTACATTCATTTGTCGACGTTCTTCGGCCGCTGTTGTGTGCGGATAATGTCCCGCATACGGGGAAACACCGCCAGGCGGCGGCAGCAGAAATAATGTTGCAAAATCTGCGGCCAGCTCCAGTTGTCGGCTTTCACGACGCAGAACCTGCGTCAGGCTACGCTCCAGTTTTTTGACATCCAGCGAAAGCCCGGGAATACCCGCCAGCGACGCCAGCCACTGTCGGGTATCCTCGCTTTCAAGACGAGCGAGTTGTTTCTGGTCCAGCTCACGAAACAGCAATTGTGAAAACCACTGATAGACCGCGGCGCGTTGCTGGAAAATAAGGCTATGCTGCATTGTCCCCCTCCTCTTTCACTATCTCCGGCCCACCAAATCCCGTGACCGGTGGAACATGTTGCTGATAGCGTTCGACATCCACCAGCACGGTATGCGCTGAAGGCCCTTGTGCCAGTTGAGACGTACCAATATCCGCGCTCAGGACATTAGGATCGCCATAGGTACATAGCGTCCCGGCTTTGCCTCCTTCCTGTGGGGAATACCATGCCCCTTCATGAATGCGGATCACGCCTGGGGTAAAATCAGGGCTAATCACCACCCCCGCCAGCACCTGACCGCGCGCGTTAAAGACCCGCGCAATATCCCCGGCTTTTAACCCCCGCGCGGCAGCATCTTGCTCACTGATGTAAAGCGGTTCTCTTCCCGCTACCGCATACGTGCTGCGAAACGCATCGCTTGAGCACAACTGGGAGTGCAGGCGTTTATCCGGGTGACAGGATTGCAGGTGCAGTGGATATTTGTCTTTCCTGCCCTGATGACTACGTTCAAACGGCTCCATCCACACCGGATGCCCAGGGCAATCGTCATACTGAAAACCGGCGATCGTTTTGCTGTAAATTTCAATCAGACCTGATGGTGTACCCAGAGGATTAAGATCGGGCTGATCGCGAAATTCGCCATGACGAACCCACGGTTGTCCCGCGGGATATTCAACATACCCTTCACCTTTCCAGAAGGTGTCAAAGTCTGGCAACGTAACACCGAGCGAGGCACCCATTTTGACCCCTTCGTCATAGAGCGCTTGTACCCACTGCATTTCATCGCGGTTTTCCCGGTATACCGACTCCTTGTCAAAACGTTTACAGAGTCCGGCAAACACGTCGAAATCATGCCGCGCTTCATATTGCGGTTTGACGACCTGATGCAGCGCCATCAGTCCCTTATTTGAATGGGTACCAAACTGCTCAATATCGTTGCGTTCAAAGCGTGTGGTAACAGGCAGGACGATATCGGCAAAACGACAGGATGCAGTCCATTGGTGATCTAACACCACCACGGTCTCCAGTTTCTTCCACGCCTCGATCATTCGGTTGCGATCCTGCTGGGCGTGGAACGGGTTCGCCGCGCTGAAGATCGCCATTTTGATGTCAGGGTAGATTAACGTCTCACCGTTAAAGGCGATCTTTTTGCCCGGTTCCAGCAGGCAATCAACAATACGTGAGGTAGGAATATGCTCGGATACGCCGCGAAAATCCGGTTTATACTTCGCCTCTGGCGGATTGTTAATGCTCCCCAGACCAGAAAGTACCGGCCCGGCTGACGTTACCGTCCCTCCGCCGTTGTAGTGCCAGCCGAACCCCACACCACCGCCCGGTAACCCAATTTGACCGACCATACTGGCCAGCACCACCAGCATCCAGGGATACTGCTCGCCGTGGTGCATACGCTGTACGCACCAGCCGCCCATAAACTGCGTCCGGCCTTTCACCAGCAGCCGGGCAAAATCACGGATCTGATCCGCCGTCAGCCCACAGATTTCCGCAGCCCACTCGGCGTTTTTCGGTTGCTTGTCTGTTTCTCCCATCAGGTAGGGTAAAAACTGCTCGAAGCCGACGGTGTAGTCGTTAATGAATGCCGTGTCGTACAGTTTTTCTTCATACAGGGTATGTGCGAGTGCCAGCAGTAACGCAACATCGGTTTGTGGTCGTAACGCCAGCTGTTCACACCCCAGAAAATTTTGTGATTTGCTCCGCACCGGATCAACGCTGATGACGCGCATTTTGCCCTGGGCGACGGCCTCTTTGATCTGCTGCCAGTAGCCAAACGCGTCGTGATCGGGAACCAAAAATTCAATCTGCAAATTCTTAATGGGATCACAGCCCCACAGTACGATGGTATTGCTGTTCTCGATAACCAGCGGCAGCGAGGTTTGCTGTTCATAGACTTCAAGCGAACCAATTACATGCGGCAAGATAACCTGCGCTGCAGCCGCTGAGTAGTCGCCTACGGTCGTCACATAGCTACCATGTAAACCTAGCCCTCTGTCCATTGCGCCGCCAGCCTTATGGTATTTGCCCACCATTTGCCAATCCGCCAGCCCGGTAAAGACGCCGGATGAACCATAGGTTTTTTGCACCCGTTCAAGCTCTTCATAAAACAGGTCCAACGCCTGATCCCAGCTAACCCGCACAAAACGATTATCTCCCCGCTGGCTACGATCAGATTTCTCACGCTTGCGTAACCAGTCCAGTCGAACCATCGGATAACGAACCCGTGAAGGGTTGTAGACGATTTCACGTACCGCATTGAGCATATCGCACGGGTATTTATCATGTTTGAACGGACGCGTTTCCGTCCACTCGCCGTTAACCACTTTGGCTTCAAAAGCACCATAATGTGAGCCGGACTGGATCCATTGTTCGGGGTTTTCCCCCGCCGCCCATACTTTTGAGATCAGCGGATTAGGCGCCAGCGCACTGGCCGCGCCAACCGCCAGCATTCCGGTCAGGAAACGACGGCGGGACGGATTAAAGTCATGAATATCCATATCTTATCCTTATTATTTGTTGGGTTCAGACACATCGCTGGCGTGGGTCTGGAGGTATTTCAGCAACGTACGTTCTTCCACCGGATTGAGTCGATAATACGTCGACATCGCTTTCAGTCCGGCAATCCAGCCGTTGGCGGTGTATCGGGTAGCTGGCGGCGTGCTGTGACAGGCGCTACACGTCGATTGCAGCATCTGATCCGAGTACTCCCACACCGGAGTAATGCTATCGATGAGTCCCTGCGCGGAGGTCCATGCGGTCACGCTCACCTGCTGCCATTCCTGATGTGAACCTGGGTCAGTCTGGGTTTGCAGGACTTTCACATTTTCCATCAGTGAAGCATCAAGGACCGCTGAGAATACGCGTTTGCCCATATACTGGGTGATCACCCGCCCACGCCCCTTGCTTTCACGCCAGCCCGTCACTTCCAACTGGACGTTGCTCCCCTCTTTTTGCAGCACCTTGACCTGGGTCGCCGGAAATAACAGCGCTTTCCCTGCTGGCGCCCCCGCCGTGGCTGTCAGTGTTTTTTCGCTTAACGAAAACAGCGTCGTCGCAGTTGATGGTTTTTCTCCCTGCTGTTGTAGCTGCTTGTAGCGATCGCGAAAGCCACTGCTCATGTCCGGTTTGTGGTGCGCGATCCCTTTGTGACAGTCAATGCAATTGCTGTCCTTCGCCGCTGCCGCCGTCATCTGTGCCGCGGCATTGGCGGATTGTTTTCCATGATCCATCGCTTCATAGCTGTGACACGATTTACAGGCTGCCGAATTGTTGGCACTCATCCGCGCCCACTCTCGCTGGGCGAGCTCAGCCCGTTTGGCATTGAACTTTTCCGGGGTATCAATCGAAGGTGAGATAAAGGTGTGGTAGAGATCGTTTAAGGCTTCGGTTTTACGCACAAGCGTCGGGACGACTCCCGGGGGAATGTGGCAATCCTTACACTCCGCTCGTACACCAGAGGCATTACGAAAATGCACACTGGTTTTATACTCCTCTCCTGGTGTGCGCATCGAGTGGCACGATAAACAAAACTCCGTAGTGCTGGTGTAATGGACTCCTTGCCATGTTCCCCAAATAACAATGGCCATTACGACTGCGCCACCTAACGCACACCAAAGCGCGTTCTTTTTTATCCACGACATACCTGCCTCCATTTTTTTAATAGCATCACGCTAAGGGATATTAAAAAGCAAAAATAGAGACAGCGATTTCAGATTATAGGAACAGCCTTAACTCTATGAGGCGTGTCAAAATAACAATATGCTGAAACGTGTAATATGCCTTTATTGTTTAAACAAGGAATTTCCTCATGCTGACACTGTCTCTCAATAGGGAAAGTCGCACCCCGCTACAATTGCAGATCTTTCAATTTTACTTTCAGGCAATTCAGCAAGGCGATTTGCTTTGCGGGGATAAACTGCCTTCTATCCGCGAGCAGGCACAGACGCTAAACGTGGCCAAAATCACGGTGGTGATGGCGTATGAAAAACTGATGGCGGCCGGTTTTATCAAGAGCAGGCAGGGTATCGGCTATGAAGTCACATTTACGGCACCTATGCGTAGTCCCCCGGTACACGTGCCATCTGCGGAAGGCTCACCGCCGATAAAGCCGAAGCCTGCCGGTGTTTCTACCGATGTTTACGGTGAAATGGGGCGTGAGTGCTATTGCCGGATGGGTGTCCCTGACCCCAATGCGTTTCCCTGGTCAAGCTGGCGTAAATGGAATAATGCCCCCAGCGTACTTAAAGAGCAGCTACTGACCCGATATCATTCACCAAACGGATTATTTTCCTTGCGTGAGCAAATTGTCAGATACCTTAATTTATCCCGCGGCATTAATACCAGTGCACAAAACATCATCATTACTGATGGAATTCAGGAAGGGTTATCACTGCTCAGTCAAATATTTATTATTCATCATACACTAAGCCAGAATAAAAAATGTCACGTGGTCGCCGAATCACCTTGTTATTCTGGTGCATGGCATCTGTTTAATTATTATGGTGCCGATATTACGTCTATTGCCGTGGATAATCACGGGCTGTGCACCGATAATTTACCTGAGGTTGAAACCCAGCTTTGTTATGTGACACCCGCTCATCAGTATCCAATGGGCAGTGTTCTGTCACTTGAACGACGCAAGTCATTACTCACGTGGGCACAACGAGTAGGCGCCTGGATTATTGAAGACGATTACGACGCCGTATTTACGTATGGTGAGAATCCCCTTCCGGCACTGAAAGCCATGGATTACCACAACCGGGTTATCTATATGGGGACCTTCTCAAAAACGCTGGGACCGGGGGCACGTCTCGGTTACCTCGTTTGCCCTGATGAACTGCTGCCCGCCGTTCAAAATATGAAAGCGCTGAACAACAATGGTAGCCAGTGGTTATTGCAGCAGTTTTTAGCCGAGTTAATGCAAAACCAGGTGTTTTATACTCATCTCGGCAAGCTAGCCAGCAACTACGCAGCACGCCTCGCATTACTGCGTGATGGCTTATCAGCCCTGTTCCCTGAAGGAAAGATCGATGGTGCCTCGGCAGGGTTACATCTCTCATTACGCATTAACTGGTCGCCTGACGTCATCGCAAAACTACGCCAACGCTGCCTGCAGGCAGGGGTACGCTTTGATACATTACAGGAAATTGAAAACGGTTCAGAAACAGCCTGGCGGCAAAAAAATTCCGATGCGGTGATGTTCTTTGGTTTTGGCGGGTTGCAGGTGCCGCACCTCAGAAAGGTATTAAATGTACTGGAGCAGGAGATGTGTGCGTTATTACAGCAATAACAACGCACCTGAGTATTGCCGGGGGCGGTACAAGCGCCATCCGGCAATTTATGGCCTCGTGTTGAACGAATTACAGCAGATCGCGGAACTGCGTTTTTTTCAGCGCCAGCTCCACGCCGCGAACTTCTGCCAGCCCTTTCAGGCGACCAATCGCAGAGTAGCCCGGATTCGTTTTCTTGTGCAGATCGTCAAGCATCTGATGTCCATGATCCGGGCGCATTGGGATCGGACGCAAATCACCCGCTTTCTTACGGCGTTGCTCTTCGCTCAAAATGGCTGCCACCACCGATACCATATCCACGTCGCCCTGCAAGTGTGCACCTTCGTGGAAGGTTTTCGGGTTTTCTTCACGGCAGGTTGAACGCAAGTGTGTGAAGTGAATACGATCGCCAAAGGTCTCAATCATTTTTACCAGATCGTTATCGGCGCGCACGCCGTACGAGCCGGTACACATGGTGAAGCCATTATTGATGCTATCTACCGTTTCTTTCAGCCATTGCATATCTTCAATGGTCGACACGATACGTGGCAGACCGAGGATTGGCCGTGGCGGATCATCAGGATGCACTGCCAGACGTACGCCAACTTCCTCAGCAACAGGCACAATCGCCCGCAGGAATACAGCCATGTTATTGCGCAGATCGTCTTTGCTGATCCCATCATATTCCGCCAGGCGCGCACGGAATTGATCCAGCGTATAACCTTCTTCGGCACCCGGCAGACCAGCAATAATGTTGCGGGTCAGCTTTTCAATGTCGGCAGCGGTCATTGCATTGAAATAATCCAGCGCCTGACGCTGCTCTTCAGCGGTGTAATCGGCTTCGGCCCCCGGACGTTGCAGAATGTGCAATTCAAAAGCCGCAAACGCAATCTGGTCGAAACGCAGCGCTTTGGACCCATCCGGTAGCTGATATTCAAGGTCGGTACGCGTCCAGTCCAGGATCGGCATGAAGTTGTAGCACACGGTATCAATGCCGCAGGTCGCCAGGTTTCGAATACTTTGCTGGTAGTTTGCAATCCACGTCTGATATTGGCCGGACTGTGTTTTGATGTCTTCGTGGACAGGGATACTTTCCACCACCGACCAGGTCAGCCCTTTTTCGGCCAGAATCGCCTGGCGCTTTTGAATTTCTTCTACGGGCCATACTTCACCGTTTGGAATGTGGTGCAAGGCGGTCACAACACCCGTTGCGCCAGCCTGACGCACATCATCAAGCGATACTGGATCGTTTGGTCCGTACCAACGCCAGGTTTGTTCCATTGCTTCACCTCACAAGTTGTTATACCAAATTAAACGACTTTTATGACGACTACCATACAGGCATCCGGTATACGATCAACACATCGCCCATCATTGATTGATCCAGCTCACATTACCAGGATAAATGAGGCACACCAATTCAATTTGTTGTCATATAACTTTATACTGCCATTGTTAATTAATGGTTAATCAGGTGTATTTAATGAAGACTATTGCCTCAGCATCTCTTGCGGAAAATGTCGTAATGCCTCAGTACGATCGCCAACAGCTAAAAACGCGGATCGTACATTTTGGTTTCGGTGCATTTCATCGTGCCCATCAGGCGTTATTGACCGACCGGGTGCTAAATTCGCAGGGCGGAGACTGGGGGATTTGTGAGATCAGCCTGTTCAGCGGCGACCAACTGATGAGTCAGCTACGCGAGCAGGATCATTTATTTACCGTGCTGGAAAAAGGTGCGGCCGGTAACCAGCCAATTATCGTCGGGGCCGTCAACGAGTGCCTGAATGCAAAACTGGATTCGCTGGCTGCTATTATTGAGAAATTCTGCGAGCCTCAGGTCGCGATTGTCTCGTTAACCATTACGGAAAAAGGCTACTGTATCGATCCTGCCACCGGGTCACTCGATATCACTAACCCGCGTATTATTCACGATCTGCAAGTACCGGATGAACCCCACTCTGCACCGGGTATTATTGTTGAGGCACTGCACCGCCGACGTCAACGTGGGCTGCAACCGTTTACTGTCCTCTCCTGTGATAACATCCCGGACAATGGTCATGTGGTAAAAAACGCCGTACTGGGAATGGCGGAGAAACGCTCGCCTGAGTTGGCTAACTGGATACAGGAGCACGTCAGTTTCCCGGGAACCATGGTAGACCGGATTGTCCCGGCAGCGACTGAAGAATCACTGGATGAAATTGCCCGCGAATTAGGCGTGGCAGACCCTTGCGCAATCAGCTGCGAGCCGTTTATTCAGTGGGTCATTGAAGACCATTTTGTCAGCGGCCGTCCGCAATGGGAAACGGCCGGTGTACAGATGGTTGATGACGTTTTGCCGTGGGAGCAGATGAAACTGCGGATGCTGAACGGCAGCCATTCGTTTCTCGCTTACCTCGGTTATCTGGCGGGATTCCAGCATATCAGCGACTGTATGCAGGACCGCGCATTTCGCGAAGCGGCTCACCGCCTGATGCTCAGCGAACAAGCCCCGACGCTGCGCATCACCAATGTCGATTTAGACCAGTATGCCGACAGCCTGCTGGAACGCTTTGCCAATCCGGCGCTAAAACATAAAACCTGGCAAATCGCGATGGATGGCAGCCAAAAATTACCCCAACGTATGCTGGACGGGATTCGCGTTCATTTAGCACGTCAAAGCGAGTGGCCGCTGCTGGCACTCGGCATTGCGGGCTGGATGCGCTACGTAAGCGGAATTGATGATTCAGGTGCAATTATTGATATTCGTGACCCGATGAGTGACAAAATCCGCACTATCGTCGAACAGAGTACGGAATCAGAACGCGTCAGCGCGCTGCTTTCACTGCATGAAATCTTCGACACAGACCTCGCACAGAACCCACACTTCGTCGATACCGTGGAACGCGCCTGGCAACGTATCGCCCAGTACGGTGCACATCAGGCTGTCATCGAGACGTTAAAAAGTTAACGATTTCTGCCATTAAACAGGACGAAGTTCGTCTTCGTCCTCTCTGCCCTTCTCTTTTCCCCCGTTTTTCGCCAGGATTGTTAAAAGCCATTACGGTAATTTATGATTCTGGAGTAAACGTGACTAAAACCAATCTCATCACGGGTTTTCTCGGCAGTGGCAAAACCACCTCTATTCTTCATCTATTGGCCAACAAAGACCCCGCAGAGAAGTGGGCCGTTCTGGTCAATGAGTTTGGCGAAGTGGGTATCGACGGCGCACTGCTCGCTGATAGCGGCGCATTGCTCAAAGAGATCCCCGGTGGCTGTATGTGCTGCGTTAATGGTTTGCCCATGCAGGTTGGCCTCAATACGCTGTTACGTCAGGGAAAACCGGATCGGCTTCTGATTGAGCCCACCGGTCTCGGACATCCCAAACAGATTCTGGATTTACTGACCGCGCCGGTTTACGAACCGTGGATCGACTTGCGCGCAACGATTTGTATCCTTGATCCGCGCCTGTTGCTGGATGAAAAAAGCGTAGCGAATGAGAATTTCCGCGATCAGTTGGCATCTGCCGATATCATCGTTGCCAATAAATCCGATCGTGCCACGACAGAAAGCGAAATTGCGCTGCAAACCTGGTGGCAACACTACGGCGGCAACCGCCAGTTAGTTCACGCCGATCATGGGCAAATCGACGGACAATTACTGGATTTGCCCCGGCTGAATCTGACGGAGCTTCCTTCCAGCGCGGCACATACTCACCAGCATGCTGATAAAAAAGGGCTGGCAGCCCTAAGCCTGCCTGCGCAGCAACGCTGGCGTCGCAGTCTGAACAGCGGTCAGGGACATCAGGCCTGCGGCTGGATTTTTGACGCTGATACGGTGTTCGATACCATCGGCCTGTTGGAATGGTCACGTCTCGCCCCTGTTGGGCGTGTGAAGGGAGTGATGCGTATTAAAGAGGGGCTGGTGCGTATCAATCGTCAGGGTGAGGACTGGCATATTGAGACGCAAAACGTCGCTCCTCCTGATAGCCGTATTGAACTCATCTCCGATACCGAGACCGACTGGAATGCATTACAGAGTGCATTGTTGAGGCTTCGTTTAGACGTTGGCGCGTAAGGTTGCCTCCGTTTTATGGCAATGGTAAACGACGATGAAAACCCGATACCCACAAATACTCCTGCTTAATATTGCTGGTCTGGCGCTATTTCTGTCCTGGTACCTTCCACACGGGCATGGGTTCTGGTTTTCTCTTGATTCGGGCATCTTCCACTTCTTCAATCATAAGCTGGTTGAGAGCCCACTCTTTCTGTGGATTGTCGCTGTCACCAATAACCGGGCATTTGACGGCTGTTCATTATTGGCGATGGGTACATTAATGCTGAGTTTTTGGCTAAAAGAAACGCAGGAAGGTCGTCGCCGTATTGTGGCAATTGGGCTGGTGATGCTGCTAACTGCGGTGATATTAAACCAGTTGGGCCAGGCGCTTATTCCGGTTAAGCGCGCCAGCCCCACTCTCACATTCGATAATATTAATCGCGTCAGCGAGCTGCTGCATATTTCAACAAAAGATGCGTCCAGAGACAGTTTTCCTGGCGATCACGGTATGATGCTGCTTATTTTTTCCGCATTTATGCTGCGTTATTTCGGAAAAGTCGCAGGAATAATCGGCCTTATTATCACTGTGGTTTTTGCCTTTCCACGCGTAATGATCGGCGCGCATTGGCTCACAGATATCGTGGTAGGTTCAATGACCGTCGTATTGATTGGCTTGCCCTGGTGGTTAATGACGCCATTAAGCGATCGCCTGGTTATGCTGTTTGCCCATTATCTTCCCGGTAAAAACAAACAATTTTTAAACAAATAACGCAGAGTAATTAACATCATCAGGGATGCTTCTGATTTCCTGATGATATCTGCCGGGAATTTATCATTCTGACTGTCATTCTCCTGTCATATTATTCCTGTTTAAAATGAATGAATTGCGTGTTTTTTACTCTATCTGTTCTTAATTTAGCCAATGCAGTTTATTCACTTTCTGTATCACTTTTTCTTATAAGAAATCACATAAAATCACTCGCAATGACCGGAGCGATCGGGTAATCTCGGACTCGTTTTGCCTCGCGGGATAATTATTCACTATAAGAATAAATTTGTGCGTTCTGCCACAGATTTGACCTTAAAGAATTGTCTCATCATGCGTTGGTAATTAGTCTCGTCACGTTTGGCATTTTTTATAACGATATTTATCGTTAAGGACTTCAAGGGAAAACAAACAAAATGGTCAAATCTCAACCGATTTTGAGATATATCTTGCGGGGGATTCCCGCGATAGCAGTTGCGGTTCTGCTTTCTGCATGTAGCACAACGAACACCGCGAAGAATATGCATTCTGAGACGCATGCTGTGGGTAATGGAGATAACTCTTCACTGCAAGCCTCTCAGGATGAATTTGAAAGTATGGTACGTAATATCGATGTTAAATCACGTATTATGGATCAATACGCTGACTGGAAAGGCGTGCGTTACCGCCTTGGCGGCAGCACTAAAAAAGGTATTGATTGTTCAAGCTTCGTACAGCGTACGTTCCGCGAGCAATTTGGTTTAGAGCTTCCGCGCTCAACCTACGAGCAACAGGAAACGGGCAAATCCGTTTCGCGCACTAATCTGCGCACAGGCGATCTGGTTCTGTTCCGTGCGGGTTCCACCGGCCGTCACGTCGGTATCTATATCGGCAATAACCAGTTTGTACATGCCTCGACCAGCAGTGGCGTTATCATTTCCAGCATGAACGAGCCTTACTGGAAAAAACGTTACAACGAAGCTCGCCGGGTCCTGAGCCGCAGTTAATTTCGTTTGGCAGCTATCCCTTGGCTATCCTGATGAGACTTATCAAAAGCACTGCTTCGGCAGTGCTTTTTGCGTTGCGCTATGTTTAAGAAAAATCTCACTATACGAATCAATCCAGGTTATAGTTTTACAGATCAAGCCGTTTAATAATAAGCAGATACCCCAGGTAAACATAAGGAACTATGTTCAGACGTCCTTCATCTTCCAGTCGAAATGTCCTTTTTACCTGTATTTTTACGGGGGTAGTCGTCGCGGTACTTGTCAGCACCCTGCAGTTTTTTGCCACCTGGCACAAACGAGATGTTAAGTACGAAACGCTTCTTTCCGATATCGAATATTACATCAGCAGTTACCTCTCAGACCTCAAAAGCACAACAGATGCCCTGCAACCGCTGGTCTCATACAATTGCCAACAAGTTGCCGCCAAGCTGACCGCCAGCGCAGCGTTTAACCTCAATGTACGCGCTTTTTTGTTGGTAAAAGAGGGTATTGCTTTCTGCTCCTCCGCAACTGGCGCGATGGATTCGCCTATTCTGTCGCTGATTCCGAAGCTGGATATCCACAAAGATGTCGATGTGGAATTGCTGTCCGGTACCCCGATGATGCCTGACAAACCGGCGATCATGATTTGGCACCGGAATCCTTCATTTAATAATAGTGGCGTGTTTTCCTCACTGAATATCAATCTGGCACCTTACCTGCTCTATACCGCCCGAGAAGATGATTTTGACGGTATTGCGATTATTGTCGGTGATACCGCTATCACGACATTTTCATCCCAACTGATAGACGTCTCCGCACTTCCGGATACCACCTGGCGTCAGACGACGCTGAAAGGGATCCCCATGAAGATTCGGCTATACGCACAAGAGTGGACGTACACTGACGTCTGGTATGCCGTCATGTTGGGATGTATGGCCGGGATCATGACTGGGTTGCTTTTGTGGTACTACATCTACGCCATTCGTTTACGCCCGGGAAAAGATATTCTCAACGCCATCAAACACGATCAGTTTTATGTGGTCTACCAACCGGTCGTTGAAATGCAGACGCTGGAAGTAAAAGGCGTAGAAGTATTGTTACGCTGGCGCCACCCGACAACAGGTGAGATCCCGCCAGATGCTTTTATTCACTACGCTGAATCACAACAAATGATTGTGCCGCTGACGCAGCATCTGTTCAAACTGGTGGCCCGTGATGCCCCTGCATTAAAAAAAGTGTTACCGCAAGGTGCAAAACTCGGGCTCAACATCGCGCCAACGCACCTGCATGGTGAGGGCTTTAAAGATGATATACAGCACCTGAATGCCTCCCTGCCGCCACACCATTTTCAGGTTGTACTGGAAATCACCGAACGCGATATGCTCAATCAGCACGAGGCATCAAAGCTTTTTGAATGGCTACACTCTGCCGGATTCGAAATTGCCATTGATGATTTCGGCACTGGCCACAGCGCACTCATTTATCTGGAACGCTTCACCGTTGACTATCTGAAAATCGACCGAGGATTTATCAACGCCATTGGGACAGAAACGCTAACGTCTCCGGTACTGGATGCGGTGTTGACACTGTCTAAGCGTCTTAATATGCTGACGGTTGCTGAAGGGGTAGAAACGCCAGAGCAAGCCCGATGGCTACGCGATCGCGGGGTTCATTTCTTCCAGGGATACTGGATCAGCCGCCCATTAATGCTTGATGATTTTGTGCGTTGGATGGCGCAACCCGATAAGCCAACGTGGTGATCGCACCAGGCGATTCATATATTTTCGCTCGCCACCCCAACCGCTATTTCTCAGGCAAGAGGCCTGTCGGGTTGTGGCAGGACAAGGAAACCTCTGTGATATGATGCCTCGCGTACTGCTTCTGTTTATCACCCTTATCGGGTTTAGCGTTCATGCCCAATCCATCAAAGAAAGCTACGCCTTTGCCGTGTTGGGCGAACCCAAGTACGCATTTAATTTTAATCACTTTGATTATGTTAACCCTGCGGCCCCCAAAGGCGGGCAGCTCACCCTCTCCTCCATTGGTACCTTTGACAACTTCAACCGCTACTCGATGCGCGGCAACCCTGGCGCACGCACCGAAACGCTCTACGATACACTGTTTACCACCTCGGATGATGAACCCGGCAGCTACTACCCGCTCATCGCTGACAGAGCGCGTTACGCCGATGATTACTCATGGGTAGAAATCGCGATTAATCCGCGGGCCCGTTTCCACGATGGTTCCCCCATTACCGCACGCGATGTCGAATTCACCTTCCATAAATTTATGACCGAAGGCGTACCGCAGTTTCGTTTGGTCTACAAAGGAACAACGGTAAAGGCAATTGCCCCGTTAACAGTGCGAATTGAACTCGCCAAACCGGGCAAAGAGGATATGCTCAGCCTGTTTTCCTTACCCGTTATGCCCGAAAAGTACTGGAAAGATCACAAGCTCAGCGACCCCTTGTCATCTCCACCACTTGCCAGCGGCCCTTATCGCATCAGTCAATGGAAAATGGGACAGTACATTGTTTATTCGCGCGTTAAAGATTATTGGGCGGCAAACCTGCCCGTCAATCGCGGGCGCTGGAACTTTGATACCATCCGCTACGATTACTATTTAGATGATAACGTCGCTTTTGAAGCGTTTAAGGCTGGAGCATTCGACCTGCGACTTGAAAACGATGCAAAAAATTGGGCAACCCGTTATACCGGTAAGAATTTCGCGAATCATTACATTGTCAAAGACGAACAAAAGAATGAGTCCGCACAGGACACACGATGGTTAGCCTTTAATATTCAACGTCCAATGTTTAGTGACCGACGAGTACGGGAAGCGATTACGCTGGCCTTCGATTTTGAATGGATGAATAAGGCCCTGTTTTATAATGCCTGGAGTCGGACAAACAGTTATTTCCAGAACACCGAGTATGCAGCCAGAAGTTATCCCGATGCGGATGAACTGGTGATCCTTGCGCCAATGAAAAAAGATCTGCCACCGGAAGTTTTCAGTCAAATCTATCAACCGCCGATGTCGAAAGGCGATGGCTACGATCGTGAAAACCTGTTGAAAGCCGATACGTTACTCCAACAGGCGGGATGGATACTGAAAGGGCAACAACGGATAAATAGCACCAGCGGTAAACCGCTGACCTTCGAGTTATTACTCCCGGCAGGCAGCAACAGCCAGTGGGTATTGCCATTCCAGCATAACCTACAGCGGTTAGGTATTACGATGAATATCCGCCAGGTCGATAACTCGCAAATCACTAACCGTTTGCGCAGCCGTGACTATGACATGATGCCCAGGCTCTATCGCGCAATGCCGTGGCCAAGCTCAGACCTGCAAATTCTCTGGGCCTCTGAATATATAGATTCCAGCTATAACGCGCCCGGTGTGCAAAGCCCGGTCATTGATAAACTGATTAGCCAGATCATTGCCGCACAAGGGAATAAAGCCAAACTGATCCCGTTGGGGCGGGCACTGGACCGGGTATTAACCTGGAACTACTACATGTTGCCGATGTGGTATATGGCAGAGGATCGTATAGCCTGGTGGGATAAGTTTTCGCATCCGGCTATCCGCCCGATTTATACCATTGGCATCGACAACTGGTGGTATGACGTCAACAAAGCGGCGAAACTTCCCGCAGCCAGACGACAGGGAGAGTAAATGGGCGCTTATCTGATTCGACGTCTGCTGCTGGTGATCCCCACGCTCTGGGCCATCATTACTATCAACTTTTTTATCGTACAGATTGCACCTGGCGGTCCTGTTGAGCAGGCTGTCGCCGCCATTGAGTTCGGACAAAGCGGTGCGTTGCCCGGTGCGGGCAGTGAAGGTGTGCGTGCCAGCCACGCGCAAACCGGTGTTGGGAATATCAGCGACAGTAACTACCGTGGCGGCCGGGGCCTTGACCCGGAGGTTATTGCGGAAATAACCCGTCGCTACGGATTCGATAAACCCATCCATGAACGCTATTTCAAGATGCTCTGCGACTATATCCGTTTTGATTTTGGCGACAGTCTGTTTCGCAGCGCCTCTGTTCTTACGCTAATCAAAGACAGCCTGCCGGTGTCCGTGACTTTGGGGCTCTGGAGTACACTCATCATCTATCTGGTGTCGATTCCACTTGGTATCCGCAAAGCGGTCCACAACGGTAGTCGTTTTGACGTCTGGAGCAGTGCTTTCATTATTATCGGCTACGCCATCCCCGCATTCCTGTTCGCGATTTTGCTGATCGTCTTTTTTGCCGGGGGCAGCTATTACGACCTGTTCCCGCTACGTGGACTGGTGTCCGCTAATTTTGACGCCCTGCCCTGGTATCAAAAAATTACCGATTATCTGTGGCACATTACCCTGCCGGTGCTGGCAACCGTGGTGGGTGGGTTCGCCGCGCTGACCATGCTGACTAAAAACTCATTTCTGGATGAGGTACGTAAGCAATATGTCGTTACTGCGCGTGCCAAAGGCGTTAGTGAGAAAAATATTCTATGGAAGCATGTGTTCCGCAATGCCATGTTGCTGGTAATCGCAGGATTTCCCGCCACATTTATCAGCATGTTTTTCACCGGTTCGCTGCTGATCGAAGTGATGTTTTCGCTTAATGGTCTGGGATTACTGGGATATGAATCTACCGTATCGCGCGACTACCCGGTGATGTTCGGCACACTCTACATCTTCACCCTGATCGGCCTGTTGCTCAATATCCTCAGTGATATCAGCTATACGTTGGTCGATCCTCGTATTGATTTCGAGGGACGCTAATGTCGCGATTAAGCCCCGTCAATCAGGCCCGCTGGGCGCGTTTTCGTCATAACCGCCGTGGTTACTGGTCATTATGGATTTTTTTGGTGTTGTTTGGCCTGAGCATGTGTTCCGAGCTGATCGCGAATGATAAGCCGCTGTTGGTACGCTATGACGGCAGCTGGTATTTCCCTCTGGTTAAAAACTACAGTGAGAGCGATTTCGGCGGTCCATTAGCAACAAAGGCTGATTACCAGGATCCGTGGCTGCAACACCGTCTGGAGAGCCAGGGTTGGATACTATGGGCCCCCATCCGGTTCGGCGCTACCAGCATCAACTTTGCCACCGATAAGCCCTTCCCCTCTCCGCCCTCGGCGCAAAACTGGCTGGGTACTGACGCAAATGGTGGTGACGTGCTGGCGCGTATTCTTTACGGCACCCGCATCTCAATTCTGTTTGGCTTGATGCTGACCCTGTGTTCCAGCGTTATGGGGGTGATGGCCGGCGCACTACAGGGATATTACGGCGGTAAGGTAGACCTGTGGGGACAACGGTTCATCGAAGTGTGGTCCGGTATGCCAACGCTGTTTCTGATTATTTTGCTCTCCAGCGTCGTTCAGCCTAACTTCTGGTGGCTATTAGCTATCACCGTGCTGTTTGGCTGGATGAGCCTGGTTGGCGTGGTACGTGCGGAATTTCTGCGCACCCGAAACTTTGATTACATTCGCGCAGCGCAAGCGCTCGGGGTTAGCGATCGCAGTATTATTTTGCGTCATATGTTGCCGAATGCGATGGTTGCCGCCCTGACCTTTTTACCGTTTATTTTATGCGCCTCAATCACCACGCTCACCTCGCTGGATTTTCTCGGGTTCGGATTACCGCTCGGCTCTCCATCACTAGGAGAATTGCTGTTGCAGGGTAAAAATAACCTTCAGGCCCCGTGGCTTGGGATCACCGCGTTTGTCTCCGTTGCCCTCTTATTATCGCTACTGATTTTTATTGGTGAAGCGGTACGCGACGCATTTGATCCCAATAAGGCGATTTAAGATGACACAACCTCTGTTAGCCATTGAGAATTTATCCGTCGGTTTTCGTCAACAAGATACCGTACGCACTGTAGTCAACACACTCTCTTTGCGCGTTGATGCCGGGCAAACACTGGCGCTGGTGGGTGAATCTGGTTCAGGTAAGAGCGTCACCGCGCTTTCGGTGTTGCGTCTGTTGCCCACGCCGCCTGCGGTGTACCTCTCCGGTGATATCCGCTTTCACGGTGAATCATTACTTCACGCTAACGAGCAGACACTTCGCGGTGTACGGGGAAATAAAATCGCCATGATTTTCCAGGAGCCAATGGTATCGTTAAACCCATTGCATAACCTTGAAAAACAGCTCTATGAAGTCCTGTCGTTGCATAGGGGAATGCGTCGGGAAGCCGCACGGGCAGAAATTCTGACCTGTCTGGATCGTGTAGGCATTCGCCATGCAGCAAAACGCCTTACAGATTATCCGCACCAGCTTTCCGGCGGTGAGCGCCAGCGCGTAATGATTGCTATGGCGCTGTTAACCCGCCCGGAGCTGTTGATTGCCGACGAACCCACAACTGCGCTGGATGTCTCTGTGCAGGCGCAAATTCTGCAACTGCTGCGAGAATTGCAGCGTGAGCTGAACATGGGATTGCTGTTCATCACTCATAATCTTAGCATCGTAAGAAAGCTGGCCGATTCCATTGCCGTCATGCAGAACGGTCAATGCGTTGAACAAAACCGTGCCGAGCCACTGCTTGCTGCACCAACCCATACCTACACGCAGAAACTGTTAAATAGCGAACCCTCCGGCGATCCAGTCCCTTTACCCGCCGGACAACCACCATTACTGGAAGTGAATGGGCTCAGCGTCGCCTTTCCTGTACGTAAGGGTATCCTCAAGCGCGTGGTGGATCATAACGTGGTGGTTAACAACGTCAGTTTTGCCCTCAGGCCCGGTGAAACGCTGGGGCTGGTGGGCGAATCAGGATCCGGGAAAAGTACCACTGGTTTGGCGCTGCTGCGATTAATCACATCGCAAGGCAGTATTGTGTTCGATGGTCTGGCGCTGCATACCTTAAATCGTCGCCAACTGTTGCCAGTACGTCACCGCATTCAGGTTGTCTTTCAGGACCCTAACTCGTCACTGAATCCGCGTTTGAGCGTATTACAAATTATTGAAGAGGGATTGCGCGTTCACCAGCCAACGCTTTCCGCTGAACAGCGTGAAGCGCAGGTAAAAGCCGTGATGGCTGAAGTCGGACTCGATAGCGAAACCCGCCATCGTTATCCTGCAGAGTTTTCCGGTGGTCAACGCCAACGCATAGCCATTGCCAGGGCATTGATTCTCAAACCCTCACTGATCATTCTGGATGAGCCGACATCCTCGCTCGACAGAACCGTGCAGGCGCAAATCCTCACACTGTTAAAGTCCTTACAGGAAAAGCATCGTCTGGCCTATATCTTTATCAGCCATGATTTGCATGTCGTACGTGCGTTATGCCATCAGGTTATTGTGTTGCGGCAGGGAGAAGTCGTGGAACAGGGGCAATGCGAGCACGTATTTAACGCGCCACAACAGGCCTATACGCGTCAGCTGCTCGCGCTAAGCTGACGCTCAAAATGGATTGTTATTTGAAAAAGGTTCTGCGATGGCCACGCCGAAATTTTTCAGCCTGCAGGTCGCGGCAAACTCATCCTGGCGATTCACAAACAGGCACGGTTCCCCTTCACATTCCAGTACGGAACAAGGAACTTCAATATCGCTAAGCGCCTGACTGAGTTTATGCATGACCGACCACGCACTGTCGCCATCGGGACTGAGTAATTTTAGCGCTACCAGGCTGTTTTCTGTACTTTGGCCGTTTTGCGGAATCGGTTCAACTTTTGAGCCTGCGAAACCCACCGACCAACGATAGCACTGCGGCAGACGATGAACGATTGAGAGTTGTAATGTCATCACTTTCTTTCCCTGGAAGCACAGTCACTTCACAATTATTTTACATCAATATTAACACATCATTGACAATACGTCTTTAGACAGTTGGTAAACGTTTACACCCTGTCCTTAAGCCGCTTTCCGAACCCCGTATTTAAATTTATTCAATGGGTACGGCATGTTTCCGCGCTATATGTACGCGTTTCTGCGATCTAACTCAACCTTTTTAACTACAATGATGTGACTTTTTACATAAATTGATTTTACATAAAATAAACATTACTGGGGGGAATGATGGATTTGCGGTTGATATGCATCAACTCCGGAGGCGTTATAGCCCCCAGGTTGTGTATTAGATCACCGTTTTTTGCTGCGACTGGCGTAGAGATAGAAGAGAATTGAGCTGGTGGCGCAAAACGCAATCGACCAAATCATTGGCCAGGCTGAGTTAAAGGTCGCCAGTGACAAGAGCGCGCCAACAACAGCGCCGATACCAAAACGAAACGTCCCCGCCAACGATGAGGCTGTCCCGGCCATGTGCGGAAACTCATCCAGAATGACCGCCATCGCATTTGATGACACCATCGACACGCAACCTACAAACGCCGCAACACCGACAACCAGAGCCCAGAATCCAACGCCGAACAGTGCGCTGAATACCATCCAGCCCGCCATCACAAACTGGATCCACAGCCCGGTACGGAACATATTTAGTGCACCAACCCGACGAACAAAGCGACTGTTAATGATTGTCATCACAAACAGGAAAACGATGTTCAGTGCAAAGTAATAACCGAAGTGCTGTGGTGAAACATGGTTGATTTCAATGTAGACAAAGGGGCCTGCACTCAGGAAAGAAAACATCCCTGCAAAGCTAAACCCACTGGCCAGCATGTAACTCAGGACGCGCTTGTGGCGAAACAGCGAGGCAAAGTTGCCCAGAGTAGTACGCAAGCGAAACGGCTGACGGCGCTCAACGGGCAAGGTCTCTTTGATCAGCGTAAAGATCATCACCGAGGCCAGAATCGCCGCCACAGCGAGGATCCAGAAGATATAGTGCCAACTCAGCCATACCAGCACCCAACCGCCCACAATAGGTGCCATCAGTGGTGCAATCGTCGTCACCAGCATGACAAATGACATCATGCGCGAGAATTCTTCCTTCGGATAGATGTCGCGCATCAGGGCATTGATGACCACGCTTGCCGCCGCGGCCGCCAGACCGTGGAAGAAACGCATAGTGATCAACTGATCGATAGTTTGCGCCAACGCACAGGCGACCGCTGCCGCCGCAAACACCAGGGTCCCTCCCAGTATCACCGGTTTACGCCCGATGCTGTCGGCCATCGGCCCATAGATCAACTGCCCCACCGCGAACCCCAGAATATAGGTACTGAGGGTCATTTGCGCGCTGCCCGCCGGTACGCCAAATTGAGCAGAGATCACCGGCAGCGCCGGAAGATACATATCGATCGACAACGGCATCAACATGGCCAACAAGCCAAGGATAAAAACAATGGCAATTGAAGAGTTCTGCCGGGTGGTCACATTTAGCTCCTGATATTAACGCGGGGTTAAGTTAACGCTGGCGATTTCTTCTTCGGTCAATGGACGGTATTCACCGGGCTCCAGATCCTCATCAAGCTTGATGGCACCGATGCGTTCACGATGCAGTTCCACAACGTGATTCCCGACAGCGGCAAACATGCGTTTAACCTGATGATAGCGCCCTTCACTGATGGTCAAACGTACCTGAGTCGGCGTGATCACTTCCAGCACTGCCGGCTTCGTCAGATCTTTCTCGTTATGCAATTGCACACCACGGGCAAACTGCTCAGCGGTATCGTCTGCCACCGGTGATTCCAGCGTCACCCGATAAGTCTTCTCACAATGGTGACGCGGAGAGGTAATGCGATGCGACCACTGACCGTCGTCGGTCATTAACACCAGTCCGGTGGTGTCGATATCCAGACGTCCTGCCGCATGCAGTTTGTGCGCGACAGGTTCATCGAGAAAATAGAGCACTGTCGGGTGATCCGGATCATCCGTGGAGCAAACATAGCCCTGAGGCTTATTCAGCATAAAATAGCGTGGACCCGTCTGTTGAACCAAAGAATTGCCGTCATATTCAACGTCATGTTCTGGCAGCAGCTTAAAGGCGCTATTTCTGACGATTTCGCCGTCGACGGTAACACGGTTACCACGGATCTCACGCCCGGCAATAGCGCGGCTGACGCCGAGTTGCTGAGCGATAAATTTATCAAGTCGCATGAGTGTGATTTTGCCTGTAACAATACGGAAATCGGGCGTTATGCCCGAAAAGTGGAGCCGTTTTCCGCTCAGTATAACGAGCTAACAACTTCCCTCAAGGGAAAAAGATTCGTGGCATACTATACGCGAGACTGTTACATATTGTGAGCCCATGATTTTTACTCTTCGTCCTTACCAAAAAGAAGCCGTGGATGCCACGCTCAACCATTTTCGTCATCACCGCACGCCGGCAGTTATCGTCCTCCCCACAGGTGCAGGCAAAAGCCTGGTGATTGCTGAACTGGCGCGGGTTGCGCGTGGGCGCGTATTGGTGCTGGCACATGTCAAAGAGCTGGTTGCGCAGAATCATGCCAAGTACTGCGCTCTGGGGTTGGAAGCCGATATCTTTGCCGCCGGGTTAAAGCGCAAAGAGAGCCACGGGAAAGTGGTTTTTGGCAGCGTTCAGTCGGTGGCACGTAATCTGGACGCCTTCCAGGGAGAATTCTCCCTGCTCATCGTCGATGAATGCCATCGCATTGGTGATGATGAAGAGAGCCAGTATCAACAGATCCTGACACACCTGACAAACGTAAATCCTCATCTACGCCTGCTCGGGCTCACCGCCACGCCTTTTCGCCTGGGCAAAGGCTGGATTTATCATTTCCATTATCACGGTATGGTACGCGGCGATGAAAAAGCGTTATTTCGCGACTGCATTTATGAATTGCCGCTGCGCTACATGATAAAGCACGGTTATCTGACGCCGCCGGAACGCCTCGATATGCCGGTCGTACAATATGATTTCAGTCGCCTGCAGGCGCAGAGTAATGGCCTGTTCAGTGAAGCAGACCTTAATCGGGAGCTGAAAAAACAACAACGAATAACACCGCATATCATCAGTCAGATTATTGAGTTTGCTCAGACGCGCAAAGGGGTAATGATTTTCGCCGCTACCGTTGAGCACGCCAAAGAGATTGTCGGCCTGCTCCCTGCTGATGATGCGGCGCTTATCACCGGAGAGACACCGGGATCGGAACGTGATGTATTAATCGAAGACTTCAAATCACAGCGCTTTCGCTATCTGGTTAACGTTGCGGTCTTAACCACCGGATTTGACGCCCCACATGTTGATCTGATAGCCATCCTGCGTCCAACCGAGTCGGTCAGCTTGTACCAACAAATCGTTGGACGCGGGTTGCGCCTGGCTCCGGGGAAAACGGACTGTCTAATCCTTGATTACGCCGGGAATCCGCACGATCTGTACGCCCCGGAAGTGGGTGCGCCCAAAGGGAAAAGTGACAACGTTCCGGTGCAGGTATTCTGCCCTGCCTGCGGATTTGCTAACACGTTCTGGGGGAAAACAACCGCTGATGGCACACTGATCGAACACTTTGGCCGTCGCTGCCAGGGATGGTTTGAAGATGATGACGGTCATCGCGAGCAGTGCGATTTCCGCTTTCGTTTTAAAAACTGTCCGCAGTGTAATGCGGAAAATGATATTGCCGCTCGCCGCTGTCGCGAGTGCGATACGGTACTGGTCGATCCGGATGATATGCTGAAAGCCGCGCTCAGACTCAAAGATGCACTGGTTCTGCGCTGTAGCGGCATGGTGTTACAAAACGGCCAGGATGAAAAAGGTGAATGGCTGAAAATCACCTATTACGATGAAGATGGTGCCGACGTCAGCGAGCGTTTTCGCTTACACACGCCCGCGCAGCGAACGGCCTTTGAACAGCTGTTTATTCGCCCACATACCCGTACCCCCGGCGTGCCCTTACGCTGGATAACCGCCGCCGATATCCTCGCCCAACAGGCCCTGCTGCGACATCCTGATTTTGTGGTGGCACGCATGAAAGGCCAGTACTGGCAGGTACGTGAAAAGGTCTTCGACTATGAAGGTCGTTTCCGGCGGGCACATGAATTACGCGGTTAATCGTACTTTTGATTGATGTACCCGCCGTTTGAGTATAGAATCTCGCCCGCTTTTGCATACGCAAAGCAGATCACTTACCTGTTGCTGGGTCGCCTGTAGCAGGAATTATTAAAGAGAGATTTAAATGTTTACTATCAACGCTGAAGTACGTAAAGAGCAGGGTAAGGGTGCGAGCCGCCGCCTGCGTGCCGCTAACAAGTTCCCGGCAATCATCTACGGTGGCGCAGAAGCCCCGGTTGCTATCGAACTGGATCACGATGCAGTTATGAACATGCAAGCTAAAGCTGAATTTTACAGCGAAGTTCTGACCCTCGTTGTTGACGGTAAAGAAGTTAAAGTTAAAGCTCAGGCTGTACAGCGTCACCCGTTCAAGCCGAAGCTGTCTCACATCGACTTCGTTCGCGCGTAATCGCCAACAAGTTGAAGAAAAACCCCGCCCTGGCGGGGTTTTTTTATGGGGTTTTGTTGGCGGTAAAGAGGAATCACGCAGGCCGGATAGGCGTTAACTCGCTTATCCGGCAAATGGCTCTATTTCCCGCCTGATGTGCGACGCTGCAGTTGGTCACGCAGGTTCGGCGGCGTACCTTTAATGGTCAACGTGTCTGTCGCCGGGTCCCAGAAAATACGCTCGCCCAATAGCATGGCATCGAAGTTAATCGTCAATCCACCGCCGCTTCCGGCAAATTTCGTTAACTGACGCAGCGTACTGCGATCTGCCGGGAAGCTTTCTTCCAGCTCATACCCTTTATCCGCGGTAAACTCACTAAAGCTGACTTCACTGACGCCGGAAAGCTCTTTGGATAGCGACTCCAGTTCGATCTCTTCACCTGCCTGCAACTGCTCGTTACAGTAACTGTAGACCTGCTGGCGCACGTTCTGACGCTCAGTCTTATCGAGCTGCGCCTCAGCGGTAAAGTCGTCCACGGCCTGCAGCAGGCCACGGTTTTGCGCTTTGGCATTCAGACCTTCGCTGGCACCGAGGAAATCCATAAAGAAATCGGCAACTTTACGCCCGACCCGCCCTTTCAGGAACGTCAGGTAGCGCGTGGACTCCGGGTTGGTTTCCCACTCGGTTAAATCAATACGCGCGACGATGTCCGCATGATTGATATCCAGATAGTGTGTCGGATTGATATCCAGATTTTCATTGACGCGCATGCTGCTTAAATTATTCAGCACCGCGACCAGAAGATACTCTACCGCCAGATAGCGATAATGGCAGAACAGTACGACACCACCGTCGGCAAAAGGATATTTCGCCAGTTCGTCGCGCAGACGTCCCGTCGCAGCACGACTAAAAGCCAGAAAATCCTCTTCACCCTGGCGCTGTAAGCGCAGCGTTTGCGCCAGCTCGCTCTCTTCGCTAAAGAGGCCATAGGCTTTATTCTTGGCGCTATACACCCGGTGCAACTCAGCCATCATCTCGACAACCGTCGCTGTCGGTTCCAGTAATGAATCGCGCAAGACCAGCTCAAGATTCTGCTCGTCACGTTTGATAAGCTGGTGCAGGGCAATCTGGTTGATATCCAGACTCATGATAAACTCTCCTTTTAGACCGGGCGGTATTCAACCACCTGCCGGGCAGTGACGCAATAGAAGATAAAAAAGCAGAAAAAAAACTGTCTCTACGGTAATATGTTGCCCTTTCATGAACAGACTGATTTCGATTTATGCCACAAATTTCCCGCTATAGTGACGAACACGTTGAACAATTACTAAATGAGATGCTCAACGTACTGGAAAAACATAAGGCACCAACCGATCTTTCCCTGATGGTTTTGGGAAATATGGTGACTAACCTTATCAATACAAGCATCGCACCGGCCCAGCGCCAGGCGATTGCGAACTCTTTTGCACGCGCATTGCAGTCTTCGGTAAACGACGACCAAGCGCACTAAGAGCCTGCTCCGGGGAAACGAACAACAGTTTATGGTAACTCATCATCAGCGCTACCGTGAGAAAGTCTCCCAGATGGTTAGCTGGGGGCACTGGTTTGCCCTGTTCAACATGTTGTTGGCCATGGTACTCGGTAGCCGTTACCTGTTTGTCGCCGACTGGCCGACAACGCTTGCAGGACGTGTTTATTCTTACCTGAGCGTTGTCGGGCATTTTAGCTTCCTGGTGTTTGCCACCTATCTGCTAATCCTGTTTCCTCTGACGTTCATCGTCATGTCCCAGAGGCTGATGCGATTCTTATCAGCCATTCTGGCGACAGCAGGTATGACGCTGTTGTTGATTGACAGCGAAGTGTTCACACGCTTCCACCTGCATCTCAACCCCATAGTTTGGGAGCTGGTCATTAACCCTGACCAGAATGAAGCGGCCCGAGACTGGCAGTTGATGTTTATCAGCGTGCCAATCATTCTGCTAATCGAAATGCTGTTTGCAACCTGGAGCTGGCAGAAACTGCGCAGCCTGACGCGTCGCCGCCATTTTGCCAAACCGTTAGCAGCATTCTTTTTCGTTTCATTTATCGCCTCACATGTGGTGTATATCTGGGCTGATGCCAACTTCTATCGCCCGATTACCATGCAACGTGCAAACCTGCCACTTTCCTATCCTATGACCGCACGTAAGTTTCTGGAAAAACATGGTCTATTGGATGCACAAGAGTATCAGCGCCGCCTGATTGAACAGGGTAATCCGGAAGCAGTCTCAGTCCAGTATCCGCTCAGTGAGCTGCGTTACCGTGATATGGGAACGGGTCAGAATGTCCTGCTGATCACCGTTGACGGTCTGAATTACTCGCGCTTTGAACAGCAGATGCCTGCTCTGGCTGAATTTGCCGGGCAGAATATCTCCTTTACGCGTCACATGAGTTCGGGAAATACCGCAGACAACGGGATTTTTGGCCTGTTTTATGGCGTATCTCCAAGCTACATGGACGGCATTTTGTCGACACGAACGCCTGCCGCGCTAATCTCTGCGCTGAATCAACAAGGTTATCAGTTAGGATTGTTCTCCTCTGATGGCTTCACTAGCCCACTGTATCGCCAGGCATTGCTGTCCGACTTTTCGATGCCAAACGTGCAAACGCAATCTGATCAACAAACTGCAAGCCAGTGGATCAACTGGCTGGGTCGCTATGCGCAAGATGATAACCGTTGGTTCTCATGGGTTTCCTTTAACGGAACGAACCTTGATGACAGCAACCAGAAGAATTTTGCCAAACGCTACGCCAGCGCGGCGCAAGATGTGGATGCAAACATCAACCGTATACTCAGCGCACTGCGTGATTCCGGGAAACTGAACAATACGGTGGTCATTATTACCGCAGGCCGGGGCGTGCCGCTGACGCAGGAAGAGAATAACTTCGCCTGGTCGCGTGGCCATCTACAGGTGCCTCTGGTTATTCACTGGCCGGGAACACCGGCGCAGCGTATTAATAGCCTGACCGATCATACTGACCTGATGACAACGCTGATGCAGCGTCTGCTCCACGTCAGTACCCCAGCAAGCGAGTACTCACAGGGTCAGGATTTGTTTAATGCAACACGCCGCCATTACTGGGTCACGGCAGCTGACAGCAGCACAATGGCCATTACCACACCAGAGATGACGCTGGTGCTTAATAACAACGGTAATTACCAGACCTATAATTTACGCGGCGAGAAAATTAAAGATCAGAAACCGCAGCTGAGTTTGCTGCTGCAAGTGCTGACGGATGAGAAACGATTTATCGCTAACTGATTAATTATAAATCAGTTAGCAGTCCATCCTCTTGCATTCGTGGTGGAAAGCAGTAGTATTAGCAGCCATAAGTGTCGGCACGTAGCGCAGCCTGGTAGCGCACTGTCATGGGGTGTCAGGGGTCGGAGGTTCAAATCCTCTCGTGCCGACCAAAAATTCCCAAAAAAACCAACCCTTGTGGTTGGTTTTTTTATGCCTGTTTTCTGTACGGGAAAGCAATGGGGAATTATCGGGGAAAAACCCCGGTGCACAGTACGCAACCCAAAAAAAGAAGCCAAGGAATGCTAACCTTCGGAACAAATTCATTGCTTTTTCTCCCGCTTGTCTAACTCATCTTTTACAGCTTGTCCTGTAAGTTCGGAAGCAGTAGAACCTGTAACGGCACTAATAACATCCTTTGTTACTTGATCCGTTACCGGAGACAATGAATCAACAACTTTTCCCCCTAAACTACCTGCTACACCAGGCTTTGTTGAATAAATAAGATTCTGTGCGAACGTCCCTGTAGCTGGCTGGATTTTCAGGCAATACGCACGCTTTCTGGCATACCTGCCTTCGCCATGTTGTTCAGCGCACGTAGCCTCTGCAACCTGACCATCGTAGTCACGCAGTGTCAGTGAACCTTCGAACAGCTGCTTTATCTAATACATAGCTGTTTCCGCTGTAGCGCGACGGTTATATTCCGTTGTCCATTTCCACAATGCATTGCTTCTACTCAGCCGCTGATTAGCAACGGCGCGATTGCGGTCCTCATACTCACCAGGCCTGTAACCCGCTCCCTTCCGGGGAGGAATGAGGGCGCGGATTATCTTACGGGCAGTTCATCGTGACATAACCGGGTATCGTAAGCGCCATCGGCAGCGGCCGACCTGATTTTCCGGAGGGTCTGCCGGAATACGCGTTTCATCACCAGAACGGTAGTGATGGCAAGGTCAGAAAATCATGCAGCCACGGTTGATTAGAGCTATAGGTGTGCCAGTGGGTGATTCTGAACTTCTGCTTTGCCACGGGACTGCCTGCGTTGTCAGGGAATGCGTGATCTGATCCTTCAACTCAGCAAAAGTTCGACTTATTCAACAAAACCATTCTGGAGTGTCTCTTTCATCAGCTCAAGCTCTGTCTTATCCGATACACTCAGGAAGTTATTCTCAACGACGTTTATGCAATTTATTTTTCAACCATACTCCAGCACCTAATACTACTCCTGCGATGCTCCCTTTTTTCAATGCGATATATAGTGCCTCTTCCCATGAAAAAAGGAATGCCCCATCCTTGATGAAGAAAATTGTTGACACTCCTAGTTGACATATGAAAAGAACAACAGAAATTAAGGCAGTACAGTACACAACCAGGAAAAGAAGCCAAAAGATACCAACCTTGTTGAAGAGATTCATTGCTTCTTCTCCCGCTTGTCTAACTCATCTTTTACAGCTTTTCCTGTAAGTTCAGAAGCAGTCGAACCTGTAACTGCACCAATAATATCCTTTGTCACTTGATCAGTTACCGGAGACAATGAATCAACATATTTTCCCCCTAAACTACCAGCCGCACTACCAAAGCCAGTGCTTATCACAGAGTTAGTCGGATCTTCCCCTTTAATCACACTGCCAATCGCAGCACCTCCCATATTGATCGCTGCTGATGCCTGCCAACTTTTACCTGTAGTCGCGGCAGCTGTCACACCGGCGAGAATTGCATCAACATAGCTGAAAGGATCATTCCCGCTAAGTTGTACGGTCGTATTCACGCCCACACCGATTGCCGCATTAAGCACCATACCTTCTTTTATTGTGGTGCCAAGGACACTGCTACCAAATAACAATACCGGGTCTCCAATACTGGTGTTGGATTTATGATAACCCCAGGTATTCATGATGGTTTGTGCTTTCTGCTGCGCCTCTGTCTGTGGCGCTGACTTCATATAATCCTGCCCAGTCAGCATTCCTGCGATCAGCTCTTTAGTTACTGCCTCACCATATTTTGCCTGCATGTCAGATGCATATATCTTCAAATAACTTACCAACTCGGTTCGCTCTGCCGTGCTCAATTCCGCTGGTTCTTTATTGAACTTAGCAACCAGTGCATCGCTACGTTTATCGGCATTCTCAAGTTGTAAAAACTCTTTCGCAGTTTGCAGGGATTTATCGCCTTTTAAGACTTTCTCTGCCAAAGCATCACGTTTTTCCGAGGAGGTACTGCTCAGGAAATTATTCTCAACCGCATTTTTCCCGGCCTGCGCCCCGGCAGCCGCCGACGCCGTACTGTCACCCGACAGACCACCGGCCATCCCTGCTGATATCGTTGCCAGCGTGCTGATGGTCTGCTTCTGATCCTCACTCAGTTGCGACAGATCAGTCACATCAGGATACAGCATACCTGCAATCGCCCGGGCCGCAAGTTCACCCGTTGCCGCACCCGCTGCGCCCGCTGCCGCGCTGTTTCCCTGCATCGCCGCCACTGCACCGCCCAGTATCGCGTGGGCAATAACATTTACCGCAGTATTGCCCTCTGTCGATTTAAGTAGATGCGCTAGCTCCGGTGCTGACGCCCCCGCCAGCGCGGCCCCCATATCACCACCAGCCAGCCCCTGAAGCGCCGCCGTTGCCGCCTGAATCCCCCGCTGAATATCGCTGCCCGTGCCATACTTCGCCAGTTCTTCCTTATACTTCGGCGTATCTTTCAGCTTATCCGCAGGCAGATTCGGATTGTCCTTGCGCGCCTCTTTCAGCGCATTTATCTCTCCCTGTGTTCTGGCAATATCCGCTGCCTGACCGCCAATATCACTGATGAGACTTACCGTCTGCAGCCGCTTCTGCTCTTTCTCTTTGTCAAAAATCGGGCTGATGCTGTCGTTCGCATGTTCTGTATCACGGCTCAGACCGGATATATCCTGCTGCTGGTTCGCTGTATCACGAACCGTAATTGTTCCTACCGCTACCGCCGCCTGCGTAGTTCCTTCCGCATGCCCGCTGTTGCCACCCGCTGAAATCATTCCACCCGGCATATTGCCTTTGAACGTGTCGCCGCCAAAAGAACCGCCGCCGCTCAGGCTGACGCCTGAATGACTGACCTTAAAGTCCGCTTCGTTATGAATGTCCCTGAAACCCAGCGTTCCGGTATCCAGGCTGTTTTTGTCCCCCGTTGCCGTCGAAGCGATTACCGCACCGTCCAGTTGCGTGTGACGTCCCACCGCCACATCAAATCCGCCATCGCCCGCAAAAAGCCCTGTCTGCTCCTGAACCGAGTCATAAGTGCTTTTCATCTTGTCCTGGCTGGCGCTGATATAGCCCGAACCGGTCATGCTACCGAAGGTAAAACTGCCGCCTGCCGCTACGCTGTTCTGCTTCGATTTGTAGTCGTTGCTGTCCTGCTGGCTGCTCATCCACAGGTCTCGACCAATATCCGCGACCACTTTATCGCCGCTGACCTGCGCGCCATTCAGAAGGGCATCGCGACCACTGCTCATCGATACTATGCCTCCGCTGTCCAGCGTGGTCTCCGTCCACGCCGTGCCGTTACCCTTCTCATGTCCTTTTGCCGCATTCACGTTGGCGAAGACGCTGATACCATAGCCATTGGTTCCTCCGCCAATGCTGACCCCTACACCGCCGCCGCTGCTGCTATTTTTCCCGGTTGTCTGTTGAGTGTTTGCCGCACCGCTCAGTACGATATCATTCGCTGCTGCAAGCGTGGTGTCCCCACCCGCCTTTATCTGGCTGCCGCCGATCAGAATATCGCCGCTGTTCCCGCTCTGACCTTTACCCGTCGCCGTAATAGCCAGATTGTTGCCTGCATTCAGGGTGCTGCCTGCCACAGTATCACTCCGGGCATGCTGCTCAGACTTTGATTTCTGGGAAGTCAGAGAAATGCTGACGCCTATACCGTTATTCGGATCGCCACCGGCCTGAGCAACTGCAACCCCCTGCGCAGCCTGCACGCCGGAAAGCGCCGCTTTCGTTGCCTTCAGAGCCGCAAGACGATCGTCACTCTCATCTTTCGCATCCTGCGCTGCTGAAACCGCGCTGTTCACCGCACTGCCCACAGCCCCTGACAACGCCACCGTCAGTCCGCTGGTTTTCTGCTCAAACTTCTCATCACGGGTGCGTTTGTCGTGTCCCGGTTCAATAAGTACACTATCGCCGCGAACAGCAATATCTTTCTGGGCGATGATATCCGCGCCGCCGATATGTGCCTGCTGGCCTGCGGTGATACTGACGTTGCCCCCCGTAGAACCGACCGTACTGAAGCTCTCGCTTTGAGTGGTGCCTTTTTCGCGCAGATCGTGCGTCGTTTTACTGCTACCGATGGTGAAGCCGATCCCGCCCGACCCCATCAGCCCGCTCTTTTTCGTCTCTTTAAAGCGCCATGAGGTATCCGTATTGGTGGCGGCAACGATATCCACATTGTTGTCAGCCCCCAGCGCCACATTGCCGTCACCGGCAACGGCTGAACCCTGTACCAGAATGTTATTCCCGGCGGCGACAGTCACATTGTCCCCGCTCAGCAGCGCACCTTTTTCCCGCGTAGCGCTGTCTTCTTCAATCGTATGGGTAGTCTTTTTACTGAGGAATCCTTTTTTGGTTTTCGTGGTTTCCTGGTAGTGATAATCGCTCTCTGTGGCGGTCGTGAGATTCACATCCCGGCCTGCCGTGACGCCGATATCGCCCTGCGCCGTAACATCCGCTGCCTGCGCACTCACATCGCGCCCGGCAATAATGACGGTGTCGCCGCCGCTGGCAATTTCCGTCCCCTGCTGGCGTACGGCGTCATTGACCACGGTTTTCTTCTTCGCACGATAGCTGTCGCCGTCGGTTGTTGCTTCAGCCAGCAGGTTGACATCACGCCCGGCCAGCAGACCCACATCATTTTCCGCTGCCAGCCCGGCCGCGTGAGAATTAATATCCTGACCCGCTTTCAACACCAGATTGTCACCCGCTGAGACGGTGGTACGGGAAAGCCCGGTGCTGTGCGATTCACTGCCGCCGTTACGGCTATTCTGCTGAGTGGTGGCCGCATTCAGATTGAGATCGTTAACCGCTGTAAGCTGAGCATTCCCTCCCGCGTTAACATTGCTGGCGGTGACGTTGAGGTTATTCCCGGCATTGATACCGAGGTTACCGCCCGCGTTAATGGTGCTACCCTGCCAGTCCACTGACGAACGCCCCGTCTCTGTTATCCAGCGTCCAGAGTGGCTCCGGGCATCGTTAATCTGGTTGGCATTTACCGCAATATCTCCCCACGCATCCATCAGCAATGAGCCACCCGCAGAGAGATTCGCGCCAGTGACGGTGATATCCTTGCCTGCCGAGAGCGACAATCCGTCCTGTGCGGTAATGGATGCCACAGACCCCAGCAGCGTATCTTTAAAGCTCACATTGCGGTATTTATCCCTGGCACTCACATCAATCTGTTCCGCCAGCGTCAGGTTATTGATGTCGCCGCCCAGACTTTCCAGCGTCACCGTTTTTCCGCTAATGGCGGAGCTGACGTTATTGATATCGCCAATCGCACTCAGCGCAAGGTTGCCCCCGGCCTGCATCAGACTATTGTTAAGGTTGTTGATGCTGTTCTGACTGTCGAGAGTGAGATCGTTTCTCGCCAGCAGCGTACTGCCAGCGTTGGTGATATTCCCGCTGGTAAGCTGAACATTATTCCCGGCAATGACGCTACCGTTGTTCACCGTGATATCTTTTGGCGAGAGATATAGCTTCGGTATCATGACCGTCTCACCGTTGACGGTCGCGGCTTCCCACCACAGCATGCTGTGCTCAAGGTTCGCTATCTGATCGGCCGTCAGGGCCACCCCAAATTTCAGCCCCAGCGACTGCTGGGTACTGGCAGCGCTGTCCATCAGATAACGCATCTGGTCAAGATCAGAACCTATACCGTTGATGTAACGACTTCCCGTCTTATTCAGCATGGCGTTACTGACATAGCGGGTATCGAACGCCGCATCACCGAGGAAACGGTAGTCATATTCCGGGTTCAGTTTGAGACGATCGAGCATATAGGCCGATCCCAGAAACTGGTTTTGATCGGTATACGCAACGTTAGTTTCACGCGGCGCTTCGCCCGGTTTGATACCCAGCATGGCATTCAAATCACCAAACAGGCTGGGATCGAGTTGACCAAGGCCATTCAGTTTCGGGTTGACGTTGATCAGGTACGGGCTTTTCGGATCGTCGGAGACGACGAAATAACCGTTCTTTCCGGAAGGCAACGGATACACGCTGGTATCCACCGTTTTGCCCTGATTTTGCCCGGCGGTATTCACGCCCTTCTCGCCTGGGTTAATCAGGCCATTCAGTTGGCCGAGGCTGGCATCACCTTTCTGCGTGGTAGAAACAGAGCTGAGCGTGGCGTCTGATACGCCACCGCTTTCCAGCGTGCCGCCGCCGTTAATCTGCTGCAATGCGTCATGCAGTCGATCGTTCCACGGTGGGGAACTGACGCTCACCGTGTCATTGCCTGCCAGCGCCTGCTTTTGCACCCCATTACTGAGGGTTTGGTTGCTGAGAGTGTTGAGGGTTGGCACAGAAATAGTGGTGCCAACTCCACTGTTCGCCGTGATGCTGGTATTACTAATGTCATTAGTGAAATTCGCTGTAATATTCCCACCCGCACTAATCACTGAGCGGTATGACTCACTATCAGCTGTAAACTCCTTTTTAATTTCCCCTAAAACATACGGAACCCCTATGTATTCGAAGCCATCTTTATTGGGTATAACCAGTCCTCCGTAAGTATCAGTGGACTGATACCATTTACCGTATCTGGGATAGCCCTTAAGTCTCTCAGGGGTTAAATTGCAATTATCAGAGAACCACTCACACCGGTATTCAGCCTCTTGATAAACGATTTCATGCCCGGCTTCGGCAGAAAGATTATTCAACGAATCTCCTCTCAGTATTGCCTCTCTGTCCGAAAGAATATGGCTTGCACGGTTATCCATTATTGTAGCGTTGATAACAATATCCCTACCTGAGGCAATACGTGCGGCATCCCCCGTAGCATTCGCTTCAACTATTGATTCACTTAATATAAAACGACGAATATCATTCCCAACTAAAAGATACTTATAGCTATCGTGGCAGATCTGACTATTTCCGGCACAACTTTCTCCCCAATAGCTCCAGATAATATTTTCAGGTGATTTCAGCCATTCCTGCAGACTAAGCGCAACATCCGGCTTTTTCTTACCATCACCAATCGTGATTGGAAATAAAAATGGTCCCGAAGGTAATGCATTAGAAAATTCCTGTTTTCTCTGACTGAAAGTCAACCCATCCCGCTGGTTTAGCAGATGCCCGGTTTTGATGGTGATATCACCATTCTGGGTTTCGATATTGCCGGAGGTGTTGACCACTTCGCTGTTGGCATTTCCCGCCGCATCTCGCTGCATCCACAGATTGTTGCCTGCGAGGATATCGCCGCGCTGGTTGGTAATGGTGTTGGCATAAAGCGCCAGATTATTTGCCGCGTACAACAGCGCCGTATTAACGATAGCGCCAGCCGCATTGAGCGTCAGAGAACCACGCGTGCCGGTGAAACCATCGACTGAAATATTACCGCGACTGGTCAGCGTAATATCGCCACCGCCCTGTAACGTTCCGGCGGCATTGAGCGCCACGTTGCTGCCGCTGAGGTGGCTCGCACCATTGCCCGTTGTGATTTGCCCGTTATTGCTGAGCTGCCCGCCCGCCGTCAGGTTGAGCGACTGCCCTTGAAGCACGCTACGGTTGTCGATAGCACCTTCGCTGGTCATGGTCAGCGTTTTACCCGCGGCAAACGCGCTTTGCGCAGTAAAGCCATTCACCAGTTTCAGCGTCAGATTACCCAGCGCAACCACCTGCCCCAACGCATCCAGCCCGTGGCTTTCAACGGTCAGATCGCCACCGCTGAACAGTTTGCCTGCCGCATTCTGATTAACCTGACTGGCATTAACACTCAGTTGCGAGTTGCCCAACAGCGTACCGTTATTCGTCACCTGCGTGTATTTCACTGCCAGTTGACCGGCCTGTGTCGTTCCCTGGTTGGTAAAATTGTTACCGGTAAGCGTGGCGCTGTCGGCCAGCCAGTTCCCGCCATTGGTGGCCGTTGCCGCATTCAGAATGAGGTTTGTCGCTTGTAACCAGCCTGCGCCGGAATACTGCGGCGTGGTCAGCGTCATTCCCGCGCCGGAAAGCAGTTTACCGTCATTGAGCGCGCGAGTTGTGGCGTTAAGATGGGTCTCTCCACCGCCCTGCATTAAACCGTAGTTGGACAGCACTGGCGTAGAAAGCGTCAGCTCCTGACGGCTGACAATCTCCCCGGAGGCCTGGTTTATCAAATCGCCGCTCAGCGACAGTGTTGCGCCATTATCCCCTTGTAGGCGTCCGCTGTTGGTCAATGTGCCGGACGTCATGCCCAGCGTCGCACCCTGAATTTTGCCCTCGTTGGTGACTGACGCCGCAGTCAGATCCAACGCGCCGCCGCTCAGCATACTGCCCGCTTTCTGCTGCCTGACCGCGCCGTTCATGGCAAGCGTGAGCGCATTTACGCCGCTAATTGCCGCACTGTTATCGAGGGTTGTCCCCTTCAGCGTAAGATTTTTCGCCGTTCATTGCCCGGAGTTAGTCAGAGAAAGCGCCTGTAGCGTCGCGTTACCCAGCGCGGTAATTTTGCTGCCCGCTGTGGAAGTCAGGTTATTCGCGAGCGTAAGCTGCAGGGCGTCGGCGCTGTGTATTGCCCCATTGTTTGTCAGCGTTTGCGCATTGAGCTGAATCGACTGCCCCTGCCATGTACCATTATTCGTCACATCGCCAGAAGTGAGTTTCAGCGTACCCTGCGTCAGCAGTGAACCGCCTGCTGCGTTAATCAATTCCTGTTGCGGTGAAGCCATCGCCATGCGCGCCATCAGACGCTGACGTGCTTCCAGCGTCAGGCTTTGCAGGCCGGTCAGCGCGCCCTGGTTGTGGATCCGGTTTTGCTGCAGGGTCAGGGTCTTTCCCTGTACCGTGCCGCTGTTATCAAGCTGTGCGCCGTCGAGCGTTACGTCGCTTTCGCTGAGCAGCTTTCCGCTGTTATCAAGCTGCTGCGCGGTCAGTGACATTCCGCCATGACTCATCACATCGCCTGACGTGGTAAGGCCGTTGTTTACAGTCGCCGTCAGATTACCCAGGCTTATCAGCGAGCCTTTGTGCAGCCAGTCATCAGCGGTCAGCGTAAGTTGCTGCCCCTGCAGCGTTCCTTGCGTCGTTATACTGCTGGCATCAAAGGTCAACGCGCCGCCGCTCAGCGTACGGGATGTTATGCCCGTCGTGAGTACATCGCCAGACAGGGCCAGTCCGTTTGTCCCCTGCCACAGACCTGTATTGTTTAACATCGAGGCTGCAAGTGTCAGCCTGTCACCGGCAATACGGCCGGCGCTGTTGATATCATCAGCCCTCAGCGTCAGTGCGCCGCCACTTTGAATGTGTCCGGGGTTGATAAGTCGCCCGGATAGCTTGCCTTCCAGGCCATGTAAACCGTTAAGCACGCCGCTGTTATTCAGCGAGCCGGCAGTGAATGTCAGGACATCGCCCTGCAGTATGCCGGCGTTTTCCATCGCACCGGTATGCACCAACAGCGCATTACCGGCCAGCCATTTGCCTGTGGCATCCGTGGTGAAGGTATTCGCAGAAACCGAGGTACTGTCATTACCCTGAACCAGACCGCTGTTACGGATGGATTTTCCATCCAGAGTGACACTTTTCGCCGCCAGCGTACCGCGGTTATCCAGAGAGGCGGTATTTATCGACGCCCCCTGTTTCGCCACCAGGTTACCCTGGTTTTCAACTGAGTTTGCCAGCGTCAGGTCCAGGGAATCGGCCTGAATATCACCGGCGTTAATTAATGTGCTGCCGTGCAGCGTGAAGTCGGTATTCGTCAGCAGCAGACCGTGGTTTTCCAGCGTATCGAGGCCTAAATCCAGCCCCGCGCCGCTAACCAGTTGTCCCTGCTGACCATTAAACAGATTGCGGGTGGCGAGCTGTAGCACCGAATTACCCTGCACAGTGCCGTTATTCATAAGCTCCGGCGCGGAAATGCTAAGGGATTTTGCTGCAATCGTTTTGTCGTTAAACAACTGCGCTGCAGCCAGTTCGAACAGATTCAGACTGCGCAGCGCTCCCTGATTGTCCAGTCGCTCGCTGGCAGTGATCTTCAGGCTATTCTGAGCCTGAATGCTGCCGCCGTTCCGCAGGATGTCCAGCGTAATCGCCGCCGTACGGGCCTCCAGTTGGCCATCGTTGTCGATACGCTTTCCGCTAAGATGCAACGCTTCGCCGCTGGTTACCTGCCCACCCGCAAGGTTAGTGAAGCGATTGCCATCCCAGGCGAGCGCCTGATTTCCCTGCAGGATCCCACTGTTGCTGAGATCGCCGTGTAATGCCAGCACCTTCGCCGCCAGCATTCCGCTGTTATTCGCACTGGCGGCATGCACGGTCATACCTTGTTGACTGAGTACCTTGCCCTGGTTAGTGAACACGTCGTGTACTGTCGCCGTTACCCCCGCTTCACCTAACGCATTACCGCTGTTTTGCCACGTATTTGCTTCCAGATTCAGCGTGCCGCCCTGCAGCAAACCGGTGTTGTGGAGGGTCTGATTCTTCAGGCTCAATTCACCCACCGACAACACATTCCCGTCGTTATTCACGTCCTGACTGTTCAGCACGAGCGTATCGGCGGCCATGAGTCCGAGGTTATCTGTCTGCTGTCCGTTAACAGATAATGACGTGTCCGCCAGCAGGCGCCCCGCGGTTTCGTTTTTTACCGTCGCATATTCACTTTGCAGATTAACGCCATTAATTTCTCCGCCATTAACCAACTGGCGACCGTTGAGGTGCAATGAACCGTCGGTGGTAATTAGCCCATGGTTGGTCAGATACGGTATATCCAGCGCCAGAGAACGCCGGGCATAGAGCGAACCGCCGCTAAGGTTATCTAACGTATCAATCTGCAGATCCAATGCTGCGTTGCCCTGCATCAGGCCGCTGTTCACAACATGCTGACTGCGAAGCGTTAACGTGTCGGCTACCAGAGAGCCGCTGCTGGTCAGCATTTCAGGTGCAATAATCGAGATGCGTTCAGCGCTGGCGCTACCGCTATGAGTCAGCGTCGCCGCGCTGAGCGTCAGGGTATCGGCCAGCAGTTCACCCTGGTTATCAACTGACTGCTGCGCGCTGAAACCAACGCGTGTGCCGGTGGATTTTCCGCCATGACTGAGCCTGTCCGCCGTTACGTCCAGCGAACCTTTTGCCGCCTGTACACCGTCCAGTGTGACGCTGTTGCCGGTAATCGCAAGGTCCAGACCGCTCTGCAGATGACCGTCCTTGCCAGTAGTCAGCTGCTTTGCGCCTACGTTAAGCGCACCAGCGGCATTAACCTGACCGTTCAGGTTCAGGTTTTGCGCAGCGTTTAACTGTATGCCCTGTTGTCCGGCGATCAGCGAATCTTTCGCGGCGTTGAGGTTTTCAGCATTGACTGTCACCCCCCGGTTGCCAGAGAGGACGCCATATTGTTCAACTGACGCGGCCTGAACCGCCAGAGTGCCATCAGAGAGCAACTTTCCACTATTACGCAGCGTGGCATCAGCCCGGATATCCGCATCGTTTTTCGCGCTTAGGATCCCCTGTTGGTTCAGCGTTGTTGTCTGTACTGAAAGCTGGCTCCCGCTCGCCAGCGTGCCCTTATTATCCAGCGCCCCGCTATGGACCGATACGCTGTTACCCTGCATCAGACCTGTGTTGCTAAGACGGCTGACAGAAGCATCAAGACTGCCGTTTGCCGCCAGTTGACCACCATTCACGAGGTGGTCACCGGAAAGAGACAATGCGCCTCCCGCATTGACCTGTCCCTGATTGTTCATTTCGCTACCGGCCAGGCTTAATGCTCCTTTCGCATCGGCCCGACTGGCGTTATCCAGCGCTATGCGCTGCGCCTTCAGCGTGAGTCCGTTACCTGCAGAGAGCAATCCCCCTTTAGCCGACAGATTACCGTGACTGTTAAGGCTAACATCAGCATCACTCCCTAGCGTGGAGCGGGTCAGCGTCAGCCCATTAGTACTCGCGACATCCAGTTTTTCTTTACTGGTCAGACTACCGTCGTTGATTGTCAGCGAACCGTCACTGCGCAGTGAGGTGTTTTTCTGGCTAACCAGAGTGGTTGCGGCAACGGCTACATTCTGTTTAGCAGCCACGTGCAACTCGCCAACTGCGGCAATCCCGCCACCCTCGATCGTCATCTTGCCATCGCTACCCAACTGCACGTTTGCGCCACTGGAGAGATTTGCTCCTTGTAGCGCTAACGCCCCGGTGCTGTTGATGACCATCCCGCTTGCAGTCTTATGGTTGCCGGTCAACGTGACGCCTTCGCCACTGGCGGAAAGACCACCGTTTGCCAGACTGTTGCCGATCGTTAATTTCCCGTTAGCATTGAGGGTGATATCACCCTGACGGGCATTCAGATTCCCGAGGTTGACTCCCAGCCCTTTCTCGCTGGAGACCAGATGAATACGGTTAGCGTACATCCCACCTAATGCGCCGGTGTCTACCGCAATTTTCGGTGCATCCCCTTCGCCATTCAGCGGGCTCGTCTGGCCATTCGCCGCAACGCGATTCGCCCCGGCGATAACATTCAGATCTTTGGCGTGTAGCGCAGCGTTAATTTCCGTGGCGCGGGCAATAATTGACACCGCATCGCTCTGGCTTCCATCCAGCCCTTTGCCTTCAATGGTAATGCTGCCTTTGCTCACATCCAGCGACTGCAGGTTACCGTTAGCATCCAGCACCGGTTTACCGGTAGTCAGGGTGGCGTTAGGCGTGTTGATAAAACCGCAGCCGTTACAGGTGATGCCATACGGGTTGGCGACCATCACGTTCGCCGCTTTACCCGCCACTTCCGTATAGCCCTGAAGCTGCGAACGGTTAGCGCCAGTAACTTCGTTGATGATCCCTGACGCTTCCTTTCCGGGACGCAGGTTCGGGTTATTCTGGACGATGCCGCCGAGCTGGGTTTGGGTAAATTGCCCGGTCGCGTTGTTGAGGATCAGCCCCTCTTTTCCCACGTTGTAGTCGTTATATTTGTTGTGTGAAATCCCGGACTGGTTCGGCGTGGCAATATTCACCACCGGAACACCATTGGCGGCTTTATCCATCTGCGTATTGCCTTCAGGCGTGATGGCGGCAGCCATCGCCGGGAGCAGCGGTTGGGTAGCCAGCAGGAAACTCAACATGCCACTTAGCAAACGCTGGGAGAAACGCACCTGATCCTTTTTCATCATCCTTGTTCCTTAAAATGCCACCGCAACGTGGTAATACACATTGAGATGATCCGGTGCCAGCCAGTCCGGATAATTCACTGGCGTTCCTACGGTAAACTGACTGGAGAACCAGCGCCCTGAGCTGGTTAATCCCAGCGCGGCCCCCCACAACGTGCCGGAAGCATACCTGTCAACACTATCTTGTTTCAGCCAGCCGCCGTCGAATGCCGCTATCGCGCCAATCTGTCCCAACACCGGCAGCGTAAACAGCGAATAATTCACTTCGTTGCGCCAGTAGCCGCCGTTATCTCCTGAAATGTATTGTTCTTTATAGCCACGTACCGATGTTTCACCGCCCAGCGTCAGGCGTTCGCTGCCGTAAAGGCGGTCCGGTGACCATTGAAAATAGAGGCTGCTCAGCCACCACAGTCTTTCTGTCAGCGGGCGCTGAAAACTGCCGCTGACGCTCCACTTGCGAAATTCTGCCTTTGGCACATCACCCTGTTTATCATTGTCATCCTCTGCGCCAAACCACGGCACGCCCTGGGTGAATGAGGGGTTAAACGTCGCAACGCCGGAAGCAATTTTTTGTGTATGGTTGATACCCAGCGAAACGCTGGAAAGCTTGCGGCTACTGGTTTCCAGCAGGACATCATTCAATCTGTTACGATTGATTCGATGCGTGAGACCCAGCGATGCTGCGGTTTTGATCTCACCGTTGCGAAACAAAACCCAGGAGCCGGTCAGACGATGGGTTTCGCTGTCACCGGTGGAGCGCCAGGCATAGCCATTGTTATCAATGGTGCTGAGGTAGTTACTCCAGCTGTAGCTGTAATCCAGCAATCCGTAGCCGTAAGGAACACTCACGCCAGCGGCAACGTTCTGCGCATCTTTACTGCTGGAAAAATCGCTGCTACGCCCGCCGCTGATAAACCATTTATCCGCCAGCCCAAGCATATTATTGAAAAATAATGCCCCGCTCAGTTGTCCGGTACCGGTACTCTTTTGTCCGCTGTTATCAAAACTGACGGAGCCGTTAACGGGGAATTCAGGCGTGGCGCTCAGATTAACTATTGATAACCCCTGCTGGCTGCCCGGCAAAATTTCAATTTCCACCGGCGTCTGGCGAACCCGGTTCAACTGCTCCATACCCTGTTCAATGTCACGCAGATTGAGAATCTTTCCTTCCAGCCCCGGAAAGATCATTTTCAGCGTGCGCGATGGGACACCTTCCAGACGTATTTGCTGCAATTTTCCTTCAAGCACCGCAATGTGCAGCACCCCAGAGGAGAGATCCTGTTCGGTTAAAAAGGCACGACTGGTGATGTAACCTCGGCTGATATACCAGTCGGAAATTGCATTTGTCAGTTCCGTCAGGCGAGGAATATCCAGGCATTGATTCACCCACGGTGCGGTAAGCTTTGCCGAGGCAGCGGCGGACAACGTCGTTGCGCCGTCAATATCAATGCGCGAAATCATAAAACACGGCCCTTCAGTCGGGGCTGGCATTTTCGACGTGACGGCTTCGGGCAGCGTAACGCTACGCTCCAGCTCTTCACGCTGGCGCTGGTTTTCATTAAGTAGCTGCTGTTGCTGCTGCTGAATGGTATTACGATCCGCAGGAGAGAGTGGTGCGGCAGAAACCGTGGTGAACGGCAAAACTAACATCCCAATCAGTAATGCCAACTTTCTTTCATCCCTGAACTTCACCCTATCCCCCAAAGTACGAAACCGAACTTAGCTGTGCGCCTCTTGCCAAAAAAGCACAAAATGCAAACAAAAGTAAAGGCAATAAATGCGCTTTCACTTTATTCCTATTGCATTTTAGGTTTTTTTATATTCTTAAGTTAAATTACGCTTACTCTATTGGCCCAACCCCATTGCTAGTCACCCATTTGCATGAAGAGCGCTGGGATGAGTATGTCGCGCACGTCGTGCCGCCTGGGTGGCGTCTGCGGAGTTCTCTTCCAACTACTTGCACCTTCAATATCAACATTGCTTATTATTGCCACTTGTTAATGTTGATATTTAATTAATGTTGTCAAACAGCAAATCGAGAATTCTTTCGTCTCGCAAACCGCCACCACCTTGATTCAAATCATAAAGAGTTTTCTTTGTAAAAATTCCAATGAGAGCTTTTTGAGTCAGGATATACTATTTGCACCTGTAAAAAGTAAGGTCACGTTGCCTTATCATCTACGTGATAAATCAGGATTATCCCATGCCCCGGAATATAACGAAATTAAGAGTACTCAGGAGAAGAAGATGCCTGAATTAACACCTTTTAAGGTGATGATCGTTGATGACCACCCACTCATGCGGCGAGGAATTAGTCAATTATTACAACTGGATACCGCATTCGATGTTGTCGCTGAAGCCGGCGATGGCGCAAGTGCTATCGATCTGGCGAACCGTCTGGATCTTGATGTGATCCTGCTCGATCTCAATATGAAAGGCATGAGCGGACTGGATACCCTGAATGCGCTACGTCGGGACGGCGTTACTGCGCAAATTATTATTCTGACCGTTTCGGATGCCGCCAGCGATGTGTACGCCCTGATTGATGCCGGCGCGGATGGCTATTTGCTTAAAGACAGCGATCCTGAAGTTCTGCTGGAAGCCATTCGCGCTGGTGCAAAAGGAGGTAAAGCCTTTAGCCAACGCGTCAGCGATTATCTGCGGGAACGGGAACTGTTTGGCGCTGAGGAAGATCCGTTCAGCGTACTCACCGAACGCGAGCTGGATGTGTTACATGAGCTGGCTCAGGGATTATCGAATAAACAGATTGCATCTGTACTGAACATTTCCGAGCAAACGGTGAAAGTGCATATCCGCAACCTGCTGCGTAAACTGAACGTCCGCTCTCGCGTTGCCGCCACCATCCTGTTTTTACAAACACGCGGAATGCAGTAATCAATAAGATGCCGGATACGACGCCTCAGCGTCTTATCCGGCCTACAAGGCCCACACAGGCCCGAAAGCTGCGCGCCATCGGGCAATCTGAACGCTTATTTCTCCTGCGGTGCCAGCTGTTCCATCGCCTGTTTGATGCTGCGCTCAATTACCGTCCGACGGGTATCATTGGCGGGCAATAATTTCAGCATCATCTCCCACGCCGCAACCGCCTCACCGAAGCGCTGCTGTTCGAAAGCGTTAAAAGCGTACATGCTCAGTACACGCACATTCGCATGTTCGCTCCTGACCAATTGACGTAACAACTCCCCACCGCGACGGTTATCATCTGGATCGGAAGAACGGGTCAACGCTTCCGCATAACCCAGCGCAGCATCGCTGTTTTTAGGATCCAGTCGGTAGGCATTAGCATACGCTTCAGTTGCCGTACTGGCATTACCGAGAACCATGCCTACGCGCCCAAGCATAATCCAGCCTTCAACGTTTCCGGCATCGGTTTGCAGCCGGGTACGTAATCCCAGCGCCAGACGCGCCATATCCTCTTCATTCAGCGGCTCAGCCTTTGGATCTAACGCCCGCTCCAGCAACGCCGGAGCCTGTGCAGTCGCCTGCTGCCAGACCTTAACCTGCTTATAGCTACCGGTTTGGTAATAGCTCACCGCGCCCACCACCAGCGCCACGATAACGCCGGGTATAAAGAGTCCTAATCCACCGCGTTTACCGTCGGGGGTAATATCATCAGGAAATTCTTCCTGCTTCACTCGTACTCGACGGCGTGAGCGGGCAAAAATAATCCAGCCCCCTAAGCCAATTGCCACAACGGGCATCACCCACAGCAGCACAGTCAGCGGTGTCAACGGCGGATCGTAAGTCACGAAGTTGCCGTATCGCGCCACCATGTAATCGACAATTTCTTTCTGACTTTTCCCTTCCTGCATCAGTTCGTAAACCTTCTGACGCAGATCGGTGGCAATCATTGAGTTAGAGTCAGCAATGCTGTTGTTCTGACACTTTGGGCAGCGCAACTGTTCAGTAAGCTGACGGAACTGCTGTTCCTGCGCCTCATCTTTGAACTGCATCACGTCAATAGTGGCCAGCGCCGATCCCGAGATAACCAGCATCAGCAGGCCCAGAAAGAACCTCATTGCGCAGCCTCCTTACTGTATTTATCCCACAATGGTTTGATCTCGCTCTCCCACACCCTGGCGTTTAAGTCGCCGGCATGGCGATAGCGAATAATGCCTTTACCGTCGATAAGGAATGTTTCCGGCGCACCATACACGCCAAGATCCAGCCCGAGCATACCGTCACCGTCAAACAGACTTAAGGCATACGGATTGCCCAGTTCTTTCAGCCAGACGATGGCTTTTTGACGATCGTCTTTATAGTTCAACCCAACGACCCGCACGCCTTGTGCCGACAGCTGGTTCAGATACTGGTGCTCAGCACGACAGGTCGGACACCAGGTCGCCCACACGTTCAGCAGCACCGGTTTCCCCTGCGTCAACACATCAGCCTGGTAATGCTGGCCCGGATTTTCCAGCGACTCCAGACGGAACGTCGGCACCGGCTTACCGATTAACGCCGATTCCAGATTCGTCGGGTCGTCTCCCTGTGCGTTACGTGCCAGTTGCCACAGCAGCGCCGCTGCAATAATGAGAAAAATAATAAACGGAATTAACAATGCATTGCGCTTCATACAGCCTCCGGCGCGTTTCTTTGCGCAGCAGCACGAGGACGTGTGCGCTGGCGATAGCGTGGATCAAACAGGCAGAACAACCCGCCCAGCGCCATCAGCAACCCTCCGGCCCAAATCCAGCGAATAAACGGTTTATAGTACAGACGCACTGCCCACGCGCCGTTGTCCAGCTCTTCGCCTAATGCAGCGTACAAGTCACGCGTCAGCCCGCCATCGATCGCCGCTTCGGTCATCATTGAACTGGTGCTGTTGTAAAAACGTTTTTCCGCATGCAGCGTCGCTTCCGGCTTGCCGTCGCGGGTAACACCAATCACGGCCACGCCCCCCCGATAGTTAGGTCCGGTAATATCTTTTACTTCGCGGAAGGTGAACTGATAATCATGAATAGCGACGCTATCGCCCGCCTTCATACGCACATCGCGTTCAACGCTGTAGTTCTGACTAAAGGCAATACCGACGATGGTGACAGCCAGCCCCACGTGACCTGAAACCATGCCCCAGTAGCTCGGCGTCAGCTTTGTGCCGCGCGAAATACGCAGGAACGCTTCAGACATCGCCAGCACAAATATCCAGCATGCCATTGCCATACCCACGACCGTCATGGCAGCGATACGGTCTTCAAACAGCCACGGCAGCAGCACGGACAGTACCAGCGTGGTAACAAACGCGACAATCAGTAGCGTTTTCAGCTTCCGCGGTCGGTCACGTCCCCAGCGTACCAGTGGCCCAATCCCCAGCAATAGCGCAAACGGTGCCATCAGCCAGGTAAACATGGTATTGAAGAATGGCTCGCCAATTGAAATACTGCCCAGCCCCAGCTGTTTGTGCACCAACGGCAACAGCGTGCCGAGGAGCACCACCAGCATGGCAGCAATCAGCAGCACGTTATTACCCAGCAACAGCGATTCACGCGACCACAGCGCGTTATTCACCCGCGAACGAACCTTGTGTCCACGTACCGCAAACAGCAGCAGGGAACCGCCGATAACCAGCACCATAAAGGCAAGAATGAACATCCCGCGCGACGGGTCAGAGGCGAAAGCGTGCACCGACACCAGTACACCCGAACGCACCAGGAACGTCCCGAGCAAGCAAAGCGAGAAGGCGCATATTGACAGCAGCAACGTCCAGGCTTTAAAGCTGGCGCGTTGTTCGGTCACTGACAGCGAGTGCATCAGCGCAGTCCCCACCAGCCACGGCATAAACGAAGCGTTCTCTACCGGGTCCCAGAACCACCAACCGCCCCAGCCCAGTTCGTAGTATGCCCACGCAGAGCCGAGCACAATACCCAGTGTCAAAAACACCCATGCCGCCAGCGTCCACGGACGGGAAAAACGGGCAAAGGTGCTATCCAGACGCCCGCTCATCAGTGCGGCAATGGCAAAAGCAAAAGCCACAGAGAAACCGACATAGCCCATATACAGCAATGGCGGATGGAAGATCAACCCCGGATCCTGCAACAGCGGATTAAGGTCACGCCCTTCTATCGGGAAGTCCGGAAGCGTGCGGGAAAACGGGTTGGAGGTAAACAGAATAAACAGCAGGAAGCCGACGCTGACCATGCCCATCACCGCCAGTACGCGGGCGACGATATCCAGCGGCATCCGCTGGCTGAAAAGCGCCACTGCGAACGTCCAGCCGCTCATCAGCAGCACCCACAGCAACAGTGAGCCTTCATGCGCGCCCCATGTCGCGGCGACGCGATACCAGACCGGAAGTTGCGTATTGGAGTTGCTGGCGACATAGGTCACGGTAAAGTCATTGACCACAAATGCGTTTACCAGCACCAGAAACGCACCCATCACACAGATAAACAACACCCAGGCAAAGGGGCGCGCAGAGGCCATCATCCGGACATCGCCACGCGCAACACCCCACAGCGGATAAACCGACAGCAATAGTGCAACGCCGAGTGCCAGACACAGTAGCCCATTGCCAATTTCAGGCATCATGACGTTTTATCCTTATAAACACTTTCCGGGCGACGGTGGTTCTCCTGCATCGCTTTTTCAACTTCCGGCGGGGTGTAATTTTCATCATGTTTGGCAAGGACTTCTTTGGCCTGCACATGATTTCCCTGATCCAGTTCCCCCTGAACAACGACGCCCTGCCCTTCACGGAACAGATCCGGCAGGATACCTTCATAAGTCACATCCACCACGCCTTCGGCGTCATAGATGCTGAAGTTAACTTTCAGCGACTGCGGATCGCGCTTCACACTACCCGGCATAACCATTCCGCCAACGCGCAGGCGTTGACCGACTTCCGGCATCTGCTGAGTTTCGCGCTTGCCGTAGAGTATTTCTCCCGGCGTATAGAACAAATCGATATTGGAACGCAGCGCGTAGAGCACCAGCGTGATGGTCAATGCCAGGCCCGCCAGCACCGCACAGGCTATCCATAGCCGATTTTTACGTCGAATATTCACGCCGCCTCCCGTTGAACTTGCGCCGCACGCATGCGCGCTTCTCTCGCCCGCTGCTGCGCCACGCCGCGTAAGATTGCGCGATGCTGTAGTGCAGAATGCAGCACCAGCACCACCAGCGGGATAACGCTCATGGCCACAGCCAGCCAGACATACAAGGCGTAACCGCCCATCGCGAAAAAATCACTCCATGATGCAAATGCAGGGGTCATTGGCGGCCTCTTTTTAAGATCAGTTCACTCACCCACGGGCGGCGTTTTTCCATCAATAAAATCAGATTACGCATGCGCATCAGCGCCAGCGTGACAAACAGGAGTAGATAGCCGACGATCGCCAGGCGCAGTGGCGTACGCATCGCCGGATCAATACTTTGCTGCATGCGGGTCGACCCCTGGTGCAACGTGTTCCACCACTCGACCGAATAGTGGATAATCGGTAAGTTCACGACACCAATCAGTACCAGAATACCGGCTGCTCGTCCCGCCATGCGACGATCATCAAAGGCATGCCACAGCGCAATGGCGCCAACATAGAGAAACAACAGCACCAGCTCAGAAGTGAGTCGGGCATCCCAGACCCACCAGGTTCCCCACATCGGTTTTCCCCATGCAGAGCCCGTCACCAGTGCAATAAAGGTAAACACTGCGCCAACTGGCGCCATCGCTGCCAGCGCCAGATTGGCCATTTTCATTTGCCAGACCAGGCCGATAAATGCGGCAACCGCCATCGACGCGTAAATGCCCATCGACCAGATTGCCGCCGGGACGTGCAGATAGATGATGCGATAGCTTTGCCCCTGCTGATAATCCGCTGGCGCGAAGCCAAATCCCCAAACCCATCCTGTTACCAGAACCACTGCACTGGCAATCGCCAGCCATGGGATAAACCAGCCACAGATCTGATAGAGACGTGGGGGCATCGCCAGTTGATGAAGTGTTTTCCACATAGTTCAGTCACCAGACTCAATAAATTAGTAAATTTCCGTTTTACCGGAGGGCGGCTTCGCCTTGTCCGGCCTACAAGTCATATCTGCGCTATTGCACGCTGATACGTAACGCCGCCGCCGTCGCAAAGGGACTTAACGTGGCGCTTCCTACCAGTAGAGCTCCAAGAATCGCCATGTACCCTTCAACGGGTAAGTGCATCGAGGCGGCGTCCATCGCAGCGGTCGCAAAAATCAACAATGGAATGGTTAGCGGGAGTACCAGCACGCTCAACAGCACGCCACCGCGTTTTAACCCCACCGTCAGTCCCACGCCAGGTGCGCCGAGAAAACCCAGCGTCGGCGTTCCAAGCAGCAACGTCAGCGCCATAATTTGCCAACCATACATATCCATTCCCAGCAGCAATGCCACCAGCGGCGAGAGGATCAGCAGCGGCAAACCAGTTACAACCCAGTGCGCCATTACCTTCGCCAGCACCACGGCCGGTAGCGGCAATGGCAGCAGCATCAATTGTTCGAGGCTGCCATCCTGTAGGTCATCCCGAAATAAACGTTCCAGCGCCAGTAATGATGCCAGCAATGCGGCAACCCAGATAATGCCCGGTGCAATACGCGCCAGCAGCTGTGGCTCCGGCCCTATGCTGAGCGGGAACAGGGTTATGACGATCAGGAAAAACCATAACGGATTGGCGATCTCTGCACTATGACGGAACGCAACCCGCAGTTCTAAACGGAAGATTTGCCACATCATTGCGCGGCCCTCTCGCTGGTCAGCGCAATACGTCGCACTTTATCGGTCTCAACACCCAGAGGCTGGTGCGTGGTAAGGATCACAATACCCCCCTGCTCTGTATGCTGTGCCATGCGCTGAGTCAGTCGCTCAACGCCGTGCACATCAATTGCCGTAAAGGGTTCATCGAGGATCCACAGTCGCGCGCGGGTCAGCCAGAGGCGAGCCAGTGCCACGCGCCGCTGTTGTCCGGCAGAGAGTTGATTAACAGGAATATCTTCATATCCAGCGAGACCTGCCTGCGCCAGCGCCGCCAGACAATCGCCATCGTGATGGAAAAACCGCAGATTCTCCAACGCCGAAAGCCGGGTTTTTATCCCCGGCTGATGTCCGATCCACAGCAGTTCCTGATGGTAACTGTCCCGCACCTGGTGCAGCGATTTCCCTTGCCAGCAAACCTCTCCGGCGTCAGGACGAGCCAGCCCGGTAAGCAACCGCAACAAGGTGGTTTTCCCTGCGCCATTACTCCCGGTAATTTGTACCCATTCCCCTGCATTGACGCGAAATGACAGATCGCTAAACAGTATTCTGTCATCTCGCTCGCAGAGCAGTTCTCTGGCCTCAAGCATCCTGATTATTTACATCCTGTTAAAAGCCCGGTTTGACTTCGCGCATATCTGGCAGTTTGTGTGCTATCCCTTTATGACAGTCAATACAGGTTTGCCCTTCTTTCACGGCCTGGTCATGCATTTTAGCCGCTACGCCTTTCTGGGCGGTTAAATCCATAAACTCGAAGTTGTGACAGTTCCGACACTCTTGCGAATTATTGTCTTTCATACGCCGCCATTCATTTTGCGCCATCGATAAACGGTGGTCTTCAAATTTTTGCGGTGTATCTATCAACCCCAGTGCTTTCGCGTACAGCTCCTTGCTGGCCTTGATTTTGCGGATCATTTTCGGGCCCCACTCATGAGGTACGTGGCAATCAGGGCAAGTCGCGCGCACACCGCTGCGGTTGTTGTAGTGTACGGTTTCCATATATTCCTGGTATACCGTGTTGCGCATTTCGTGACAGCTAATGCAGAACTCTTCAGTATTGGCCTTTTCCATACCGGTATTAAAGCCGCCCCAGAAAATAATGCCGCCCACAAAGCCGATTAACAACAGCGTGCCGAGCGCCAGACGGCTGGGGCGACGCCACCATTGCCAGACGCGCTTAATCCAGCCTGGTTTACGGTTAGAATTTTCCATAATGACCTCTTATTTCCCGTAACCTTTCGAGGGGGTGAAGGTATTTTCAACAATCGGTGCCGCATCAGCCTGCGGGACATGACACTGCAGGCAGAAGTAACGACGCGGAGCGACTTCAGCCAGTACCTTGCCGTTGCTGTCCATAAAGTGCGTCGGGCTGATACGCGGTGCACCGGTGGTGCGGTAGCTTTCAACACCGTGACACTGCAGGCAACGGTTGGTATTGGTCGTCACCTGGTAGCCGTCAACACTGTGCGGAACCATTGGTGGCTGATTCACATAATTCAGCGGCATACGCTCCTGCTCTTTCGGCATGCGAATCGCCCCTTCCTGTGTCCCTGAGACTTCCGGTGACTGGCTCAGATCCACTCCGTTTGCAGCCCAAACGGCCCCACTGACTACCAGGGCCAGCGCGGCTGTCCATTGACTCAGCGCTTTAATCAGGTCATGGCTTTTCATTGTTTAGCTCCCGAACTCCATCGCATTTACACTTCATCCTTTAAGCTGCCTCTTTGTTGGCTGCGCTCCGAAACCCCAGTCACATAGTTACTATGCTCCCGGGGATTTCCTCACTTGCCGCCGCGATGCATCTCAAATGATTTTGTGTATCGTTATTGTAAAAACATCCTCAGAACAGACATCCACACAGCGACCGCAGGCCATGCAATCGCGACTGGTCACCTGCACCGGGCTTTGCTCATCCAGCACCGGCGCACGTAGCACATGCGGTTCCGGGCAAACATGAAAACAATCCATACAGCGGTTACATCTGTTACGTTCTTTTGCCGATACGGTTAATGCACCTTTACTACCCAATACGCCATACAGCGCACCCAGGGGGCAGAGATGCCCGCACCAGCCATGCTCAACAACCAGTAAATCAAATAAAAACAGCGCGAGAATAAGCAGCGCCCCGCTGCCAAAGCCCATTACCAGGCTACGTCCCAGCAAAGAGACCGGATTTATCCATTCCCATAGCAGCGTCCCTGTCAGGGCAGAACCGACCAGGATAACCACCAGCAGGACGTACCGTATATGGCGCGGCAAAGTCGCAGACTGATTCAGGTCAAATCTTCTGCGCAGCCAGCTCGCCAAATCAGTAACCGGATTCATCGGGCAGACCCAACTACAAAACAATCGCTTACCGGCAAGGGCATACAGAACCGTAATAATGGCGGCCCCTGTTAACGCAACTGTTGCGGGCAGGTGCCCGCTGGCCAGGCTTTGCAGGGTGATCAGCGGATCGGTTAACGGAATGGTATCCAGCAACAGGCTGCTGCTGTAATTACCATGCAGGATCCACACGCCCAGCCAGGGACCGCTGAGAAACATTGCCAGAACCAGAAACTGGCTCAGACGACGCAACACCAGCCAGCGATGGCTCCGCCACCAACCTTTTTTCGTTTGTGCTTCACGCCCCGCATCACGTTTACGATTTGCCATTGTTCCCCTCCAGCCAACCGAAGCGGTAATGGTGTCCCAACTCCCCTTTCGCCAGCGACAGCGGTAACACTTTTATTGCCGGCTGTTCCAGTACGCAGACTTTTTCGCATTTACCGCAGCCGGTACAGGCATCGCTATGCACGGTCGGAATAAACCGCGCATGCTTACCGGTACGCATGTTGCGGTCCAGCTCCAGGGTGATGGCCTCATCGATTTTCGGGCACTCGCGATAGCAAACGTCGCAACGCAATCCCTGATAGTTAAGGCAGTTCTCGTGATCCAACAACACCGCCAGCCCCATGCGTGAATCGTCAATAGACTCAATCTCCCTGTCCAACGCGCCGCTGGGGCAAACTTTGGCGCACGGAATGTCTTCACACATCTCGCAGGGGATGTCGCGAGCGACAAAATAGGGTGTTCCGGCCGCCAGCCCGGAGGCCAGCGTTGCCAGTTTCAGCGTGTCGTACGGGCAAGCCTGGACGCACTGACCACAGCGCACACAGGCGCTGGCAAATGCGTCCTCACTCAAAGCCCCAGGAGGGCGCAGCCGCACGCCTGTTGCGCGTGCGGTTTGCTGTTGCAACCCCAGCGCCACGCCAACGACGGCCAGCCCGCCTGCTGCGCGAACCATATCGCGCAGGAAGCGGCGGCGGCCATTTTGGGGTTTTGCTGACCGGGACATAACGCGTTACACCTTCGCCAGTTTCACAGCGCACTTCTTGAAATCCGTCTCTTTGGAGAGCGGATCCGTCGCATCCAGCGTCAGGTTGTTCACCAACTGTGCGGCGTCGAAGAACGGCATGTACACCAGCCCCTGCGGCGGACGGTTGCGGCCGCGTGTTTCAACAATCGAAATCACTTCACCACGACGGGAAACCACTTTGACCTTGTCACCACGGCGCAGATCGCGCGCTTTCGCGTCCAGCGGATGGATAAACAGTACCGCTTCCGGGAACGCACGGTGCAGTTCCGGCACGCGGCGCGTCATGCTGCCGGTGTGCCAGTGTTCCAGCACGCGACCGGTGGAGAGCCACAGATCATATTCTTTATCCGGTGCTTCAGCCGCCGGTTCAAATGGCAGCGCGAAGATGACGGCTTTCCCATCCGGTTTGCCATAGAACTTGTAGCTTTCTCCAGCCTTCACGTACGGATCGTTGCCTTCGCTGTAGCGCCACTGAGTCTCCTTACCGTCAACCACCGGCCAGCGTAACCCGCGCGCCTTGTGGTAATCATCGAACGGTGCGAGATCGTGTCCGTGTCCGCGACCAAACCAGGCATACTCTTCGAACAGCCCTTTTTGCAGGTAGAAACCGAGTTCGCGAGATTCATCGTTGAGTTGATCTTCAGCCAGTTCGCTGACCGGGAATTTCGTGACGGCTGGCGTGGCGAACAGCACGTCATACAACGTCTTACCGCGCAGCTCGGGTTTCTTCGCCAGCAGTTCCTCCGGCCAGACGTCTTCCGTTTTGAATCGGCGGGCGAACTGCACCATTTGCCACAGGTCAGATTTCGCTTCACCCGGTGCTTTAATCTGCTGGCGCCAGAACTGAGTACGGCGCTCGGCGTTACCGTAAGCCCCTTCTTTCTCTACCCACATCGCTGTTGGCAGGATCAGGTCGGCCGCCAGAGCACTGACCGTCGGGTACGGATCGGAAACGATGATAAAGTTGCGCGGATCGCGCCAGCCAGGCATACGCTCTTCGTTGATGTTCGGCCCAGCCTGCATGTTGTTGTTACACATCACCCAGTAGACATTGAGCTTGCCATCTTTCAGTGCACGATCCTGCGCCACAGCATGCAGGCCGATTTTCGCCGGAATGGTCCCCGCCGGAATGTTCCAGTGTTTTTCACAGATATCGCGGTGTTTCTCGTTCGTCACCACCATGTCCGCAGGCAGACGGTGAGAGAAGGTCCCGACTTCACGCGCGGTACCACAAGCGGAAGGCTGACCCGTCAGCGAGAATGGGCCGCAGCCTGGCTGAGAAATTTTACCGGTCAGCAGGTGCAGGTTATAGACCAGGTTGTTCGCCCATACGCCACGGGTATGCTGGTTAAAGCCCATCGTCCAGTAGGAGATGACTTTCTTCTTCGGATCGGCATACAGCTGCGCCAGCTGTTCCAGCTGATCTTTTGGCACGCCGGTCATTTCTGCGGTTTTATCCAGCGTATATTCCGCAACAAACGCTTTGTACTCTTCAAAGCTGATCGGTTCGGAGGCGTCAGAACCGGGGTTTTTCGCCGCTTTTTCCAGCGGATGGGTTGGACGTAAACCGTAGCCGATATCCGTCGCCCCTTTACGCAGGTTAACGTGCTTGCTAAAGAAGTCCTGGTTTATCGCATTGTTTTGAATGATATAGTTTGCGATGTAGTTGAGGATCACCAGGTCGCTTTGCGGCGTAAAGACGATGCCGTTATCCGCCAGCTCAAAGCTACGATGCTGGAAGGTTGAGAGAACGGCGACGTTGACGTTAGGATCGGACAGACGACGGTTGGTAATGCGCGACCACAGGATCGGGTGCATTTCCGCCATATTTGCGCCCCACAGGACGAAAGCATCCGCATGCTCGATATCGTCATAGCAGCCCATCGGCTCATCCATACCAAAGGTACGCATAAAGCCCACAACGGCTGACGCCATGCAGTGACGCGCGTTCGGATCGATGTTGTTCGAACGGAAACCGGCTTTGAACAGTTTTGCGGCAGCGTAGCCTTCCCAGATGGTCCACTGACCGGAGCCAAACATACCAATTGCGTCTGGCCCTTTCTCTTTCAGAGACGCTTTAAACTTCTCTTCCATCACATCAAAGGCCTGGTCCCAGCTAATCGGGGTGAATTCGCCTTCTTTGTGATATTTGCCGTCTTTCATGCGCAGCATCGGCTGCGTTAAACGGTCTTTTCCGTACATGATTTTCGGCAGGAAATAACCTTTAATGCAGTTAAGCCCACGGTTAACTGGCGCATCAGGATCGCCCTGACATGCCACAACACGTCCTTGCTGGGTTCCTACCAATACACCACAACCCGTACCACAGAATCGGCACGGGGCTTTGTCCCATTTGATCGCTTCTTGCTGACCGACTACCGCGCGGGCAACGCCCGGCACGCTTAACCCGGCAGCCGCCGCAGCGGCCGCAACGGCGTTAGCTTTCATAAAGCTACGACGACTGAGTTTCATGGTGTTTCCTCACCTTGCTCATCCTGCTGGTGATAAACCAGCGACACCGCCAGCACGCCCGCAACGTTGCGCACTGACTCAATTGTTTTCATTAGCGTTTCACTATGCTCAGCTTCTACCACCACAATCAGCTGACCGCTTTCCACATCGCTGAGAGCAACTTCGCAACCCGGAAACGAACGTAACTGCGTGGCGATATCGCTGATGTGCTGACTTTTGGCCTGAACGACCAGGCTGCAGACCTGCCAGTTAGTGTCCATGGTTGTACTCCGCATTAATGGCTGATACCGGACAGATAGCGACACACGCGCCGCATCCGTTACATGCCTGATTGTCGAGCTGTGGCTGATAAATACCGGACAGCGTGGGACGAAAGGTAATGGCCATGGGTTCACAGCTATCCTGACAGCGATGGCATTCAACGGACTGATGCGCGAGACAGTTGTCACCGATCGAAAAATTCAGATCCCATGCCCTGGTGTGGCGCGGAAGAAAAAGTGATTCGGGACAGGCCTCTGCGCAGGCGTAACAAAAGCTGCATTCGCCGTGTTTGAAATTTACGCTTGGATAACCGCCCTGGCCTCGCTGCAGGATGTCGGTTTCACACGCCTGGATGCAGGCGTCACAACGGAGGCAATTGGCCAGAAAGTGAGAGTCTTCCTTGCTCCACGGCGGACGAATCCCCGCGTTGGCTTTACGCCAACTGCCTGTCAACATGCCTCGACGGGATAAATCAACCATGACATTGTCCTTCCATAATGACGCTCTCCCTGAGCGGGTTGAACGACAATAAAAAACGCACTATTTATGAGTAGTTATTTTTAACCGTAAGATATTTCAGGATGTGTTAGAGGTGCATACCCCAATTGGGGTAAATGCTGTTGCCGGATCAAAAGAGTGTTGAGTTGGCGGGGAAAAGTGCGCTTTTGCTCACATTTCAATGAGTTATATAGTAAATTATATAACGGAAACACTAAGCAGATAATAATCTCATAATTAAGATAATTCCTGGCATTTATCGCTACTCAAATTCCAAACAATTAATTAATACACTTAAAATATAAGTAAATTTAGATTAATAGACGATGTGAATATGCTAACCTGCACTGGATACGTTCGAAAGACAGAAGAAAGGAAACACTGTGAACAATAAGATGAAGACAATTGTCCCTGCCGCACTCCTCGCCGCCTTCGCCAGCACCTCTGCGTGGGCAACAACCACCGATGCCAGCGCTCAGCCGCTGGAAAAAGTCGCCCCTTATCCTAAAGCGGACAAGGGAATGAAGCGTCAGGTTATTCAGCTTACTCCAGAGAAAGATGAATCTACTCTGAAAGTAGAACTGCTGATCGGACAAACGCTGGAAGTTGATTGCAACAAACATCGTCTTGGTGGAGAACTGGACAGCAAAACGCTGGAAGGTTGGGGCTATGACTACTACGTATTCGACAAAGTCACTTCTCCGGTTTCAACCATGATGGCCTGCCCGGACGGCAAGAAAGAGAAGAAATTCATCACCGCGTATCTGGGTGAAGACGGTATGCTGCGTTACAACAGCAAATTACCGATTGTGGTCTACACCCCAGAAAACGTGGAGGTGAAATACCGCATCTGGAAAGCAGAAGATAAGATTCAGGACGCCGTCGCGCGATAAGTGAGAATGTGCCGGATGGCGGCGTACCGCCTAATCCGGCCTACAGAAGCATTAAGTAGAAATAGGCCGGATAAGCGCAGTGCGATCCGGCTTTTTTTTACAGCGCGATATCCGCTACGGCTTTCTGCTCAGGTTGCGGTTGTGCCTGAGGTTTTAGCTGTGGTTTCGGTGCTTCATCAGCAACCTGCGGTTTATCGTACTTCAGACCCAGTACTTCACTGGTGTATTGCAGCTCTTGCTCCGTCGCATCAACGTTGCCGTTCAGCTTGGTGCCATAAGACGGAATAATCGTTTTCAGCTTCGCCTGCCATTGTGGGCTGGCAACTTTATCTTTAAACACTTTTTCCATCAGATGCAGCATGATCGGTGCCGCGGTTGATGCCCCCGGTGATGCGCCCAGTAGCGCAGCAATGGTTCCCTCTTTATCGCTGACCACTTCGGTTCCCAGACGCAGAACGCCGCCCTTCTCAGCATCGCTTTTGATGATCTGCACGCGCTGGCCCGCTTGCCACAAACGCCAGTCTTCTTTCTTCGCCTCTGGATAGTACTCCTGCAAAGCAGCAAAACGATCGTCATCGCTGAGCATGACCTGGCTTACCAGATATTTGACCAGATCGAAGTTATCCAGACCCACATTCACCATTGGCATAAAGTTGGACGTGGTAGTAGAACTGAGCAGATCCCACAAAGAGCCATTTTTCAGGAATTTGGTGGAGAAGGTCGCGAACGGCCCAAACAGCACCACGCGTTTACCATCCAGAATACGGGTGTCAATGTGCGGTACGGACATCGGCGGCGCGCCGACAGATGCCTGACCATACACTTTCGCCAGGTGACGATTGACCACATCAGGGTTTTCCGCCACCAGGAACTGACCACCAACCGGGAATCCGGCATAGCCTTTCGCTTCCGGGATATCGGTTTCCTGCAGCAGTTTCAGTGCTGCACCACCGGCACCAATAAAGACAAACTTCGCCTTAATGGCGTGTTCCGCTTCGTTGTTTTTCAGATCGGCAACCGTGACGGTCCAGCTATTATCCGCGTTACGCTTAAAGCCGCGAACTTCGGTGCTCAGTTGCAGCGCAAAATTAGGTTTTTTCTGCAACGATGCAATCAGCTGGCGCGTAATTTCGCCGTAGTTCACGTCAGTACCGATCTCAGTACGCGTTGCCGCAACTTTCTGTTTTGGATCGCGACCTTCCATAACCAGAGGCGCCCATTCTTTAATCTGCGCGTGATCTTCAGAATAGCGCATACCGCGGAACAGGGTGCTTTGCTGGAGTGCCGTGTAACGGGCACGCAGGAAATTCACGTTCTCGTCGCCCCAGACAAAGCTCATATGGGGAACCGTGGTAATAAACGAGCGGGGTTCATGCATCACGCCATTGTTGACCTGATACGCCCAGAACTGGCGGGAAATCTGGAAGGCTTCGTTAATTTCGACTGCCTTTTCAATACTGATGCTACCGTCAGCCTTTTTAGGCGTGTAGTTCAGTTCCATAAGTGCGGAGTGGCCTGTTCCGGCGTTGTTCCAGCCGTTTGAACTCTCCTGAGCAACGCCATCCAGTCGCTCTACCATGGTCATTGACCATTGCGGCTCCAGCTCCTGTAAATAGGTTCCCAGTGTGGCGCTCATGATGCCGCCGCCAATCAACAGTACATCCGTTTCCTGCTCTTCCGCCGCTTTCGCTTTTGCTGCCATCGAGACAACATTCAGCCCTACGGCCATGGTGAAGAGCATGGCAGTCACTTTTTTCATAATGTTAATGCCTTACTTTTAGTATCGCTTTTTGCTTTTAGTGCAGGTGAAAATCGAGCGGTAACAACGGTAACACTTAAGTAAAAATAATTAAATATTGTTTATAAATTATATTTAAATTTTAAAAATGTTATTAATACGTTGATTATTTATACGGTTATTGACAATCATTTCTGGAAACCTCCCCGTCAGACGGGTACTATGCTGCGCTTTGCTATTCACCGCACGGATGCCTGTCGGTCTGCTGTCATCAGGCCTTCTCTGACCTGAGAGTAACTATGTCTGCAACACACTCTTCCCCTGCCGCGGTGGCAGAACACACCACCCGCACCGTGTTACGCCAACCCCGCCTGCTGGTTCGTGAAACACTGGCTGGTGTGGTAACCGCCCTGGCGCTGATCCCGGAAGTGATTTCGTTTTCAGTTATCGCCGGCGTCGACCCTAAAGTCAGCCTGATAGCCTCGGTCGTACTGTGCCTGGCGATGTCCTTTTTAGGTGGGCGTCCGGCAATGGTTACCGCCGCTGCAGGATCGGTTGCATTAGTCATTGGCCCGATGGTGCATCAACACGGCGTGCAATACATCCTGCCAGCGGTAGTACTGGCCGGGATTATTCAGATCCTGTTTGGTGTGTTAGGCATGGCACGTTTGATGCGGTTCATCCCCACGGCCGTGATGACCGGCTTTGTTAACGCGCTGGGCATTTTGATTTTCTTTGCTCAGGTTCCGCACTTCTGGGGGAAAAGCCCGTTAATCTGGGGGCTGTTCGTCCTGACGCTGCTGATTGTGCTGTGGGTTCCGCGGTTTATTAAAGCAATCCCCGCGCCGCTTATCGCCATCGTGCTGCTGACTATGTTCACTGTCACCAGCGGGCAACTGTTACCAACCGTCGGTGACGAAGGTTCAATGAGCGGCGGTCTGCCGGGCTTGACGCAGTTACTCGTACCACTCAACCTGCAAACGTTAGCCATTATCTGGCCCTGCGCGCTGAGCATCGCTTTTGTTGGGTTGATGGAGTCATTGTTAACCGCCCGTCTGGTTGACGACCTGACGGTCACCCCGTCGAATAAAAACCGTGAAAGCACTGGACTAGGCGTAGCCAATATCCTGGCCGGTTTTTATGGCGGCATCGCCGGATGCGCGATGATCGGTCAAACGATTGTCAACGTTGAGATGGGTAAAGGACGCAGCCGCGTCTCGACGTTCGCCGCCGGGCTGGTCTTGCTGTTGCTCGTCACCGCACTCAGCGAGGTGATGGCGAAGATACCGATGTCAGTACTGGCGGGAATTATGGTGATTGTGGCGGTGAAAACGTTTAGCTGGCACAGTATCCGACCCACGACGCTGACCAACATGCCGGTCGCCGAAACGCTGGCAATGTTGGTTACCGTCGCCGCGACAGTCTCTACCGGCAACCTGGCAATTGGCGTGGTTGCCGGCATGGTCACGATGTTGATACTGCCGCGCATCGTCAGAGGGAAACGGGCGTCTACATCAAAAACAGCGTCGCCAGACCCAGAAAAATAAAGAATCCGCCGGTGTCGGTGATAGCGGTAATCATGACGCTGGAGCCGACCGCCGGATCGCGTCCGAGCTTGACCATCGTCATCGGGATGATAACGCCCATCAGCGCCGCCATCAGCAGATTGAGCATCATCGCCAGGGTCATCACGCCGCCCAGCGCCATATCATCGTACAGCCACCAGGTGATGCCGCCCATGATTCCGCCCCAGACAAGGCCGTTGATCAGCGCTACCCCCATCTCACGCAGGATCAGAAACGTCAGGTTGCCGGGCTGAATATTCTGCAACGCCAGCGCCCGGACGATCATGGTGATGGTCTGATTACCTGTATTACCACCAATCCCTGCCACAATGGGCATCAGCGAGGCCAGTGCCACCAGTTGTGAAATGGTGTGCTCGAAACCGTCGATTACCCGCGAGGCGATAAAGGCGGTACAGAGATTAATTGCCAGCCACGCCCAACGGGTTTTTACCGCTTTAGTGACCGGAGCGAATACGTCCTCTTCGGCACTTAAGCCCCCCATTCGACGCAGATCGGTATCGGTTTCTTCATAAACCACATCGACGATCTCATCGATGGTTAAGCGTCCCATCAGTTTGCCAGAGGGATCAACCACCGCAGCACTGACCAGGTTATCACGTTCAAACGTACGCGCAGCGTTCTCGGCGATATCTTCCGGAGAAAATGTCAGCGGATCATCCTCCATCACGTCGCTGACTTTACGCTGCACGTCATTAAGCAGAATACAGGTTAGAGTCAGTTCGCCCACCAGGACTTTATTGCGATCGGTTACGAAGAGTTTATCGGTGTTCTCCGGCATTTTTCCCAGCCGCCGCAAGTACCGCTGCACCACTTCCAGCGTCACGTCCGGACGTACGGTGATGACTTCGAACTCCATGATCGCACCGACGCGATTCTTCTCGTAGTGCAGCACCTGACGTACGCGCGCCCGCTCTTCAGCAGGCAGTGATGCCAGCAGTCGACCGGTAAGGTTACGGGGTAAATGCTGTACCAGATAAATCTGTTCGTCGATGTCGAGATATTGCAGCGCATCCAGTAGCTCGCGGTCGCTCATCTCGTCGATCAGGTCATCCCACACATTTTCTGATGCTTCAAGCAGGACGTTGCCGCGTTTTTCACTTTCGACCAGTCGCCACAGGGCGTGACGCTCTTCGGAGGGCAGTGCTTCGAGGGTATCGGCCAGATCGGGTGGCGGCAGATGCGCCACCAGTGCCCCTACCTCAGCAATATCGTCGGCTAACGTACCGACGTCATATTGCTCAGCCAGGGTAAGCTTACCCAATAATGTTGAAATGATGGCTTTATCAGTGGTCAGTAGCCAGATAAGACGAGCACGTTCCTCGTCACGTAGCCTGGCGCTGTTTTTGTTTATTACGGACATCAATCATAAATCCATGATATGAAATATCACCAATCATGATGCCGAATTATGTAAATAACAATAAACGAGGCCGCCGGCTGGATAAAAAACCGGCGGCATGCGGGATCATGCTGTTCGAGCCACCGCATCACGCGAAGCCGCATCACGTTCATCGCCCAGCAGTTCACTCAATTGCCCATTACGCATTTCCAGCAAACGGTCTGCATGAATAAAGTAATGATCGTCATGGCTAATGGCAAAAATGGTTTTGCCCATCTCCTGCATCAGCGGTAACAGGACCTGATAAAACTCCCGGCGGAAATGCGGATCCTGATCGGCGGCCCATTCATCCAGCAGAATAATGTCGCGCTCCTCCGCTAAGGCCAGCAACAGCGCCACTCGCTTTTTCTGCCCTTTCGACAGCTTCAGGTTGAGAATGCGCCCGTCGTTCAGCTCCAGCTTGTGCGCCATTTGCAGATGTTCCAGCCACTTCGCGACCAGAGCAGGAGAAGCGTCTCTGCCTTCGGGTCCTAACAATTTGTCAAACAGCCAGACGTCGGTAAACACCGCAGAGAACAGCTTACGGTAGTCCTCCGGTTTTTCGACAGCAACCGCCTTGCCATCCAGTAAAATCTCACCAGACTGCGGCTGGTACAACCCGGTCAGCAACATCGCCAGCGTGGATTTACCGCTGCCATTACCGCCAATCAGGAAGATCAGTTCACCACGACGAATGGTCAGATTCACTGGCCCAACGGAGAACGCATTATCCTGATAGTGGAAAACCACGTCACGCAACTCCAGCGTTTGCCAGTTCGGAAATGCGGTTGGCCGCGGGAATTCTGCCTTGAAGGGAACCAGGGAAAACTTATTCAGCTTATTGAACGCCACCTGTGCCGTCAGCAGCGTCGGCAGCGCGCCAACGGCGGAGAGCAATGGCGTGCGCAGGAATAGCAACGTCAGCGAATAGGTTGCCGCCACCGCGGTATCCGCCCAGCCCAGACTGTTGGCCATCCAGAATACCAGGCCAATGGCGCCCAGCATCATGATGTTCGACCAGTTGACCGCGCTCAGGTGGAAGGTATCAGCACGAATAATATGGTGGCGGTATTCTTTGGCATCCGGGACGTACAGCTGGTTAAAGATATGCTCTGCACGCTCACGGTTGAGCGTCAGCTCTTTGCGCCCTTCCAGCACCGTCTGGTAGTCGTTGTACAGCTTGTCTTCGGTTTCACGCAGGGTAGCCATGTGTTTATACACCCGCGCCACCAGCACAAATCCGCCCCAGATGGTGATTGCCATCCAGATTGCCGTCACCAGCAGCATTTTCGTCGACAACATGGCCAGATACGCCGCCGACCCCACGGTCAAAATAATCCCCTGTACCAGCTCAGGCAGGCGCACAAAGGCAATGGTAATGTTACGGATATCGCTGGTTAAACCGGCCAGTAACGAGGCGCTACCGATTTGCTCGATACGCTCGACGTGAGTGTCCAGAATACGTTTGATAAATTCGCTACGCAGACGGTAGACAAAGTGGTGTCCCAGCGTGGTGAGCGCCAGCTGTGAACCGAGGGTGACGACCATCAGTAACATCAGCAGGCCAAGAAACTCCGGTAGCACCATCAGCGTGGTGTCGACCGTTTCAATCAGGCGCTGATTGATAAACGCAATCAGCCCAATCCCCAGCGCGGCACTGGCAAGGCTGAGCGCCATGACGCTGATAAATGGCCAGCGATACTGCCGCCAGACAAGAAGTAAAAGTTCCATGCAAACAACCCGGACAAGTAATAACAGCCCGCAGTTTAAACATCTCTTCGCTCACAGCAATAATAATTCTTATTTTTATTCTTTTTTACCTGCCTGGCGAAACGTCAGGTTGTAACGACAATCCCCCGTCAATGGATGATACCCAGTTTTGAGAGGCTGGACGCCGTGATAAAACAGCCGCGAGTTCCCCCCCCATACCACCACATCACCATGCTCCAGCAATACTCGCTTTAAGGGATCGTTGCGCCGTAAGCCACCAAACTGAAAAATTGCCGGCAGGCCCAGCGATACAGAGACGATAGGCGCTCGCAGGTCAGGTTCATCTTTATCCTGATGTAAAGACAGTTTTGCCCCCGGCGTATAGCGATTAATAAGGCAAGCATCCGGTTGAAAATCAGGATAGCCTGCGGCCGTTGCCGCCTGATGGCACAGCTCAGCAAAGACCTCGGGTAATGGCGGCCAGTGAGCGCCAGTTAAGGGATCGACCGGTGAATAGAGGTAGCCATGTTGATCCGTTGTCCAGCCCAGATGGCCACAATTCGTCATGGCTACCGACATCGTATAGCCGCCTGGGGTGACCATCTGGCGAAACGGCGACTGCCTGGCTGTCGCCGCGATTGCCCGCAGTAAAGCAGGTGCGGATTCAAATGCAAAACGCCGCAAAATCACCGCACCTGACGCCAGCGGCTCGTGCCAGGGTTTCTCATCTGCAAAGAGATCGAGCATTATGTTTCCTCGCGGGTGGCTTCACGTTGCAACAGTTGCGCTTTGCGCGTTATTCCCCAACGATAGCCAGAAAGCGCGCCGTCGCCACGGATTACACGGTGACACGGGATCACAATGGCCAGTTTGTTCGCCGCGCAGGCGCTGGCGACGGCACGCACCGCCTTCGGCTTGCCGATAGTGCTGGCCAGTTGCTGATAACTCACCGTCTCACCACAAGGGATTGCCCGCAGCGCTTGCCATACCTGTTGCTGAAAGGCGGTTCCCTGAATATCCAACGGCAGTGACAGTGCAGTATTGCGCGTATTAATCACGGTGATCACCTCACGCACATGTTGTTGAAACTCCGCATTGGCGGGCTCGTCACGTGCTGTCGGAAACAGTTCATGCAATTCTGCTATCAGCGTAGCATCGTCGTCGCCCAGCAAGATCGCGCAGATCCCCCGTTCACTTTCCGCGACCAGGCAGCGACCCAGAGCGCAATCTGCGAGGGTATAGCGCACAGAAACATTACCGCCGCCTTGACGAAATTGCCTGGCGGTCATGCCTAACGCCTGATCCGCTTTGCGGTAATAGCTGCTGCTGTCGGGGAATCCGGCGTCAAGAATCGCCTGCGTGACCGGTGCGCCTTTTGCCAGCGCCTCACGCAGACGACGGGCACGCCATGACTGTTGCCAGGCCTTTGGGGTCATTCCGGTGGTTGCTTTGAACAGGCGATGCAGGTGAAACGGACTCATCGCAACATGCTGCGCAAGAGCTTCCAGTGTGAGGGGGGACTCCTGCTCCAGTAACTGACAGGCGTGGGCTATTTTGTTCAGCCGCTGCTGTTGTGCGCTGTCTTTGTCCGGCTGGCAGCGTTTGCAGGGGCGAAACCCTGCCGCCTGTGCCTGCTCTGCATCCGCGAAGAAACTGACATTTTTGCGCAGCGCATGTTTTGCCCGACAGGACGGCCGACAGAAAATGCCGGTAGTCTGAACAGCAAAAACAAACTGACCGTCAGCACCCGCGTCACGGTCCAGCACAGACTGCCAGCGTTCATCATCAGTTATGTGTAAGAGATTTGTCATGATGGACTCCTTTGTTAAGCATAGCGCTTAGCCTCAGTGTGTCCGCATTGCGGGTTATAAAAACCCGCAATCTTGCTTTTTAATTTTTTTCGCTGACCAGGAAGCTTTTAAATTGCGGCGACATCCAGGTTTTAAACCCGTCGCCTTCTTTAACAATCATATACACCGCCAACCCTTCGCGACGCACGACTTCTTTGGCCTTTTCCGGGCCGAGCACCATTAGCCCGGTATCCCACCCGTCAGCCTCCAGCGCCGTGGGTGCAATCACCGTCACAGAGACCAGATTGTGTTCAATAGGACGACCGGTTTGCGGATCGATGACATGGGACAGACGTTTTCCGTCCAGTTCGTAATAGTTGCGATAGCTACCGGAGGTGCTGATGCCATGTCCATTGATATCGACAATTGCCTGTACCGCGTTTTCACGATCGGTTGGTTTCTGTATTGCTACACGCCACGGTTGCCCCTCGGCATTCATTCCACGGCTGTTCAGAGCACCACCAACAGAAACCAGATAGCGGGCGATCCCTTCCTGTTCCATCAATCGCGCCAGATGGTCAGCCGCATACCCTTCCCCCACGGTGGAGAGATCAACATACAGCGCCGGCAGATCTTTCTGCAGATAATTCTGGTGCGCCTCATTAACCACCTTCAGATGTGCAAGCCCGGTTTGCGCTTTTGCCGCATCAATTCTTGCCTGCGTAGGTGTATGCAGCGGTTGCTGCTGTGGACCAAAGCCCCACAGATTCACCAACGGACCGACGGTGATGTCCATCGCACCGTCAGTTTTTGCGCCAATACGTAACGCCGATGTCACAATATCCGCCAGCGCATCATTCACCGGCCACGGTGACAGGCTTTTTGACTGGTTAAAACGCATCAGCGCAGAATCGTTCTTGTAGGTAGAAAGCAGTTGATCATCAGCATCAAGCTGAGTCTGGATCTTCGCCTGCAACTCTCCGGCGCGTTTGTCATCCAGGCCAACTACACTGACCCGCCAGAAGGTGCCCATGGTTTTACCTTCCAGGACTGTCGCGGTTGAGAACGGGGTCTGGGTTGATTTCGGGGCCTCATCGCACCCAACAAAAAAGAGTGTTACAGCCAGGAGCGCTGCACGACAAAAAATCATATCCATACGTGATTACCCTTATGAAAACGGGCGCAAGAGTACACCAAAAAAGAGTGTTTGTACGTCAGAAAAACGGCATTAAAAAAGGCCCCGTAGGGCCTTTGATAGAAATAAATGCAGATTAGAACTGGTAAACCAGACCCAGTGCTACGATATCATCGGTAGAGATACCGGCATTACGGGTAAAGTTGTTGTCATCCAGCAGGTTGATTTTGTAATCAACATAGGTGGACATGTTTTTGTTGAAGTAGTAGGTCGCGCCAACATCAACATATTTCAGGATATCCTGGTCGCCGTAGCCGCTGTCCAGATCTTTACCTTTGGACTGCAGGTAAGCCACAGACGGACGCAGACCGAAGTCGAACTGGTACTGAGCAACAGCTTCGAAGTTCTGCGCTTTGTTTGCCCAGCCCAGTTTGCCTGCACGCGTTGCGTTGTAGGTCTGGGTGTACTGTGCTGCCAGGTAGACGTTGTTCGCGTCGTATTTCAGACCGCCAGTGTAGGTTTCAGCACGATCGCCGGTACCGAAGTTCAGCTTGTTCTGCTCATCAGTACGTTTGGAGCTGGTAACTGCGGTACCCAGGGAGAAGCCTGCGCCGATATCATAAGTGATAGATCCGCCAACGCCGTCACCGTTCTGATTCAGTGCGTCACGACCGTTGCCAGTCACGCCGGTCATGCCTTCACCTTCCGGACTACCGTTTTTACCCTGGTACTGCAGGGCAAAGTTCAGACCATCAACCAGACCGAAGAAATCAGTGTTACGGTAGGTTGCAAAGCCGTTACCACGCTGCTGCATGAAGTTGTCAGAACCGTAGGTATCGCCGCCGAATTCCGGCAGGACGTCGGTCCAGGACGTGACGTCATAAACCACGCCGTAGTTACGACCGTAGTCGAAAGAACCTGCATCAGCGAATTTCAGACCGGCAAACGCGACACGCGTCCAGGCGTTGTTTTCGTTTTCAGAGGAGTTACCCATGATCTGGTATTCCCACTGGCCGTAACCGGTCAGCTGGTCGTTTACCTGGGTTTCACCTTTGAAGCCGATACGCATATAGGTCTGATCGCCATCTTTAGTAGAGTCATCAGAGAAATAGTGCAGACCGTCGACTTTACCGTACAGATCTAATTTGTTGCCGTCTTTGTTGTAAATTTCAGCCGCATTTGCTGCGCCTGCTACCAGCAGAGCCGGTACCAGGAGGGACAGTACTTTAACTTTCATGTTATTAACCCTCTGTTATATGCCTTTATTGCTTTTTTATGCCACTGCTCACTGGCTAACCCTCATTAACCAGTCGGCAACTTCATTCTCCGCAAAAACACAGAATAATCCAACACGAATATGATACTAATACTTTAAAGATGTTTCATTTATCTATGGAGATGTTTCAAAATATTAACAAAACGGAACTTTTTTTAATTAAGAAAATGGGGCAAATAAGCACGAATAGTCAAGAATCATTATAAAATACCTATACATCAATCACTTGCACAAAACACAACCATAGCACTGAATGATAAAAAAAAATCTTCACTCGCAACTAAAATAGACTCGCTATCATCATTAACTTTATTTATTACCGTCATTCATTCATGAATGTCTGTTTACCCCTATTTCAACCGAATGCTCTGCGTTCGGTTTTTTTTTACCCTTCTTTACACAAACATCACTGTTCTGTGCTACCGATGAAAAACTATAACGACTATTAACTATCTCACCTGTTCACCATCGCTTATAAATCAGGCAAATAATTTCTTGTTATTTAATGCTAAATCTGTAGGTTTCATACCTCTATTTGTACTGTTAGTGACCGGCTGTACACGTTTTCATTGCCTGCCTGGCAACGATACACAACAATAAAAAATGCAGCTCACCGGATGTTGCGTAAGTATGGCAATTCATACATTACCCTTTATACTGCCCCTTCATCTTTAGCGTCGTTTTAACAGGTCATAAACACGAATGAGTCAGTCTGACACAACGGCTTCTACCCGATTCTCCCTGCTTCCGGGAAGTATTACCCGTTTCTTCTTATTACTGATCGTGGTGCTGTTGGTGATGATGGGCGTGATGGTCCAGAGCGCGGTCAACACCTGGCTAAAAGATAAGAGCTATCAGATTGTCGATATCACCCACGCAATTCATAAAAGGGTGGATACCTGGCGATACGTGACCTGGCAAATCTATGACAATATTGCAGCGACAGCCAACTCATCGACTGCTGACGGGTTACAGGAAACCCGACTCAAGCAAGATGTCTACTATCTTGAAAAACCCCGTAGAAAGACTGAAGCACTGATTTTCGGCTCGCATGACAGTTCTACGCTGGAAATGACCCAACGTATCTCAACCTATCTGGATACACTGTGGGGCGCAGAGAATGTCCCATGGTCAATGTATTATCTGAATGGTCAGGACAATAGCCTGATTCTTATCTCAACGCTGCCGCTGAAAGATCTCACTTCCGGCTTTAAAGAGTCGACAATTGGCAACATTGTCGATTCGCGCCGCGCTGAAATGTTACAACAGGCCAATGCGCTCGATGAGCGTGAAAGCTTCTCGTCCCTCCGCCGGTTGGTCTGGCAAAACGGCCATTACTTCACGTTGCGCACAACCTTTAATCAACCAGGACATCTGGCAACCGTGGTCGCGTTTGACCTGCCGATTAATGATTTGATCCCCCCGGGCATGCAGTTGGACAGTTTTCACCTGGAGCCTGATGCCACGTCTACGGCTGAGCATCTCAGTGAAAAAGAGTCGCCTGACAGCGTCAGCATCAACTTTAACAATAGCAAGATTGAGATCTCCTCAGCGCTAAATTCAACGGATATGCGACTGGTCTGGCAGGTTCCCTTTGGTTCATTACTGCTTGATACGCTGCAAAGCATTCTGCTGCCGCTGTTACTGAATATCGCTCTGCTGGCGCTGGCGCTGTTTGGCTATACCACTTTCCGCCACCTTCCTGCCCGTTCAAACGAAGTGGCGCCAAACCTTGTCGCAAATAATGAACTCCGGGTGCTTCGCGCAATCAATGAAGAAATTGTTTCGCTGCTGCCGCTGGGATTATTGGTACACGACCAGGAATCCAACCGCACGGTTATCAGCAATAAAATTGCCGACCATCTGCTGCCACATTTAAATCTGCAAAATATCACCAGTATGGCGGAGCAGCATCAGGGGGTCATCCAGGCCACAATCAATAATGAATTATATGAGATCAGGCTGTTCCGCAGCCAGATCTCAGCCCGCACGCAGATCTTTATCATTCGCGACCAGGATCGCGAAGTACTGGTCAATAAAAAGCTGAAACAAGCGCAGCGACTGTATGAGAAAAACCAACAGGCTCGCGCCGCCTTTATGCAAAACATTGGTAGCGCACTGAAAGATCCTGCCAAAACGCTGGCCATAAATGCTGCTGCACTCAATACGCCCGACAGCCAGAAACTGGCAAACCAGGCAGACGTGCTGGTACGTATGGTCGATGAGATTCAGTTGGCCAATCTTCTGGAAAGCGATGACTGGAAAAGTGAATCAACGCTGTTTTCCGTGCAGGCGTTAATTGACGACGTAGTACCTGAAGTACTGCCAGCCATCAAGCGTAAAGGGTTACAGCTGCTGATTAAAAATCACCTGAGCGCCAATGATGAGCGCCGCGGCGACCGCGATGCCCTGCGTCGTATTTTGCTGCTGCTCATCCAATATGCCGTGACCACGACGCAGATTGGCAAAATTACGCTGGATGTCGACCAGGATGAATCGGAGGCAGAGCGTCTGACCTTCCGTATTCTGGATACGGGGGAAGGCGTCGCGCTGAATGAAATTGATAATCTGCACTTCCCGTTCATCAATGACACGCAGAGCGATCGATATGGCAAAGCGAATCCACTCACGTTCTGGTTGTGCGATCAACTCGCACGCAAATTGGGTGGACATCTGAATATTAAAGCGCGGGAAGAACTTGGAACGCGTTATATCGTCCATGTTAAGATGCCGCTACATGACCAACATGCTGATAATGAAGAACGGTTGTTGGATGACGTCTGCGTGATGGTTGACGTCACCTCGAATGACGTACGCAGCATTGTATTGCGTCAGCTGGAAAACTGGGGAGCAACCTGCATCACCCCCGATGAGCGACTGAATAGTCAAGAATATGATCTCTTTATCACTGATAATCCGTCTAATCTTACTGCCTCAGGCTTGCTTTTAAGCGATGATGAGTCTGGCGTGCGAAAAATTGGCCCCGGTCAGCTGCGCGTCAACTTTAATATGAGTAATGCTATGCAGGAAGCTGTCCTGGAGCTAATAGAAGAACAACTGGCGCAAGAAGAGATCCAGGAACTCCCCCTCGGCGGTGATGAAAACGCCGAACTTCATGCCAGTGGTTACTATGCACTCTTTGTAGACACAGTACCGGATGATGTTAAGAGGTTGTATACTGAGGCAGCAACCAGCGATTTCGCTGCGTTAGCCCAAACGGCCCATCGCCTGAAAGGCGTGTTTGCCATGCTTAATCTGGTACCCGGCAAGCAGTTATGTGAAGCGCTGGAACATCTTATTCAAGAGAAAGATGCTCCAGGTATAGAAAAGTACATCAGCGACATTGACGTTTACGTCAAGAGCTTGCTGTAGCAAGGTAGCCCAATACATGAACACTATGAACGTAATTATTGCCGATGACCATCCGATTGTACTGTTCGGTATTCGTAAATCACTTGAACAAATCGAGTGGGTGAACGTTGTCGGCGAATTTGAAGACTCCACTGCACTGATCAACAATTTGCCTAAATTAGATGCTCATGTGTTGATTACCGATCTCTCAATGCCGGGAGATAAATATGGTGATGGGATCACGTTAATTAAATATATCAAACGCCATTTCCCGAGCCTGTCGATCATCGTTTTGACCATGAACAACAACCCGGCCATCCTGAGCGCGGTACTGGATCTCGACATTGAAGGGATCGTGCTGAAACAAGGTGCGCCAACTGACCTGCCTAAGGCACTGGCGGCACTGCAAAAAGGTAAGAAATTCACCCCGGAAAGTGTCTCTCGCCTGCTGGAAAAAATCAGCGCCAGCGGCTATGGCGACAAACGCCTGTCACCGAAAGAAAGTGAAGTTCTGCGCCTGTTTGCCGAAGGTTTCCTGGTGACTGAAATCGCTAAGAAGCTCAATCGCAGTATTAAAACCATCAGTAGCCAGAAAAAGTCTGCAATGATGAAGCTCGGCGTGGAAAACGATATCGCCCTGCTGAATTACCTGTCATCCGTGACGTTAAGCCCGTCAGACAAAGAGTAATTCGTTTTCATATCATCTGCCTGAAGGCATCGCGTTTATCTGGCCTACGAACAATACAGCGTTGTGTATGTTCTGTAGGCCGGATAAGGCAAACACCACTACCTAGCCTCTTTTATCCCCGCGTTTTTCTCACGCGTTCCGCATAGACAGTCAACGTCTGCTTCAGCACGTCTAACGTCACTGGCTTGGACAAACAGCTGTCCATTCCCGACTCCAGACAGCGCTGCTTCTCTTCCGCCAGAGCATTGGCCGTCACACCAATAACCGGCAGCGTTAACCCCAGTTGGCGAATACGTTGCGTCAAGCGATAACCATCCATATTCGGCATGTTTACGTCGCTCAGCACGATATCAATATGGTTTTTACTCAATACATTGAGCGCGTCCACACCGTCGTTGGCGGTTTTACACTGATACCCCAACGATCCGAGCTGATCGGCCAGTAAACGGCGGTTAATCGGATGATCGTCAACCACCAGAATCATCATGTCATCGTTTGTGGCTCCCACTTTGTCCGGAGCTGGCAGCGCGGTGGAAAGCGCTTCACTACCCAGTTCAACGCTGTAGATATGCGCCAGCAGCGCGGGCAACTCGTGCGGTGATGCCACGCTGTGCACCCACTCTCCAGGCGTTCTTTCCAGTGGAATACCAATGTGGCGACGACAGAAAATCACCATGGCTCGTCCCTTCCACGTCTGCTCCAGCACATCATCAGCAATCAATACATCATTTGCATCAGGTTGCTGCCCCTCATAACGCAGCACCGTCATCCCGGTACGCGTGAGGCTGGATTCGATAAAGTGATAGAGTGACGCGTTTCGCACGGCCAGCCAGCAGCGAGTACTGGCAAGACCATCCACGCTTTTATTCTGTGGGTACTGGGCACCATACAGCGGTATCCGCAGCGTAAACTGGCTCCCCATACCCGGTTCAGAATCGACGGAAATATCCCCGTCCATCATGCTGATCAGTTTCTCACAGATAGCCAGACCCAACCCGGTCCCCTGGAAATTACGCTGCACGCCCGTCCCCACCTGGAAGAAGGGATCGAACAGACGAACGACTTCTTTGGCCGGGATCCCCACGCCAGTATCACGCACACGAATGCTGAGGTAGTCGCCGCTGCACTGAACATGCAGCACAATACAGCCGGTATCAGTAAATTTAATCGCATTACTCAACAGGTTAGAAATAACCTGCTGTAAGCGCATCGGATCGCCATTTAATGCCACGGGCACATCCGGTTCGATGAAACAGTACAATCCCAGTTGCTTGCGTACCACCAGCGGCAGATAGTTGGCCGTAATATGGCTCATCACTTCACGCGGTGAAAATTCGCGCGGTTCAATCTTCAACTGTTCGGATTCAATTTTCGAGAAATCAAGAATATCGCTGATAATCTTCAACAACAGGCTGGAGGAATTATTCATCGCCGTCACCAGGCGATCCACTCCGCTGGGCAGTTCTTTCGTTTGCAGCAGGTCAAGGTTACCGATAATGCCATACAGCGGCGTGCGTAGCTCATGACTCACCGTTGCAAGGAACATTGATTTTGACTGGCTGGCCTGTTCCGCCGCCTGCGCCATCTCCTGTAACGACTCTTCCATTTTCACGCGAGCACTCACATCGACCAGGACGCATATCGCTACGTTCTCATTGCGATAACGTGAATGCACAAAGCTGATTTGCAGATTAGTATTATTGCTGGTCAACACATCGACGAAATTAACCTGCTGGCCGCAGATAATTTGTGTCAACCGTTGCCTGTCTTCATGCGTCAGCATGTTGAGATAGGTATGCGCCAGCTCGTTGCTCAGAATGTTAATGCCATCAATTGTGCGCAGAATACAAATACCGACCGGCGCAGAAGCCACGATTTTACGGTTAAACTGCTCATGCTCTTCCAGGCGTTGGGCATCGCTTTCCGCTGGAATAAAAATACGCCGCTCATACATGCGCGTCAGCATAAACAACGCCGCACCTACCAGCACATTCAGCAGAACCGCATTCAGGATCATCATGCGTATCCGCTCCAGCACCAGATCGACCGGCACGGAGTACACAATACTGAGCGAGGATGGCGGCAGGTTTTTCTTTAACACCAGATTGCGAAAACCCGGCGTGTAGCCAAACCACGAGCGCTCCTGCATCCAGCGCGGTTCAGACTTAATAGTGCCTTCAGGACCGGTGAGTGAAATCAGCGCATGACCATTTTCATCAAGGATGGTCACCCCCATCGGCAAACTGCCCGGTGTGAAGAAGTTCTCCATGCGAATCGGCTGTTCCACACCCAGTAACGCCTGCAGACGATTGGCAAGATAGACCGGCGTCAGCGCATAAAAATACCCCACCCCTGGACGTGGCCCCTGGCTTATCCAGAACAGGTTATTGCCGTTTTCTTCCTGCGGGGCATTGCGATACTTAATGATGCGCTCATGCAGCGCTTTCAGCGCCTCGTCACGTTCGACAGGCATATCCCGCAGACCAAAATTGGCCATACAGAGGTTATCGCTGCCGATCAGGAACACGCGGTTCAAATCATAAGCCGCTGAAAAATTGTCGCGCCAGTAGCGCATAAACCACGCTAATGACTCCAGCGAGCCACGCCAGGCATTACCCATCACCGCACAGTCGGAATCGGCAAACAGCGGTTCAAAATTCGGCACCACGGTTTTATCATCCCGTGCCCGCAATGACATCACGCCGTTTTCTGCCGTTAACCGGTTTTCAGCAATGTATTTCAGCTCTTTTATCACGTCAGAAGTACGCTGAATGTAGCGTTGGGCCTGATCGGAGCTGAGATTAAACTCCTGGCGGATCTCAGACTCTCGCTGGTGCAGCGCATTCACAATGTAGAACACCGAAACAAAAGCAATCAGACACCAGACCAGTAAGGCCAGCGCTCTGAACAGGTAGCGTGAGACTTTTAGGGTTGAATGAACGGAAGCAAGGTATTTCAAAGGGGCGAAGCTCCGCCTCAGGATATCAATAGAGTGTGGTTAAGGTAGCGGTAAATGTCCGGCGTCGCAATGCCCTCTCTTTACGGGAATATGATACACCGCTCTGACACCGTTGTCTTAACCCCTGATAATCGTCGTTTGCCTAAAAAACACTGCACGGATGTGAGAATGCGCAAGCTGAGATGGCTGACGCGTCGTTTATACCCGCGACGTTTACGCAACCAAATGATCATGATGGCCATTCTGATGGTCATTGTGCCGACGATTTCTATTGGTTATATCGTAGAAACCGAAGGTCGGTCAGCAGTCTTATCTGAAAAAGAGAAAAAACTGTCATCGGTGCTCACTCTGCTTAACGGTGCGCTGGGCGATAGCTTTAGCCACTACGCGGATTTACCGCGTGAAGCGCGCATTCGGGCGCTGAATCTTGAGTTGGGCCCCATCACCGAACGGATCACCCAGGCATTTCCTGGCATCGGCGCGGGGTATTACAACAAGGCACTGGATGCAATCATCACCTACGCCCCCTCTGCGTTGTATCAAAGTAATGTCGGTATCACCATCACTGACGATCACCCCGGACGTGAAGTGATGAGCAGCAACGCACCTGTGGTTTTTTCCGGACGACAGGTTCGTGGCGACATCCTCAACTCCATGATCCCCATCGAACGGCAGGGTGAAGTTATTGGCTATATCTGGGCGAATGAACTGACGGAAGATATCCGCCAGCAAGCCTGGAAAATGGACGTCAGGATCATTGCCGTGCTGGCTGCCGGACTCATCAGTAGCCTGCTGTTGATTGTGCTTTTCTCTCGCCGTCTCAGTGCGAATATCGACATTATCACCGACGGGCTCTCCACGCTGGCGCAAAAAACACCAGCCCGACTGCCTGAACTGCCCGGCGAACTGGGACAAATCAGCCGCAGCGTCAATGCGCTGGCACAAACGCTTCGGGAAACCAAAACCCTTAATGACCTGATTATTGAGAACGCAGCAGACGGCGTCATTGCCATCGACAGACAGGGCGATGTCACCACCATGAACCCGGCGGCAGAGCAAATCACTGGCTATCAGCTTCATGAACTGGTCGGGCAGCCCTATGCAACCCTCTTTGCCGATACTCAGTTCTCCAGCCCGGTACTGGATACACTGGAGCACGGCACCGAACATGTCGCCCAGGAGGTAAGTTTTCCTGGTCGCGACCGCACCATTGAAATAAGCGTCACCACCAGCCGGATCCATAACGCGCATGGCGAGCTAATCGGAGCTCTGGTGATCTTCTCTGATTTAACGGCCCGCAAAGAGACACAGCGCCGGCTGGCACAAACGGAAAGGCTCGCGACGCTCGGCGAGTTGATGGCTGGAGTGGCGCATGAGGTACGTAACCCGCTGACGGCAATCCGTGGCTATGTACAGATCATCCGCCAACAAACGTCTTTACCAGAACATCAGGAATATTTATCCGTTGTGCTGAACGAAATTGACTCAATCAATAAAGTCATCCAGCAACTGTTGGATTTCTCTCGCCCGCGACAAAGCCAGTGGCAGCAGGTACGGCTCAATGCGTTGATTGAAGAAACGCTGATCCTCGTGCAAACCGCAGGCCTACAGGCTCGAATCGCATTTACCACAGAATTAGATGCCAGCCTGCCCGCCATCGTCGCCGATCGCGAACTCCTCAAGCAGGTGATCCTTAATATTTTAATCAATGCGGTGCAGGCGATAGCCGCACGGGGCGAAATTCGAATCCGCACCTGGCAATATTCAGCCTCACAGCAGGCGGTGATGATTGAAGATAATGGCAACGGTATCGATATTGCCATTCAGAAGAAAATATTCGACCCCTTCTTTACGACCAAAGCGTCAGGTACGGGTCTTGGACTGGCGCTAAGCCAGCGCATAATCAACGCGCATCAGGGGGATATCCACGTGACAAGTATGCCGGGCTGCGGCGCAACCTTCACCCTGATTTTACCTCTTAACCCGCAGGGAAATCCGTCAGAATGAAAACGACCTACCGTATTCTCATCGTTGATGACGAAGAAAATGTTCGCCGTATGCTTACCACTGCGTTTTCCCTGCAAGGGCATGAAACGCACTGCGCCAGCGATGGAAAAGCCGCGCTGACTCTGTTTGCTGATACGCATCCTGACGTGGTACTGATGGACATCCGTATGCCAGAGATGGACGGTATTGATGCACTGAAAGCCATGCGCGCCCAGCAGCCGCGGATCCCCGTGATTCTGATGACGGCCTACGCCGAAGTGGAGACCGCAGTAGAAGCTCTCCGTAGCGGCGCGTTTGACTATGTGATTAAACCCTTTGATTTGGATGAGCTCAATCTGGTCATTCAGCGCGCACTACAGCTTCAGGCAATGAAGCAGGAGATCCGCAATCTGCATCAGGCGCTAAGCACCAGTTGGCAATGGGGGCATATCCTGACTACCAGCCCGGTGATGATGGATATTTGTAAAGACACGGCAAAAATCGCCCTCTCACAGGCGAACGTACTGATTAGCGGCGAAAGTGGCACAGGAAAAGAGCTGATTGCCCGCGCCATCCACTACAACAGTAAACGCGCCAACGGCCCCTTTATCAAAATCAACTGTGCGGCCTTACCGGAATCCTTACTGGAAAGCGAACTGTTTGGCCACGAAAAGGGGGCATTTACCGGTGCACAAACCCTACGCCAGGGGCTGTTCGAACGCGCGCATCAGGGAACGCTTCTGCTCGACGAGATTGGTGAAATGCCGCTGGTTCTGCAGGCTAAACTGCTGCGTATTTTGCAGGAAAGAGAATTCGAGCGCATCGGCGGACACCAAACTATCCGCGTCGATATCCGTATTGTTGCCGCCACCAACCGCTGCCTGCAAACAATGGTGAAGGAAGGAACGTTCCGCGAAGACCTGTTTTATCGGCTTAACGTGATTCATCTGACCCTTCCCCCGTTACGCGAACGCCGCGAAGACATCGCCCTGTTAGCGAATCACTTTTTACAAAAATTTAGCTCAGAAAATCAGCGGGATATCATTGAGATCGATCCCACGGCGATGTCCATGCTTACCGCCTGGCCATGGCCAGGGAACATTCGTGAACTGTCTAACGTCATCGAACGCGCGGTGGTCATGAATACCGGTGCGGTGATTTTTGCCGAAGACCTGCCTGCGCAGTTCCGATCGCCTGTCAGTACCGTAACAGAGGTAAAAGCAGTTCAGACCGGAGAACGCAATCTGAAGGAAGAAATTAAGCGTGAGGAAAAACGCATCATCCTTGAGGTGCTCGACAATCAGGATGGCAACCGCACCCGCACCGCGCTAATGCTGGGGATCAGTCGGCGCGCTCTGATGTACAAATTGCAAGAGTATGGTATTGATCCGTCAGGCTCCTGATACCTAAATTTGCTATGCAGAATTTTGCACACTGCGCAAAAATCTGCATAGCAACTCCACATCCCCCTCGCCAGCTAATAAAAATAAATCATAAAATTCAAATAATTAAAAAATAATTTCGCTATTTGTCATTCTGGCACCCGGCTTGCAATTCCCTGAGCGTACCCAAAATGGAGTATGCAAAAGGGAAACATAATGAAAACAAAACTGATTACTTTACAAGACGCAGCGAGCTTCTTTCGTGACGGCATGACCATCATGGTCGGCGGTTTTATGGGGGTTGGCACGCCACCTCGCCTTGTCGAAGCCTTACTTGAATCTGGCGTCAGGGATTTGACGTTAATTGCCAACGATACCGCATTTGTCGATACCGGTATCGGCCCCTTAATCGTCAATGGTCGCGTGAGCAAAGTGATTGCCTCGCACATTGGCACCAACCCTGAAACCGGTCGCCGCATGATTGCCGGTGAAATGGACGTACTACTGGTGCCGCAAGGCACTCTGATTGAGCAAATTCGCTGCGGTGGCGCAGGCCTTGGCGGTTTTCTCACGCCAACCGGCGTCGGCACCGTAGTGGAAGATGGCAAGCAGACCATGACGCTCGATGGCAGAGTCTGGTTGCTCGAACGTCCATTACGTGCCGATCTGGCGCTAATCCGCGCACACCGCGCTGACACGCTTGGCAACCTGACCTATCAACTTAGCGCCCGTAATTTTAACCCACTGATTGCCCTCGCCGCCGACATCACACTGGTTGAACCGGATGAAATGGTCGAGATCGGTGAACTCCAGCCAGACCATATCGTTACCCCCGGTGCCGTTATCGACCATATCGTCATTCCACAGGAGAGCTAATCATGGATGCTAAACAACGTATTGCGCGCCGTGTGGCGCTTGAGCTTCACGATGGGGATGTCGTCAACCTGGGGATTGGTCTGCCGACAATGGTTGCGAACTACCTGCCCGCTGACATTCATATCACATTGCAGTCAGAAAATGGTTTTCTCGGTCTGGGGCCGGTCACAACCGCGCATCCCGACCTGGTAAACGCCGGTGGGCAACCGTGCGGGATTTTACCAGGCGCGGCCATGTTTGATAGCGCCATGTCGTTTGCGTTAATTCGCGGCGGCCATGTCGATGCCTGCGTGCTCGGTGGGTTACAGGTCGATGAGCAGGCCAACCTCGCCAACTGGGTGGTTCCCGGAAAAATGGTTCCCGGCATGGGAGGGGCGATGGATCTGGTGACCGGCGCGCGCAAAGTGATTATCGCGATGGAGCATTGCGCAAAAGACGGCTCAGCGAAGATCCTCCGACATTGCACCATGCCGCTGACAGCACAACATGCGGTGCATATGCTGGTGACCGAACTCGCTGTTTTCCGCTTCATTGACGGAAAAATGTGGCTTACGGAAATCGCGGAAGGATGCGATATCGCCATGCTGCGTGAAAAAACCGAAGCGCAGTTTGATGTCGCCGCCGAGCTGATTATCCTGCGAGGTGATGCATGATCGGCCGCATTGCTCGTTTTATGACGCGCGTGGTCAGCCGCTGGCTGCCCGACCCGCTGATTTTCGCCATGCTGCTAACGCTGTTGACCTTCGGCATCGCGCTGTGGCTGACGCCACAAACGCCAGTCAGCATGGTGAGATTCTGGGGTGATGGTTTCTGGAACCTGCTGGCTTTCGGCATGCAGATGGCGCTGATCATCGTCACAGGCCATGCGTTAGCCAGTTCGGGACCGGTGAAAAGTCTGCTGCGTACGGCAGCGTCTGCCGCCAAAACCCCCGCTCAGGGTGTCATGCTGGTGACGTTTTTCGGTTCAGTCGCCTGTGTCATCAACTGGGGTTTTGGTCTGGTAGTGGGAGCGATGTTTGCCCGTGAAGTCGCACGCCGGGTACCCGGCTCCGACTATCCCCTGCTGATTGCTTGTGCCTACATCGGTTTTCTCACCTGGGGGGGTGGCTTCTCCGGTTCAATGCCATTGCTGGCGGCAACGCCAGGCAACCCGGTTGAGCACGTCGCAGGGTTAATTCCGGTCGCAGATACGCTGTTTACCGGTTTCAACATCTTCATCACCGTGGCGCTGATCGTCGTGATGCCGTTCATCACACGCATGATGACGCCAAAACCGTCTGATGTGGTAAGCATCGATCCGAAGCTGTTACTGGAAGAAGCTGATTTCCAGAAAAAACTGCCACCCGACGCCCCGCCATCGGAAAAACTGGAAGAGAGCCGCATTCTGGCCCTGGTAATCGGGGCATTAGGGATTGCTTATCTGGCCCTCTATTTCACTGAGAAAGGCTTCAACATCACCATCAACACCGTCAACCTGATGTTTATGATTGCCGGTCTGCTGCTGCATAAAACGCCTATGGCCTATATGCGTGCCGTTAGTGCTGCCGCACGTAGCACCGCCGGCATCCTGGTGCAGTTCCCCTTCTACGCCGGTATTCAGTTGATGATGGAGCACTCTGGCCTCGGTGGATTGATTACCGAGTTCTTCATCAACGTCGCCAACAAAGACACCTTCCCGCTGATGACCTTCTTCAGTTCAGCACTGATTAACTTTGCCGTGCCGTCTGGCGGTGGCCATTGGGTTATTCAGGGACCGTTCGTCATGCCAGCCGCTCAGGCCCTTGGTGCCGATCTCGGTAAGTCAGTAATGGCTATCGCCTATGGCGAGCAGTGGATGAACATGGCGCAGCCGTTCTGGGCGCTACCTGCATTGGCTATCGCCGGATTGGGGGTGCGCGACATCATGGGGTATTGCATCACCGCCCTGCTCTTCTCAGGCGTCATTTTTGTCATTGGATTGACCTTGTTCTGACAGCCATTACTTACATAAAGGAACAGAAAAATGAAAAACTGTGTCATTGTCAGCGCGGCACGTACCGCAATCGGTAGCTTTAATGGCGCACTGGCGACCACCAGCGCTATCGAGCTGGGATCAACCGTGATAAAAGCGGCAATTGAGCGCGCTCATCTTGATCCACAGCAGGTTGAAGAAGTGATTATGGGTAACGTGCTGCAGGCCGGTCTGGGACAGAATCCGGCGCGTCAGGCATTGCTAAGAAGCGGTCTTTCCGACACCGTTTGCGGATTCACCGTCAACAAAGTGTGTGGCTCCGGTCTCAAAAGCGTGGCGCTTGCGGCTCAGGCGATCGCAGCCGGACAGGCCCAGGCACTGGTCGCTGGTGGAATGGAAAACATGAGTCAGGCCCCCTACCTGTTAGAGGCTAAAGCCCGCTGGGGATATCGCCTCGGTGACGGGCAATTGTCAGACGTCATTCTGCGCGATGGGCTGATCTGTGCTGAACATGGCTACCATATGGGGATTACCGCCGAGAACGTCGCTAAAGAGTACGGCATCAGCCGCGAAATGCAGGATGAACTGGCACTGCTATCACAGCAGAAAGCCGTTGCCGCAATAGAGTCCGGCGCTTTTCAGGCCGAAATTGTCCCCGTCAGCGTACAATCACGTAAGAAAACCCTCATTTTTGAACGCGATGAGTTTCCCAAGGCTGACTCCACGGCGGAAGGTCTTGCCGCATTGCGTCCGGCCTTCGACAAAGCCGGCACTGTTACCGCTGGCAACGCCTCGGGGATTAACGACGGTGCTGCCGCGCTGGTGGTAATGGAAGAGTCGGCAGCGCTGGCTGCTGGGCTAAAGCCGCTGGCGCGAATCAAAGCCTGGGCCAGCGGCGGCGTCGCCCCGGCGATGATGGGCATGGGACCCGTTCCGGCCACGCAAAAAGCGTTACAACTGAGCGGACTGCAGCTGTCGGATATCGATCTTATCGAAGCCAATGAAGCATTTGCCGCACAGTTTCTTGCCGTCGGCAAAACGCTGGGGTTTGATGCGCAAAAGGTCAACGTTAACGGTGGTGCGATTGCGCTGGGCCACCCTATCGGCGCCAGCGGCGCGCGTATTCTGGTCACATTGCTGCACGCGTTACAGGCACGGGATAAAACGCTCGGTCTGGCAACGCTGTGTATCGGCGGCGGCCAGGGTATCGCGATGATCGTGGAGCGGATGAACTAAAAAAAAGGGCCGGATTTCTCCGGCCCTTTTCATCACAACTTAATTACTCTTCTGCGTCATCTGCCGCATCGTCGTCGCTCTCAGCTTCAGGAGCGATATCATCGTCCCCTTCCGCAGCACTACCGTCGATGGAGTCAAGTTCTTCATCATCAACCGGTTCAGCAACACGTTGCAGACCGACGACGTTTTCATCTTCCGCCGTGCGGATGAGGATCACGCCCTGGGTGTTACGCCCAACCACGCTGATTTCCGACACGCGAGTACGCACCAGCGTACCGGCATCGGTGATCATCATGATCTGGTCGGTATCTTCAACCTGTACCGCGCCGACAACAGAGCCGTTGCGCTCGGTAACCTTGATGGAGATAACGCCCTGCGTCGCACGAGACTTGGTCGGGTACTCTTCCGCCGCGGTACGCTTACCGTAGCCGTTCTGCGTTACGGTCAGAATAGCGCCTTCACCGCGCGGAACAATCAGAGAAACAACTTTATCTTCTCCTGCCAGCTTGATACCGCGTACACCGGTCGCGGTACGACCCATCGCACGAACGGCATCTTCTTTAAAGCGCACCACTTTACCGGCAGCAGAGAACAGCATGACTTCATCAGAACCTGAGGTCAGATCGACGCCAATCAGCTCATCACCATCATTGAGGTTAACCGCAATAATACCGGCAGAACGCGGACGGCTGAACTCGGTCAGCGCCGTTTTCTTCACCGTACCGCTGGCGGTCGCCATGAAGACGTTCACACCCTCTTCGTACTCGCGTACCGGCAGAATTGCGGTGATGCGTTCGTTGGCTTCCAGCGGCAGCAGATTGACGATTGGACGTCCACGCGCGCCACGGCTCGCTTCCGGTAGCTGATAAACTTTCATCCAGTACAAACGACCACGGCTGGAGAAGCAGAGGATCGTGTCGTGAGTATTGGCCACCAGCAGGCGGTCGATAAAGTCTTCTTCTTTAATACGTGCTGCTGATTTACCTTTCCCGCCACGACGCTGCGCTTCGTAATCGGTTAACGGTTGATATTTCACATAGCCCTGGTGAGACAAGGTTACGACAACATCTTCCTGGCTAATCAGATCTTCGATGTTGATGTCAGCGCTGTTCGCGGTGATTTCAGTACGACGTGCGTCGCCGAACTGCTCACGAATCAGCTCCATCTCCTCACGGATAACTTCCATCAGACGATCGGCACTGCCCAGAATGTGCAGCAGTTCAGCAATCTGCTCCAGCAGCTCTTTGTATTCGTCGAGCAGTTTTTCATGCTCAAGGCCGGTCAGTTTCTGCAAGCGCAGATCCAGAATCGCCTGGGCCTGCTGTTCAGTCAGGAAGTACTGACCATCACGCACGCCAAACTCAGGTTCCAGCCATTCAGGACGCGCAGCGTCATCACCCGCACGTTCCAGCATGGCAGAGACGTTACCCAGTTCCCAGGAACGAGCAACCAGTGCCGCTTTCGCTTCAGCTGGGGTCGGTGCACGACGGATCAGTTCGATGATCGGATCGATGTTGGCGAGAGCAATCGCCAGCGCTTCGAGGATGTGCGCACGGTCACGGGCTTTACGCAGTTCAAAAATAGTACGGCGGGTAACCACTTCACGACGGTGACGAACAAACGCAGCGATAATATCTTTCAGGTTCATGATCTTCGGCTGACCATGGTGCAGCGCAACCATGTTGATACCGAAAGAAACCTGCAGTTGGGTCTGGGAGTAGAGGTTATTCAGCACCACTTCCCCAACCGCGTCGCGTTTCACTTCAATCACGATGCGCATACCGTCTTTGTCAGACTCGTCACGCAGTGCGCTGATACCTTCAACGCGTTTGTCTTTTACCAGCTCGGCGATTTTCTCGATCAGGCGTGCTTTGTTCACCTGATACGGAATTTCATGCACGATGATGGTCTCACGGCCAGTTTTCGCGTCAGCTTCGACTTCTGCACGTGCGCGAATGTATACCTTGCCGCGACCGGTACGGTAAGCTTCTTCGATACCACGACGACCATTGATGATCGCTGCGGTCGGGAAGTCCGGACCCGGAATATGTTCCATCAGCCCTTCAATGCTGATGTCTTCATCGTCAATATATGCCAGACAGCCGTTGATCACTTCCGTCAGGTTGTGCGGCGGAATGTTGGTTGCCATACCTACCGCGATACCGGACGAACCGTTCACCAGCAGGTTAGGAATTTTGGTTGGCATGACGTCTGGAATGCGTTCGGTGCCGTCGTAGTTATCGACGAAATCAACCGTTTCTTTTTCCAGGTCAGCCATCAGCTCGTGTGCGATTTTCGACATACGGATTTCCGTATAACGCATCGCAGCTGCGGAGTCGCCATCGACAGAACCAAAGTTACCCTGACCATCCACCAGCATGTAACGCAAGGAGAATGGCTGCGCCATACGAACAATGGTGTCGTAAACGGCGGTATCACCATGAGGGTGGTATTTACCGATTACGTCACCAACGACACGGGCAGATTTTTTATAGGCTTTATTCCAGTCGTTGCCCAATACGTTCATGGCGTAAAGTACGCGACGGTGTACCGGCTTCAGGCCATCTCGGACGTCCGGCAGCGCACGGCCAACAATGACCGACATCGCATAATCCAGATAGGAGCTCTTCAGCTCTTCCTCAATGTTGACCGGTGTAATTTCTCTCGCAAGGTCGCTCATCTAACCGCTATCCCTCTACTGTATCCCGGATTCAAAGGTCGCAAATTATAACACACCCGTGCAGATTCAGGTAAATGGATTCCCCCAGACAGAGGCTTTATTCATCCCGTCAGGCTGATATACTCGTTTGCATTGCAAATTTAGGAGTAGAAGCCCCAATGAATGCCGAAAAACCGCCGGTAACTCACAACGTTGACCATGAAGAAATTGCCAAGTTTGAAGCAGTCGCGTCACGCTGGTGGGATCTTGAGGGTGAATTTAAGCCTCTGCACCGCATAAACCCGCTGCGTCTGGGCTATATTGCCGAGCGGTCAGGTGGTCTGTTTGGTAAAAAGGTACTCGACGTCGGCTGCGGCGGCGGGATTCTGGCAGAGAGCATGGCGCGTGAAGGCGCAACGGTCACCGGCCTGGATATGGGGTTTGAACCCTTACAGGTGGCAAAACTGCATGCGCTGGAAAGCGGCATTCATGTTGAGTATGTGCAAGAGACAGTCGAAGAACACGCCGAGAAATATGCGCACCAGTATGACGTCGTCACCTGTATGGAAATGCTGGAACACGTACCGGACCCGCAGTCGGTGGTCAGAGCCTGCGCCAAACTGGTCAAACCCGGCGGCGAAGTGTTTTTCTCCACGCTCAACCGTAACGGTAAGTCCTGGTTGATGGCCGTGGTCGGCGCGGAATATATTCTGCGCATGGTGCCTAAAGGTACACACGATGTGAAAAAATTTATTAAGCCGGCTGAATTGTTACAGTGGGTTGACCAGACGGTGTTGAAGGAACGTCACATGACCGGTCTGCATTACAACCCCATCACCAACACCTTCAAACTGGGCCCCGGTGTGGATGTGAACTATATGGTGCATACCACCGCCAAAAGCGAATAAACCGGCGCTCATGGCCTGATGCCGCTGAATTGTAGGCCGGATAAAGCGCGCCAGCGCCGCCATCCGGCACGACACCGAGCGTCAATGCCTGATGGCGCTTCGCTTATCAGGCCTACGTGATTACGCATCACCTACTCATCCTGAGTAGGTGCCTTAGGGCAATTTTTGTGCCAGATCATAAGAACTTTCTTTGCCTTAGATGAAGAAATCAGCACTCGATCAAATTTTCTATTTTTTTTCTCAATTATTGACATCCCCGCCAGGCCTTATAAGACGCGCACTTAGCGATTCTTACCCTTTTGCAACCTCAATTTAACCTCAAAATCAACTCTTGTACTGAAAAGAATCCCTACTAGAATACTCACCATATAGCGTCTATTTTATCAAACAACCCCTACATATAGTATTTATCCACAGACTTAGTCACAACGTGGCACTGTGGATAATATGGGGGATATTTTTTCTTTCACGGACAGGTAAAAAACCACATGAATCAGAGTCTGCTGGTGACAAAGCGTGATGGTAGTACAGAGCGCATCAATCTCGACAAAATCCATCGAGTTCTGGATTGGGCGGCAGAAGGACTGAATAACGTATCGATTTCACAGGTCGAGTTGCGCTCCCACATTCAGTTTTATGACGGTATCAAGACTTCCGATATCCATGAAACAATCATCAAAGCTGCTGCGGACCTGATCTCCCGCGACGCGCCGGATTATCAGTACCTGGCTGCTCGCCTGGCAATTTTCCACCTGCGTAAAAAAGCCTACGGCGAGTTTGAACCGCCTGCACTTTACGACCATGTTGTGAAAATGGTTGAAATGGGCAAATACGACAATCATCTGCTGGAAGACTACACGGAAGAAGAGTTCAAGCAGATGGACTCGTTCATCGAGCACGACCGTGATATGACCTTCTCTTATGCTGCGGTAAAGCAGTTAGAGGGCAAATATCTGGTGCAAAACCGTGTGACCGGTGAGATTTATGAAAGCGCGCAGTTCCTCTACATTCTGGTCGCGGCCTGCCTGTTCTCTAACTATCCGCGTGAAACGCGTCTGCAATATGTAAAACGTTTCTACGATGCCGTTTCAACGTTCAAAATTTCGCTGCCGACACCAATTATGTCCGGCGTGCGCACCCCTACCCGTCAGTTCAGTTCCTGTGTACTGATCGAGTGTGGCGACAGCCTGGATTCGATTAACGCCACGTCCAGCGCGATTGTAAAATACGTTTCTCAACGTGCTGGCATTGGTATCAACGCGGGTCGCATTCGTGCGCTGGGTAGCCCTATTCGCGGCGGTGAGGCGTTCCACACGGGCTGTATCCCATTCTACAAACACTTCCAGACAGCGGTGAAATCCTGCTCTCAGGGCGGCGTGCGCGGCGGTGCCGCTACGCTGTTCTACCCGATGTGGCATCTGGAAGTGGAAAGCCTGCTGGTGTTGAAAAACAACCGTGGCGTAGAAGGTAACCGCGTCCGTCATATGGACTACGGTGTGCAGATCAACAAGCTGATGTATACGCGCCTGCTGAAAGGCGGTGACATCACCCTGTTCAGCCCGTCCGATGTTCCGGGTCTGTACGACGCATTCTTCGCCGATCAGGACGAGTTTGAACGCCTGTACACAAAATATGAAAACGACGACAGCATCCGCAAACAGCGCGTGAAAGCAGTTGAGCTGTTCTCGCTGATGATGCAGGAACGTGCTTCTACTGGTCGTATCTACATTCAGAACGTTGACCACTGCAACACCCACAGCCCGTTTGATCCGGCTGTCGCACCGGTACGCCAGTCCAACCTGTGTCTGGAAATCGCACTGCCGACCAAACCGTTGACCGATGTGAACGACGAAAACGGTGAAATCGCACTGTGTACGTTATCCGCATTCAACCTTGGTGCTATCGACAGCCTGGATGAGCTGGAAGAACTGGCCGTACTGGCTGTGCGTGCTCTCGATGCGCTGCTGGATTACCAGGATTATCCAATTCCGGCCGCTAAACGTGGTGCCATGGGCCGTCGTACGCTGGGTATTGGCGTGATCAACTACGCCTACTGGCTGGCGAAAAACGGTAAGCGTTACTCTGACGGCAGCGCAAATAACCTGACCCACAAAACCTTTGAAGCCATTCAGTATTACCTGCTGAAAGCCTCTAACGAACTGGCAAAAGAGCAAGGCGCATGCCCGTGGTTCAACGAAACCACCTATGCGCAGGGTATTTTGCCGATCGATACCTATAAGAAAGATCTGGATGCCATTGCCAACGAGCCGTTGCACCTGGATTGGGAGCAACTGCGTGAGTCCATTAAGACCCACGGTCTGCGTAACTCCACGCTTTCTGCGCTGATGCCGTCGGAGACCTCTTCGCAGATCTCCAACGCCACTAACGGCATTGAACCGCCGCGCGGCTACGTGAGCATTAAAGCATCCAAAGATGGCATTCTGCGTCAGGTTGTGCCGGACTACGAACACCTGCACGACGCGTACGAACTGCTGTGGGAGATGCCGAACAATGACGGGTATCTGCAACTGGTAGGGATCATGCAGAAATTTATCGATCAGTCGATTTCTGCCAACACCAACTACGATCCGTCACGCTTCCCATCAGGAAAAGTGCCGATGCAGCAGTTACTGAAAGACCTGCTCACCGCCTACAAATTTGGTGTCAAAACGCTGTATTATCAGAACACCCGCGACGGTGCGGAAGATTCTCAGGACGATCTGGTACCATCCATTCAGGATGATGGCTGCGAAAGCGGCGCATGTAAGATCTGATGAATGATGCCGGGTGGCGCTATGCTTACCCGGCCTACGATTGCACGGTTTGTAGGCCGGAAAAGGTGCTTGCACCGCCTCCGGCGCACATCCCACAAAGGATTCACATCAATGGCATACACCACTTTTTCACAGACGAAAAATGACCAGCTTCTGGAACCGATGTTTTTCGGCCAGCCGGTGAACGTCGCCCGCTACGACCAGCAAAAATATGACATCTTCGAAAAACTGATCGAAAAGCAGCTCTCTTTCTTCTGGCGTCCGGAAGAAGTCGACGTTTCACGTGACCGCATTGACTTCCAGGCACTGCCGGAACATGAAAAACATATTTTTATCAGCAACCTGAAGTATCAGACGCTGCTGGACTCTATTCAGGGGCGTAGCCCGAACGTGGCTCTGCTGCCGCTGATTTCTATCCCTGAGTTGGAAACCTGGGTGGAAACGTGGGCATTTTCCGAGACTATCCACTCCCGCTCTTATACCCATATCATCCGTAATATCGTTAACGATCCCGCGGTGGTGTTCGACGATATCGTCACCAACGAACAGATCCAGAAACGCGCGGAAGGTATTTCCAGCTACTACGATGAGTTAATCGAGATGACCAGCTACTGGCATCTGCTGGGCGAAGGCACGCATACGGTTAATGGTAAAACGGTTGTCGTCAATCTGCGTGAACTGAAGAAAAAACTGTATCTGTGCCTGATGAGCGTTAACGCGCTGGAAGCTATTCGCTTCTACGTCAGCTTTGCCTGCTCTTTCGCTTTTGCGGAACGTGAACTGATGGAAGGCAATGCAAAAATCATTCGTCTGATTGCCCGTGATGAAGCCCTGCATCTGACCGGCACCCAGCATATGCTGAACCTGCTGCGCAGCGGTGTCGACGATCCAGAGATGGCCGAAATTGCCGAAGAGTGTAAACAAGAGTGCTATGACCTGTTTGTACAGGCCGCGCTGCAGGAAAAAGAGTGGGCAGATTATCTGTTCCGTGACGGTTCGATGATCGGTCTGAACAAAGATATCCTGTGCCAGTACGTTGAGTACATCACCAATATCCGTATGCAGGCTGTTGGCCTTGATCTGCCATTCCAGACACGCTCTAACCCGATCCCGTGGATCAATACCTGGCTGGTATCCGATAACGTCCAGGTTGCACCGCAGGAAGTGGAAGTCAGCTCTTACCTGGTCGGCCAAATCGACGCCGAAGTTGATACCGACGACCTGAGTAATTTCCAGCTCTGATGGGCCGCGTTACTCTGCGCATCTCTGGCACACAACTGCTGTGCCAAGATGAACATCCTTCCCTGCTCGCCGCGCTCGAATCGCACAACGTTGAAGTCGAGTATCAGTGCCGTGAAGGTTACTGCGGTTCTTGCCGTACCCGCCTGGTGGCGGGACAGGTTGACTGGATTGCAGAACCTCTGGCGTTTATTCAGCCGGGCGAGATATTGCCCTGCTGTTGCCGGGCAAACGGGGATATTGAGATTGAAATGTAGTGCTTAGTGGACTTCATGCGCGGAGACCAGTACCACGTCGCCGCGTCTTTTCATCTGCATGATATACAACGCCCCGGCCAGCACCACCAGCAAAGCCCCGACCAGGTAAATCGCCCGATACCCCACGCCTTCAACCATCATCCCCATGATGAACGCACCAATCGCCATTCCCGCGTCCATTGCATTGAAAAACAACGAATTGGCAACACCGATTTTGTGCGGCTCCACCGAGCTAATAATTTGTGTCTGAAACACAGGCGTCACTGAGCCATAGCCGATACCGATCAATCCGCCGGCCAGAATCATCATCATACTCCCGTTGGTGTAACCCAGCGCCACCAACCCAACGGTGAAGGCCAGTAAGCACGGGTAAACCACGTATTTCGGCCCTTTTTTATCACAGATATTGCCGGTAAAGGTTCGGCAGACCATCAGGCAAATAGCGTAGCAAAGCAGGAAATTACTGGCAGCTGCCATCAAATCCAATTCGCGGGCATACAATGCAAGGAAGGCTGAAACACCCGCATAGGAAAAGGTCATAAAGAATGTCACCATCGCGAAAGGCAGCGCAGCGCGGTCAAACATGGCGGCAAAGCCCAGCTTCGGTTTAGATCCATCAGCGTGACGAATCACTGGCGGTACGGCGACAATCAGTGACAGCACAATCCCCAGCGCAGCCACGGCCGTGCACAGCCAGAATGCGGCGGTGTATGCTTCCCAGCGCGCCATGTTCAGCCCGACCCATGGCCCAACCACCATCGCCAATCCCATGGCTAACGAGAAAAAACTGATGCCCTCCCCACGTCGGGAGGCCGGTATCAACCGCGCGGAAATCGTTCCTTTTACCGTGGTTATAACGCCAAACGTTACACCATGAAGCACCCGAATCAGCAGGAGTGATTCAATTGAATGGCAAACCGGATACAGCGCAGTGACCACCAAAAAGGCCAGAGAAGAGAGCACCAGAATCGTTTTATTCGAATATTTTCCCACCCACTGCCCGGCAAAAGGACGAACAAGAATGGCTGCGCCCAAAAAGAACGTGACTAATAAACCGGCCTTATCAGGAGTCGCATGCAGGCGATCCGAAATATAGATCGGAAGCAGGGTCAGCAGGACATAAAAAACAAAAAAGATAATAAAGCTGATAATTGTTATTGCCCAAAAATCCTTCGTCCACAGTTTTTCTTTCATTTTCGACAACCTGTTCAGACGGCGCACGCAGGCAACGCTCAGCTCAACTGAACCACGGACAGGTGCGTCAAAATGTGATTTATACCCGTCATACTTCACGTTGCTTACGTGTTGGCTACGCCAATTATTTTGGGTACTGAATGTAGAAAGCAAGTATAAACAGGCCTATGATATTAGAGAAATTAATCATTTTAATTATATTAATTAGAGATAACTAATGACGCTAACACAGATCCACGCCCTGCTTGCCGTTCTTGAGTACGGTGGTTTCACCGAAGCCAGCAAACGGCTCTATATGACCCAATCGGCAGTGAGTCAGGCTATTTCAGCGCTTGAAGAAGAGCTGGGCATCGATATTTTAATCCGTGAGCGTCGAAAAGATATTCAGCTAACGCCAGCAGGTTCCCGGCTTATCCCACACCTTCGTGAGATTATCGTGCAAACGCACGCGGTCAAAGAGATTGCCGAGCAGGAGAAGCAAAACCCAATTCGTACCCTGCATATTGGCTGTTTTCCCAGTGCCTGCGCCTGCATTTTACCCGGCATCATCCGCTACTTTGAGCATCAGCACCCTACTATCAAAATCATACCCTACGAAGAGAACAGCAACGAGATAGTGGATTCACTCCGCAATGGGAGCATTGATGCAGGCTTTGTACACTTCCCGGTCAGCAATATGTATTGCGTACCTGTCATTCGTGACAGATTCACCGTAGTGGTCCCCGAAAGCCACCCGCTGGCAGCCAACACCACCGTTTCGCTGGAAGAACTGATGGGAGAACCGCTGATTATCAGTAAAGGCCGCTATGAATTAAGCATCATGACATTGTTTAAAGAAAAAGGGATTGAGCCAGTTATTAAATACGAATTTAACCATCCGGATACCGCAATGAGTTTTATTCGCCAGGGGCTGGGGATTGCATTACTACCGGAACTCACGCTGAAGGCAGTTGGCGGGGAAATTCGCTCTGTAGCGCTGGAGCCAACGTTTTATCGACAAATATCGTTATTGGCAAAAGAGCCGCCGGTAGACGGCAGCCCTTTATTTCTACTGCAGGCATATATGGAATCGTTGACTGCTGACGGCCTCATCTAGCAATCTGCTCACGCTTCACAAATAAGGCCTGCGAGAATACGTTCATCGCAGGCCTTCTGCCGTTACTCTTTATGCAGGAATTTTACCGCTTTGTCGGGGAAGTCGGTGAACAGCCCGTCAACGCCCGCCTTGTTGTACAACACGTCATACAGCTGGTTTACATCCGTTGCATAATCCGGCAACTGATCGGCACGAACAGTATATGGATGCACCACCATCTTGTTCTGGTGCGCGTCCTGTACCATACCCGTTAATGAGATATTGCCCTTACTGGACTTCTCATCAACCAACATATGGTAGTCCGGCCCAATGCCATCCGCATACTCCGCCACCTGCTTCATGGCACCCGGTTTGAACATCCAGTCGTAGTTGTAATTTACCCAACTGCCGTCTGGTTTTTTCTCCTGAGTTTCATTCCAGTCAGTGTACGCAATCAACTGCACCAGATTGAGATCCATCCCCATCTTCGGTTCCAGTTCATTTTTGATGCGTTTTAACTCCGCAACATCAAAGCACTGCAGATAGACATTGTCTTGTTTACCGGTGTACCCGTACTTTTTCAGCACTTCCAGCGTCTTAGCGGCGATGTCCTTCCCTTCCTGGTGATGGAACCACGGCGCTTTCATTTCCGGGTAAATGCCGATGTTTTTGCCAGTTGAATGATTTAATCCCTGAACAAACTCAATTTCTTCTTCGAAAGTGTGCACACGGAAATCAGATTTACCCATCGGGAAACGCCCTGGATATGTCTGTACCTTTTTGCCATTTTCGATATCGAAACCTTCGGTAAATTTCAGCGATTTGATCTCATCCAGCGTAAAGTCGATGGCATAGTAACGCCCATCTTTACGCGCACGATCCGGGAAGCGCTCAGCAACATCGGTTACGCGGTCAAGATAGTGGTCATGCAGGACAACCAGGTGATCATCCTTGGTCATCACCAAATCCTGCTCCAGAAAATCCGCACCCTGAGCATAAGCCATCGCTTTCGCAGGCAGCGTGTGCTCGGGTAAATATCCGCTGGCACCACGGTGTGCAATGACAATTTTATCTGCGGCAACCGCCGCACTGCTAACAACCATACCTGCCAGCATCAGCGCTACGCTGAGACTTTTCAATGTGGTTTTCATCCATTAGCCCCCGTTACGCTTCAGCATCATTTCTGCATGATGGCGTTTTTCACCAATCATGACGACCACCAGCAGAATCACCGCCAGTACGCTACCGCCAATCATCACCATGAAGCCGCCATCCCAGCCGAAGAAGTCAACGGTGTAACCTACAATGGCGCTCGCCGCTACAGAGCCGCCCAGGTAGCCGAACAGTCCAGTAAAGCCTGCCGCCGTCCCCGCCGCTTTTTTCGGTGCCAGTTCCAGCGCATGCAGACCGATCAACATGACCGGGCCGTAGATCAGGAAGCCGATGATAATCATACAAGCCATATCCACGTTCGGATTGCCTGCCGGGTTCATCCAGTAAACGACCGTCGCGATGGTGACCAGCGTCATAAAGAACACACCTGTGGCACCACGGTTACCGCGGAAGACTTTATCCGACATCCAGCCGCACAGCAGCGTACCTGGAATACCGGCATACTCGTACAGGAAGTAAGCCCAGGACGATTTATCCAGCGCAAAATGCTTCACTTCTTTCAGATAGGTCGGTGACCAGTCCAGGATACCGTAACGCAGCAGATAGACGAACACGTTGGCGATAGCGATATACCACAACAGTTTATTCGGCAGTACGTATTGCATGAAGATCTGCTTCGCAGTCAGCTCTTCTTCCGCTTTTTCGTTGTAATCATCCGGATAGTCGTTCTTGTACTCTTCGATAGGCGGCAGGCCACAGGACTGCGGCGTATCACGCATCATCGCAAAGGCGAACAGCGCAACGACTATCGCACCAAAGGCAGGCATGTACAGCGCAGCTTTCCAGTCGTTAAACCAGGCCATACCCAACAGGAACAGCAGCGGAGGCAGACCGCCACCTACGTTATGCGCACAGTTCCAGACGGAAACGATGCCGCCACGCTCTTTCTGCGACCACCAGTGCACCATGGTACGGCCACACGGCGGCCACCCCATCCCCTGGAACCAACCGCAGAGGAACAGCAGCACAAACATGACTGCAATGCTGGATGTCGCCCACGGCACGAAGCCCATGAACAGCATCACCGCAGCAGCCAGAATCAGACCCGCTGGCAGGAAAACGCGCGGATTCGAGCGATCCGAGACGGACCCCATGATGAATTTCGAAAATCCGTATGCAATGGAGATACCGGACAACGCAAAGCCCAGATCGCCACGAGAGAAACCCTGTTCAACCAGATACGGCATGGCCAGAGCAAAGTTCTTACGTACCAGATAGTACGCGGCATAACCGAAAAAAATCCCCAGGAAAATCTGCCAGCGCAATCGACGATAAGTCGGATCGATCTCCGCTGCAGCTAAACGCGCTTTGTGTGGCGCAGGTTTAAAAATACTCAACATATATAGTAGCCTCCGTGGCCGTCTTTCATTCGAAGGAAACACTGCAGATTGCCGTAACAACCCTACCGCTCCCAGTGTGGCCGCGATGTTAAGGAAACATTCAGGGCAATAATGTGAATTACAGCACAGATTGTTACACATTTATGACAAATGTTCATAAAAGCGCACGGAATCACGTTTCATTTTCGAATTATGAGCGATTATGCGCGAAATCAAACAATCCATGTTTTTTATGTGGCTAAATGATAAAAAACGAACTGTGAGGAAAAACAATGAAAACTCGCGACTCGCAAACAAGTGACGTGATTATCATTGGTGGAGGAGCAACAGGTGCAGGGATCGCACGCGACTGTGCCCTGCGCGGATTGCGCGTCATCTTAGTAGAACGCCACGATATCGCGACAGGCGCGACGGGCCGTAACCACGGTCTGCTGCACAGCGGAGCACGTTACGCTGTTACTGATGCTGAATCTGCCCGCGAATGCATTAGCGAAAACCAAATTCTGAAACGTATCGCCCGCCATTGTGTTGAGCCGACGGACGGTCTGTTTATTACGCTGCCAGAAGATGAACTCTCTTTCCAGGCAACCTTTATTCGTGCCTGTGAAGACGCGGGCATCCGCGCAGAAGCGATTGATCCACAGCAGGCGCGTATTATCGAACCTTCGGTAAACCCGCAACTGATTGGCGCAGTGAAAGTACCAGACGGTACCGTTGATCCTTTCCGCTTAACCGCCGCCAACATGCTGGATGCACGAGAGCACGGTGCGATTATCTTAACGGCCCATGAAGTGACGGGGCTGATTCGTGAAGGTGCGACCGTGTGCGGGGTGAACGTACGCAACCATCTGACAGGCGAGATGCAGTCTCTGCATGCGCCGGTGGTCGTTAATGCCGCCGGGATCTGGGGTCAGCGCATTGCAGAATATGCGGATCTGAGCATCCGTATGTTCCCGGCGAAAGGTTCTCTGTTGATCATGGACCATCGCATAAACCAGCATGTTATCAACCGCTGCCGTAAGCCATCTGACGCCGATATTCTGGTCCCTGGCGATACCATTTCACTGATCGGTACAACCTCACAGCACATTGATTACGACGATATCGACAGCAACCGCGTCACCGCAGAAGAGGTGGATATTCTGCTGCGTGAAGGTGAGAAGTTGGCGCCAATTATGGCGAAAACTCGCATCCTGCGTGCTTACTCCGGTGTGCGTCCGCTGGTGGCAAGCGACGACGATCCGACCGGCCGTAACGTCAGCCGCGGTATTGTGTTATTCGATCACGCCACGCGCGACGGACTGGACGGATTTATCACCATTACCGGTGGCAAACTGATGACCTACCGCCTGATGGCGGAATGGGCCACCGACGCAGTGTGCCGAAAACTGGGCAATTCTCGCCCTTGTACGACCGCAGAGACAGCACTGCCAGGCTCGCAGGAGTCAACCGAACACACGCTTAAACGCGTTATCTCTTTGCCAGCGCCACTGCGCGGCTCAGCGGTCTACCGCCATGGCGACCGCACCCCGGCATGGCTTAGCGAAGGCCGTCAGCACCGTAGCCTGGTCTGTGAATGTGAAGCCGTCACCGCAGGTGAAGTGCAATATGCCGTTGAAAATTTAACCGTCAACAGTTTGCTCGATTTACGTCGTCGCACCCGCGTCGGGATGGGGACGTGTCAGGGCGAATTGTGTGCCTGCCGCGCCGCAGGTTTGCTACAACGTTTTAATGTCACTACCGCCGCACAATCTATCACCCAGCTTTCTGAATTCCTCAACGAACGCTGGAAAGGCGTGCAGCCTATCGCGTGGGGAGATGCACTGCGCGAAAGCGAGTTCACCCGCTGGGTTTATCAGGGGTTATGCGGTCTGGAAAAGGAGCACCAGAATGAAATTTGATACCGTCATTATCGGCGGCGGTCTCGCCGGGCTGATGTGTGGCCTGCAACTGCAAAAAAGCGGGTTGCGCTGCACGATTGTTACCCGCGGCCAAAGCGCTCTGCACTTTTCCTCCGGCTCACTGGATTTGCTCAGCAACCTGCCAGATGGTCAACCGGTAACCGACATTGAAGCAGGGCTGAATGCACTGCGTACTCAAGCTCCGGGTCATCCTTATAGCACCATCGGAACGCAGACTGTACTGGCGCTGGCGCAGCAGGCGCAGAATCTGTTGGAAGAGTGTGGAACACATTTGCACGGTAAGGTTCATCAAGCTCATCAACGTGTAACACCGTTGGGAACCCTGCGTTCAACCTGGCTTAGTTCGGCGGAAGTGCCGGTCTGGCCGTTATCAGCACAACGCATCTGTGTGGTGGGAATTAGCGGCTTACTGGATTTCCAGGCGCACCTGGCCGCAGCCTCACTGCGCCAGCGTAACCTCAGCGTCGAAACGGCTGAAATCGATTTGCCAGAACTGGATGTCCTGCGTGATAACCCAACCGAGTTTCGTGCCGTCAACATTGCACGTCTGTTAGATAACGAAGATAAATGGTCGCTGCTCTATGACGCCCTGCTGCCAATCGCAAAAACCTGCGACATGATAATTATGCCAGCCTGTTTCGGTCTGGCTGACGATCGGCTCTGGAAGTGGCTCAACGACCGCCTGCCCTGCTCACTGATGTTATTACCCACTTTACCGCCATCAGTGTTGGGCATGCGCCTGCATAACAAATTGCAGCGCCAATTTGTACGCCAGGGTGGGGTGTGGATGCCTGGCGATGAAGTGAAAAAAATCACCTGTCAGGATGGCGTTGTCAGCGAAATCTGGACCCGCAACCATGCCGATATTCCATTGCGTCCACGCTTCGCCGTGCTCGCCAGCGGCAGCTTCTTTAGCAGCGGACTGGTTGCCACGCGTGAGGCCGTTCATGAGCCGATTCTCGGTCTGGATGTACAACAAACCGCCACACGTGCGCAATGGTATCAGCGTGACGTTTTTGATCCGCAGCCGTGGCAACAGTTTGGCGTAACCACCGATGCTGAACTGCGTCCATCGCTTGCAGGAAAAACAGTAGAGAATATGTTTGCCATCGGATCGGTACTTGGCGGTTTTGACCCTATCGCCCAGGGTTGCGGAGGCGGAGTGTGCGCAGTGAGCGCTTTACACGCCGCTCATCATATTGCGAAACGTGCAGGAGGCCAGCAATGAGCGACACACGTTTTGAAAGTTGTATCAAATGCACAGTGTGCACCACAGCCTGCCCGGTAAGCCGTGTCAACCCTGGTTACCCTGGCCCTAAACAAGCCGGCCCTGACGGTGAACGTCTGCGTTTGAAAGATGGTGCGTTATACGACGATGCGCTGAAATATTGCATCAACTGCAAACGCTGTGAAGTGGCCTGCCCTTCGGATGTCAAAATTGGCGATATCATTCAACGCGCTCGTGCCAAATACGACACGACGCGTCCATCGATACGTAACTTTGTCTTAAGCCATACCGATTTGATGGGCAGTGTTTCTACGCCGTTCGCACCCATCGTGAACACCGCTACATCATTGAAACCGGTGCGTCAACTGCTGGATTACGCGTTAAAAATCGATCATCGCCGTACGCTGCCGAAGTACTCCTTTGGCACCTTCCGCCGCTGGTATCGCAGCGTTGCCGCACAGCAGGCGCAGTACCAGGATCAGGTCGCCTTTTTCCACGGCTGTTTTGTGAATTACAACCATCCCCAGCTCGGCAAAGACCTGATCAAGGTGTTGAATGCGATGGGTACCGGCGTACAACTGCTGAGTAAAGAGAAATGCTGTGGTGTACCACTGATCGCCAACGGTTTCACCGATAAAGCACGTAAGCAGGCGGTAAGTAATGTGGCTTCACTGCGAGAAGCGATTGACGGAAAAGGCATCCCGGTTATTGCCACCTCTTCAACCTGTACCTTTGCGCTACGCGATGAATACCCTGAAGTGCTGGATGTCGACAACTCAGGTCTGCGCGAACATATTGAACTGGCTACACGCTGGCTGTGGCGCAAGCTGGATGAAGGGAAAACGTTGCCGCTGAAAACGTTGCCGCTAAAAGTGGTCTATCACACACCCTGTCATATGGAGAAAATGGGCTGGACACTCTATACGCTGGAACTGCTGCGACAAATTCCCGGACTTGAACTGACTGTGCTGGATTCACAGTGCTGCGGGATCGCCGGAACTTACGGATTCAAAAAAGAAAACTATCCGACGTCACAATCAATCGGCGCACCGTTATTCCGCCAGATTGAAGAAAGCGGCGCGGATATCGTCGTGACCGACTGCGAAACGTGTAAATGGCAGATTGAGATGTCAACAAGCCTTCGCTGCGAACACCCTATCACCCTGCTTGCCAAAGCGTTGGGTTAAACCTGTTGCCCGGTGTCATTTGCTACCGGGCATTTTTTTGCGTAGCCCGTTCCGCTTAATTGAATACGTTGCAGTCGGGCGTATTTATCTCTGATTCACCCACGCAAAGACCCCATTTTCCGCATGCAGCGCATATTAAAAGTGGATACCGTCACGCCATCTTCTCTTTCCGGTGACGGACTACCATGGCTAAATCCACTACATCTACACCGCATGATGCCGTTTTTAAAAAGATAATGTCTTACCCTGAGATGGCTCGGGATTATCTGGATATACAGATCGCGATTTGATGGGATTAGTGGACCGCCTGGTCTCGCTGTTAGTTACAAGCACCGCTAATGACAGCCAGCTACAAACGCTATTTAATTACCTGCTACAGTACGGTGACGTTTCTCACGTCAGCGAATTTATCCATGAAGTTGCCGAACGTTCCCCCCGCCACAAGGAGAGGTTGATGACAATCGCAGAGAGGCTAAAACAAGAAGGTCACCACAATGGGCTACAACAAGGGATACAACAAGGATTAGCGCAAGGAGTACAGAAAGGTACGCAAGAAGAAGCCTTACGTATCGCGCGCATGATGCTGGTAAATGGAATTGATCGTGATTTGGTTCGGTTAATTACTGGGCTATTGCCTGACGATGTCACAGAATGAGTCAGATCGGGAAGGTTTTTAGCCTTCCCAATCAATCATTAAATCGTGAGCGATTCAACCACTTCTATCCAGCCATGTTCCCCGGCAATATCCTGACCATTTAGCCAACGCCGCAGCATATTAAGCGCCATCATTGCGCAAACTTCCTGACGAATAGCCAAACTGTAGCGATTTGCATTGAGTCGCACCCGCAAGGCATGCGTGCCGTCAGGTGTTGCCAGTGCGAAGTTAATATGTTCGTTTTCGAAACCCGATACCGCCAGCGCCAGTTCGGCATAATGGTTGCCGCGTCGCTCGGTTATCCAGTGCGCCGTTTGTGCCAGCGTTTCTTCCTGAGATGGCACCACCTCGCTCGCTAACAGCGGGGCACTGGCGCGAGACAGCTGCAGAGCAATTAAGCCTCCGGTAAATTGCTCGCTCAGCGTCAGACTGTACTGGCGCTCCTGGAGCTTACGGGTAATTTGCGCAGGTAACCCTTCGGTACCTTCAAAAATCATGTTCTGGCCGGCAACGCGTTTCACCTCTGGCCATAGCGCCAGCATCGCTTCACGTTGGGAATCAGGCCCGGTTAACTTCAGCTCGATAATCGGCATCGACGAGCGATATCCCATTGTCACCCCTGGCGGTAAAACCAGAGAGTCCAGGCTCTGTGCCAGATCGCTTTCAGAACGACCAAAGGTCGTTAAGCGCAGGCATAGCGGGGGCTGAGAGAGAGAAAAACGTTCACGCAGGCGCGGCAGGATCTCATGTTCAACCATGACTTTAAATTCTGACGGCACACCCGGCGTAAAAAACATCAGGCAGCGATTAAGCTTCACGGCGAACCCGCAGGCCGTTCCGACCGGATTATTAATAAACTCCGCGCTGGCCGGAAGTTCAGCCTGTTTGCGATTGCTCGGTGCCATCACACGTCCCCGCTCACGGAAAAAACGCGTCATTTCGGCCAGCCACGCTTCATGCAGAACCAGCCCTTCACCTTTTGCGGTTGCCGCCGCCAGTGCGCTCAAATCATCGCTAGTCGGCCCTAAGCCACCATTGACGATCAGCACATCAGCATGTTCGCTACGCTCACGCAGAATAGCGACCAAATCATTCAGATTGTCGCCTACCGTATTGCGGCGTGTTAATGGTAATCCCTGATTAAAGAAAAAATCGGCCAGCCAGGCGGCATTGGTGTCGACGATTTGTCCGTGCAACACTTCATCCCCGGTGGATAGCATCTCCACGTTTAACATCGTGTTCTCCTGCTTTTATGATGAAAACACTATAACGCAAGGAGGGGGGAAGGCGCGACTGAACGCCGCGCCTGGTAGATTAGAAACTGGCGTTAACCCCGATGTATGGGCCGTCAGCAATCGCGTTATCGCGGTTGCCATCTTTACCCGCCAGATTCAGGTAACGGTAACCTGCTTCAATGCTCAGCGGACGCATAATCGTCAGGCGCGCACCAGCATTTGCTTCTTCATAGCTGTCGATCCCGCTGGAGAGTGAGTCCGGGGAGTAGTAGTATTCGCCAAACAGACGGAAACTGTCGCCAATCGGCCACTGTAAACCACCACCGACAGCTGCCGCGTAGCCTTCATCACCGTCTTTTGGGTTGGTATAGATACCTTTCCCACCGACTGTTGCCAGCAACGGACCCAGAGGGATATTCAGACCAAGGCCAAGCCCTGCAACATCACCGTCGTCATCGTTATGCATCCAGTTGCCGCTAACAGCCAGTCCGGTGGACTCAGTACCCATACCAAAACCGAGGTTAGTGTAATCTTCGCCAGCCTGACCGCTAATGCTAATCGCATTCGCCGACGCAGAAACAAACAGCATTCCGGCAAAACCCAGTAATAAACTTTTTTTCATTTTCTATCCTTTCCAGCAAGAATCAAAACATAGCCCCAAAACCGCTGGATTGTACTGCCAGATGGCGAGGAATCAATGAGCTAAAAAAGCGATGCAATGACATATTGTAACTAAATACTACCCGCAATGTTTCAGTAAGGTTAAGTTCTTACCTGAAATTGACGATGAAAGGCACCTGATTGCCGTTTTCAACAGACAACCTTCTTTTCCCCGGCAAAGCAGGCTTAAACAGCAATGAAGCGTTTTTTCTGTCGCCTGCAAAAGGTAAGATATGTTAACGATGGACTCCTCCGCCCTCCCCTACAAGGAACAGACTAATGCGTCAAAGAACGATTGTTTGCCCACTCATTCAAAATGAAGGCTGTTATTTACTGTGCAAAATGGCCGACGATCGCGGCGTTTTCCCTGGTCAGTGGGCGTTGTCTGGCGGCGGCGTTGAGCCAGGAGAGCGTATCGAAGAAGCCTTACGTCGGGAAATCAGGGAAGAACTGGGAGAACACCTCGAGTTATCGCAGATTACCCCCTGGACCTTCAGTGACGATATTCGAACCAAAACCTATGCTGATGGTAGCCAGGAAGAGATTTACATGATTTATCTCATCTTCGATTGTGTTTCCGCTAACCGTGAAGTGAAGATTAACGAAGAGTTCCAGGACTTCGCCTGGGTTAAACCGGAAGATCTCGCCCAATACGATTTAAACATCGCCACACGTAAAACGTTAACATTGAAAGGGTTATTGTCAGCTTAAATGGTGATAGCAGTAGGATATTGATCCTTCAGATCATGGCATTGCACTCATCATTCAGCAGCAGGGCTGCAATGCCATAGCCACGACAAAACACTCGTAAAAATCATTTATTTTCAGACAAATAAAATAATCTCCTCCACATCCCCCTTTATATCTCCAACCTTAAACTCTTAAGGATAAATTAACCTTCAGTCTTTAACCTTTGTGGCCTGATGAAATAATTAACGATGCCCCTGTTTATCACTAAAAATAAAACTGCGGTGGCGTTAAATGGCTTGAAGGAATAATGATGTCTGACTTTTTGCCTTTCTCCCGTCCGGCAATGGGTGATGAAGAACTTGCCGCAGTTAAGGCGGTTCTGGATTCAGGGTGGATAACCACGGGTCCTAAAAATCAGCAGTTGGAAGACGCTTTCTGCCAGCTCACAGGAAACCAAAACGCCGTTGCCGTCTGTTCTGCGACGGCAGGTATGCACATTACGCTAATGGCGCTGGGTGTGGGTGAAGGCGATGAAGTGATCACCCCGTCGATGACGTGGGTATCTACACTCAACATGATTGTCCTGCTGGGCGCCACACCGGTTATGATCGATGTCGACCGCGATACGCTGATGGTGACCCCCGAACACATTGAAGCCGCTATCACACCACGAACCAAAGCTATTATTCCCGTGCATTATGCCGGGGCCCCGGCCGATCTTGATGCCATTTACGCCATCGGTGAACGCTACGGAATCCCTGTTATTGAAGATGCAGCGCACGCCGTCGGAACGTTATACAAGGGGCGTCATGTTGGTGCTCGTGGTACCGCAATCTTTTCCTTTCACGCGATCAAGAATGTGACCTGTGCAGAGGGTGGGTTAATTGTTACTGACGACAGCCAGCTCGCTCAACGGCTTCGCAGCCTGAAATTCCACGGCCTGGGTGTAGATGCTTATGACCGTCAAACCTATGGTCGCGCGCCGCAGGCTGAAGTTCTCGCGCCGGGATACAAGTACAACCTGACTGACATCAACGCCGCCATCGCCCTGGTGCAGTTGAACAAGCTGGATCGTCTGAACGCGCGCCGGGCGCAAATTGCGCAGCAGTATCAACAAGCGCTGGCCGATACGCCGTTTCAACCGCTCACCCTGCCTCAGTGGTCGCATGTGCACGCCTGGCATTTGTTCATCATTCGCGTGGATGAAGCCCGCTGTGGACTGGGCAGAGATGCTCTGATGGAAGCACTAAAGGCCAGAAATATTGGCACAGGCCTGCATTTTCGCGCGGCCCACACGCAGAAATATTATCGCGAACGTTTCACCGATCTTTCTCTGCCTAATACCGAATGGAATAGCGCTCGCATTTGTTCACTGCCGCTATTTCCCGACATGACCGACGATGACACACAACGCGTCATTACGGCACTTCGCCAGATTGCAGGACAATAAGCATGTTTGAAGCCTCACCGATTAGTAAAGTCTCGGTGGTCATTCCCGTTTTTAACGAACAGGAAAGCCTGCCAGAATTAATCAGGCGCACCAGCGCCGCCTGCGAAAAACTGGATACTGAATATGAAATCCTGCTCATTGATGACGGTAGCAGTGACAATTCAGCTCAACTGATGATGGACGCCTCCCAGGCACCGAACAGCCATATTGTCTCTATTCTGTTGAATCGAAACTATGGGCAACACTCGGCGATTATGGCCGGTTTCAGCCACGTCACTGGCGACTTGATCATCACGTTGGATGCTGATTTACAAAACCCGCCCGAGGAGATCCCACGGCTGGTTGCCACGGCAAAAGAAGGCTTCGATGTCGTCGGAACGGTGCGTCAGAACCGCCAGGACAGCCGCTTTCGTAAGACCGCCTCACGGATGATCAATCATCTGATTCAGCGCACGACCGGTAAAGCCATGGGCGATTACGGCTGTATGCTGCGCGCCTATCGCCGTCACATCGTCGATGCAATGTTGCATTGCCAGGAGCGCAGCACCTTTATTCCGATCCTGGCTAACATCTTTGCCCGCCGCGCCACGGAAATCCCGGTACACCATGCCGAGCGTGAATTTGGCGACTCAAAGTACAGTTTCATGCGTCTGATAAACCTGATGTATGACCTGGTAACCTGCCTGACCACCACGCCATTGCGTATGTTGAGCTTGCTGGGCAGCATCATTGCCGCCACAGGTTTTACCCTGTCGGTCCTGCTTGTGGTTCTTCGCCTGACGCTCGGCCCGCAGTGGGCGGCAGAAGGTGTGTTTATGCTGTTTGCAGTGCTGTTTACCTTTATCGGCGCGCAATTCATTGGCATGGGATTACTCGGCGAATATATCGGTCGCATCTATAACGATGTCCGCGCACGCCCTCGCTATTTTGTTCAACACGTTATCCGTCCACAAACCACGCAGTCAACTGAGGAAAACCGCGCATGAAAGCCGTCGTATTTGCCTATCACGATATGGGATGTCAGGGGGTTCAGGCCCTGTTGGATGCGGGTTATGACATCGCTGCTATTTTTACGCATGCCGATAACCCAGGTGAAAAAGCGTTTTTTGGCTCAGTTTCCCGCCTCGCTGCCAGCGCAGGAATTCCGGTGTACGCTCCTGACGAGGTCAATCATCCGCTGTGGATCGAGCGGATCGGCCAACTCGCCCCCGATGTGATCTTCTCATTCTACTATCGCCATTTACTCAGCGATGAGATCCTGCGTATTGCGCCTGCGGGAGCCTTTAATCTGCATGGCTCATTGCTGCCCAAATATCGTGGCCGTGCACCGCTGAACTGGGTATTAGTCAATGGCGAAACCGAAACAGGTGTGACGCTTCACCGCATGGTCAAGCGCGCAGATGCCGGTGCCATCGTCGCCCAGCAACGCATTACCATTTCCCCCGATGACGTGGCGTTAACCCTGCACCATAAATTATGCCAGTCTGCCCGCGAGGTACTGGCGCAGGCGCTGCCAGCCATCAAAGCCGGTGATTTTCAGGAATACCCACAGCAGGAAGCCGACGCCACCTGTTTTGGTCGCCGCACGCCGGAAGATAGTTTCCTCGACTGGAACAAACCCTGCGCACAACTGCATAACATGGTTCGCGCAGTGTCCGATCCATGGCCTGGTGCATTTAGCTATGCCGGTACACAAAAATTCACCATCTGGTCATCACGCCAGAGTGCAAATACATCTGCGGCGCTGCCGGGAACGGTTATCTCCGTATCACCATTGCTGATTGCCTGTGCCGATGGCGCACTCGAAATCATTACCGGGCAAGCGGGTGATGGCATTACCATGCAGGGCTCACAGCTGGCACAAGTTTTGGGTCTGGTTGCCGGTTCTCGCCTCAACAGCCAGCCCGTTTCCGCCAGCAAACGTCGCACCCGCGTGTTGATCCTTGGCGTTAACGGTTTCATTGGCAACCACCTGACCGAACGTCTGCTGCGCGAAGATAACTACGAAATCTACGGGCTTGATATTGGCAGCGATGCGATTGAGCGTTTTCTGCAACACCCACGATTCCATTTTGTGGAAGGTGATATCAGCATTCACTCCGAATGGATTGAATATCATGTGAAAAAATGCGACGTCGTGCTGCCACTGGTCGCCATTGCCACGCCGATTGAATATACCCGCAACCCGCTGCGCGTCTTCGAACTCGATTTTGAAGAAAACCTGAAAATTATTCGTTACTGTGTCAAGTACCGCAAACGCATCATTTTCCCGTCAACGTCTGAAGTCTACGGTATGTGTACCGATAAAGACTTCGATGAAGACAGCTCCAACCTGATCGTCGGCCCGGTTAATAAACCGCGCTGGATCTACTCGGTCTCTAAACAACTGCTGGATCGCGTCATTTGGGCATACGGTGAAAAAGAAGGATTACGTTTCACCTTATTCCGTCCGTTTAACTGGATGGGACCGCGTCTGGACAGCCTGAACGCCGCACGTATCGGCAGTTCACGCGCCATTACCCAACTGATCCTGAATCTGGTGGAAGGCTCTCCCATCAAGCTGATTGAAGGCGGCAAGCAGAAGCGCTGCTTTACCGACATTCGTGACGGTATCGAAGCCCTGTTCCGCATCATTGAAAACGATGGCGGACGCTGTGACGGCGAGATCATCAATATCGGTAATCCGGATAATGAAGCAAGTATTCAGGAACTGGCTGAAATGCTCCTTTCCTGCTTCGAAAAACATCCATTGCGCCAACACTTCCCGCCGTTTGCTGGTTTCCGTGACGTCGAGAGTAGCAGCTACTATGGCAAAGGCTACCAGGACGTTGAGCACCGCAAACCCAGTATTCGTAACGCCAAACGTTGCCTGAACTGGGAACCAACAATCGAGATGCAAGAAACGGTTGAAGAGACGCTGGACTTCTTCTTACGCAGTGTGGATATCACGGAACACACATCATGACCAAAGTGGGCTTGCGCATAGATGTCGATACATTCAGGGGGACACGCGAAGGCGTGCCCCGCCTGCTGGAGACATTGAACCGGCATAACGTTCGGGCAAGTTTCTTTTTTAGCGTCGGGCCCGACAACATGGGACGCCATCTCTGGCGTCTGGTGAAGCCGCAATTTTTGTGGAAGATGCTGCGCTCAAACGCAGCCTCGCTCTACGGGTGGGATATTTTACTGGCCGGCACCGCGTGGCCTGGAAAAGAAATTGGCCTGGCCAATGCGGCCATCATTTCGCAAGCTGCCCGGTATCACGAAACAGGCTTACACGCCTGGGATCATCATGCCTGGCAATCACGAAGTGGCAACTGGAACGATAAACAGCTGATTGATGATATTTCGCGGGGCATTAATGCGCTCGAAACGATCATCGGCCAACCCGTCACCTGTTCTGCCGTCGCTGGCTGGCGTGCCGACTCGCGCGTCGTCGAAGCGAAAGAAACATTCCATCTGCGCTATAACAGCGATTGCAGGGGAACATCGTTATTCCGTCCTGTACTTGAAACAGGAGAAATGGGGACGCCACAAATTCCGGTCACGCTACCGACATGGGATGAGGTGGTTGGTCAGGAGGTACAGGCAGCGGACTTCAACGACTATATTCTCTCCCGCATTCAGCGGGACAAAGGCACCCCGGTCTACACGATTCACGCAGAGGTGGAAGGCATTGCTTTTCAGCAGAAATTTGACGATCTGCTCATTCGTGCCGCCGACGCAGGAATTACGTTTTGTCCGCTGGGCGAACTGTTACCAGACGATATCAGTACACTGCCAACGGGCCAGATCGTTCGTGGCAAAATACCCGGCAGAGAGGGATGGCTCGGCTGCCAGCAACCCGCGAGTGTGACACCATGAAATCCGCACGTTACGCCCTGGCATTTGTCGCATTTATTGCACTGTATTTTATTTTACCCATCAATAGCCGCCTGCTCTGGCAGCCCGACGAAACGCGCTATGCTGAAATCAGTCGGGAAATGCTGACGTCTGGCGACTGGATCGTCCCACATTTTTTAGGGCTACGCTATTTTGAAAAACCCATCGCGGGATACTGGTTAAACAGCATCGGGCAATGGTTGTTTGGCGCAAACAACTTTGGCGTCAGGGCGGGGGCTATTTTTGCAACCCTACTGACTGCACTTCTGGTCGCCTGGCTGGCAATGCGGCTATGGCGTGACAAACGCACGGCCATACTCTCTGCCGTCATCTTTCTAACGTTTTTCTCTGTTTACAGTATCGGAACCTATGCGGTACTTGATCCCATTATCGCGCTGTGGCTAATGGCGGGTATGTGCTGTTTTTGGGAGGGAATGCAGGCCACCACCAGAACAGGTAAAATTGTCGCCTTTTTGCTGTTAGGACTCACCTGCGGCATGGGCGTGATGACCAAAGGCTTTCTCGCGCTCGCTGTCCCCGTCCTCAGCGTGTTGCCATGGGTTTTCGTGCAAAAGCGCTGGAAAGAGATCTTTATTTACGGTCTGTTGTCGATTATCAGCTGTATCGCCATTGTCCTGCCGTGGGGGCTGGCGATTGCACAACGCGAACCTGACTTCTGGCACTACTTTTTCTGGATTGAGCATATTCAGCGTTTTGCGCAGGATGATGCCCAGCATAAAGCGCCATTCTGGTACTACATACCGGTTTTCGTGGCAGGTGCCTTACCCTGGCTCGGGCTACTACCGGGCGCATTGCGTACCGGCTGGCGTGAACGGGATGTACCACGTAGCGCCTTATACCTGCTGAGCTGGATTATTATGCCGATACTGTTTTTCAGTATCGCCAAAGGGAAGTTGCCAACCTATATTCTTTCCTGCTTCGCGCCGCTGGCGATCCTTACCGCGCGGTTTGGCTTGCAGGCTGCTGAAAAAGGTTCTGCAGCCCTGCGCGTCAACGGTTGGATCAATATTCTGTTCGGTGTTATTGGTATTGTCGCCACATTTATCGTGTCCACGCTCGGACCGTTGAAGACACCGGTCTGGTCGCATATCGAAACGTATAAAGTGTTTTGCTCATGGGGTATCTTTATCACCTGGACACTATTTGGCTGGTATACGCTTAATAACAGTGAAAAAAACTGGAAATTAGCAGCGCTCTGCCCGCTGGGGCTGGCGCTGTTGTTCGGCTTCTCAGTACCTGACAGGGTAATGGAATCCAAACAGCCACAGTTTTTTGTCGAGATGACCAAAGAGTCGCTGGAGTCGAGCCGTTATATTTTCACCGACAGTGTTGGCGTTGCCGCTGGCCTGGCCTGGAGCCTGAAACGCGATGACATCAACATGTACGGGCAAACAGGTGAGTTAAAATATGGCCTTAATTATCCGGATGCCCAGGGACGCTTCGTTAGCCGGGATGACTTTGCCGGCTGGTTGGCGCAACATCGTCAGGAGGGGATCATTACGCTCGTGCTGTCAATTTCGAAGGATGAGGATATTAATCAGCTTGCCATTCCTCCCGCTGACTATATCGACAATCAGGGGCGCCTGGTCTTGATTCAGTACAGGCCTAAATGATCTGGCTAACCTTAGTCCTTGCCAGCCTGCTCAGTGTCTGTGGACAATTGTGCCAAAAGCAGGCCACCCGCCCGGTACCCGCCCACGCGCGAACACGCTATATCGCGCAGTGGATTGGTCTGGCGCTGGCCTGTCTGGGACTGGCCATGCTGCTCTGGCTGGCAGTATTGCAGAATATTCCCGTCGGTATCGCCTACCCGATGCTAAGCCTGAACTTTGTATGGGTCACGCTGGCAGCATGGAAAATCTGGCGCGAACCCGTCACAACGCGTCACTGGCTGGGGGTTGGGCTACTCATCACCGGCATCTTTATTCTTGGGAGCGCGGTGTAATGGGCATCTTTTGGGGGCTGTGTAGCGTGATTATTACGTCGGTTGCTCAGCTAAGTCTGGGTTACGCGATGGATAATCTGCCGCCCATGCTGCAACCGCTGGCGTTTATCTCCGCCGTTTTTTCAACCAGCAGCAGCGCATTCGCCTTGTATGGCGGGCTGGTAGGTTATTTACTGTCAGTGATGTGCTGGCATAAAGCCCTGCATCAGCTCGCGCTGAGCAAAGCCTATGCCTTGCTCAGCCTCAGCTATGTGCTGGTGTGGATCGCATCAATGATTTTACCAGGCTGGCAAGGAACCTTCTCAGTAAAAGCCCTGGTGGGTGTGCTGTGTATTATGGTGGGACTAATGACCATATTCTTACCTGCCCGCCAACACACGCCCTGAGATCAATTATCGTCAGACAGTTGTCGCAGACGCTCCCATTCTTCGCAGAGATACTGTCTGGCATCAATGATTTTAATCACTCGCGATGTGTCACGGTTAATACAATACTGGGCATCTTTTAGCGGTGACAGCAGATCGCCGACTTTTACACGCTCGCAGGCTTGCGCTTCAGCCAGCATTTTCAACGAACCACCGGTATCACAAAGTACAATATAGAGCCTCCCTGCTTTTTGGTTACAGCAAGACTTCTTCACATGCCATTCCATAGCGCACCTTTTGCTATTGATTTTCACAATAGGTTACACTTTAGCAGATAAACCAAAGGACAATGGCCCAGGAATGGCAATTATGCGAGATAAATTTAATGTTTTCTTAATCTTTACCGCGGGTACGGACCCACTCCAGCAGCGCCCGGCGAGAAATCTTAATACCGCCGCTTTTCAATTCTGCGGGTAAGGTTAGCCAACGAACGGGTTGCTGGAAACGTGCCAGCTTATCTTTCACCCATTCTGCCAGATCAATACTTCCGACTTCGGCATCGTACTCCACAACCGCAACGGGGCGATGGCCAAACTCTTCATCTTCGATTGGCACAATAAAAGCTTGCAGAACATGGGGATGCGATGTAATAACGCGCTCCACCTCTTCCGGCTGGATCCCTTCTCCGCCACTAAAAAACAGGTTGTCCATCCGCCCGACAATGGTTAACTTGCCATCATGCACGATGCCGCGATCGCGGGTGGCAAACCAGCCTTGCGCATTAACCAGCGGATAAAGCTGTCCGTTACGCCAGTAACCTTGCGCCATGCTGGCGGCACGAAGCCAGACTTCATCATCAACAATCCTGACTTCTCTGCCCGGTAGTGCAGAGCCGACATCTGCCTTACCATCAGCTTCTTTCGCACAAACCGTGGAGGCAAATTCCGTCAACCCGTAACCGCACCAGCAGCGAATACCCTGCTCACGCGCTTGTTCTGTCAATTCAACAGGAATCGCCGCGCCGCCCAGCAGCACGGCCTTTAGCGATACCGGTGTGTTATTGACCAACAGTCGCCAAAGCTGCGTGGGAACCAGCGAAGCATGGGTACAACCCGCCAGCATCTGCTCTAACGGTTGCTTATCGCGCACGGTCATACGTGCGCCCGCAAACAACCAGCGCCACATTATCCCCTGACCGGAAACGTGAAATAACGGTAGCGAGAGCAGCCAGTCATCGTCTTCGCCAAATGGCATCAGTGACAGCACCCCCTGCGCACTCGCCAAATGCGCCTGACAAGTATGTACCGCCGCTTTAGGCAGTCCGGTTGAGCCGGAGGTTAACGTCATTGTGCTCAAGCGCTGAGGCAACCAGACGGCAGCATGCTCGCCAGACTGTTCCAACATCCGCAGCGGTGTCAGGCCCGGAAGCGGACCTTCGCCTTCCAGATCCAGCACAAAACGCAGCGTCAGATCCGGGATTAACACATCCAGCAACGACTGTGGCAACTGCGGGTTCACTGGTAAAATTCGTGCCCCGCACTGCAACAATGCCAGCCAGGCCAGCAGCGGATGGGGATGATTCCAGGCGCGGAGCAATATGCCATCGCCCTCTTCTACCCCTTGAGCCGCAAAGCCGCTTGCCAGACGATCGACTCGAGCACAGAGATCGCCCCAGCTTAACAGCTCATCGTTAAGGCGTAAGGCTGGCGCGTCCACACGAGCCTGTCGCCAGTGACGCCACGGCCAGTCAGTAAAATCAGGCGTATCGGACAATCGCTCCAGGCCCGATGCGCTTGCGCCATCGGGCATTTCCCACTGGGTCATAGCAATCGTTCCAGCGCATCAACCTCAATGCACGGCAACGTACTGCCTGGCCACGAGCGTACCTGCTGGCATTGCATCAGGTTGAGCGTATCCAGACCAGGGATAGTCTGTGGCGTCAACCAGGCAGCAATGCGTGCTAGCTGGGTTAAGCCCAGGCTCGATTCGATAGAGGAGCTGATCACGGCGGTGAGACCGAGCGCGTGTGCGGCTGCAACCTGCTCACGAACCTTGTCGAGGCTACCCGTCAGCGTAGGCTTGATGACGACAGCCTTCACACCCTCTTCGGCCATAAAGGTGAAATCGGCTTCACGCAGACTTTCATCCCAGGCAATGGCAATCCCTGTTTCACGTGAGAACGAGCGGGAATCATCACGGGTTTTACACGGCTCTTCGAGGAAGGCAATGCGCCCGCGATACTCAGGATTGACATATTTCGCAAACTGCTGGGCTTTCAGCGGCGTCCAGGCACGATTGGCATCAAGCCGCAGGTGCAGTTCCGGGATCGCCTCCAGCAACAGGTTGACGACCATACCGTCGCGAACAGCTTCATACAGACCGACTTTTACCTTCGCAACTTTCTCGCCAGGCATGTCTGCCAATTGCAGCACCAGATCGTCAGGATCACCTGTACACAACGGCGCAGCACGATAGTCCGCCGCCTCAGGCAACGTACCCGCAAGCTCGGCCAGCGCACAGCTAACACCAAATGCAACGGCAGGCAGCTGTGGCAAGGATGAATCCCCCTGCAGCCAACCGTTGACCCAGGCCAGCAGCGCAGTTTGCGCCTCTTCCCAGGTTTCCTGGCTGAAGCCCGGTAGTGGAGAGATCTCTCCCCACCCTTCGCGCTCGCCGTCACGAAGACAAACGTACAGCCCGTCACGCGTTTTTAACCGCCTGTCACGCAAAATCACCCCCGCGTCCATGGGGATCTGCCAACGGTATACCTGCGCGCTACGCATTACGGATTCCGTTTGAATTTGCTGAAGTCAGGCTGGCGTTTCTGGTTAAAGGCGTTACGGCCTTCCTGACCTTCTTCAGTCATGTAGAACAGCATGGTCGCGTTACCGGCCAGTTCCTGCAGACCCGCCTGACCATCGCAGTCGGCATTCAGTGCAGCTTTCAGACAACGCAGCGCCATCGGGCTGTTTTGCAGCATTTCACGACACCAGCGCACCGTCTCTTTTTCCAGATCGACCAGTGGAACCACGGTATTGACCAGGCCCATATCCAGCGCCTGTTTTGCATCGTATTGACGGCACAGGAACCAGATTTCACGTGCTTTTTTCTGACCGACGATACGCGCCATGTAGGACGCACCCCATCCTCCGTCGAAGGAACCGACTTTCGGGCCAGTCTGACCAAAGATGGCGTTTTCAGCCGCAATAGTCAGATCGCACATCATGTGCAGCACATGGCCACCACCGATGGAATACCCTGCCACCATCGCGACAACCGGTTTCGGACACGTGCGGATTTGGCGCTGGAAGTCCAGCACGTTCAGATGATGCACGCCGGAGTCATCCTGGTATCCGCCGTAATCGCCACGTACTTTCTGATCGCCACCCGCGCAGAACGCTTTATCGCCCGCACCGGTCAGAATAATCACGCCAATATTGTCATCATAGCGAGCATCCGCCAGCGCCTGAATCATCTCTTTGACGGTGACAGGACGGAAAGCATTGCGTACATGCGGACGATTAATGGTGATTTTTGCGATACCGTCGGTGGATTTCTCATAGCGAATGTCGGTGTAGCCTTCAGAGCAGTCGAGCCATTCTACCGGTGCGTAAAGCATTGTTTCATCAGGATAGATCATAAAATGTCCTATAGTCAGCGACGCAGAATCTGAGCCAGACAGTCCACCACGCCAGCGGGATTCTCCCGATGCGCGTTGTGTCCGGCGTTACGAATCACATGGTTCGGTACGGATATTTCCGCCGCCAGAGCGCGGAATTTATCGTCACGTTCACCACATAAATAATAAAACGGAAATGTGCGTGTTTTCAGTTGCACACGTAAATCAGGTTGTACGGCCAGCGAGGTGGCTTCCAGCATTGCCGCCAACGTTTCACCCTTATTCTGGCAGCGTAAAGCGACCAGCGCCTCTCTTTCGGTCGCATCCAGCGAAGCGAAAACTGGTTGCTGGTACCAGTCATTAAACACATCGTGCAACGGCTCACGGCGAAAACGTGCGGCCCAACGACCATCTGAAAGACGGCGCTGAACGCGCTCATCTTCATGTTGTAAGCCAGGGTGCCCACCTTCAACAACCAGACCGCAGAGTCCCGGCATCCCCTGACAGGCCGCCATCATTGCGGCTCTGCCGCCAAGGGAATATCCCACCAGCCAGTAGTTAAGTATGTTGTAACTAAGCAGCGTGTTACGCAGCAAATCGCTGACGTCATCAAATCCGTTCACGCTGATATCAGCAGAACCGCCGTGGCCAGGCAGGTCGATATACAGCCGCGAATAATCCGGGAATGCTTCACCGACCGCCTGCCATTCCCGGCGATCGCCGGAAAATCCGTGCAGGAAAACCAGCCAGGGGAAATCCACCTGACCCGTGTTCGCCTGCGCGTGCAGGATCATAGATGACTGACCTGCGCCAGCAGTTGCTGCAGGGTTTGCGCCCCGTCAGTTTCATTCACTACCAGCTCAATCACCGTTGCCACCGGAGTACGCCAGGCGTTCGTCAGCGCGCTCTCCAGTTGCGCCCAGTTCTCCGGGCGGTGATATTTGAGGTCAAACATAGCCGCGGCATGCTCAAAATGGACGTTCTGCGGCATCAGATAGAACCGTTCGCGCTCGCTTGCTGGCGTCGGCAGCAGGGAGAAAATCTGTCCGCCGTTATTATTCACAACAATCAGGACAAACGGTGCGGAAACCTGGCGCAAAAGCGCCAGCGCATTCAGGTCATACAGCGCGGATAAATCGCCAACAATAGCCAGCGTCGATTTCGCACTGGCACGCTGTACGCCAGCCGCCGTTGATAGCAGACCGTCAATGCCGCTCGCACCGCGGTTGCTGTAAACCGGGAAACCTGCCGGAAGCTGAGACAGCGCGTCAATCAACCGTACAACCAGGCTGTTCCCCACGAACAACTGTCCCTGCTCTGGCAGATACTCGCGAATACGGTGCGCCAGCTGTGCTTCGCCAAACGTGTCGCGGCGGGCTTCTACCGCCTGCCATGCCTGTTGCGCCAGCCGCGGGATCTCCACACACCAGGGCTGGCGTTTCTCTGCCGGATGCAGCTCCAGCCAGTCGCCTACTTTTGCCACCAGCCGGCGTCCACGATGATGAGCCGGATCCAGACGTCCTTCGATATTGTCGACAATCCAGAATTCCTGTGGGTTGCAATTGGCCTGCCATTGCAGCAACCGTTTACCGGTCAGACTACTGCCGAGCTGCACCACAATCTGCGCCTGCTCTAATTCTGCTACCGCTTTCGCGTTCCCCAGCCACAGATCGGCGCAGGGCAACGGCTGTCCGGTTTGCGACAGCACATCACCAATGAGTGGCCAACCTAATGTCTGCGCCCAGAGCGCAACTTTCTTGCCCTCTTCGGCGCTCATGCGCCCGGCAAGTACCACCCCACGTTTTTGCCGCCAAAAAAACCAGTCGCGCTGTTTATCACTTTCCAGTCGACGCGCTTCGCGCAACCAGGGTTTATCATCCTGCCACCAGTCACCAAGACGCTGCTGCCAGGCCAGACCCGTTTCGTCCATCTCGCCATACAAGGGTTCTGCAAACGGACAGTTAATATGAACCGCCCCGCTATGCAGCGCGGCTAAGGCATTATCGATAGTAGACACCAGCCAGCTTGCCGGAATGTCCTGCGTCGGGCGTGGTAAAGAGAGCGTTTGCGACGGATGCGACGCAAACATGCCGGCCTGACGAATCGCCTGGTTAGCGCCACAGTCAATAAGCTCAGGCGGTCTGTCAGCGGTGAGTAAAATCAGTTTTTCACCGGTCAGCCCTGCTTCAATCAGCGCCGGATACAAATTCGCTACCGCCGTACCAGAGGTGACAATAACGGCAACAGGTTGCCTGCTGACTTTCGCCAGGCCTAAGGCGAGATGTCCCAGTCCGCGCTCGTCAAAATGGGTATGATGAATGAAAGCGGGATTTTCCGCTGCCGCTAAAGTCAACGGCGTCGAACGAGAGCCAGGGGCAATGCAAACATGCCTGACGCCGTGGCGAGTGAGTGCTTCCAGAATGACCGCCGCCCAGCGTCGGTTAAATGCGCTTACTGACATGAGATTGTCCGGTATCAATATTGCGACACAGTATAAAGAATCGAATAAATGGATTTTTGATATGAGTCGGGAATATACACGAAATCATTATCCTTCCATCTGTAATAAAGTACGTAACCCTGCCGCTTTATTATCTATTTCTTGCCATTCTTGCTCAGGATCTGAACCGCGCACGATCCCCGCCCCGGCATACAGGCGTACGACGTTTGCGCTAATTTTCGCTGAACGTAATGACACGCAAAACTCGCTCTGACGCAATGAAAGATAACCCGCGGAACCGGCATACCACTCGCGTTCAAAGGGTTCATTATGTTGGATAAATTCACGCGCCAGCTCGCGCGGAATACCCGCTACGGCTGCGGTAGGCTGTAGTTGTACCAGACAAAGCGTATCGTCCGCCTGATTGAGCGCAGTCCAGATACAGCGGCGCAGATGTTGTACTTTGCGCAGTCTGAGTACCTGCGGCGGCAGGACATCGAGGGTTTGCGTACAGTTTTGCAGCCGTTGGCAAATATCTTCCACCACCAACATGTTCTCACGCTGATTTTTATCGTCCTTCATCAGCCATTCACCAAGCTGCCAGGCGCGATGATCGTCAGGGTGATTGGCGACTGTTCCGGCCAGCGCCTCAGTGCGCAGTGCCGTGTCACGCCGTCTATACAGACGTTCAGGGGAAGAGCCAAGAAAAGCAGATTCGGCGGAAAACGCCATATAGAAGTGGTAACAATTGAGATTTAAACGACGACTGGAGGCCATAACTGCCGCGGCATTAACTGGCAGAGAAAACTGTAAATCGGTCGCACGCGCCAGCACCACTTTGTCGAGTTCTTCCTCAGCAATGGTCTGCGTGGCAAGCTCAATAAGGCGAACCCAACCGTCTTTATCCGGCCAGTGCTGTTCTCCCGTCAAAATCAAACGCAATGCGGGAAGCGGTTTTACCTGCGCAAGTGTTGAAATAAATGCAGCGGCCTGCGCGGCATCTTCACGCAACGACACGTCGCTATACAGGTGGAGTCGTAAGGTCGCAACCCCGGCACAGCGTCGCCATTCCAGGCGAGGCAGCAATAAATTACCGCGCTGCGGCTCAAACGCATTCAGGCCCCAGACACGCAGTTCGGGGTGATTATCATGTTGGCGTAAAAACCGTTGGGCGGATTCCAGTGAGGTGAATGTCGCAACGGCGCCCAGCACAGCCGCTTCTTCATCGCCGTTACGTTGCTGCCAGTAAAACTGAGGCCAGACGGGCTGGCTGGCCAGCCATCCTAAAGCGTCAAAAGCATCGTTCAGTGGGAAAGGTATGTCGTAAATACGAATGCCAGGTGCTGCCGGTATCTCTTGCGACAAAATGCGCATCAGACTTTCCAGCGCAGTAGTGATTGAATGCACGCGGACCTCTCCCTGTTAAAAACCTCTCATTATACGGGGTACTGAGCAGAAAAAGCAGTACCCCCGTATAGGGAGTGCGATGACAGCGCTATATTTATCGCCGTGCCAGCAATAATCCCATCACTAAACCAACTGTCGCCCCCACGCCGATCCCACGCCAGGGTTTTTCGTGTACATAGTCATCTGCCCGGCAAACTGCCTGCTTTGCTCGATAATAGTAACTGTCAGAGGCGTGACTAACGCGGTTTCTCACCTCTTCTAACGCCTGCTCAGCCCGCGCTTTCAACTCAAGGTACTTCTGGTCGGCAGGATCGCCGGAAGAACGTAGCACTTCTGCCAGCGTTTCGCTCAACAATTCCAAATCGTCATCAATACGTGATTCGTAAGAATGAAAAGACATTATATTCTCCCTTTCTATTGACGTACCCGCTAACTATAGACGACAGGGGCTGTTTACGCTTGATGACCCTCACGCGCCATGCCGATGTGTGGAATACCATCTTCGTCATAGATCTCCGTGACTGGAACAAAACCAAATTTTGCATAAAACGATTGCAGATGCGCCTGGGCCCCTAGGTATAACGCCTTATGCGGCCAATGCTGCGTACAGGAGGCCAGCGTTTGCGTCATTAACTGCTGTCCCAATTTTTCGCCGCGTAGCGCTTCGCTGACAATCACCCGGCCAATCACTACCGGCTCCAGATCATCGTCACTTTTCAGAATCCTCGCATACGCCACCAGTTCATCATTATGCCATCCCAGAATGTGACGGTTCTCGCCGACTAAGTCGTCGCCATCCACGTCCTGATACGGACATTGCTGCTCAACAACAAATACCGCGCAGCGAAGCTGAAGAATGGCATACAGCTCCTGAACACTCAGCTTTGCATGATGGAGATCTTGCCAGTGGATCATTGTCTGCCCCTTTGTTGTGATAACCTGAACACCCTGCCTCATTAATGGCGAAAAGTGTAACGTAAAGATGGAATTACTATTTTTAGGTACGTCTGCGGGAGTTCCCACACGTTCTCGCAATGTAACGGCAATATTACTGAATCTGCAACACCCTACTCAGGCAGGTTTGTGGCTTTTTGATTGCGGCGAAGGGACGCAGCATCAAATGCTTAGCACCCCGTTCAACCCGGGCAAACTTGATCGTATTTTTATCAGTCATCTGCATGGCGATCACCTTTTTGGTTTGCCGGGGTTGCTGTGCAGCCGTTCAATGGCGGGAAACGTCCAGCCATTGACGCTTTATGGCCCGAAAGGGTTACGAGAATTTACCGAAACAGCCTTGCGACTAAGCGGCTCCTGGACCGATTACCCGCTGGATATTGTAGAAATCACCGCCGGTGAGATTGTGGATGACGGCCTGCGCAAAGTGACCGCGTTTCAACTGGAACATCCGCTGGAGTGCTACGGTTTTCGTGTTGAAGAACACGACAAACCCGGTGCGCTTGATGCCAACGCGCTCAAAGCGGCAGGCGTTAAACCAGGCCCTTGTTTTCAGGATCTCAAAGCGGGAAAAACTATCGTGCTGGAAGACGGGCGCACCATTAGCGGGGCCGATTTTCTCGCCCCGGCGATTAAGGGAAAGTCCGTCGCCATTTTCGGTGATACCGGACCCTGTGCGAGCGCTATCGAACTGGCAAAAGGGGTGGACGTGATGGTACATGAAACCACGCTGGATTCGTCCATGGAGGAGAAAGCCAACAGCCGCGGGCATAGCTCCACCCGTCAGGCCGCACAACTGGCGCGGGACGCTGGTGTGGGCAGACTCATCATGACCCACGTCAGCTCACGCTACGATGCAAAGGGCTGCCAGCGGTTACTTGAAGAGTGCAGAGCGCTGTTCCCGGCAACGGAACTGGCTCACGATTTCGCCATTTTCACCGTTTAACGCTTTATTTTTCCGCCTCAATGCCGATAACAGTGGAAAGGCTGGCTTTCACACTGAGGACAGGATGAACAATTTCCAGAAAGATATTGATGACAGGACCAATCTAACCTTGTCTAACCGCTTTGAGCTGCTGCTGTTTCGCCTCGGCAAATCGGTTGAAGAGCAGAAATCAGAGCTGTTTGGCATCAACGTTTTCAAACTCCGTGAAATCGTTCCGATGCCGACATTTACACGCCCTGCCGGCATGAAGGCTCCGCTGTTAGGCATGGTGAATATCCGGGACCAGGTGATTCCGGTGATCGACCTGCCTGCTGTCGCTGGGTGTAAACCCGAAACCGGGCTTAATATCCTGTTGATCACAGAGTACGCCCGCAGCGTACAGGCATTTGCGGTGGAGTCAGTAGAGAACATTATGCGCCTCGACTGGCAGCAGGTGCACACTGCGGAGAAAGCCGTCAATGGTCGGTACATCACCAGTATTGCTTGTCTGGACGACGACAAAGAAACCAACAATTTGGCGTTGGTGCTTGATGTCGAACAGATCCTGTATGACATTGTGCCGTCCAACCACGATTTACGTGCAACCGACCTGAAAACCAGCAAATTCAATATCACGCCGGGTGCGGTGGCCATTGTTGCGGAAGACTCCAAAGTTGCGAGGGCGATGCTGGAGAAAGGACTGAACGCGATGGAAATTCCGCATCTGATGCATGTCACCGGCAAAGATGCCTGGGACAAAATTCAGCAACTCTCCGAAGAGGCACAAGCGGAGGGTAAGCCTGTCAGCGAGAAAATCGCCCTGGTGCTTACCGATCTGGAAATGCCAGAGATGGACGGTTTCACACTGACCCGTAAGATTAAAACCGACGAGCGTCTGAAGAAGATCCCGGTTGTCATCCACTCTTCACTGTCCGGTAGCGCCAACGAAGATCACGTCCGCCGGGTTAAGGCCGATGGCTACGTGGCAAAATTCGAGGTCAACGAATTATCTTCTGTGATTCAGGAAGTGATGGAGCGCGCAGCAAAAGATGTTAGTGGTCCTTTGGTGAGCCGTCAGCTTTCCGCCTGATAGCCCTGACCCCATAAAAAAACCCGCCGAGGCGGGTTTTTTCGTTTCAGCGTATCGCTTACATCAGCGGCGTCGCCAGCTGCACGATGCTGATCAGCGGTTGTGGGTAGATACCCAGCACCAGCACCAGCAGTGCAGAGATCAGCACCACGATACCGCCCGCGCTGTACTGCCAGTTAGACGGTGCATCGCGGTTCAGTTGCTGCGGTGCGCTCAGATACAGGCTCACAGCAACGCGCAGGTAGTAGTACAAACCAATCGCGGAGCCGACCACCACAGCGGCAACCAGCCACCACAGGTTAGCCTGCACACCGACGGCCAGTACGTAGAACTTACCGATAAAGCCCAGCGTCATCGGGATACCCGCCAGAGACAGCATCATCACCGTCATCACTGCCGCGAGGATCGGACGATGCCAGAACAGACCACGGTAGGAGAACAGAGAATCTGCATCCGGACCACGGTACGGGCTGGACATCAGGCTGACCACACCGAACGCGCCGAGGCTGCTGAACAGATAACCGGCCAGGTAAACGCCAACCGCTTCCATCGACATCTCGCCGCTCTGCAGAGCAATCAGCGCCACCAGCAGGTAGCCGAGGTGAGAGATAGAAGAGTAACCGAGCAGACGTTTGATATTGGTCTGGCTCAGCGCCATCAGGTTACCGAAGATGATGGAAGCAAAGGCAATCACGCCCAGCACGATACGTACCGCTTCGCTGTCGCCAACCGGCGCATACAGGAACAGACGCATCACCACGCCGAAGATAGCGATTTTGCTCGCCGTCGCCAGGAAGGTGGAAACCGGGGCCGGAGCACCCTGGTATACGTCTGGCGTCCACAGGTGGAACGGAACCAGCGAGAGTTTAAAGCCGAGGCCCACGATCATCAGACCGAAGCCCGCCAGCAGCAGCGGCTCATGCAGCATGCCGTCACCGAGGCTCTTACCAAGTGCAACGAACGACAGGTTGCCGGACTGTGCGTACACCAGCGCCATACCAAACAGCAGGAAGGAAGACGCTGCGGCAGACAGGATGGTGTACTTGATACTGGCTTCCAGTGAACGCTTCTGACGGAAGGCATAACCGACCAGGCCAAACAGCGGCAAAGAGATCAGTTCGATACCGAGGAACAGCGCCGCCAGATGGTTAGCATTGGCGAGCAGAATTCCACCCAGCGCGGCAATCAGCACCAGCAGGTAGAACTCTTCCCGGTTGTCGTCGTAGCCTTCCAGCCACGGGTAAGCGAAGGTACAGGTGGCAAGGCTCGCCAGCAGCACCAGTCCGGTGTAGAGCATAGCGAAACCGTCAACCCGCATCAGCGGGGTGACGTCCATGGCGCCCGCCTGGCCAACAAACCAGAGCGAAACCAGCGCGGCGTTAAGCCCAATGACCGACAGCGTGGCATTGAGGAAGTGATTGCGTCGCCACGCAATGGAGAGCATCACAACCACCACCGTCAAGCCGACGATCAGCAGCGGTAGCAGCGCAATCAGGTGTTGTGGAGTTATTGTCATGGCGATTTACGGCCTTGTAGTAGTAACGGAATTAACAAACCACTGCTGGATGTTGCTCATCGCAGAATGCGAGGTATCCAGAATCGGCTGCGGATAGAAGCCAAGCAGTACCAGAAGCACAACCAGCAACAGGATGATAAACAGCTCACGCAGCGACATCCCTGGCAGTTCAACACTGGCAATCTGGCTTTTCGCCTTACCAAAGTAAGCGCGATGCAGCATCGCCAGCGAGTACACAGAAGCAAACACCAGACCAAAGGTTGAGATCACCGTAATGACCGGAACCACCTGGTAGCTGCCGAACAGAATCATGAATTCGCCAACAAAGTTACCTGTACCCGGCATACCCAGCGTACAAACGGCGAAGAACATGGACAGTGCAGGCAACCATTTCATTTTGCCCCACAGGCCGCCCATCATACGCATATCACGCGTGTGCAGACGTTCGTACAACTGTCCACACAGAATGAACAGGCCGGCTGCGGACAGACCGTGAGCGATCATCTGGATAACCGCACCCTGGTACGCCAGCTGGCTGCCGGTGTAGATAGCAATCAGTACGAAGCCCATGTGCGATACGGAGGTGTAAGCGATCAGACGTTTGATATCGTACTGATTAAAGGCCATCCACGCGCCGTAGAAGATACCGATAACGCCGAGCCACATTGCGATAGGTGCAAACTCAGCCGACGCGTTCGGGAACAGCGGCAGAGAGAAGCGCAGCAGACCGTAAGCCGCCGTTTTCAACAAGATCCCCGCCAGGTCAACGGAACCTGCGGTCGGTGCCTGGGAGTGCGCATCTGGCAACCAGCCATGCAGCGGAACCACCGGCATTTTCACCGCAAACGCGATGAAGAAGCCCAGCATCAGCAGATATTCCACACCGTGGGACATCGGGGTATTCAGCAGCTCTTCATAGTTGAAGGTCCACACGCCGGTCGCTTTATAGTGCACAAACACCAGCGCCAGGATGGCAATCAACATCACCAGACCACTCGCCTGGGTATAAATGAAGAACTTGGTCGCCGCCGTGATACGCGTTTTACCGTCAGAGGCTTTATGCCCCCACAACGCGATCAGGAAGTACATCGGCACCAGCATCATTTCCCAGAAGAAGAAGAACAGGAACATGTCGATGGCAAGGAACACGCCGATAACGCCGCCCAGAATCCACATCAGGTTCAGGTGGAAGAAGCCCTGGTATTTTTCGATTTCATTCCAGGAGCACAGTACCGCCAGAACACCGAGCAGACCGGTCAGCACTACCATCAGCAGCGATAAACCGTCGATTGCTAAGTGAATAGAGATGCCGAAACGCGGGATCCACGGCAGGATAAACTCAGACTGCCACTGCGGAATGCCAGCGGATTGCGTCAGTGAATAGCCACCCTGCAACCACAGTTGCAGGCCAAGCGCCAGCGTCAGTCCCATGGTAATCAGCGCTATCCAGCGCGGCACCTTCACGCCAAAGCGTTCGGTCTGCCAGCACAGGAAGCCACCGATAAAGGGGATTAATATCAACCAGGGTAATAACATAGCTAAGTATGTCCCTTATATTTACTCCTGCTCAGGCTGTCTCACTCGTCAGCCCAAATCCCGGCAGTGCTCGCAATCCTCACGTACTTCAGTACGCTCCGGTTGCTCTGCGCTGGCGGTATTCGGTCTGACTTCGCCGATGACGCCTGTACTTCAGGAACAGATTTTCAACGAATTCTAAAAATTATTTTTGGGTTTGTAGGCCGGATAAGCGAAGCGCCATCCGGCAATCGTTCATCCAGCCAACAAACTCAACGCAGTACCATCAACAGTGCCAGTACAACGACAGCGCCAATGCTCATTGATGCTACATACCAGCGCAGATAGCCGTTCTCGCTTAACAGCAGGCCTTTACCTGCAAAGCGGGAAAGGATAGCCGGGATGTTCATCATTGCGTTCAGCGGATCGCGTTTCAGCAGCCAGGCGATGCCGAGGAACGGCTTAACGAACACTTTGTCGTACAGCCAGTCAAAGCCCCAGGCGTTATACCACCAAGTCCCCAGCAGACGGCCTGGCGCACTGTTGGCAATCGACGTCACCAGCGTACGTTTACCCAGCCACAACCATGCTGCGATCAAGATGCCTGCAATTGCTACGATACCGGAGGTAATTTCCAGCGTCATGACACGACCATGCGGCAGCTCGGTCGTTGCAGGCAGAACACCCTGCAGCGGCGGCACAATCAGCGCACCAACGAAGGTGGACAGGATCATCAGCACAATCAGCGGCAGATGATGGGTAATCCCCTTCCCTGCGTGAGCGTGAATTTGTTCTTTACCGTGGAACACGATGAAAATCATACGGAAGGTGTACAGAGAGGTCATGAACGCACCGACCAGACCTGCAACCATCAGATTGATATGACCGTTCGCCATCGCACCGGCCAGAATCTCATCCTTACTGAAGAAGCCTGCGGTAATCAGCGGCAGAGCCGACAGCGCCGCGCCACCAATCAGGAAGCAGAGATACACCAGCGGAATAGACTTACGCAGGCCGCCCATCTTGAAGATATTCTGTTCGTGATGGCAGGCCAGGATAACCGAGCCGGATGCCAGGAACAGCAGCGCTTTAAAGAAGGCATGCGTCATCAGGTGGAAAATAGCCGCATCCCACGCTTGTACGCCGAGAGCCAGGAACATATAACCAATCTGGCTCATGGTGGAGTACGCAAGAACGCGTTTGATGTCGGTCTGTACCAGCGCAGCAAAACCCGCCAGTACCAGAGTGACGGCACCGATAATCCCCACCAGGTGCAGGATTTCAGGCGTCATCAGGAACAGGCCATGGGTACGTGCAATCAGGTAGACACCGGCGGTAACCATCGTCGCGGCGTGGATCAACGCGGAGACAGGCGTCGGGCCGGCCATCGCATCAGCAAGCCAGGTCTGCAACGGCAGCTGCGCAGATTTACCCACCGCACCGCCCAGCAGCATCAGGGTTGCCCACATCAGCATGTTGTTACCGTCTGCAAAGTGCGCAGGCGCCAGTTCCACCATTTCGCGGAAGTTCAGCGTGCCCAGCTCGTTGTAGAGGATGAACAGCGCGAAGGCGAGGAACACGTCACCGACACGGGTTACCACGAAGGCTTTCATTGCCGCAGCGCCATTCTTCGGATCGGTATAATAGAAACCGATCAGCAGATAGGAGCACAGGCCCACGCCTTCCCAGCCGAGATACATCAGCAACAGGTTATCCGCCAGTACCAGAACCACCATGCTGGCGATAAACAGGTTGGTGTAGGCGAAGAAACGAGAGTAGCCCTCTTCTCCGCGCATATACCAGGAGGCGAACATGTGGATCAGGAAACCGACGCCGGTCACCACCGAGAGCATAGTCAGCGACAGGCCGTCCAACACCAGGTTAAAACCGATGTTGAAGTCGCCGACCGACATCCACGTCCACAGCGGCTGGCTGTAGGCCTGTTGACCATTGGCAAAGAAGTCAACACCAACAAACGCGGTCACCAGCGCCGCCAGGCCAATCGACCCGACGCCCACGGTTGCGGACAGATTCTCTGACCAACGACCGCGAGAGAACGCCAGTAATACAAAGCCAATAAATGGCAGAATAATGGTTAAGGCAAGCATGTTCATCCACGCATCTCACTTACTGAATCGATGTTCAGGTTCTGGCGACGACGATGAAGTTGCAGCAACAGTGCAAGTCCAATGCTCGCTTCAGCAGCCGCGAGGCTGATGGCAAGAATGTACATCACCTGACCATCGGTCTGGCCCCAGTAGCTCCCGGCGACCACGAAGGCCAGCGCGGAGGCATTAATCATGATTTCCAGCCCAATCAGCATAAACAGCAGATTGCGGCGGATAACCAGACCAGTTAAACCCAGTACGAATAAGACAGCCGCGAGGATCAGTCCATGTTGTAAGGGGATCATGCGTGCTCCTCCGTTTTTCTTTTCGCGCGGTCATCAGTGCGATTGCTCAGCACTTCACCGGAACGCTCTTCGCGACCAACGTGGAAGGCCACAACCAGACCCGCCAACAGCAGCATCGAAGCCAGTTCAACCGCCAGAACATAAGGTCCAAACAGGGAAATGCCGACTGCTTTCGCGCTGATTGGCGTACCGTCAATGCCCTGATCGTTAACACCCAGGATGGCATACACAATCACCACCAGCATGATGGCCGACAAAATCGCCGGGCCAATCCACACCTGCGGTTTCAGCCACTGACGTTCCTGTTCGATTTCAGAACCACCGAGGTTGAGCATCATCACCACGAATACGAACAGCACCATGATGGCACCCGCGTAGACGATAATTTCCAGCGCACCGGCGAAGTAAGCGCCTAACGAGAAGAACACCCCAGAAATCGCCAGCAGCGAAATAATCAGGTACAGCAGTGCGTGTACCGGATTGGTGTGGGTGATCACCCGCAAGGTTGCGAGAATGGCTATCAGGCCACAGATATAAAAAGCGAACTCCATTGCCCCTCTCCTTACGGTAACAGGCTCTTGACGTCGATAGGCTTAGCTTCGTTCTCTGCTTCGCCTTTATCTTTGCCGTCGATTGCCATACCTGCCATCCGGTAGAAGTTATATTCCGGGTATTTGCCCGGACCGGAGATCAGCAGATCCTCTTTCTCGTAAACCAGGTCCTGGCGCTTGTATTCACCCAGCTCGAAATCTGGAGTCAGCTGAATAGCCGTTGTCGGACAGGCTTCTTCGCACAGACCACAGAAAATGCAGCGTGAGAAGTTAATGCGGAAAAACTCCGGATACCAGCGGCCATCTTTGGTCTCTGCTTTTTGCAAAGAGATACAGCCAACCGGACACGCTACCGCACACAAGTTACAGGCAACGCAGCGCTCTTCACCGTCTGGATCACGGGTCAGTACGATACGACCACGAAAACGGGGCGGTAGATAGACCGGCTCTTCCGGGTACATCTGCGTTTCGCGTTTTGCGAACGCATGCAGGCCGATCATCCAGATACTACGTACCTGGGTGCCGAAGCCTACTAACAATTCTTTTAAGGTCATGGTCTTTGTGTCCCTTATTGCGCCTGCCAGAGAATGACAGCCGCCGTTACCAGCAAGTTGACGAGCGTCAGCGGCAGACAGACTTTCCAGCCGAAGGACATTACCTGGTCATAACGAGGACGCGGTAACGACGCACGAATCAAAATGAACATCATCATGAAGAACGCGGTTTTCAGCGCGAACCAGACGAATGGCGGTAAGAACGGGCCATGCCAGCCACCGAAGAACAAGGTAACCATCAGCGCGGAAATGGTGACGATACCGATGTACTCGCCCACAAAGAACAGACCGAATTTCATGCCGGAATATTCAATGTGGTAACCATCGGCCAGTTCCTGCTCGGCTTCTGGCTGGTCAAACGGGTGACGGTGACACACCGCTACGCCCGCGATGGCAAAGGTGACAAAACCAAAGAACTGCGGAATAACGTTCCAGATATCGGCCTGGTTATTGACGATGTCGGTCATGTTAAATGAACCGGCCTGCGCCACCACACCCATCAGGGACAATCCGAGGAACACTTCGTAGCTCAGCGTCTGCGCAGACGCACGCATCGCACCGAGCAGCGAGTATTTGTTGTTGCTCGACCAACCGGCGAACAGCACCGCGTAGACCGCGAGGCCTGCCATCATCAGGAAGAACAAGATCCCGATGTTCAGGTCAGCAACCACCCAGTTCGGACTCACTGGCACAATAGCAAAGGCCAGCAGCAGCGAGGTGAAGGCGATCATCGGTGCCAGAGTAAAGATGACGCGATCCGAGAATTTCGGGATCCAGTCTTCTTTAAAGAACATCTTGATCATATCCGCAACCAGCTGGAGTGAACCACCCCAGCCCACACGGTTCGGTCCGTAACGGTTCTGGAACAGACCCAGCAGACGACGTTCACCAAAGCTCATGAATGCCCCGCAGGTGACCACCACCAGCAGGATCACCACCGCTTTGAGAATGCTCAGCAGGATCTCAATCAGATCGGGTGTAATCCAACTCATTGTTGTGCCTCCTGCAGATCCTCAAGACGCGCACCTGCCAGAACCGGCGCGATGCCAGGCATGCCCATCGGCAAACCAACCTGCCCTGCCGTTAAGCCTTCAGCGATTTCAACCGGCAGCGTGACCGTGTTGCCATCGTAGCTGAAAGAAACGCGTGTGCCGGCATTGACACCCAACTTCGCGGCATCTGCCGGGTTGAGTTTGATGTACGGCTGCGGCATGCGGGTCTGGAAGACCGGTGCACGCTGGGACATTTCATCACTACCAAACAGATGGTAGTACGGTGCGATACGCCACTGACCATCCTGAGCCTTGAAGCTGTCCGGAATGGTAGTGAAGTAATCCAGGCCACCTTCAGATGCTTCAATCAGACGCACGCCCGGATCGCCATGACGCAGTTTACCGCCCACTTCATCCTGGAACTTGTTCCACGCTTGTGGGGAGTTCCAGCCTGGTGCCCAGGCAAACGGAATTTGTGAACGCGGTGCAGACGGCTGGTTGTTCCCTTCCATCGAGAAGGCGAACATGGTGTCTTTATCCTGCGGCTGGCGCGGCTCGTGCACACTGATGTTAGCGCGCATGGCCGTACGACCACTGTAACGGTGCGGCTCACGCGCCAGTTTCTGCCCACGAATACGGAAGCTGGCATCCGGTGCGGCATCTTTAATACCCGCCAGCTGCGGCAGCTTCTCAACGACCGCATCGATAACGTGGTCGAGCTGCGTCCAGTCCACTTCACGGCTCTGTACGGTGCTGTGCAGCGAATGCAGCCAGCGCCAGCTTTCCAGCATGATGGTGTTGCTGTCGTAATAGGACGGGTCATAGACCTGGAAGAAACGCTGTGCACGGCCTTCGTTGTTGATAACCGTACCGTCGCTTTCGGCAAAGCTAGCGGCGGAAAGCACCAGATGGGCATTTTCCATGATTGCTGTACGCTGATGGTCAACGACCAATACCAGCGGCGCTTTAGCCAGCGCAGCATTTACGCGAGTCGCTGAAGCATGGCGATGCAAATCGTTTTCCAGCACCACAACGGCGTCAGCACGACCTGTTTCCAGTTCAGTCAGCGCATCGTCAAGGGAACCACCGCCAATCATGCCCAGGCCCATGCTGTTAACAGAGCGGGCAATCATGGTGATGCCAACATCTGCGCCACGGCCTTTTAGCGCCTTCGCCACGTTGGCAGCAGCCTGAATCACTTCGGCGCTACCGGCGTTAGTACCGGAAATAATCAGCGGTTTCTTCGCCCCGGCCAGTGCCTGAACGATAACGTCAATTTTGTTCTGCAGGTCACGGTCGATGCCGTCAACTGCCGGTGCGTTGTTATCCAGCGCATGGGCGATAGCAAAACCTAAACGCGCCTGATCTTCAACCGGCGCACGGTAGGTCCATGCCGCGATATCATCCAGACGGGTGTTATCGACGTTGGTCACGAACAGCGGATGTTTGGCTCGCTGGCCAATGTTTAGGATTGCGGCGATCTGCCAGTCGGCCACTTTCTGTGCCGCTGCCATTTCACGCGCTTTCCCCTTCACCGCCTGACGCACAGCCAGCGCAACACGTGCCCCGGTCTGGGTCACATCTTCGCCCAGCACCAGAACCGCGTCGTAAGATTCGATTTCACGCAGTGCCGGGGTATGAATACCGCCGTCACGCAGCACACTCAGCGCCAGTTGCAGACGTTCCTGCTCACCCTGGGCGATACCGGTATAGAAGTTATCCGCACCCACCAGTTCACGCAGCGCGAAGTTGCTTTCAACGCTGGCACGCGGGGAGCCGATACCGATCACTTTCTTCGACTGACGCAGAATATCTGCCGCCCCCTGCATCGCCTGCTCAGCGTTCAGGGTGATCAGGTCATCACCACGACGCTGTACCGGCTGACGCGGCCTGTCTTTCAGGTTCACGTAACCATAGCCAAAACGACCACGGTCACAGAGGAAGTAGTGGTTTACGGTACCGTTGTAGCGGTTTTCGATACGACGCAACTCGCCGTAACGCTCACCTGGGCTGGTGTTACAACCAATGGAACACTGCTGGCAGATGCTCGGCGCAAACTGCATATCCCATTTACGGTTATAACGCTCGGAGTGCGTTTTATCAGTGAACACACCGGTCGGGCAGATTTCTACCAGGTTACCGGAGAATTCGCTTTCGAGCGTGCCGTCTTCCGGGCGACCGAAATAGACGTTGTCATGTGCGCCATACACGCCCAGATCCGCGCCGTCCGCATAATCTTTGTAGTAACGCACGCAGCGGTAGCAGGCGATGCAGCGGTTCATTTCGTGAGAGATGAATGGCCCCAGATCCTGATTGCGGTGAGTACGCTTAGTAAAGCGGTAGCGACGGAAGCTATGACCGGTCATTACCGTCATATCCTGAAGGTGGCAGTTACCGCCCTCTTCACAGACCGGACAGTCGTGTGGGTGGTTAGTCATCAACCATTCCACCACGCTTTCACGGAATTGCTTCGCTTCTTCGTCGTCGATAGAAATAAAGGTGCCTTCGGTAGCCGGTGTCATACATGACATCACCAGGCGACCACGCGTATCTTCCGCGTTTTGATATTGCTTCACCGCACACTGGCGGCAAGCACCGACGCTCCCAAGCGCCGGGTGCCAGCAAAAGTATGGAATATCAAGGCCGAGAGACAGACAAGCTTCCAGCAGGTTGTCCGCTCCGTTGACCTCATATTCTTTGCCGTCTACATGAATCGTAGCCATAGTCAGCATGCTTCCAGTTGGCTCGGTCATAACCGAGCGTTAATCGAATTTCTTATCGCGACACAGGGTTATCCCTGTAATCACCAGCGCTCTTTCAGCAGGTTCGGCTGAATACCACTAATCACGTGGGTATTGCTGAAAGTCTGCTTAATGCCAGCTTCGAATTCTTCGCGGAAATATTTAATGGCGCTCTGCAGCGGTTCAACCGCGCCCGGTGCGTGTGCACAGAAGGTTTTACCCGGGCCGAGGAAACGACACAGTTGCTCAAGTGTCTCGATATCCCCAGGCTGGCCTTCTCCACGCTCCAGCGCACGCAGAATTTTCACACTCCACGGCAGACCGTCACGGCACGGCGTACACCAGCCGCAGGACTCGCGGGCGAAGAACTCTTCGAGGTTGCGCACCAGCGGTACCATGCCAATCTCGTGGTCAACCGCCATCGCCAGCGCGGTACCCAGACGGCTACCTGCTTTACCGATGCTTTCGAATTCCATCGGCAAGTCGAGATGTGCCTCAGTGAGGAAGTCGGTTCCCGCTCCGCCCGGCTGCCAGGCTTTGAACTTCAGGCCATCGCGCATGCCGCCCGCGTAATCTTCGAGGATTTCACGCGCAGTCGTGCCAAATGGCAGCTCCCACAGGCCCGGATTCTTCACGCGACCAGAGAAGCCCATCAGTTTGGTGCCCGCGTCTTTGCTCTTCGAAATGTTCTGGTACCACTCCACGCCGTTGGCGAGGATAGCCGGTACGTTACACAGGGTTTCGACGTTGTTCACGCAGGTCGGTTTACCCCATGCACCAGAGCTTGCCGGGAACGGCGGCTTGGAGCGCGGGTTCGCGCGGCGACCTTCGAGGGAGTTAATCAGTGCAGTTTCTTCACCGCAGATGTAACGCCCTGCCCCGGTGTGCACGAACAGTTCGAAATCGAAACCGGTGCCCATGATGTTTTTACCAAGCAGACCGGCTTCGGTCGCTTCGGCAATCGCGCGGCGCAGATGCACAGCCGCTTCGATATACTCACCGCGCAGGAAGATGTAACCACGGTACGCTTTCAGCGCAAACGCGGAGATCAACATACCTTCTACCAGCAGGTGCGGCAGCTGTTCCATCAGCAGGCGGTCTTTATAGGTGCCCGGCTCCATTTCATCGGCGTTACACAGCAGGTAACGGATGTTCATGGATTCGTCTTTCGGCATCAGGCTCCACTTCAGACCGGTGGAAAAACCTGCGCCGCCGCGCCCTTTCAGGCCAGCGTCTTTTACCTGGTTGACGATTTCATCCGGTGACAGCCCGGTCAGGGCCTTACGCGCACCTTCATAACCGTTCTTGCTACGGTATTCGTCCAACCAGACTGGCTGTTTATCATCGCGCAGACGCCAGGTCAGCGGATGTGTTTCGGGAGTACGGATAATGTCTTTCATTTATACCGCTCCAACAGTTCAGGAATGCCTTCCGGGGTTAAGTGAGCATGGGTATCGTCATCGATCATCATGTTCGGCCCCTTGTCGCAGTTCCCCAGGCAACAGGTCGGCAGCAGCGTAAAGCGACCATCAAAGGTCGTCTGCCCCGGCTTGATGTTGAGTTTTTTCTCCAGCGCAGCCTGGATCCCCTGGTAGCCATTGATATGGCACACGACGCTGTCGCAATAGCGGATCACGTGGCGACCTACCGGCTGGCGGAAGATCTGGCTGTAGAATGTCGCAACACCTTCGACGTCGCTTGCCGGGATACCCAGCACGTCAGCGATCGCGTAGATCGCCCCATCCGGCACCCAACCACGCTGTTTCTGAACGATTTTCAGCGCTTCAATGGACGCCGCACGCGGGTCTTCGTAGTGGTGCTTCTCGTGCTCAATCGCTTCACGCTCAGCCGCACTCAGCTCAAAAGCCTCGGTTTGTGGTTGTTGATTCTCGTGCATAATTAGCGGTCCACATCTGACATAACAAAATCGATACTACCCAGATGGACGATAAGGTCGGACACCAGGCTGCCACGTACTGCTACCGGGATCTGCTGCAAGTGCGCATAACTCGGGGTACGGATACGAGTACGGTAACTCATGGTGCTGCCATCGCTGGTCAGGTAGTAACTGTTGATACCCTTGGTCGCTTCCACCATCTGGAAGGACTCGTTCGCCGGCATAACCGGGCCCCACGAAACCTGCAGGAAGTGGGTGATCAGGGTTTCGATATGTTGCAGCGTGCGCTCTTTCGGTGGCGGCGTGGTCAGCGGGTGATCCGCTTTGAACGGGCCTTCCGGCATATTATTGAGGCACTGCTCAAGGATGCGCAGACTCTGGCGCAGCTCTTCAACTTTCAACATGACACGGGTATAGCAGTCGGACACACCACCACCAACCGGAACTTCAAAGTCAAAGTTCTCATAACCAGAGTACGGACGTGATTTACGCACGTCAAAATCAATACCCGTCGCACGCAGCGCAGCACCGGTACAGCCCCAGTCCAGCGCTTCTTTTTTGCCGTATGCGGCAACGCCCTGAGAACGACCTTTCAGGATGGTGTTACGCAGTGCTGCTTTCTCGTAGGAATCCAGACGCTTCGGCATCCAGTCAAGGAAGTCACGCAGCAGTTTGTCCCAACCGCGCGGCAGATCGTGTGCGACACCACCGATACGGAACCAGGCCGGGTGCATACGGAAACCAGTGATCGCTTCGACAACGTCATAGATTTTCTGACGGTCGGTAAAGGCGAAGAATACCGGGGTCATTGCGCCGACGTCCTGAATGAACGTGGAGATGTACAGCAGGTGGCTGTTGATGCGGAACAGTTCGGAGAGCATGACGCGAATCACGTTCACGCGATCCGGTACGGTAATGCCCGCCAGCTTTTCGACTGCCAGCACGTACGGCATTTCGTTTACGCAGCCGCCGAGGTATTCAATACGGTCAGTGTACGGAATATAGCTGTGCCAGGACTGACGCTCACCCATCTTTTCAGCACCACGGTGGTGGTAGCCGATGTCAGGTACACAGTCGACGATTTCTTCGCCATCAAGCTGCAGGACAATACGGAACGCACCGTGTGAAGACGGGTGGTTAGGACCGAGGTTGAGGAACATGAAGTCCTCATTTTCGGTGCTACGCTTCATGCCCCAATCTTCTGGCTTGAAGGTCAGTGATTCCATTTCCAGATCCTGTTTGGCTTTGGTCAGCTCAAACGGATCGAATTCAGTCGCACGCGCAGGATAGTCTTTACGCAGCGGATGGCCTTCCCAGGTATGCGGCATCAGTAGACGCGTCAGGTGTGGGTGGCCTTCGATATCGATGCCAAACATTTCCCAGGTCTCACGCTCATACCAGTTGGCGTTCGGGAACAGTTTGGTGAAGGTCGGTACGCGCAGGTCGTTTTCAGACAATGCCACCTTGAGCATGATATCGCGATTGCGTTCAATGGAGATCAGGTGGTAGAAAACGGAAAAATCCGCGGCAGGTAATCCTTCGCGGTGCGTACGCAGACGTTCATCCATGCCGTGTAAGTCAAACAGCATGACGTAAGGTTTCGGCAGTCTCTTTAAGAAATCGCCAACTTCGAGTAACTGTTCACGCTTGACCCAGACAACGGGTACCCCGGTGCGAGTCGCCTGAACGGTAAAGGCATCCGGCCCAAAACGGTTGCGCAGTTCGCCAATGACCGGGTCATCGAGGTGATCCCGTGTTTGCCATGCAGCGTCTTGCGCGGTTAAGTCGGTCATATTGTTCACCATTGCAAATGGTTCGTGGTAGTCGGCAGTGCTTCGCGCTGTTTATCCACTTCATCCTTCAAGCTGTCTCGGTGTTGGCTGCCTTCCCTCACCCCAGTCACTTACTGATGTAAGCTCCAGGGGATTCGCTCAGTTGCCGCCTTGATACACCTTGAATGATTTTGTGTATGTCTAATAGTTCACGAAGCGCAATGTTGCTGCCGACAGGCGCAAATTAAATCTCGTCTGGTGTACGAAGATTCGTTACAGCAATACGTTCGCCGCGTTTACGCTCGCGTTCTGACTGCATATTGGCGCGATAAACGCCCTGATCGCCAACCACCCAGGAGAGCGGACGGCGTTCTTTGCCAATGGAGTCTTGCAGCAGCATCAGTGCCTGCATGTACGCTTCTGGACGCGGCGGGCATCCCGGGATGTACACATCTACCGGAATAAATTTATCAACGCCCTGCACTACCGAGTAGATATCGTACATACCGCCGGAGTTGGCGCATGCGCCCATGGAAATAACCCATTTAGGTTCCAGCATCTGATCGTAGAGGCGCTGAATAACCGGGGCCATTTTGGTAAAGCAGGTTCCGGCTACGACCATCAGGTCAGCCTGACGCGGTGATGCACGCAGAACTTCCGCACCAAAACGGGCCACGTCATGCACGGCGGTAAACGAGGTCACCATCTCTACGTAGCAGCAGGAAAGGCCAAAGTTATATGGCCAAATTGAGTTTTTACGGCCCCAGTTAACCATGTCATGCAGCTTGCCCATGAACACGTTTTTGTTAACTTCTTGCTCCAGGGGGTCGGTTACGATCTCCTGTTTTTGCAGGGGGTAACGGTCGTTCTCACCGTTAGGATCTATGCGGGTGAGCGTATAATCCATCTTAATGCCTCGCGGTTAGCGTTGACGATTAGCGATACTGTTCGTTTCCGGGTTCATACGCTCGCGGCGTGAACGCGCGGGCGTCCAGTCCAGCGCGCCAATACGCACCAGATAAACCAGACCTGCCAGTAACACAAAAATAAAAATTGCAGCTTCCACAAAGCCAATCCAACCGCTTTCACGGATAGAAGTTGACCATGCGAACAGATACAGCGCTTCAACGTCGAAGATAACGAAGAACATGGCTACCAGATAAAACTTGGCAGACAGGCGCAAGCGGGCGGTGCCGACCGAGTCGATACCTGATTCAAACGGCACGTTTTTAGATCTCGCGCGTGCGCGACCACCTAAAAACCAACCGCCGACGAGCATCAGGCAGCACAGGCCAATGGCGACAATAAGAAAGATAGCGAATGCCCAGTGATGAGCGATGACTTCAGTGGATGTTGACATACTCATTGCTTACTCATCAAAAGTAGCGCCAAATTCTCTGCTCTTTTCGGCAGATGAACGCCACATCGATTCATGGGGAGGAATAAAAAAAACCTTACAATCACTGTAGAAAATCATTTATACAGCCAATTGATGGGGTTTTTTACTCCTTTCTATAACCTTTTGTCAACTTTAACAAAAGTTTCCTCACATTATTTTACACTGTTCCAACTTCATTAACATAAAGTGCTCTTTAGACTAATTTCGATCGCATCATCAGTCATTTTTAATGTTGTTGAATCGTGTCCGTTGTGAAGTAAAAAAGATAATACACGTCTATTTTGACAGGAATTCGCACAGATGCCTCCCCCTAAATGGGAGTATTTTCTTGATCTGTGACACGCTTTTGTTAATTCACCATAAAAAACAGCAACAATTTCTCTAGTTTTTTAACATGGGAATGAACAGCGCCTCGAATGATTATTTTTTGCACTATTTGCAGGTGATTTTTTTACCTACTGATTTTGTTAAGTTTTGGTATACAAAATGGCATCTCCGACCATTATTTGCATAAAAAAAGAGCCGCTGGATGTTTTTTCATCACCAGCGACTCTTTTTTGCACTTACATTTTATAACGATTATTTATGGTACATCACTCGAAGTCGCCCTCAACAATCAGCGAGTCGTCTCCCCCTTCAGGGGTAAACTGGTTGTATTGCCACGGATTTTGATAGGTCTGCATCGACTTAAAGATCACCTGAGCCAGCTCATTTTGTGAGGCAGGGTCGCAGCACAGCAAGTACTCCGTTTCCGGCAACGGTGGCAATCCGTCCGCCGCGCCCAGTACGCGTAAATCAGGGCTCATCATTTCTACAGGACGAGCAGTCACGCCCAACCCCGCCTTCACCGCCGCACGCACAGCCGCTAATGTTGAAGCAACATAGGCCAGACGCCACGGGATCTGCGCAGCATTCAGTGTTGCCAGTACCATATCGCGGAACGGGCTCGGATCGTCCAGCAGCACCAACGGTACCGGTTCACCTTTTTGTAAAATATATTCGGCCGCACAATACCAGTGCGTCGGTGAGGTACGCAGATTCAAACACTCGAAATCGCCTGGCCGATTAGTCGTCACCACCAGATCAACTTCTTGTGACTTCAGCATATCCACCATGTAGGCGTTGCGTTTCACTCTGACATCCAGCGCAAGCTTCGGATAAACCGAACTTATCCGGTTCAGCAGAAAAGGAAGGATGGTATCCGCTGACTCATCAGAAGCGCCAATAGTTAACACTCCCTGAAGATTGTTAAACATTAATGATGAGCATGCCTCATCATTAAAACGCAATATTTTTCTGGCGTAACCCAACAGCTGAATCCCATGCTCGGTCAGTAGTTTGTTACGTCCATGGCGCGCGAACAACTCTTTCCCCACAAGTTGTTCGAGGCGTTGCATTTGCTGACTCACCGCAGACTGAGTGCGACATACCGCAGCTGCCGCAGCCGCGAAGGTATTCAGATCGGCAACAGCAACGAAGGTTCTCAGCAGATCGAGGTCGAGGTTAATTATCGGACGATTTGCATTTATCATAATTTTTCACTTACTCGCGGGTCATACCGGGTTAATGCTGTGCATTCAGAAACAAACAACTCCATTTGTAATGGACCTCCCTCGCCGTTTCACCAAGTGTAACCGGGTGAAAATAAGGATGTATTTGCTTTAACAAACGAAACAATTCCTCTTCAGCGCTATTTAATACCCGTGGTACTCATCGGAATATAGCAACGAGAAAGAGTCACTTTTTAGCTATTGGATGATTCTGACTAATGGAGAACATGTAAACTTTGTAAATTTAAAAAATAGTTAACGAACACTAATTTACACATTAAAAACTAACTTTTCAGTATGTTAGAAACTCTCAACTAACATTGGAATTATCGCAAAACACAAGTTGCGCGCCATTTCATGGGACTTATCTTAACCTAAAACCACTATATTTATAAGTGTTATCGCGAATTAATCGAAGCAAAAAGGTGTTAACTCAGACTGCCGGTTTTCGTATTATTAACGCGTTCAATAAATACTGTTTAAATATTAAATAATAATTAATTAAGAATGCCACCATTCATTAATTATACTTAACAATAGATTCACACCGCGCCGTTGTCAGATCAGGTCGATAACAGTTTGTCAGGCTAAGACCTCAGTATTTTCGAATTGCGCAAACAACAGATACTGCCAACCACGCACCGCTTTGCACATCTCACTATTTTTCGCCAAACAAATCACCATACCCAAGCTGCCACAACGATACATATAACCATAAAATACAAGATATCAAGATTATAATTCCATATTAATTTCATTATTTAGTTGTTAACAGTTAATTATAACCTCGCAACTTTCGAAATCTTCTACTAAAGACCCTTCAAAACTCACCGTCGGGGGAGTACATTGTTCTGTGCTGACTTCCACGGCAGGGAGTGGCATTCACAGCTAAAAAGGTCAAGATTCATGTCCCCCATTGAAAAATCCAGCAAATTAGAAAATGTCTGTTATGACATTCGTGGCCCGGTTCTGAAGGAAGCAAAGCGCCTGGAAGAAGAAGGCAATAAAGTTCTGAAACTCAACATCGGCAACCCTGCGCCATTCGGGTTTGAAGCACCAGATGAAATTCTGGTCGATGTGATCCGCAATTTACCTACCGCACAAGGGTATTGCGATTCAAAAGGTCTTTATTCAGCCCGCAAAGCGATCATGCAGCATTACCAGGCCCGCGGGATGCGCGATGTTACCGTGGAGGATATTTATATCGGTAACGGCGTTTCTGAATTAATCGTTCAGGCGATGCAGGCGTTGCTGAACAGTGGGGACGAAATGCTGGTTCCTGCGCCTGATTACCCGCTGTGGACAGCGGCAGTATCGCTCTCTGGCGGTAATGCCGTGCACTACCTGTGTGATGAATCATCAGACTGGTTCCCGGACCTTGATGATATTCGGGCAAAAATCACCCCGCGCACGCGAGGGATCGTCATCATCAACCCAAACAACCCTACCGGCGCTGTCTACTCCAAAGAGCTGCTGATGGAGATTGTTGAGATTGCTCGCCAGAACAACCTCATTATCTTTGCTGACGAGATTTATGACAAAATTCTCTATGATGATGCCGAGCATCACTCAATTGCGGCAATGGCCCCGGATCTGCTGACTATTACCTTCAACGGCCTGTCAAAAACTTACCGTGTCGCGGGGTTCCGTCAGGGCTGGATGGTACTGAACGGACCGAAGAAACATGCCAAAGGGTATATTGAAGGTCTTGAAATGCTGGCCTCCATGCGTTTATGCGCCAACGTTCCAGCGCAACACGCCATTCAAACCGCGCTGGGTGGATACCAGAGCATCAGCGAATTTATCATGCCAGGCGGACGTTTGTATGAACAGCGCAACCGGGCCTGGGAATTACTTAATGATATTCCGGGCGTTTCCTGTGTGAAACCGCGCGGTGCTCTGTATATGTTCCCGAAAATTGATGCCAAACGCTTCAATATTCACGATGACCAGAAAATGGTACTCGATTTCCTGCTGCAGGAAAAAGTCCTGCTGGTCCAGGGCACTGCATTCAACTGGCCGTGGCCGGATCACTTCCGTATCGTCACGCTACCGCGTATTGATGATATTGAAATGTCGCTGAGCAAGTTTGAGCGTTTCCTGTCCGGTTATCACCAGCTGTAATCATGCAAAGTGCTACCGGGTTTGCATCCGGTAGCACTCTCTGCGCAAAATACCGTTACTGAAGTCACAGAGTAAGGGTCGTTATGAAGCAGAGCCACTTTTTTGCCCACTTATCCCGTCTGAAGCTCATCAACCGCTGGCCGCTGATGCGTAACGTACGCACCGAAAACGTCTCCGAACATAGCCTGCAGGTCGCCATGGTCGCCCATGCACTGGCCGCGATTAAGAACCGGAAATTTGGTGGTCAGGTTAACGCAGAGCGCATCGCGCTACTGGCGATGTACCACGACGCTTCCGAAGTACTGACCGGCGACCTCCCTACCCCGGTAAAATACTTCAACTCACAAATTGCTCAGGAATATAAAGCCATTGAGAAAATTGCCCAGCAGAAGCTGGTCGATATGGTTCCGGATGAATTACGCGATATCTTTGCGCCATTAATTGATGAGCACGCCAGCAGCGATGAAGAGAGATCGATTGTGAAGCAGGCCGATGCCCTGTGCGCCTATCTGAAATGTCTGGAAGAGCTTTCGGCCGGTAACAACGAGTTTCTGCTGGCGAAAACACGGCTGGAAAAAACGCTGGAGTCACGGCGTAGTGAAGAGATGGACTATTTTTTAGCGGTCTTTGTCCCAAGCTTCCATCTGTCGCTGGATGAAATCAGTCAGGATTCACCGCTGTAAGTTTGTGGCGACGCTACCTTTGTAGGCCGGATAAGATCCGGCATCGTGCGCCATCATGCCTGATGGCGCTACGCTTATCAGGCCTACAAGACTGGAGACGCTAAACGATCCCGTAGGCCGGATAAGGCGTAGCCGCCATCCGGCGCATAATAAAAATCAAAACGGGAACAGCATCGGGATCATCACCACACACACCGCCATCACGATCACCGTAAATGGCACCCCAATTTTCACGAAGTCGCTAAAGCTATAGTTACCCGGCCCCAATACCAGCGTGTTGACGGGTGATGAGACTGGCGTCATAAAGGCCGCGGATGCCGCCATTGCAATCACCATCGCAAAAGGATACGGCGAAACCCCCATCGACTTCGCCGCCGCCAGCGCAATCGGCGCCATCAGCACTGCTGTTGCGGTATTCGAGATAAATAAGCCAATGGTCGCGCACAGGACAAACAGACAACCCAACATCATGTACGGGCCATATCCCCCACCGACGTCCATGAGTCCTTTTACCACCAGATCGACACCGCCGGTTTTTTGTAAAGCCAGCGCGAAAGGCATCATCCCGACGATCAAGATAATGCTTGGCCAGTGGATCGCCTTATAGGCGCTCTCTGCATCAATACACCGGAATTTCCCCATCAGCAGGCAGGCGATAATTGCGGCCACCGTATTGGGGATTTCATCCGTCAGCATTAACGCAACCATCAGAACCAGGCAAAAAATCGCGTGGGGTGCCTGACTGTGTGCCGGAGACGCTTCACTGACTTCAACCGGCATGTTCAACACCACAAAATCGCGGCCTTTTTTCCCAAGCGCGGTGATGAGTTTCCAGTTACCCACCACCAGAATGATATCGCCCATCAGCAACGGTTCATCCACCACCGCGCCGTCCATCGCCGTACCATCACGCTTCACCCCGACGACGTTCAGGCCGTAACGTGTACGAAACGCGATTTCCCGTACCGTTTTACCGATCAGTTCTGATTCAGGGATCAACGAAATCTCAGCCATCCCCACATCGAGCGCCTGTTCGGAAAAATACTCGCCGCGCAACACCATCGGCTCCAGCAATTGTTCACTGCAGAATTCGCGCAGATCGACATCGGCCGCGGACATATCAATGAGCAAAACGTCGCGGGCACGGAACTCAGAAACCCCATTAACGTCCACAATCACGCGCCGAAAGCGACGCCAGCGTTCAACACCAATAACGTTTGCCCCATAGCGCTCACGCAGCTTCAGGTCGTCAAGACGCTGGCCAATCATCGGCGAGCCTGGACGAATCGCCAGGCGGCGGGCGCGCCCCGTCAGACGATACTCTTTGATAAGATCGCGAAAGGTCCGGCGTTTCCAGCCATCCCCCTGCTGCCCGGAGTCCTCACCCTTGAGCATAAAACGCATCAACAGCATGTAAATAATGCCGAGCACCAGAACAACCAGCCCCAACGGAGTCACGCTGAAAAAACTGAAACCGTTTAGTCCTTCGCGCAGTAACTCACTGTTGACGACCAGGTTCGGTGGCGTCGCCACCAGCGTCATCATGCCGCTGATAAGCCCCGCGAAGCTAAGCGGCATCATCAGGCGTGAGGGAGAGGTTTGCATGCGCATAGATACGCTTAAAACAACAGGAATAAAAATCGCGACTACACCGGTGGAACTCATAAAAGCGCCGAGCCCGGCGACGGTGATCATCAGCAAAACCAGCATCTTGACTTCACTACTACCGGCAACCTTCACCAGCCAGGCCCCCATCACCGTTGCCACTCCGGTACGCACCAGGCCGTCCCCAATGATAAATAAGGCCGCTATCAAAATAACGTTAGGATCGCTGAAACCAGAAAATGCCTCTGAGATGCTCAGTGTTCCACTCAGAACAAAGGCAATGATGACCAACAGAGCAACTGCATCCATACGCACTCTGCCAGTGGCAAACAAAACGACGGCAATCGCCAACAATGAGAGAACCCATATCAATTCACCGTTCACAACATATCCTTGTTAAATGAGAGGGATGGATTGAGTTTGCCATAAAAAAGCCCCAACAGTCTGGGGCTAAATCACGATCAGGTATTTCTTATAACAACCACATTTCCGTTGGGTTGCTTGGTCACGGAAATCTGTTCCAGACTGGTCAACGAAAAGTCGACCTCATCCAGACGCGGCGTGTCCGACGGCGCGTTGACCGCGATCACATGACATCCGGCAGCCAGGCCAGAGAGTACCCCAGCGGGCGCATCTTCAACCACCGCACACTCCTGCGGTGCAAGGCCTAGCAGTTGAGCGCCTAACAGATATGCATCTGGCTCTGGTTTGCCTCTCTTTACCCGCTCAGCAGTGACAAACACTTCAGGCGCAGGAAGGCCAGCAACACGATGGCGTGCCCGCGCAACGGGCATCGACCCCGAGGTCACAATCGCCCAAGGGATACCCGCTTTATTCAGGTGATTGAGTAAATCAATCGCCCCGGGTAGCGCGGTGATTCCATCCGTTTCAGTCGCTTCGATATGCTCCAGACGCGTGAATTCCGCCGCAATCTCCGCGTCAGACTTGCCAGGCATAAAGTGCCGCAAGGAGGTAATTGCCTGCTTGCCGTGAATAAAACCGAGTACCTCGTCATGATCGAGACCAAAACGATCGGCCCAGTTACACCACGCACGTTCTACGGCTGGTAAGGAATCGACCAGCGTCCCATCCAGATCAAACAGAAAGCCTTTGCACTGCACGCTCGCCCCCTCAGGCATTAATGATTTGGTTAATTTCATTCGCGCTCAGGTGATACTGACGCGGGCAGGAGTGCCAGACATTCAGCATGCGCTGATATTTTTCCCACATTGGGGTCTGAGCGTTGAAGCCATGTGTACCGGCATCAAAGTGGGTATAACGGCCTTCCACGTTCACCATAAAACGAACATACCCGAGGAAACGGGCTTCCGTTGCGGCATCAAAGCCAAGGAACGTCACGCGGCGTTCATCAATAGCCTGTGCATCTTTAAGGTTAGTCCAGGACACGTGTAATGCGTGATACATCTCCATAATATCGATAATCGTACGACAGGTTTCTTCCGTCAGCTCACCAAACTCACGATCCAGCTCGCGCATCTGCAAGCCGTAACCGCGTTCAATAATCGTCTGCAAACGACGATAACGCTCGGCGTTGGTCGGATCGAGCATGGTCATCATTTTGTACTGGTTCGACAAAATAAGACGTTGAGCGTTGGTCATTTCCATTTGGGACTCCTGTATCACTACTACTGCGATGAAAAAAAAGAAGGCAACTTGTGCCTTCTTTTATATGCGTAATCAGGGGTCAATTACAAATCATCGAGGAAAGTTTTATCCAGTTGTTTGAAGGCGCGCTTAAGCGTGTCAGCCAGCGCCTGGTAATCCGGCTTCCCTTCAACCGGCGATAACGCCTGTCCGGCTTCTTGTAATTTTCCCCGAACTTCGTAGAACCAGTTGAGAATCGAAGGCGGCAGTGGCGTAACGGAACGTTTACCCAACCACCACATGCCCTGCATTGGCAGGCTCAGCGCAAACAGCGCCGTTGCCACAGCCGGTCCCAACTGACCACCTAACGCAATTTGCCAGCATAACGTGAAGACGGCGATAGGTGGCATAAAGCGAATCGCATAGCGCGTCATGCGGATCACACGATTCTCAACAAACACGGGCGCCAGGCGCTTTTCCATTGGCCACGTCTTTGCGTAGTGCTGTCCCCGGCGAAACAAGCTAAAAAAATTGACGGAGCGATTATCCGGTGTCGACATGGCGATTACCTCAACTTCACATATAAAAATTAAAAAATTTGTGCAAAACAACAACTGCAAAGGACATCGTTCAAAACATTTTGTCTTTGATACCCACATTCAGGTATCCTGTGCCGGCCTGTAAGGCCTTTAGTCCAAAATCATTGAGTCGTCAAATTGGCATACAGTATGCCATTGGCTGAAAAATACGCAAAATGGCATAGACTCAAAGGTATTTATTCCATCGTGCCCAAAAAGACCCTGGCGCATGATGTTAATCATAAACGTCGGTGTCATCATGCGCTACGCTCTATGACTCCCTGACGTTTTTTTAGCCACGTATCATAAATAGGTACTTCCATGTCGAGTAAGTTAGTACTGGTTCTGAACTGCGGTAGCTCCTCACTGAAATTTGCCATCATCGATGCAGTAAACGGTGAAGAATACCTCTCTGGTTTAGCCGAATGTTTCCATCTCCCAGAAGCACGTATCAAGTGGAAAATGGACGGCGGTAAACAAGAAGCGGCTTTAGGTGCAGGCGCCGCTCACAGTGAAGCGCTGAACTTTATCGTTAACACTATTCTGGCACAAAAACCAGAATTGTCCGCGCAATTGACTGCAATTGGTCACCGTATCGTACACGGCGGCGAGAAGTATACCAGCTCCGTGGTTATTGACGATTCCGTTATCCAGGGCATCAAAGATTCCGCCTCTTTCGCACCGCTGCACAACCCGGCTCACCTGATCGGTATCGCAGAAGCGCTGAAATCCTTCCCAAGCCTGAAAGACAAAAACGTGGCTGTGTTCGACACCGCGTTCCATCAGACTATGCCGGAAGAATCTTACCTCTACGCTCTGCCGTACAGCCTGTACAAAGAGCATGGCGTTCGTCGTTACGGCGCGCACGGTACCAGCCACTTCTTCGTGACTCAGGAAGCGGCAAAAATGCTGAACAAACCGGTTGATGAACTGAACATCATCACTTGCCACCTGGGCAACGGCGGTTCTGTTTCTGCAATCCGTAATGGTAAATGTGTTGATACCTCCATGGGTCTGACCCCGTTGGAAGGTCTGGTGATGGGTACGCGTTCCGGTGACATCGACCCGGCGATTATCTTCCACCTGCACGACACTCTGGGCATGAGCGTTGACCAGATCAACAAAATGCTGACCAAAGAGTCTGGCCTGCTGGGTCTGACCGAAGTCACCAGCGACTGCCGTTATGTTGAAGACAACTACACCACCAAAGAAGACGCTAAACGTGCAATGGACGTTTACTGCCACCGTCTGGCGAAATACATCGGTTCCTACACCGCGCTGATGGATGGTCGTCTGGATGCGGTTGTCTTCACCGGTGGCATTGGTGAAAACGCAGCGATGGTTCGTGAACTGTCTCTGGGCAAACTGGGCGTTCTGGGCTTCGAAGTTGACCACGAACGTAACCTGGCCGCACGTTTCGGCAAATCTGGTTTCATCAACAAAGAAGGTACCCGTCCTGCGGTGGTTATCCCAACCAACGAAGAACTGGTTATCGCGCAAGACGCGAGCCGTCTGACTGCCTGATTTCACACCGCCAGCTACACCCTAAATAATTCGAGTTGCAGGAAGGCGGCGACGTAGCGAATCCCAGGAGCGTACACCAGTACGTGACTGGGGTGAGCGAAGAAAGCCAACGCACATGCAACTTGAAGTATGACGGGAGCTGGTGGTGCCGTTTTGTCTCCCGCCTGAAATTGGCGGTAACGAAAGAGGATAAACCGTGTCCCGTATTATTATGCTGATCCCTACCGGAACCAGCGTCGGCCTGACCAGCGTCAGCCTTGGCGTGATCCGTGCTATGGAACGCAAAGGCGTTCGTCTGAGCGTCTTTAAGCCAATCGCTCAACCTCGTGCCGGTGGCGATGCACCAGACCAGACTACCAGCATCGTGCGTGCTAACTCCTCTCTGCCAGCCGCTGAGCCGCTGAAGATGAGCCACGTGGAATCTCTGCTGTCCAGCAATCAGAAAGATGTGCTGATGGAAGAGATTATCGCGAACTACCACGCGAACACCAAAGATGCTGAAGTTGTACTGGTTGAAGGCCTGGTCCCAACCCGTAAACATCAGTTCGCCCAGTCTCTGAACTACGAAATCGCGAAAACACTGAACGCGGAAATCGTCTTCGTGATGTCTCAGGGCACCGATACTCCGGAACAGCTGAACGAGCGTATTGAACTGACTCGCAGCAGCTTCGGCGGCGCGAAAAATACCAACATCACCGGCGTTATCGTTAACAAACTGAACGCACCGGTTGATGAGCAGGGCCGTACCCGCCCGGATCTGTCCGAGATTTTCGACGACTCTTCCAAAGCGAAAGTGATCAAAGTTGATCCGGCTAAACTGCAAGAATCCAGCCCGCTGCCAGTACTGGGCGCGGTGCCGTGGAGCTTCGATCTGATCGCAACGCGTGCAATCGATATGGCGCGTCACCTGAACGCTACCATCGTTAACGAAGGCGATATCAATACCCGTCGCGTGAAATCCGTAACGTTCTGCGCACGCAGCATTCCGCACATGCTGGAACACTTCCGTGCAGGTTCCCTGTTGGTAACGTCCGCCGATCGTCCTGACGTGCTGGTTGCAGCATGCCTGGCGGCAATGAACGGCGTAGAAATCGGCGCCCTGCTGCTGACTGGCGGCTACGAAATGGACGCGCGCATCAACAAACTGTGCGAACGTGCATTCGAAACTGGCCTGCCGGTATTCATGGTCAACACCAACACCTGGCAGACCTCTCTGAGCCTGCAGAGCTTCAACCTGGAAGTGCCGGTTGACGATCACGAGCGCATCGAGAAAGTTCAGGAATACGTTGCAAACTACATCAACGCTGACTGGATTGAATCTCTGACCGCGACCTCTGAGCGCAGCCGTCGTCTGTCTCCGCCAGCGTTCCGTTATCAGCTGACCGAACTGGCGCGTAAAGCCGGTAAACGTGTTGTTCTGCCAGAAGGTGACGAACCGCGTACTGTTAAAGCAGCGGCTATCTGTGCTGAACGTGGGATCGCAACCTGCGTACTGCTGGGTAACCCGGATGAGATCACCCGTGTTGCCGCGTCTCAGGGCGTTGAGCTGGGTGCTGGCGTAGAAATCGTTGACCCGGATGTGGTTCGCGAAAGCTACGTTGCTCGCCTGGTCGAACTGCGTAAAAACAAAGGCATGACCGAAACCGTTGCTCGCGAACAACTGGAAGACAACGTGGTTCTCGGTACTCTGATGCTGGAACAAGACGATGTTGACGGTCTGGTTTCTGGTGCCGTGCATACGACAGCAAACACCATTCGCCCACCGCTGCAGCTTATTAAAACTGCGCCGGGTAGCTCTCTGGTGTCTTCTGTGTTCTTCATGCTGCTGCCGGATCAGGTTTATGTTTACGGCGACTGCGCGATCAACCCAGATCCGACCGCAGAACAGCTGGCAGAAATCGCGATTCAGTCTGCTGATTCCGCGATTGCCTTCGGCATCGAACCACGCGTTGCAATGCTCTCCTACTCCACCGGTACATCTGGTGCAGGTAGCGATGTAGAGAAAGTACGTGAAGCAACACGTCTGGCGCAGGAAAAACGTCCTGACCTGATGATCGACGGTCCTCTGCAGTACGATGCGGCTGTTATGGCTGATGTAGCAAAATCCAAAGCGCCGAACTCTCCGGTTGCAGGTCGCGCTACCGTGTTCATCTTCCCGGATCTGAACACCGGTAACACCACCTACAAAGCGGTACAACGTTCTGCTGACCTGATCTCCATCGGGCCGATGCTGCAGGGTATGCGTAAGCCGGTGAACGACCTGTCTCGTGGCGCGCTGGTAGACGATATCGTCTACACCATCGCTCTGACCGCGATCCAGTCTTCCCAGCAGCAGTAATCTGCTGTGTACGCCGGATGGTGACCTAAACGCATCCGTTGCGACCTACATAGCGTGATTCTTGAAACCGGAAATAGCTGATATTTCCGGTTTTTTTATGCCCGTCCCTTTCATTAACAAATTCTGAAATATTTGCTTAGATGCGCTGCATCAATGAATAACTATTCTCCTGTTTGCATACTTAGCCTCTTTGCTTTGCAACAGGGATAGTCCTTTATGTCTGCAGTAACAGAATCACAACCCGCGAAAAAATGGGCCATGCCCGACACGCTGGTCATTATTTTTTTCGTCGCCATTTTAACCAGTCTGGCAACATGGGTCGTTCCCGTCGGAATGTTCGACAGCCAGGAAGTGCAGTACCAGGTCGATGGACAAACCAAAACGCGTAAAGTGGTCGATCCCCACTCTTTTCGTATTCTGACCAACGATGCGGGTGAAGAGCAATATCACCGGGTTAAGTTCTTCACCACCGGCGATGAAAGCCCTGGTCTGATGAATTTTCCGTTTGAAGGGTTAACCTCCGGTTCAAAATTTGGCACCGCCGTTGGCATCATTATGTTTATGCTGGTGATTGGTGGTGCATTCGGCATCGTAATGCGCACAGGAACCATCGATAACGGCATCCTGGCGCTGATCCGTCATACACGGGGTAATGAGGTCTTGTTTATCCCGGTACTGTTTATTCTCTTCTCGTTAGGCGGTGCCGTCTTTGGGATGGGGGAAGAAGCGGTCGCCTTCGCCATTATCATTGCGCCGCTAATGGTGCGGTTAGGTTACGACAGCATCACCACTGTTCTGGTGACCTATATTGCCACCCAAATTGGCTTTGCCAGCTCATGGATGAACCCATTCTGTGTGGTTGTCGCACAGGGTATTGCGGGTGTGCCCGTGCTCTCGGGTTCGGGTCTGCGCATCGTCGTGTGGGTTGTGGCGACGATGATCGGCCTGACGTTCACGCTGGCCTACGCGGCACGTATCAAGAAGAACCCATTGCTGTCCCGGGTGCATGAATCGGACCGTTTCTTCCGTGAGCAGCAGGACGAGGTCGTCGAGCGACGTTTCACACTGGGTGACTGGCTGGTCCTGATCGTGTTGACCGCAGTGATGATTTGGGTGGTCTGGGGCGTTATCGTCAACGCGTGGTTCATTCCTGAAATTGCCAGTCAGTTTTTCACCATGGGGCTGGTGATTGGCATTATCGGGGTTGTTTTTCGACTCAACGGTATGACGGTCAATATCATGGCCTCCTCGTTTACTGAGGGTGCGCGAATGATGATCGCGCCTGCCCTGTTGGTCGGCTTTGCCAAGGGAATATTACTGCTGGTTGGTAATGGCGAAGCGGGTGATGCCAGTGTGTTAAATACCCTGCTGCACAGTATCGCCAACGGTATCAGTGGCCTGGACAACGCGATTGCGGCCTGGTTTATGCTGCTTTTCCAGGCTGTGTTTAACTTCTTTGTCACATCCGGTTCGGGTCAGGCAGCACTGACTATGCCGCTACTGGCACCACTGGGCGATCTGGTAGGGGTAAACCGCCAGGTCACCGTGTTGGCTTTTCAGTTTGGTGACGGCTTCAGTCATATTATCTACCCAACCTCTGCGTCGCTGATGGCGACATTAGGGGTATGTCGGGTGGACTTCCGCAACTGGTTGAAGGTGGGTGCCACGCTGCTGGGCCTGCTGTTTATTATGTCCAGCGTAGTGGTTATTGGTGCGCAAATGATGGGCTACCATTAAACAACAAGGCCGGATAATGCACATCAGCGGCTTATCCGGCCTACAACGAGTCCCGATCCGTCATCCAGGATCGGCGGCGCTGAGTTTACTCAGCTTCTTCGTGTTTTTCGGCTTTCGCACTTTCATTCTTGACATTGCGTGTCATCCACAGCGCCAGTGCTTTCAGTGAGTCCGGTGTAAATTCATCACAGCGCGCGGTAATTTCTTCCGGCGTCAGCCAGCACACTTCACTAATCTCTTCTTCCTGCAGCGCAAACGGTCCGTGAGAAACGCAGCTAAACAGCCCGCCCCAGACGCGACAGTTCTGGTCTTCAAAATAAAACTGACCGTGCTCGGCAAACGGGACACCGGCAATGCCCAATTCTTCTTCCGCTTCACGACGCGCGGAGTCCAGAAGCTGCTCATCAGCCTGCACAACCCCCCCCGCGGTAGCATCCAGCATACCGGGCATAAAGTCCTTTGTCTCAGTGCGACGTTGAACCAGAATTTTACCCATACCATCGTGTACAACGATATACGTTGCACGGTGGCGCAAGCATTGTGCCCGCATTTGTTCCCGGCTGGATTGTGCGATGACTTCATTGTCTTCATTCACAATATCCACCCATTCAGTACTTGCCAAACGACGCTGTTCCACCATCAGGAAACCTTCTTTTTTCTAGCGCTCTTACGGCGCGTTTACGTTTGTGGGGTAAATTACGGATTAATCTCGACCTGCGCAATAATACTTTGATCATTGAGTGCCATCACGCTGAGAACATTATCATCCAGAATCCCGTAGCTTGCCGTAAATCCCCCTTTCGGGATGCTTACCGAACCTGGGTTAAACTGGTAGATATCCCCACGTCGCTCTGCCACCGGCAAATGCGTATGCCCATAAACCAGCACATCGCCGGCGTTGAGCGGTGGTAAGTTATCCGGACCAAAAAGATGTCCGTGCGTCAGAAAGAGTCGCTGGCTGTCAGTCAGAATTTGCTGCCACGGCGCGGTTATTGGAAAATGCAGGAGCATCTGATCCACTTCGCTGTCGCAATTTCCACGCACCGCAATTATCCGCGACGCCTGCTCATTCAAACGCTCGGCGACCTGTGCTGGCGCGTAGCCCTCTGGCAGCGCATTACGCGGCCCATGGTTCAATACATCGCCCAGTATCACCAGCCATTGCGCACCACTTTGGGTAAACCGTTCAAGTACGCATTCCGTAGCCGGCAACGAACCATGAATGTCCGATGCGAACATCAGTTTCATCACTCACCCCTCGTTGAAAAACACCTTTCAATGATACTGGATTACGCCCCTACTTTCAGCAGGAACGCTTCGCTGAAAGCGCGATAAAACGTTGTACCGAAGCGCGCTGCCACTGGAAGGTGGCATACTCCGCGAGCTGTTCTGGTACATCATCGCCATTCAGAACCAATCGATTAAGCATTAGCGCCAAATCGCTGTCTGCGATACACCATTCACCAAACAAATTCTGCTTACCTTGCGCCAGTAAACTGCCCGCCGTGGCAAACAATTTTTCCGCACTGGCCCTTCCTGCTTCCGTCAACGGACCTTTCTTCACGCCACCAAAAACCACATCCGTCGAACGCTCTTCCCGGATAGGCATCAGATCGCTACGGAGCCAGGCCTGAACCTGGCGGGCACGAGCCCGTTTTTGTAGATCGTGCGGATAAATACGCTCCCATTGCGGTGGAGCGAAACGCTCTTCCAGGAACTCGGCAATCGCCGAGGATTCACTCAGTTCAAAACCGTCAATGTCCAGAACCGGTACACGACGCGTCAGCGCATACCCTTGCCATGAAGGTTGCAAGTGTTCACCACTATTGAGGTCGACAGTTTTCAGCGTAAAAGGCAGCCCTTTCTCTTGCAGAGCGACATAAACAGACAGCACATAAGGGGAGAAAAAATTGGCATCTGACCACAGCGTAATTGCAGGTTTGCTCATAATGTCCTCTGAAGTGTATTGGCTTGCTTTCAAAATATAGAGTCTTTCTCTCGCTGTCACTTGATGAAAACTCACGCACGTCAGCAGCTTCTATACTTGTAGTGACCCGGTTCATGACAAAACGGACGCTGAAAATGATCGACCTCTACTACACTCCATCGCCAAACGGGCACAAAATCACACTGTTTCTCGAAGAGACACAGTTAAAGTACCGCCTGATACATGTAGATATCAGCAGAGGCAGCCAGTTCCGCCCTGACTTTTTGCAGATTTCACCGAATAATAAAATTCCGGCCATCATCGACTGCGCCCCGGAGGATGGTGGAAAACCCATTAGCCTGTTTGAGTCTGGTGAGATTTTACTCTACCTGGCGGAAAAGAGCGGTAAGCTACTCAGCGGTGAATTACGCGAGCGCCACACCACGCTGCAGTGGCTCTTCTGGCAGGTTAGCGGACTTGGGCCAATGCTCGGACAAAATCATCACTTCAGCCACTTCGCACCGCAGACCATCCCCTACGCTATTGAACGGTATCAGGTGGAAACCCAGCGACTGTACAACGTCATGAATAAACGTCTGGAAATATCACCCTGGCTGGGTGGCGATCATTACAGCATTGCCGACATTGCCTGCTGGCCGTGGATTAATCTCCACCAGCGCCAGCGTATCGACCTCGACAACTATCCGGCGGTCAATAACTGGTACGAACGAATCCGTACTCGTCCCGCAACAGAACGGGCGATGCAGCAAGCGCAGAGCGAGAAAAGTTAACGCGATTCGGTTCTCGTGTATCATGAAAAGGTTCATACATGGAGGAAACCTGCAATGTCACAACCTGACGCAATTATTCGTATAAAAAACCTTCGTCTGCGCACTTTTATCGGCATTAAAGAAGAGGAGATCCTGAACCGACAGGATATCGTCATCAATATTGCCATCCACTATCCCGCAGACAAAGCCCGGACCAGTGAAGATATCAACGACGCGCTGAATTATCGCACCATCACCAAGAGCATCATTTCGCACGTTGAGAGTAACCGCTTCTCATTGTTGGAAAAATTAACGCAAGATGTGCTCGATATCGCACGCGAACATCACTGGGTCACTTATGCTGAAGTGGAGATCGATAAACTTCACGCATTGCGTTACGCCGACTCCGTTTCCATGACATTGAGCTGGCAGCGCTAAACGTAACCCGGGAGGCGACATGCAGATTCTGATTACCGGCGGTACTGGCCTGATTGGACGTCATTTGATCCCCTGCCTGCTGGAACTGGGGCATCAGATTACCGTAGTGACACGTACTCCTGATAAGGCTCGTCAGATTCTGGACTCCCGGGTCACGCTATGGAAAGGGCTGGAAGAGCAGCAAAACCTCGATGGCATTGATGCTGTCATCAACCTTGCCGGAGAACCTATCGCTGACAAACGCTGGAGCGCTGAGCAAAAAGAGCGTTTGTGCCAAAGTCGCTGGGGGATCACGCAGAAGCTGGTTACGCTAATCCACGCCAGCAGCACACCACCGTCCGTACTCATCTCCGGTTCCGCTACGGGATACTACGGCGATCTGGGTGAAGTCGTTGTGACGGAAGAAGAACCGCCACATAATGAATTCACCCATAAGTTGTGCGCCCAGTGGGAACAGATCGCCAGCGCTGCGCAAAGCGACAGAACGCGCGTATGTTTGCTACGTACTGGCGTTGTATTGGCCTCTACGGGCGGGATCCTCGCTAAGATGGTCCCACCGTTTCGTCTGGGGCTTGGCGGTCCTATCGGCAATGGGCGTCAATACCTGGCCTGGATCCATATTGACGATATGGTCAATGGGATTATCTGGCTGCTGGATAACGATCTGCGTGGTCCCTTCAACATGGTTTCGCCGTACCCGGTTCGCAATGAGCAGTTTGCCCATGCGCTGGGTCATGCCCTGAACCGCCCGGCGATCCTGCGCGTTCCGGCGGCCGCTATGCGGCTGCTGATGGGCGAATCCTCGGTGCTGGTCCTCGGGGGGCAGCGCGCGTTGCCCAAGCGACTGGAAGCGGCAGGCTTTGCGTTTCGTTGGTACGATTTGGAAGAAGCGCTGGCCGATGTCATCCGATAATGTCTGATATCCCTTCACTGTTGCCATTGTGGTGGTATGGTTAAAAAACCGAATACCACAATGGCGACGTTATGGCGATAATATCGACACCCCGACTTACCCTCTCTTTGTACCAACTCGCTGACTGGCCTTTTTTCCAGCGGCTACGAGAAAATCCTGATGTCATGCGTTTCATGGGTGATATCGCCCCAACCAAAGATACTCGCCTGCTCTTCGCCAGACGCCTTTCCGCTCGACATACATTTGTTATCCGGGAGCACAACAACACGGCGCAACTGGGTGATATTGGCTTACAGATAAGCCATCTTTATCCTCAGGAAGCGGATATTGGCTACGCCATCACGCCACGGGCGCAAGGAAAAGGTATTGCCAGCGAAGCCGTACGTGCCGTGTGCGATTATGCCTTTCAACAGGCTGGCGTAACGGCGATAAATGCCTATGTATTAGCCGGGAATACCGGGTCGATACGCATTCTGGAAAAAACAGGATTTACACGTACTCAAGTGCTTGAAAAAGCCTATGAAGTGAACGGCATAGCGCATGACGACTGGGTTTATCGTCTGGAGTACAGCGCGTTAAAACGGTAGGCCCGGCAAGCATAGCGCCTCCGGGCAAATCAATTACTTCAGCGATCCTTTAAGGAACTGCTGTAAACGCGGGCTTTGTGGGTTCCCGAACACCTGCTCCGGATTGCCCTCTTCTTCAATTTTTCCCTGATGCAGGAAAATAACGTGTGAGGATACGTGGCGGGCAAACCCCATTTCATGCGTCACGACCACCATGGTTTTCCCTTCCTCTGCCAGCTGTTGCATGATGCGCAGCACTTCGCCGACCAGCTCTGGGTCTAGCGCCGAGGTGGGTTCATCAAACAGCAGAACTTCCGGCTCCATCGCCAGCGCACGGGCAATTGACACACGCTGCTGCTGACCGCCGGACAGATGCACCGGGTATTTCCCCTGCGCGCGCTCATCAATACCGACTTTGGCCAGATACTTCACCGCACGCTCGCGGGCTTCATGCTTGCTCAGCCCCAGCACCTGGATAGGTGCTTCCATGACGTTTTCCAGCACCGTCATGTGACTCCACAGGTTGAAGTGCTGAAAAACCATCGTCAGTCGCGTACGTAACAGACGCAGCTGATTTTTATCTGCAACCTTCAACTGACCGTCTTTGTCGCGTACCAGACCAATATTCTGACCGCTAACCACAATCGTTCCGGCGCTCGGTTTTTCCAGAAAGTTAATGCAGCGCAGGAAGGTACTTTTACCTGAACCTGACGAACCAATAATGCTGATAACATCACCCGCATTGGCCTGCAGCGATACCCCTTTCAGCACTTCATGTTCGCCGTAGTGCTTATGTAAATCGATAACGTTTAATTTATTCTCAGGCATCGTGTTACTCGAACTATTTAGAGGATACATGCTGCAACCAGCGTTTTTCCGCTTTACGGAACAAACTGATCAGGACATACGAAATCATCAAATACAGTACAGCGGCAATACCGAATGCGGTAAATGGCTGGTAGGTTGCCGAGTTGATGTCACGGGCGATTTTCAACAAATCCGGCACCGTCGCAGTAAACGCCAGCGCCGTGGAATGCAGCATTAAAATGACTTCGTTGCTGTATGCCGGTAACGCGATACGCAGTGCGGAAGGCAAGATAATGCAGCGGTACAGTTTGAAGGAAGAGAAACCGTAAGCTCGTGCGGCTTCAATCTCGCCATGCGGCACGGAACGGATGGCCCCGGCAAAAATCTCCGTCGTGTAGGCACAGGTATTCAGCGTCAGCGCCAGTACGGTACAGTTCAGCCCGCTGCGGAAAAACGCGTTGAGAAAATCTGTCCCTTTCACAATCTCCAGCGTATACATGCCGGAATAAAACACCAACAGCTGAACATACAGCGGCGTTCCACGAAAAATATAGGTGAACAACCAGATAGGAAACTGGATAAATTTATTGCTTGATACACGACCAATCGCCAAAAACAGTGCCAGAATCCCGCCCATCACCACCGATGAGATCAGCAACCACAATGTGATCGCCACGCCGGTAAAGCGATAGCCGTCAGTCCACAACAGGGATTTCCAGTACTCCTGAATAATTTCAATCACAGGTCAGCCCTCTTCACACCCACGGAGTAGCGGCGCTCAAGGTACAGCAGCACACCATTAGACACGGTGGTAAACACCAGATAGATGACCCCACATACCACGGCAAAATAGAACGGCTCCCAGGTGCTTTTTCCGGCAAGCTGAGTGGCTTTCACCACATCTTCAAGTCCAAGCAGTGACACCAGCGCCGTGGCCTTCAGAATAACCTGCCAGTTGTTGCCAATCCCCGGCAAGGCAAAGCGCATCATTGCCGGAAACATAATGCGGCGAAATATTTGTGAGCTGGTAAAACCGAATGCCGTCGCCGCTTCAATATGACCTTTCGGTACCGCCATAAACGCGCCACGGAAGGTTTCAGTAAAATAGGCTCCGTAGATAAATCCGAGCGTAATAATCCCTGCAACCATCGGATCGATATCAATCTGACTGATACCCATTGCGTCGGTAATCGTATTCAGCGCGATTTGTAATCCGTAGAAAATGAGCAGCATTAAGACGAGATCGGGAACCCCGCGGATAAGCGTGGTGTACCCTTCGAAAATAAGCTCCATTGCCCGGTTTTGCGAAAGCTTCGCTGCCGCGCCAACAAGGCCTATCATGACCGCCAGCACTACCGAGCTGAGAGCCAGCTCCAGCGTAACAATCGCGCCCTGTAAAATAACACCTGAAAAGCCATACAACATGCTGCCTGTCCTGTCGTGTGTGGTGGAGTAATAAGCCTCTTTTGATTTCAGACTAACCGTTAAATGCCGGATGGCGGCTTTGCCTTATTCGGCCTACACAATCACCGTAGGCCTGATAAGTGCAGCGCCATCAGGCATAAATTCAACGCGTCAAAAATCTACGGGCTTTATCAGCACCTGCGGTGATTAACCGCCGTAAACATCAAAATCGAAATACTTTTTCGCCAGCTTCTCGTAAGTACCGTCAGCACGCATCTCTGCAAATGCTTTATTCAGTGCTTCGCGCAGTTCATTATCGTCTTTGCGCAGCCCCATACCGGTACCGACGCCGAACAGTTTCTCGTCTTTCACTGACGGGCCGCCGAATTTGTAATCTTTACCTACTGGCTGCTTCAGGAAGCCTTCGCTGGCCGCGACTTCATCCTGGAATGCGGCATCAATACGCCCGGCAGTCAGGTCAGAATAGATATTGTCTTGCCCCTGATAAGAGACGATTTCAATGCCTTTTGGCGCCCAGTGTTCGTTACCAAACGTTTCCTGAGTCGTGCCCTGCAGCACACCGACACGCTTACCTTTCAGAGACTCGATGGTCGGCTGAATAGCGGAATCTTTAGCAACCACCAGACGAGAGTCTGCTGCATAAAGCTTGTCGGTAAAGGCAATCTCTTGCTGACGTTTTTCAGTAATGGAAAGCGACGACATGATGGCATCGATCTTCTTCGCTTTTAACGAAGGGATCAGCGCATCCAGCGGGTTTTCCACGAAGGTACATTGTGTATTGATGCGTTTGCAGAGCTCTTTAGCCAGATCGATATCAAAACCGACCAATTCACCCTGTGCATTTTTCGATTCGAACGGTGCATAAGTAGGATCTGTACCGATACGAATTTTTTGCGGGATGGCTGCAAATGCTGCGGTAGCACTGGAGAAAGCCAGAACCAGAGAAAGAGACAACACCAGTTTTTTCATAACTATCCTCAACAGACTGTCTTTTATAGGGGATCTTTACAGGACCAGGTGCAGTTATCGTGCCATTAATCAGGCCGACAAGGCAAAGCATTCTACCTTGTCAGCGGTATTTATTTGCATGAAAAGCGCTTAAGTATGCAATCATGCTTATTAAGACCACGATAAAAGCACCAAAACAGTGCACTGAAATCATTATGCACCGTAATGGTTAACCCCTATGGTGCAGTTAATTCCCCGTTTCAGCGTATCAATCGCCGTAGACATTAAAGTTAAAATACTTACTCGCCATTTTGTCGTAGGTACCATCTTTACGCAGTTCGCCCAGCGCTTTATCAAACGCCGCTTTCAGCTCGACATCGTCTTTGCGTAAACCAATCCCGGTCCCGTCGCCAAAGTATTTTTTATCTTTTACTGAAGGACCGGCAAACGCGTAATCTTTACCTGCAGGTTGTTTCAGGAAACCTTCGCTGGCTGCGACTTCGTCCTGCAATGCCGCATCCAGACGGCCCGCCGTCAAGTCAGAATAGATCAGATCCTGGTTCGCATAGGCCACAACATCCACGCCTTTGCTGCGCCAGTTATCATTGGCATAGGCTTCCTGCGTCGAACCTTGCAGTACGCCAACATGTTTACCCTTGAGTGAATCCAGAGTCGGTTGAATTGGGGAGCCTTTCGCCGCGATCAGACGTGAATCTGCTGCGTAAAGTTTGTTTGAGAAAGCAATTTCTTGCTGGCGTTTCTCGGTGATGGAAAGCGAAGAGATGATGGCATCAATTTTTTTCGCTTTCAGCGACGGGATCAGCGCATCAAAATCACTGGCGACCCAGGTACATTTGATCTGCATACGTTTACACATCTCATTTCCCAGATCGATATCAAAACCGACAAAATCGCCTTTGGCATCTTTAGAGGAAAAAGGAGCGTACGTTGTATCTGTACCAATACGAACCGTCTGCGGAAGTGCTGCGTAGCTGGCCGCGGTGGCGGAGAGTCCTACCAGCAAAGACAAAGCAAGAACCGTCTTCTTCATACATAACCCTCAAGTGGCGTAATTTTATTATGTTTTACGTTGTGTTGTGTGTTTGCAGACTTTTTCATGCAGGTCTTATGCCATTTTCGCATCGATGAGGATATTCGACGTTAAATATGTTAATAAAACGTTGCAATATTGTCCTGATTTTGAAGATAGCAGGTCTGACGGTTGAACCGCAGCGTTTCGTTGCGTTTTAACGAATTAAATGTTGAGGATATGATCGCGGTTACAAAATTGCCCTGAAACAGGGCAACGGATGTTTCTTTGCACGCTGATGGAACGGCTTACGCCCCTTGCCAGCGAGTGAACAGGTCCTGCGGAAGAGTGATATCAAACTGATCAAGTACGCGATTAACCGTTTGATTAATCACATCATCAAGCGTCTGTGGCCGATGATAGAAGGCGGGAACGGGTGGCATAATCACCGCGCCAATTTCTGCCGCCTGAGTCATCAGACGCAAGTGCCCGAGATGCAGCGGAGTCTCACGTACACACAGCACCAGCGGACGGCGTTCTTTCAGCACCACATCTGCCGCACGGGTAAGCAGTCCATCGGTGTAGCTGTGAACGATGCCAGAAAGCGTTTTGATTGAACACGGCAGAATAACCATTCCGGCGGTCTGAAAAGAACCGGAGGAGATACTGGCGGCGATATCGCGCGTATCGTGATTCACATTCGCCAGGGCCTGCACGTCGCGTACAGAGAGGTCCGTTTCCAGCGCCAGCGTCTGTCGCGCCGCCTGGCTCATCACCAAATGGGTTTCCACGTCAGCAACGTCGCGTAAAACCTGTAACAGCCGCACGCCATAAATTGCACCGCTTGCGCCGGAAATACCAATGATGAGTCGTTTCATGTTTAATCGCCCTTGCTTGTTCAGGGCCGACTTTGCAGGAATTTACGGTGAGTTGCAAGCAAGGGTGCAGGTTGCCCCCTTGCTTACGAGCAAACGTTAACCTTCGTTGTGCATCTCAAGATTTTCCGCTTCGTTCTGGCGCAATACCGCTTTGGCATCGTCATTACGCAAAGAGTCCAGGAAATCGAGATACTGCTGGTCAACATCTTTAGTGACATAGACGCCATTAAACACGGAGCATTCAAACTGCTGAATATCCGGGTTCTCAGCACGCACAGCATCGATCAGATCGTTCAGATCCTGGAAGATGAGCCCATCCGCGCCAATGATTTGGCGGATCTCGTCTACTTCACGACCATGAGCAATCAGCTCCGTCGCTGTTGGCATGTCAATGCCATAAACGTTAGGGAAGCGAATCTCCGGTGCGGCAGAGGCCAGATAAACCTTCTTCGCGCCAGCTTCACGCGCCATTTCGATAATCTGTTCTGAAGTCGTTCCACGCACGATGGAATCATCAACCAGCAGTACATTTTTATCACGGAACTCAGCGCGGTTGGCATTCAGCTTACGGCGCACGGATTTACGGCGCAGCTGCTGACCCGGCATGATAAAGGTACGCCCCACATAGCGGTTTTTCACAAACCCCTGACGATATGGCTTACCGAGGATCCGGGCAATTTCCAGCGCGATATCACAAGAGGTTTCAGGAATGGGGATCACCACGTCGATATCCAGGTCTTCCCACTCACGGGCAATTTTTTCGCCAAGCTTTGTTCCCATATTCACACGGGCGCTGTAGACGGAAATCTTGTCGATGAAGGAGTCAGGACGCGCGAAGTAAACATATTCAAACAGGCATGGGTTGCTGACCGGATTATCGGCACACTGGCGGGTAAACAACTGGCCTTTTTCGGTAATATACACCGCTTCACCAGGAGCAACATCACGCAGGAATTCAAAGCCCAGCGTATCCAGCGCCACGCTCTCAGACGCCACCATGTACTCGGTACGGCCGTCGCCGATATCGCGTTTGCCCAGCACCAGCGGGCGGATACCATTAGGATCGCGAAACGCCACCATACCGTGACCGATAATCATCGCCACACACGCATAGGCACCACGGATCTGACGGTTGGTCGCTGCAATCGCGGCAAAAATATTGTCGGCTTCCAGCGGATAATGGCGGAAGTTATCCAGCTCGCTGGCGAAAATATTCAGCAGAATTTCTGAATCAGAAGTGGTATTGATGTGACGGCGCTTTTCTTCGAACAGCTTTTTACGCAGCTCATGCGCGTTGGTCAGGTTGCCGTTGTGGGCAAGCGTGATGCCATACGGTGAGTTGACATAAAAAGGTTGAGCTTCGGAGGCGCTGGAGCTGCCAGCCGTTGGGTAACGCACATGACCGATGCCCATATTGCCCTGCAAACGCTGCATATGGCGCGCTTCAAAAATATCGCTCACCATTCCGTTTGCTTTACGCAAACGGAAGCAGTTATTGGCATCAATGGTGATGATGCCTGCGGCATCCTGACCACGGTGCTGGAGCACCGTTAACGCGTCATAAATCGACTGGTTTACCGGCATAACACCGGCGATACCGACAATACCGCACATACGTCTTTTCCTCGTTCAGCAACGACCCAAAGTTTATACTTTGGGCAAGAAACTTGACGAGCTTTGCAGATAGTCAAAGAACCATCTGATGATGAAACTGAACTGCGGGATCAGCTGCGACTTACTCCAGTCTTCACTTTTCGACAGACCGGTAAATGTATCGAGAAAGAACAATATGGCGGCGACGATCAACGCCCCTCTCAGAGCACCGAAGCAGATCCCCAACACCCTGTCAGTACCCGACAGGCCTGTTTTCTCCACCAGCTGGCCTATCACAAAGTTAACGATAGCGCCGACGATAAGTGTCGCGATAAACAGTATCGCGATAGCAATCCCATTCCGAACCAGTTCGTCTTCAAAGCCCGTAAACCAGACAGACAGGTAAGTGTAGTAATGGCTGGCGACAAAGAAAGCACAACCCCAAGTCACCAACGATAATGCTTCACGTACAAAGCCACGGATCAGGCTAACCAGACAGGAAAAACCAATCACCGCGATAATGGCGTAATCAATCCAGACCATAAGTGTCCCACGATTTTACGCCCTGTCGTCCTGTTCGGGGCGCATTCTAACAGAAAAAGAAAACGTTTGCGTAGGGATTTCCTTTCCACGCGTAAATAAAAATGGCGCTGAAAAAATCTTCAACGCCATACGGTTTTATGCCTCTTCGGGCACTGCCGGATAGCGGTGTTAATACCGTATCCGACCGACATGAGACAGCCCCTTAATTAGGGGTATACCCCATCACAACCCCACTCAGGCCGGAGATTTTCTGCAGTTCCCCCAGCGAGTTTTTCAGCTTATCTCTGGACGCATCAGGCCCAACGAGAATTCGGGTTATTTTACCCTGTACCGGCGTTGACGGGGAAGTATATACCCGGAAGCCCGCACCACGTAACTTACCGACAATCTCATTGACCTTATCCGCATTTTTCAACGCACCAAGCTGCACAACGTAGGCTTTCCCGGTTGGTGCCGGCGCGTCTTCGACGACCGGTTTCGGTGCTGGTGCTGGAACGGGCGCCGGAGCAGCAGCAACAGGTTGCGGCTTCGGTTTAGGTTTTGGTGGCTCCACAGGCGCAGGGATAGGATCGAACTCTGCGTTGTTTGCTGCCGTCAAACGCGATGGATCCAACGACGGCGCGGCCGCATCACCGGCACGTACCTCTTCTGCGGCACCTTCCGGCGGTTGCGTTGGCAGTGCCTGCGTCGCCGCAGGCATCATGTCCGGTTCATCGCGATCGCCAGGTTTTGGTACCAGCGGGATCGCCGCAAACTCATCCTGATAATGTTTTTTCTGCCCGTCGAGCAGCCCGGGAAGCACAATCACCCCAAGCGCGACCAGCACAATCGTGCCAACTAATCGATTCTGAAACTTACTCGCCACCGCTTCTCCCCACGTCTAGTACTTCCATGACATGTGCGACAGTGTGAAACGATCCACACACCAACACGGTATCTTCTGGTTTTGCCGCGGCCAGGGCCGCAAGCCATGCCTGAGCCACGCTGTCATAGGCTTCGCCATTACCCAGATGCTCCAGCAGTTGTTCTGCCGATGCACCACGCGGGCCTTCCAGAGGCGCACAATACCAATCGTCAACCACGCTTTTCAACCAGGCTAACGTACCGGCAATGTCTTTATCATGTAGCATACCGATAACGGCAAGTACGCGCCCGCTTTTCACTAACTTTTTCAGACGTTCAGTCAAATATTCTGCCGCATGCGGATTATGAGCAACATCAAAAATCACCCGCGGTGACTCGCTCACAATCTGAAAACGCCCCGGTAAAATAGCCTGCTCGATACCTTCACGAATCGCCTGCTCGCTGACGTTAAGTCCGCTGGCTCTCAGTGCTGCCAGTGCGGTTGCGGCGTTAGGTTGCGGGACCTGCGGTAACGGCAGTTGCGTCAGCGTACCGTGGCTATCAGTGAATGACCAGTCGTTCTCTGTAGCCGAATAGCGCCAGTCCACACCACGGCGCTGCAGTATCGCCCCTGTCTCTTGCGCCACATCCGCGATGGTATAGGGCATTTCCGGTTCACCGACAATAGCCGGTTTCTCTGCACGGAAGATACCCGCCTTCTCGCGGCCAATGCTTTCGCGATCGGGCCCCAGCCAGTCAGTATGGTCAAGCGCAATGCTGGTGACCACCGCGACATCGGAATCGACGATATTGGTTGCGTCAAGACGGCCGCCTAAACCCACTTCCAGAATCACCACATCAAGCTGCGCCTGTTTAAACAGCCACAATGCTGACAGTGTGCCGTATTCAAAGTAGGTCAGGGAAATATCGCCGCGCGCCGCTTCAATCTCTGCAAACGAAGCGGTATGCGCAGATTCCGGCAACTCGCCCCCCTGCACGCGGACACGTTCTGTGTAGCGCACCAGGTGAGGAGAACTGTATACACCAACTTTATATCCGGCCGCGGTGAGCACGGACTCCAGCGTTCGGCAAGTCGTGCCTTTACCGTTGGTTCCCGCGACGGTAAAAACAAACGGCGCAGGTTTTAATACGCCCAGTTTTTGCGCCACCAGACTCACGCGTTCAAGACCTAAATCGATGGTTTTACTGTGCAGGTTTTCCAGATAAGAAAGCCACGAGGCCAGGGGCGACGTGGCTTGGGGAATACGTTTATTGTCCATGATGCCTGTAGATTCGTTACGTTGAGAAAAGCAAAAGGGCAGCGCCTGTGGCCCTGCCCTTTTCAGTTATCAGGCCTCTGATTCCTGATCGGGTACCGGAGGTACCACCTCACCTTCACGTGGTTCATCCGGATTCGGCGCGGGCAGATTCATCAGCTTCGCCAGAACACTTGCCAGTTTCAGACGCATTTCCGGGCGGCGTACGATCATATCGATAGCGCCTTTTTCAATCAGGAATTCACTACGCTGGAATCCCGGCGGCAGTTTCTCACGTACTGTCTGCTCGATAACACGCGGACCTGCAAAGCCGATCAGCGCTTTCGGCTCAGCAATGTTGAGATCGCCCAGCATCGCGAAGCTTGCAGAAACACCGCCCATGGTAGGGTCAGTCAGTACGGAAATGTACGGTAAACCGCGTTCCTGCATTTTTGCCAGCGCCGCAGATGTTTTTGCCATCTGCATCAGTGACATCAGCGCTTCCTGCATACGCGCCCCGCCAGACGCGGAGAAACAGATCAGCGGGCAGTTGTCTTCCAGCGCCTGTTCAACCGCACGGACGAAACGCGCGCCGACGACAGAGCCCATGGAGCCGCCCATAAAAGCGAACTCGAATGCAGCTGCAACGACCGGCATGCCGTGAAGCGTACCTTTCATTACCACCAGCGCGTCTTTCTCACCGGTTTCTTTTTGCGCAGAAGCCAGTCTGTCTTTGTATTTTTTGGAATCACGAAACTTCAGCACATCTTTCGGCTCAAGCTCGCTTCCCAGTTCCACAAGAGAACCTTCATCTAACAGGCTATGCAGGCGATTACGCGCCGACATGCGCATGTGATGGTCACACTTCGGACAGACCTCAAGATTACGTTCCAGCTCAGCACGGTATAAAACCTGACCGCAGCTATCACACTTGGTCCACACCCCTTCAGGAATGCTTGCCTTGCGGGTGGGAGTAATGTTGCTTTTAATTCGTTCAATCCAGCTCATTGGTGACCTTTCTGCCTGAACCCTAGTCAGCTTTGTTATAAGGGGCGCATAATGCCATTTTTGCCCCAAACAGACCATGAATGTTGCACATTAAAACATAACAGCCCGAAACTTTGGATAAAAAAGTGGTCGAACCGCTGAGTTACTTTCTATTTTGCAGCACGTGACGCAGCGCGCTTGTGGCGAATAACTTCAATTACGCCAGGCAATACCGAGAGGACGATAATCGCCACAATCAGTAATTTCAGGTTTTCCTGAACAATCGGAAGATCGCCAAACAAGTAGCCTGCATAGGTGAACAGCAATACCCACAGCAACGCGCCAACAACGTTATACATCGCAAAATGACGGTAGGACATGTGTCCCATACCCGCAACAAACGGTGCAAATGTACGCACAATAGGAACGAAACGTGCCAAAATAATTGTTTTGCCGCCATGACGCTCATAGAACGCATGGGTTTTATCCAGATAGCTGCGGCGGAAAATTTTGGAATTTGGGTTGCTGAACAGCTTCTCGCCAAACAACCGCCCGATGGTGTAGTTCACCGCATCGCCCACAATGGCCGCCACTATCATTAACGCCACCATCAGATGGACATTAAGATCGTTCGTTGGCAGTGCAGAAAGTGCACCGGCGACAAACAGCAGCGAATCTCCTGGCAGGAACGGCGTGACCACCAGTCCCGTTTCACAGAACAGAATCAAAAACAGAATAGCGTATACCCAGATACCGTATTCCGCGACCAGCTCCGCCAGGTGCACATCAATGTGCAGGATAAAATCGATGAGAAAGTAAATCAGATCCATAATTATGCCTTTATACGACTCAAATTAGTCCGCCAGAAATAGCGGGCCCATTGGCGGTTTTGGCAGATCAAATCGGTCAGGGTAATCTACCGCGACCAGATACAGACCTTCCGCCTTCGCCGTTGCTGCTGCTAACGTTCTGTCCTTTGCTGCTAACAGTTCTGCAATCCAGCTCTCCGGCTGGTTGTGGGCGCCTACTTCCATCAGGCTGCCGACAATATTCCTGACCATATGATGTACAAAGGCATTCGCTTTAATATCCACCACCACATAAGTGCCGAAACGCGTAACGTTTATATGCATCACATTACGCCACGGTGTGCGCGACTGACACTGCACTGCCCGAAACGAGGTAAAATCATTCTCGCCAATCAGGCACTGAGCCGCACGATGCATACGCTCAGCATCCAGCTGCTCGTAGTAATGCGTCACGCCTTTTCCCAAAACGGCGGGACGCAACCGATGATTGTAGATGATGTAGCGATAACGGCGAGCCGTCGCGCTAAATCGGGCATGAAAATCATCCGGTACAGCTTTCACCCAGCGCACGGCAATGTCACCAGGTAAATTCGCATTTACCCCCAGCGTCCACGCCGCATCTTTACGTTGCGCGGTGGTTTCAAAATGCACCACCTGTCCCGTACCATGAACACCTGCATCCGTGCGGCCCGCACAAAATACAGTGATGCGTTCATTAGCAACCTGAGAGAGCGCTTTTTCCAGTTTTTCCTGAACGCTGCGCACTTCATTCTGGCGCTGCCAGCCATAATACTTGCTGCCGTCATACTCAATGCCCAGCGCAATTTTATGCGTTGACGGCTGTTGCAGGTCAGACATTAGTACAGGTACTCCTGCACCAGTTTTTCCGCAATTTTTACTGCCATCAATGCGCCGCCAAAGCGCACGTTATCCGCCACGGACCAGAACTGAACCTGCTCCGGCATACCATAGTCGTTATGTACGCAACCAATTGACAGGTGCGGTGTACCAGACGCATCGCCAACCTGGGTCGGGAAATCGGTCTCTTCTGACAGAACAATATCTTCACCACGAGTAAAGGCATCACGCGCCTCTTCTGCGGCCAGCGGGCGCAGCGCTTCAAAATTCACCATCTGCGCATGACCGTAGAACACCGGTGACTGCACGATGCTGGCTGAAATCAACAGACCATCATCTTGCATAATTTTACGGACTTCATCGACGATACGACGTTCTTCGCGCACACTGCCTTCGCGATCGGGCAACAGCGGCAGCATATTGAACGCCAGTTGGCGACCAAAGAAGTCATCCTCGTCAATCGGGATCCCGTTGAGCAATTTCGCACTCTGTCCGGCCAACGCATCTACCGCTTTTTTACCGTGGGCAGAAGCCGAGATAATGTTGGTTACCGTAATCCGTGAAAGACCACCGTCATCGATCAGCGGTTTCAGCGCAGAAAGCAGTTGACTGGTCAGGCTGTTTGGCACCGAGATAACGTTGCGATTGCGGTAGTCTGCCAGTACAAATGGGTTAACGTCCGGGACGACCAGCGGAACGTCAGGTTCAAGCGCAAACAGGCCACTGCTGTCAATCACCAGACAACCGGCATTGGTTGCTTCTTCCACCCATGCCGCAGTGGCTTCAACTCCCGCAACAAAAAATGCCAGCTGTGCCTGGGTCCAGTCAAAGTCAGCGACATCCTGAACAATGACCGATTTACCGTTAAAACGCAGGTGTTCACCAGCACTTTCATTACGTGCCAGCGCATAGATTTCACCGACCGGGAACTGGCGTTCAGCCAGCGTATCGAGCAGGGCTTCGCCTACGGCGCCCGTTGCGCCCAGAATGGCAATATTCCAGCCTTCAGACATGGTGATTTACTCCAGAAATACATAAGCGTCCCTGTCGTATTATTCAACAGGGAGCATTAAGAAGACATTAATGTGCCGGATGATGAACGGCGTTAAAACCCAGCTTACACAACAGGGCTGCGGCAGCAGCGTCGTCACACATTACGTATAAAGACGACCACTCGCGACGTTCAAGATAATTCTTGCGCAGTTTATCAAATTCACCCGGAATTCCAGCGACTTTGCGCAGTGGCGCATCGTCGCGGCGCACATCATACACTAAATGAACCAGCCTTTTCAGTGTTGGCTGATCTAACGGACCATGCAAGGTAATACGGCCAAATTCCGGTGCGGGCAACAGCGTATTCAATGCAACGTGCTGCTCACGACCAATAAATTTGCTATAGGCCTCAAAGACCTGCGTTGTCCCACGCGCTTTCCCTTCCAGGGTATAGCCGGCAATGTGTGCCGTACCAATGTCCGCTTTCTCCAGCAGCGCCACATTCAGATCCGGCTCGCCTTCCCAGACATCCAGCACGACGCTCAGCGACTGCCCGGCGTTGAGTCGGTTCAGTAAGGCGGAATTATCCACGACCGGTCCGCGGCAGGCATTAATCAGAATGGTTCCGGGCTTCAGGCGGCTAATCAGCGCCTCATCGGCCAGATGCAGCGTTTTGTACGGACCGTCTTTAAACAACGGCGTGTGGAAGGTCAACACATCTGCTTGTTCAACCAGTTCTTCCAGTGCGCGGAAATCGCCTTCGTCGCCCCGATCGGCACGCGGTGGATCGCACAGCAAGGTGCGGATCCCTAATGCTTCCAGTCGCGCCTGTAAACGCCCTCCCACATTACCTACACCAACAATACCGACCGTACGGTCACGTAACGTAAAACCGTCGCGCTCAGCCAGCATCAGCAGTGCAGAGAAGACATATTCCACTACCGCAATCGCATTACAGCCGGGAGCAGCAGAAAAACCAATGCCTGACTGCGCAAGCCAGGCATCATCCACATGATCAGTGCCTGCCGTTGCCGTACCGACAAACTTTACCGGTTTTCCACTGAGTAGCGATGCGTTTACTTTCGTCACCGAGCGCACCATTAAGGCATCCGCATCATCCAGTTCTGCGACGGGAATCGGGCGACCGGGAACCGCTTTGACCTCCCCCAAACGACTGAACAGTTCGCGGGCATAGGGCATATTTTCATCAACGAGGATTTTCACGTCTTTCTCACCTGTTTGAGAACGAGAGTTAACCGGGCAAGTGTGCCATAATCTCGCCGCCAGGCATACTGCGAGACCTGGTTAGCACAGATTTAAGGAACAGAGATGATGCAGCCCATTTCAGGTACGCCCGCACGCCCTCCTGGCGAAGGCCAAACTCCCCCTTCCGTTGCCGGCGAGCAGCCACTGTCCACGCAGCAGCGTACCGTTCTGGAACGACTGATTACCCGTTTGATTTCGCTTACCCAACAGCAAAGCGCTGAGGTGTGGGCTGGAATGAAGCACGATTTGGGCGTTAAAAACGATACGCCGCTGCAGTCACGTCACTTCCCTGCCGCTGAGCAAAACCTGAATCAGCGTCTGGGGGTTGCTCAGCAGAATCATGCTAACCGTCAGGTTCTGTCGCAGCTCACTGAATTATTGAGTCAGGGAAATAACCGCCAGGCGGTGAGTGATTTTATCCGTCAGCAGTACGGGCAAACGGCGCTCAGCCAGCTCACGCCTGAGCAGTTGAAGAACGTTCTCACCTTGTTGCAACAAGGGCAGCTTTCAATTCCGCAGCCGCAGCAGCGGCCGGCAACCGATCGTCCTTTATTACCCGCCGAGCACAATACGTTGAATCAGTTGGTCACTAAGCTGGCTGCCGCCACGGGAGAGTCGGGGAAAATGATCTGGCAGTCCATGCTGGAACTGTCTGGTGTAAAAAGCGGTGAGCTTATCCCGGCAAAACAGTTCACCCATTTGGTGACATGGCTGCAGGCGCGCCAGACCCTCAGCCTGCAAAATGCGCCAACGCTGCAAACGCTGCAGGCGGCGCTAAAACAGCCGCTGGAGCCAAATGAGCTAACAGCCATAAAAGAGTATGCGCAGCAAACGTACCAGATCCAGCCGCAAACGATCCTGACAGCGGTACAAGTGCAGGACTTGCTGAATCAAATTTTCCTGCGCCGCGTGGAGCGTGATCGGGAGCAGGAATTAAACGATCCGCGTCATCTTCAACCCATTTTCAGCCCGTTCGCGCCGGTGATTGAAACGGTAAAAACACTGTCGGCACGACCAGGGCTGATGTTTGTCGCCTTGCTGGTAGCATTAGCCCTGTTCTGGTTGCTTGCTTAACCTTTTCGCAGAGTCAGCAGCGTCACGAAAATGCCCACTACAGCGGAAATCGCCCCGGCAAGGAATACCGAGGAGTAGCCGTACGCAGTGGCCAGAACCCCGGCGACAGGACCGCTTATGCCGTAGGAGATATCCTGAAATGCGGCGTAACCGCCGAGAGCCGTACCACGAACCTGGGCAGGCACTCGCTTCACGACCTCCACGCCCAGCGCCGGGAAGATCAGCGAACACCCGGCACCGGTTAATGCGGCTCCCAGCAGTGCAATCCAGGCAGATGGAGCCTGCCACAGTAAAATCAGACCCGCCGTTTCAACCAGTAAAGAGACAACCGCGACCTTCACCCCGCCAAACCTGTCTGGCATCCAGTCAAACAGAATACGCATCAGCACAAACGCGCTACCAAACGCAGTCAGGGTAAACCCTGCCATCGTCCAGCCATTGCTGACAAAGTAGAGCGAAATAAAAGTACCGATTACCGCAAAACCAACGCCCTGCAGCGCCAGGCCCAGACCTGGTTTCCAGATAAGCCCCACCACGCTCCACAAGGAAGGACGCTCTCCTGCATGGGCAGGGACTTTACGCACGGTACCGTTGAACGCCCATGCCAGCAGCGGTAATACCATCGTGGTTCCCGCCAGCGCCGCGAAGCCAAAATGGCTGTGGATCAGTAGCCCCAGCGGTGCACCGGCCGCCAGCGCGCCGTAAATCGCCATTCCGTTCCACGACATCACCTTACCGGAGCGCGTTGGCCCGACCAGCCCAAGCCCCCAGGTCAGCGTTCCGGTGAGCAGTTGGCTTTCACCAAAACCGAGAATTAAACGTCCAACAATCAACAACGCAAACTTCACGGGAACGGAAACGGGCAAAAGCGCCGCTAGCAACCACGCTGCACCCGCCAGCGCACAGGCAAACATCCCCTGCAGCGCCGAGCGCTTGGCGCCATACTGATCGGCTAACCTACCGGCATAACCACGTGTTAATACCGTTGCCAGAAACTGGATGCCCACAGCGATACCGACCATGGTATTGCCATAGCCCAGTTCCTGGTGCACAAACAGAGGAATAACGGGCAAAGGTAAACCGACCGTCATATAGGTCAGGAAAACCGCAAAAGCGATACGAAACAGCGAAAAATTCGCCGAAGGTGTTTTTTCTTGTTGGGTTACAGCTGTCATGCGTTACTCCAAAATGCAGAGTAAGGCGAGGAATGTCCACGCCCCCTCTACCTGACTATCAGGATTAAGGTGCGTTGGATAACGTTAAACGCTTACGCATTATCAAGAGGATAATGTTGAAGCTGGAGTCTGCCTGCGAGTGGCCCTGGCTGTCAACTGTGAAAGCATAGCCGTGCGTGTCAAAGCGGTGATTTCTCTACGAACAAAAAGGGAAATACCGCATCAATGCCTTTCGCTCTGAACCGCCCGGTTACCTGTTCACGCTGCTGCGGCGTCAGGAGCAGGAACATCATATCCCAAATCTCTTTGGGTCCTGCTTCCTGCACGATGTTGCGATCTGGTGCTTCTGTTTTCTCATTTTCATTCAGATACGAGCGTACATACAGTGGGAACACAGAAATATGAAATTCCTCGGCCTTAGATTTCGCACGCTTGCGCTTAACGCCCTCTTTCCCTTCACTGTAAGTATTTAAGCGCAGGCGAACAGCGGGTGCGCTTCCTGGAAACCCCGGTAATTCAAGACACTCTTTTACCGTGAACCACTCTTTTACCATCAGTTTCTTTCCTTTCTGCTGATGAAATAAAAATATTTTTTCTTTTTCGCGAAATTTCAAATTAATTCTGGCAATATTCCCACGATAAAAAGAAAGTAACGTTCTTTTGTCTTTCTAATTTATAACCTGAAAAATATCGGTGCCGATAACACATCTTCTTAGGATTACAGAATGGAACAAAAAAGCCAAGACTGGCATCGTGCAGATATTAAAAGTGCACTGGAAAAAAGAGGTATTACACTCAGAGAATTGTCACGTTCGGCGGGTTTATCTCCTGACTCGCTGCGTAATGTATTTACCCGCAGTTGGCCGCGAGCAGAACAGATCATCGCACAGGCGCTGGAAACCACGCCGGACGTAATTTGGCCGTCACGCTATCTCACGAAATCAGCAAAAAAAGTCGTCACAAAGAATAATCATAAATTATAAATATATTATCCATAATTTACCCGGTAGATTGATTAATATCTCAATCAAATATATTTACGATATTAATAGCACTATCGGTCATTCCCATCAGATTAAATCCTGTTAAAGCAACATACGAATTTATTACCTATTCCATTAACAGGAGTCATGATGAGTTGGAATAAAACAACAGCGGTTAATTATGCTAAATCACACGCGGGTTCACATTCTCAAGGACGCTGCGCGGAATTTACCCGCAAAGCTATTCAGGCAGGAGGTATCACTCTTGGGCATACTTATCATGCTAAAGATTATGGCCCCATGCTAAAAAGTGCCGGTTTCAGCCCCATTGGCCACGTTGAACAGCCCCGGGCAGGAGATGTAATCATCATTCAGCCGTATGAGGGAGGAAACCCAAGCGGTCATATGGCGATATTTGACGGTCAGGAGTGGTACTCCGATTTTAGACAACGTGATAGGTGGGCGGGGCCTGGCTATCGGGCGGCAAAACCGTCATACACCATTTACAGGAAACAGTAATGAAAGCGTTCTCGCTGATTGCTCTGGTTTTGTTCCTTTGTGGCTGTTCTTCATCCCACCGTGACAGCACTCAGGATGTTAAACAATTCTATCTCGCATGGATGTCCGCATATACACAAGATCGGGACACGTCCGCACTCATGCAACGCTATGTGGCAAAAGACGTTATCGATCGCCTGAAACTCATTGATACCCTTTACGAGCAGGAAATACGGGATTCAGACTACTTTATGTACGTTCAGGATTACGACCCTGAATGGATCCCGCGGCTACGGGTTGGAGCAGCTCAGCCCTTTCTCGGTGGCGAAAAGGTGGAAGTGCAATTAGGTGGACCGACAGGCCAGGCACCCATGCTGCTGGAAGTGTATACGCGTTGGGAAGACAGGCGCTGGAAAATTTATCGCGTTCGCGATATTAGCGATCGTTATGAACAGCCCATCTACAGTGCCGGGGATATTACCCGTGCGAAAGCATGGTCTGCGGAGATCGCACCAGAATACAAAAGATGAATAAGTAAAAAAGGGAGCCTGACGGCTCCCTTTCGTGTACGGCATGAGCCGAGACTTATGCTTTCAGCTTACGCATAACCAGCGTGGCATTGGTGCCGCCAAAACCGAAGCTGTTAGACATAACAGTCGTCAACGCTTGCTCGGTCGGTTTAGTCACGATGTTCAGACCTGCAGCTTGCTCATCCAGCTCTTCAATGTTGATGCTCGGCGCAATAAAACCGTGCTCCAGCATCAGCAGAGAGTAAATAGCTTCCTGAACGCCAGCCGCACCCAGTGAGTGACCGGTCATGGCTTTGGTTGCAGAAATGGCCGGGCTGTTATCGCCAAAGACTTCGCGGATTGCACCCAGTTCCTTCACGTCGCCTACCGGAGTAGAAGTACCGTGGGAGTTCAGGTAGTCAATCGGGGTATCAACACCGTGCATCGCCATCTGCATGCAGCGAACTGCACCTTCACCTGACGGAGCAACCATGTCTGCGCCATCAGACGTTGCGCCGTAACCTACGATTTCAGCGTAGATGTGCGCGCCACGAGCCAGTGCGTGTTCCAGTTCTTCGACAACAACCATACCGCCGCCGCCTGCGATAACAAAACCGTCACGGTGTGCATCATAAGTACGGGAAGCTTGAGACGGGTTGTCGTTATATTTGGTAGACAGCGCGCCCATTGCGTCGAACTCGCACGCCATTTCCCAGCACAGCTCTTCGCCGCCGCCAGCAAAAACGATGTCCTGCTTGCCCAACTGAATTTGTTCAACAGCATTGCCGATACAGTGTGCAGAAGTCGCACAGGCAGAGCTGATGGAGTAGTTAACGCCGTGGATTTTGAACGGTGTCGCGAGGCAGGCAGAAACGCCGGATGCCATCGCTTTGGTGACCACATACGGGCCAACCGCTTTCAGACCGCGCGGGCTACGCATTGCGTCAGCACCGAATACCTGAAAACGCGGGGAGCCGCCGCCGGAACCTGCAATCAGGCCAACGCGCGGATTGTTCTGGTAATCTTCTGCAGCAAGGCCGGCATCAGCCACTGCCTGCTCCATAGAAAGGAAAGCATAGATGGATGCGTCGCTCATAAAGCGCACTACTTTGCGGTCAATGAGGCCAGTGGTATCCAGTTTTACGTTGCCCCAGACGTGGCTACGCATGCCGGAGTCCTTCAGCTCCTGAGAGAAAGTGATCCCTGAACGTCCTTCACGCAGAGATGCCAGGACTTCCTGCTGGTTATTACCGATGCTGGAAACGATGCCCAAGCCAGTAATCACTGCACGTTTCATTCAATACCTCTGTAAGTCGCACTATTTTAAAGTTTCGAGTGGCACAATAGCGTACACTTGTACGCCGAACAAGTCCGATCAGCCATTTAATGTGGAAATTTGCGCAGCCAGGCACTCCTCGTTAAGATCGGGTCACAGCCTGTCAGACGAGTAACTTACGTGAAACAATACGCTATACAACCTGCCAACCTTGAATTCAACGCTGAGGGTACACCTGTTTCCCGAGATTTTGACGATGTCTATTTTTCCAATGATAACGGGCTGGAAGAGACACGTTACGTCTTCCTTGGCGGCAACCACCTCGCCGAACGTTTTCCTGTGCACCCTCGCCCGGTGTTCGTGGTGGCAGAAAGTGGCTTTGGTACCGGGCTAAACTTCCTCACGCTCTGGCAGGCATTCGCCACCTTTCGCAACGCACACCCTGACGCTACCCTGGAAAGATTACATTTCATCAGTTTTGAAAAATTCCCGCTGACGCGTGAGGATCTGGCGTTAGCGCATCAGCACTGGCCGGAACTGGCGTCGTGGGCAGAGCAACTCCAGGCACAGTGGCCACTGCCGCTGGCTGGTTGCCATCGTCTACTGCTTGATGAGGGGCGGGTTACTCTGGATCTGTGGTTCGGTGACATCAACGAACTCACCGGAAAGCTGGACGAGTCCCTGAACCAACAGGTTGATGCCTGGTTTCTGGACGGCTTCGCCCCGTCAAAAAATCCGGATATGTGGACGCCAACACTCTTTAATGCCATGGCTCGACTGGCCCGACCGGGTGGTACGCTGGCAACCTTCACTTCGGCTGGTTTTGTACGCCGGGGATTGCAGGAAGCCGGATTTACAATGCAGAAGTGCAAAGGTTTTGGTCGAAAACGTGAAATGCTGTGTGGCGTGATGGAACAGACGATGACGCCTCCTTCATCAGCACCGTGGTTTTTGCGTACAGGAACGAAGAAACGTGAAGCGGCCATTATTGGCGGTGGTATTGCCAGCGCATTACTGTCTCTGGCGCTACTGCGCAGAGGCTGGCAGGTCACGCTCTACTGCGCTGACGATAAACCCGCGCAGGGTGCTTCCGGCAATCGTCAGGGCGCACTCTATCCGTTGCTCAGTAAACATGATGCGGCGATTACGCTTTTCTTCCCCACCGCATTTACCTTTGCTCGTCGCCTGTACGATGCCCTACCCGTTAATTTTGCCCATGACTGGTGTGGCGTCACGCAGCTCGCCTGGGATGAGAAAAGCCAGCAAAAAATCAGCCAAATGCTGTCCCTTGAACTGCCCGATGCGCTCGCCGTCGGGGTGGACGCAGACCAAATTTTGCAAACAACAGGCGTTGTGACCGAATGTGATGGCATCCAGTACCCGGCCGGCGGATGGCTGTGTCCGGCACAACTTACCACCGCCGTTCTCGACTATGCGACAACGCTTGGGTTGCGTACCCACTACCAACACACACTGACCTCACTTGCTCATCAAACCGATAGCTGGCAGCTGCAGTTCGCCAGCGGAGAAGCGGCAACACATGAGGTCGTGGTTCTGGCGAATGGGCACTGTATTCACCGTTTTGAACAGACTCAGTCACTACCGGTGTATTCCGTTGGCGGCCAGGTAAGTCACATTCCCACGACGCCTTCGCTTTCCACACTGCGTCAGATTCTGTGCTATGACGGCTACCTTACCCCGCAAAATCCGGAAAATCAGCAGCACTGTATTGGCGCCAGCTATCATCGGGGGAGTGAAGAGACGTCGTTCCGTCATGATGACCAGCAGCAAAACCGTCAGCGTTTGATCGACTGTTTGCCGAATGCGGCATGGGCGAAAGAAGTGAATGTCAGTGACAATGCTGCCCGTTGCGGCGTCCGTTGTGCCACGCGCGATCATTTACCGATGGTCGGTAATGTGCCGGACTATAACACCACTCTCGATCAGTATGCCCGGCTTGCAGAAGACAAAGAACATGCTTTACGCGCACCGGTATACCCGGATTTGTTCATGTTAGGCGCGCTGGGGTCACGTGGGCTATGTTCTGCCCCGCTATGTGCAGAAATTCTGGCCGCGCAAATGAGTGATGAACCGATCCCAATGGATGCCAGCACGCTGGCGGCGCTGAATCCGAATCGTCTGTGGGTACGGAAGTTATTGAAGGGCAAAGCGGTGAAGTAAGATACCATCTCATTATTGCCCGATGCGCTGCGCTTATCAGGCCTACAACCCCAATCTGAATCGTTTGTGGGTAAAAAAATCGTAGGCTGGGTAAGCGTAGCGCCACCCGGCAAGCTGAGAATGCCGGATGGCGGTCGACTACGGGCAATGATTATTTTGTCGCCTTCTGGAACAAGGTGTCCCACATCTCTTTCACTAATGCCTGGTCACGTGGCGAGAGTTCGCCCGCACTGATGGCTTTCTCCAGGCTGCTGGTCACATTGGCGTACAATGCTTCAGCGGAATGGTCCTCACCACCGTCCAGTTCAGCAACGGCCAGCGTCAGGTGCCCACGCAAGTAACCACTGGCAAACAACTCATCATCGCTGGCGTGCTCTACCATATCGTCGATTAATGCCAGAATGCGTGATTCAAACTCCGCGATCATCTTCTTTCCTCATTGTAAACGTGGCATCGGCGTCAGTTGAGCGCTTCGGGCCACGGGAATTGTTCCGCCTTAAGTTCAGGCGTGTGATAATAATTCTGTAGTGCGTTAATGAAACGCGCCGGGCGTTCGGGGATCCCCTGTTCCAGGTACTCCATCACCTGGGCATGAACGCGACGCTGGAATACCACGCGATCCGGTTCAAAGTCCCCTTCCAGGTTGTCGCAACTGACGTTAAACGGGTAGCCCGCCGCCATGCAAAACAGCCAGTCAAACGCCTGCGGCTTCACTTCCACATCTTCAAACTGGCATTGCGTCTTCGCATCACGCCCGTCCGGGCAGTACCAGTAACCAAAATCGACCAGCTCACGGCGCGCCTTGCCGGCGATGCACCAGTGTGAGATTTCGTGTAACGCGCTGGCGTAATAACCATGCGCAAAAACGATACGGTGATACGGTAATTCCGCATCGGCAGGAAGATAGATCGGTTCGTCGTCGCCTTTAATCAGACGGGTATTAAATTCATCGGCAAAGCAGCCGTTAAAAATCTCAATTAACTGTTCGTAGTGATGGGTATTATTCATTAGTTCATCCCCAGCCAGTGGAGAATCTCCTGTCCATGATTATCATAAAGTAATTTGGCACTCATCACTGCGGAAACAATGACAATCATCGGCCGAATGAGTTTTTGTCCTTTGCTGAGCACCAGTCGCGACCCCATCCGTGCGCCAATAAACTGGCCAATGAGCATCACGAACCCAGTCGCCCAAATCACTTTGCCGCCGAGAGCAAACAGCAATAGCCCGCCAATATTCGATGTGGCATTTAATACTTTGGCATGGGCTGTCGACTTCGCGAGGTTATAGCCACACAGCATGACAAAGGCCAGCGCGTAAAATGATCCCGCTGCCGGGCCAAAAAAACCGTCGTAAAAGCCGACGCATCCCCCGGCCACCAGCGCAAAAGGCAACCCGTGCAATCGACGCTGTCGGTCTTCTTCCCCGATTTTCGGCATCAACAGGAAGTAAAGGCCAATACAGATAACCAGAACCGGCAGGATCTGGCGCAGAATATCTGACTGCACGTGCTGAACCAATAGTGCGCCGCTCATTGACCCGATAAAGGTCATGAAGATATTGAGCTTCTGATCCGCCAGGTTAACCACACCACGACGAATAAAATAGAGGGAGGAAGAGATAGATCCCCCGCAGGCCTGCAGCTTATTGGTCGCCAGCGCTTGCGCGGGTGGCATCCCGGCCGCCATCAATGCCGGAATGGTGAGTAAACCACCGCCTCCGGCCAGAGAATCAATAAAACCTGCCAGCATCGCCACAAAAAAAAGCACACCTAACAGCAGTGGCGACACCATAAACAGAGAGGCAAAATGATCCATTAGAGTACATGCTCGTCCAGTAGCGCCTGGCAGGAAGGCGGCAACGGCGGCGGTGTCTTCTTCTCAGGCTTGGTGGTTCCAGGTTTTGGAGGTTCGAACCAGCTTTGCAACTCCGCGCCGCAGCCGTCACCCGGTGGTGGTAACGGTTGGTCTTCGCACTCAAGACTGTCGGCAGGGCAACGTAACCGGACATGCATATGCGCACGATGCTGGAACCATGGCCGCACTTTACGCAACCAGTCCCTGTCGGTCCCTGCATCCAGGCAAAGTTGCTGCTTAATCGCCGGGTTCACGAAAATACGCGTTACTTCATTATCTTTTGCCGCCAGCCTAATCAGGCTGAAAATCTCCGGCTTCCACAGTGACGGCACGACACGTTTGCCATCCTGTGAGACCAAATCTAACGCCTGCGGTCGCAGCAGTTGCGACTGGGTCCAGCGCGTTTTTGGCAGTTGCAGGAAAATATCCACATCCAGTCCCGTCTGGTGGCTGGCGTGACCGCCATTGAATCGCCCACCGGCCGGCATACCCATATCGCCGATTAACACCGTACCCAGCCCCTGACTATTGGCCTGATTACTCAGGCGCTGGATAAACCTCACCAGGTCCGGATGGCCAAAGTAACGACGCTGATCGGTGCGCATCACCTGATAGTGTTCTGACTGTACCGGAAGCGTATCCGCCCCCACGATACAGCCATTGGAGAATGCGCCGATAGACTGTGCGCTACCCGCAACCGGATGGGTAATTTTCTGCCAGGGCGTTGCTGCCAGACAGGCGGTACTGGCAAACAGAGCCAGCGCCGCAAGTGCCGTTTTTTTCATTTCTTACCAGCGTGGAATGTCAGTCTTCACATCCGCATTTTGCGCCCGCTGGCGCAACAGGTGATCCATCAACACAATAGCCAGCATCGCTTCTGCGATCGGCACTGCGCGGATCCCAACGCACGGATCGTGACGTCCTTTGGTTACCATTTCGACTTCTTCACCAAAGCGGTTGATAGTACGCCCAGGTACAGTGATGCTGGACGTCGGTTTCAGCGCCATATGGGCAATAATTTGTTGCCCGCTGCTGATCCCTCCCAAAATGCCACCCGCATGATTACTCTGGAAACCGTCTTTGGTGATCTCATCACGGTTCTGACTGCCACGTAGCGCCACAACGTCAAAACCATCGCCAATCTCTACGCCTTTTACAGCGTTAATGCTCATCAACGCATGCGCGATGTCGGCATCAAGACGGTCAAAAACAGGTTCACCAAGACCCGCCGGCACACCGTCAGCAACAACGGTGACTTTGGCGCCAATGGAGTCGCCCTCTTTTTTCAACCCGCGCATCAATTCATCCAGCGCTTCGATTTTATCCGGGTCCGGGCAAAAGAAGGGATTCAATTCGACCTGAGACCAGTCTTTAATCTCCAGCGGAACATCGCCCATTTGAGTCAGACAACCACGGATTTTAACGCCGAATTTTTCCGCCAGATATTTCTTGGCGATTGCTCCCGCCGCTACACGCATTGCCGTTTCACGAGCGGATGAACGTCCACCGCCACGGTAATCACGCAAGCCGTATTTCTGCTCGTAGGTATAGTCGGCGTGTCCTGGACGGAAAACATCCTTGATGGCACCATAATCCTGAGAACGCTGATCGGTATTTTCAATCAGCAGGCCAATACTCGTACCGGTGGTGACGCCGTCGAATACGCCGGAGAGGATCTTCACTTGATCCGGTTCCCGACGCTGGGTAGTGTAACGCGACGTGCCCGGACGACGCCTGTCGAGATCGTGCTGCAGGTCGGCTTCAGTCAGAGGAATGCCCGGCGGAACACCATCAACGATACAACCGAGCGCCAGCCCGTGTGATTCGCCGAAGGTTGTTACGCGAAAGAGTTGCCCAATTGTATTTCCTGCCATCACGGCTCCGTTATGCGTGTTGTGTATCTGCGCGTGTATTTAGTCTTTGTAAATACTGAAGTGCTCACGAGCGGCGATCAACTGCTCTTTGGTCAGCATGAATACACCGTCTCCACCATTGTCGAATTCCAGCCAGGTAAACGGCACATCAGGGTATTGCTCTATCAGATGTACCATGCTGTTTCCGACTTCACAAATCAGAATACCGTTATCAGACAGGTAGTCCGGAGCATTGCCCAAAATACGGCGAGTCAGCTTCAGTCCATCACTACCGGATGCCAGACCCAGTTCAGGCTCATGACGGTATTCGTTCGGCAGGTCTGACATGTCTTCCGCATCAACATACGGTGGGTTAGTGACAATCAGGTCATACTGGATTTTCACTAGATCGCGGAACAGGTCGGAACGGATCGGCGTTACGTGATGAATCAGACCGTGCTCTTCAATATTGTGTTCGGTAACCGCCAGCGCATCCGTCGAAATATCAACCGCATCCACTTCAGCTTCCGGGAAGGCATAGGCGCAGGCGATAGCAATACAACCGCTGCCGGTGCACATATCGAGGATATGCTGCGGCTGCTCGTTGATAAGACCCGCAAAGCGGTTATTGATCAGCTCGCCAATAGGCGAACGCGGAACCAGCACGCGCTCATCAACATAGAATTCATGCCCGCAGAACCAGGCCTTGTTGGTCAGGTAAGCCACCGGAATACGCTCGTTGACGCGACGAATCACACGCTCAACAATACGATGACGCTCGCTGGATGTCAGACGTGCGGTACGCATGTCCTCAGGAATATCCAGCGGCAGATAAAGAGACGGTAGCACCAGCTGTACGGCCTCATCCCACGGGTTATCCGTACCATGGCCATACCAAATGTTCGCTGCGCTAAAACGGCTGACCGCCCAACGCAACATGTCCTGAATGGTATGCAGTTCACTCACTGCTTCATCGACGAAAATTTTATCCACGTATTCCTCCAGGGCATGCTCGCATTAAATTCGGCGGCTAGTTTGCCACGAAGACGGCGATAAATCAGCATTCACACGGAGCCTGAACGCGAAAATTGCGTTTTAAGCGATCGGATGCCCGTCGAGTCGGGTTAAACTAACGGAAAATAAAAGTTGAGACTCTCGAATGAAAAAGAAAACATCGCTCAGCGAGGAGGATCAGACGCTGTTTCGCCAGCTGATGACCGGCACCCGGCAAATTAAGCAGGACACCATTGTCCATCGACCACCACGCAAAAAAATCACCGAGGTTCCGGTCAAAAGACTGCTACAGGAACAGGCTGATGCCAGCCACTATTTCTCGGATGAGTTTCAGCCGCTGCTGAACACGGACGGTCCGGTAAGATACGTGCGGTCCGATGTCAGCCATTTTGAACTGAAGAAAATGCGCCGTGGTGATTACTCCCCGGAGCTGTTTCTTGATTTGCACGGATTGACGCAACAACAGGCCAAACAGGAGCTCGGTGCATTGATTGCCGCCTGTCGTCGTGAGCATGTCTTTTGCGCCTGCGTAATGCATGGCCACGGGAAGCACATTCTGAAACAGCAAACGCCGCTGTGGCTGGCACAACATCCGCATGTGATGGCCTTCCATCAGGCACCGAAAGAGTACGGTGGCGATGCCGCACTGCTGGTACTGATCGAAGTGGAAGAGTGGTTGCCACCGGAACTTCCCTGAGGCAGCAATTCAGAAACAAAAAGAGCCGCATTTGCGGCTCTTTTATTTTCCGGATGGCGATTCTGCCTTATCCGGACGATGAAACATGGCACGGATTCGATTAAATCGCTTTTGCCATTTTCAAATTACACGGGCTCATCTGCCAGTTAAAAATGCCCTTTCCGCTCTCATCAAGCGTTACGCTGGCTATCGCAGATGTGGTAAACATCGGCGGCGTTTCACCTGGGCAAAGCTCAGACACCAGATATCCCACTAACGGTAAGTGAGAAATCACCAGCGCCGTCGCGATACCTTCATTGGCCAGAGCCTGTAAATAGGCGCTGACCAGACCGACATCGCCGCAGGGAGTCAGCTCCGGCAAAACATCCACACCGGCTGGCAGGTTCATACATTCACCCACCACATCCAGCGTCTGTTCGGCTCGTAGGAACGGGCTCACCAGAACACGTTCGATATCCACTTTTTGACCTTTCAGCCAGTTCGCCATCAGGCGAGATTCGTCACAACCACAAGAGGTTAAAGGACGAACCGAATCACTGGCGGCATCGAGGGCCGCGTCGCCGTGACGCATGATAAAAACTTGCATATTGCACCGCTTTTGTTAACCAGAATCACCGACACGTTTACACAAAGCCCCTATTGGCAGTGGTAACTATGTGGTGGCCGGCATTGTGCCTTATCCATTCACCGAATGAAACGCTGTTTTTTACCTCAACGGCGTAAGTATAGTCAATCTCTGTTTACATTTTGAGCGTGACACATACATTCAGTGCGGATTCATCCTACCTTTGACCTCATGAATTCAGGTCAGTTTCCCCGATATTCCAGAATCTTTCACCACGTTCCGCCATCTGCAATAACTGTTCACACGGTGTAAACCGTGAACCATATTGCGTGGACAGTCGTTGCAGAACCGCAACCACTTCACCCGCACCGAGAGAATCCATATACCGGAACGGGCCGCCGAGGAATGGCGGAAAACCAATACCAAATACAGCGCCGATATCACCATCACGTGCGCTGCGGACGACCTGCTCACCAAAACAGCGTGCTGCTTCGTTAAGCATTAACATGACACACCGCTCGGCAATTTGCGGGGCTGCGAGTTGGCCCTGACCCTGGACGCCAATAAGCGTATAAATTGCAGGGTCGACCTGTTTTTTGCTTTTACGCCCTTTCGCGCCATAAAGATAGAAACCCCGACCATTTTTTCTACCTTTGCGATCGTCATTCAAAATTGAAGCAACAACATTTGCAGGCGCGCTAAAACGTTCTCCATATGCGGCCTCAAGCACTGGTATAATTTTAGTGCCCGTATCAATTCCGACCTCATCCAAAAGTTGGATTGGCCCTACCGGAAAACCAAACTTAACCAGCGCGGCATCAATCGTGTCGACACGTTCGCCTTCGGTCAGCATGCGAATCGCTTCGTTGATGTAAGGCGCTAAAATTCGGTTAACGTAAAAGCCAGCCTTATCCTGGACAACAATCGGTGTTTTGCCCTGTTTTTTCGCTAACTTAACGGTTGTGGCAATCGTCTGTTCAGAGGTTGTTGCATGCGGGATCACTTCCACCAGTGGCATTTTTTCTACCGGACTAAAGAAGTGCAGACCAATTACCTGTTCAGGTCTGGCAGCATTAGCCGCAATATCACCAATAGGCAAAGATGAGGTGTTCGATGCAAAAATAGTATGAGGGGCACAATTCTGTTCAATTTCTGCCACCATCTGTTGTTTTAACGACAGATCTTCAAACACCGCTTCAATAATCAGATCACGATGAGCAAAACCGCGATAATCGGTGGTTCCCGAAATCAGCGCCAGTTGTTTGTCACGTTCACCTGCCTTGATATGACGGCGACGAACCTTCGTTTCAAGTTGATCCCAACTGTACTTCAGCGCGTGGTTGATTCCTTTAGCATTAATATCTTTGATGCGTACCGGCAAGCCACCTTTACAGGCAGTGACGTAAGCAATACCGCCGCCCATCAGGCCACCGCCCAAAATACCGACGCTATTCAGCGGGCCGGGTTTCGCTTCACTGCCGGGATCCTTTTTCACATCGGTATTGGCAAAAAAGATGTTCCGTAGTGCCTTAGACTGCGAAGTCATCGCCAGCTCACCAAACGCGCGGGCTTCCGCCTCATAGCCGCTGCTGCTGCCCTGTGCGAGACCGGTTTCAATCACCTCAAGAATGCGGTCCGTTGCAGGGTAGTTGCCCAGCGTTTTTTGCGCCGTCTTTTTGCTGACCATACGAAACAGCAGCGCACGTCCCAACGGCCCCGCCAACACACGTTCACGTACGGGCAGCACCCGGTGCGCCGAACTGTCTTTTTTGGCCAGTTCAACCGCGGCTTCCAGCAAAATGGTCTGTGGTACAACTTCGTCCACCAACCCCACTTTTAGCGCCTGTTTTGCCCGGAGCTGTTTTCCTGTCAGGATCATATCCAGCGCAGTACTGACACCAATAAGACGAGGTAATCGCTGGGTTCCACCGGAACCGGGAAGCAGGCCTAACTGCACTTCCGGTAAACCCAGCACGGTTTTAACATCATCGGTACAGATACGGTTATGGCAGGCCAGCGCCATCTCCAGCCCACCGCCCAGACAGGCACCATGAATCGCGGCGACAACAGGGATCGGCAATGCATTAATTTCCGCCATGATCTGCTGCCCCTGACGGGCCAGCGTTTCAGCTTCCTGCGCGCTGCGGCAATCGCCTATCATATTGATATCGGCACCGGCGATAAAATTATCGGGTTTCGCCGAAATGAACACGACGCCACGCAACGCTTTATTGTCGCGAATTTGTTTCAGAATGGCCCTAACCTGAGAAGCAAACTCCGCTTTCAGGGTATTCATTTTTTCTCCGGGTACATCAATGGAGACAACAGCGACGTTATCCAGACGCACGTTGAGCGTAAAAGCCGATGTCATTTCCATTATTCTGCCTCCAGAACCATTGCCGCACCCAGGCCACCAGCCGCGCAGGCGGTGACTAAACCAAAGCCACCGCCACGACGCCGCAGTTCATGGAGGGTTTGGGTGATCATTCGTGCACCAGTTGCGGCGAATGGGTGCCCATAGGCAATTGAGCCGCCCAATACGTTAAATTTACTGTCATCGACTTCACCTGTGGCATGGGAGCGCCCCAGCACTTCGCGGGCAAAACGCTCACTGCCCAGCAACTGGAGGTTCGCCAGCGTTTGTGCCGCAAAGGCTTCATGCATATCAATAAGCGTTAAATCCGCCATGGTTAACCCTGCGCGCTCCAGGGCAAGCGGGGTCGACCATGCAGGTCCCAACAGCATGTCCTGCCAGACATCAATGGCGGTAAAGGCAAAACTACGCAGATATCCCAGCGGTACCAGCCCTAACTCTTTCGCACGCGATTCCGTCATCACAATCACGGCCGCAGCACCATCTGTTAACGGCGTGCTGTTGGCCGCCGTAACGGTACCGTGTTTTCTGTCAAATGCCGGACGCAACCGGGCGTAATCCGCCATCGTCGAGTTACCGCGAATATTGTTATCTTCTGAAAAAGGATCTTTAAAGGGGGGGGCGTAGGTTGTCATCACCTCATCCGCAAGTTTTCCTTCAGACCATGCCTGAGCCGCGCGCTGATGAGAACGGTGCGCCAGCGCGTCCTGCTGCTCTCGGGTAATACCATAGGTTTTGGCCATTTGCTCGGCGGTATCCCCCATACGCAAACCGGTGGAGTACTCAGCAACAGCCGGTGGCACAGGCATCAGATCGCGCAAGCGCAATCGGGAGAAGAGCTTCAGACGTTGTCCGGTTGTGCGGGCTTTATTGACATCCACCAGTACTCGCGCCAGCTTTTTGCTGACGCCAATAGGCAGAACGGAAGAGGAATCTGCGCCGCCGGCAATCCCAGCACGAATAGTACCGGCCATCAGGCTTTCTGCAACATTCGCCACGGCCTGAAAGCTGGTTGCACAAGCCCGGCTTACGCTGTAAGCATCCGTATGCACATTCATCCCGGTTCCCAGAACGATTTCCCGGGCAATATTGGGGGCTTCTGGCATTTGAACCACCTGGCCAAAAACCAGCTGTTCAATCACGTCAGCGGGTATTTCGCTGCGGGCCAGCAATTCACTAACAACCATTTTTCCCAAATCAACGGCGGGAATGCCATGAAACGCGGTAGCCTGACGGGCAAATGGCGTACGCAATCCGCTCACGATGGCGATACGGTCGCCCTGGCGGGTAACCAGCGGTAAAGCCTGACTCATAACACTCCCCTGTAAAAAATAAAAATAAGTGGTCTGACCTGATCACAGTCTTAACCAATTTTTTACATTTAGCCAAGCGGGGAGAAAAGAAAGTGAGAGCTATGACACAGTGAATAGTCACTGACTGTTACGAAAATACCCTTGCCACCAGGTGACAAGGGTATTAGCAGAAGGGATTAACGCAAGCCCAGCTGGAAAATTAGCGTTTCAGCTTCACAGGCAAAAACAAAGTCGATATCCAGACGCACACCCTCAGACTCTTCAGTGAAAGTCGAGGTGATTTTGCAAGGTTCAGATTCCACGCTGCGTGCCTTCTCAGTCAGAGCGGCCAGCGTTTCTTCTGCCTCTGCGCGATTCGCGAACACGCGGCTGTAGGAAGCGGTGCAATCGGAGTTGTCCATGATGGTGCCAACATCCATACAGCAGCAAACCGGGGTTTCATCAGCACTGCATTTACTCATTGTAGATTTCCTCTGTATTCGCACCCGAGGTGCCAGATAAACGATAGGGACATTTTACGCTCCCATTATTCGCCTCTCCAGTCGTTAATTGTGCGAAATGAGATAAGTGACAGAAATCACACTTAAAAATGATCTAAAACAAAAATCGCCCAAACAGGTGAGTGCGCGCACCCGCAATTTTGCCAGCTGGATCGCGTTTCTTAGATCAGAATTGAAAATATTTATAAACATACTTGCAACATTCTGGCTGGTCCGACCTATACTCTCGCCACTGGTCTGATTTCTATGTGGTACCTCAGACCCTACACTTCGCGCTCCTGTTACGGCATGTAACATAGTTTGTATAAAAATAAATCTATGAGGTTATGGTCATGAGCCAGAAAACCCTGTTTACAAAGTCTGCTCTCGCAGTCGCAGTGGCAATTATCTCCACACAGGCCTGGTCTGCAGGCTTTCAGCTAAACGAATTTTCTTCCTCTGGCCTTGGCCGGGCATATTCGGGTGAAGGCGCTATTGCAGATGATGCAGGTAACGCCAGTCGTAACCCCGCGCTGATCATGATGTTTGATCGCCCTACTTTCTCTGCGGGTGCCATTTTCGTTGACCCGGATGTCGATATTTCCGGACGCTCACGTATTGGTAACGACGCCAGTCAGGACAATATCGCCCCAACCGCCTGGATACCGAACGTGCATTTTGTTGCCCCGATTAACGATCAATTTGGTTGGGGGGCGTCAGTTACCTCTAACTATGGTCTGGCAACGGAGTTTAACAATAATTACGCAGCCGGCTCGATGGGCGGAAAAACCGATCTGGAAACGCTCAACTTAAACCTGAGCGGTGCCTACCGTCTGAATAATCATTTTAGCTTCGGCCTCGGTTTTAACGCCGTCTATGCCAAAGCGAAGCTTGAGCGTTATGCAGGCGATCTGCCGCAGCAAATCGTTGCAGGCTCTGGTGGCCGGGTTCCTCCCGCACTGGCCGCACAATACCCGGCAGATACCCAGATTGCGCGCCTGAAGGGTGACGAATGGGGCTTCGGCTGGAACGCCGGTATTCTTTATGAAGTGGATAAAGACAACCGTTACGGTTTCACCTACCGTTCGGAAGTAAAAGTTGACTTCGACGGTGATTACCGCAGCAGCCTGCCATCAATGGACCGTATTCCAGCGCAGTTGCGCCCGGTGTTCGCTAGCCTGCCTGCTGGCACTAACGGCAACACAATCGACGGTTCGCTTGATCTGAATCTGCCAGAAATGTGGGAGTTCTCAGGTTATAACCGCGTTGCACCACAGTGGGCGGTTCACTACAGCATGGCGTATACCAGCTGGAGTCAGTTCCAGGAGCTGAAAGCGAAAGGCAGCAACGGTCAGACCTTGTTCTATAAAGAAGAAGGTTTCAAAGATTCTTACCGTATCGCGCTGGGTACTACCTACTACTACGATGATACCTGGACATTCCGTACCGGTATCGCTTTCGATGATAGCCCAGTTCCAGCTAACCGCCGTTCCATCTCTATTCCGGATCAGGACCGCTTCTGGCTGAGTGCGGGTACCACCTATGCGTTTAATAAAGATGCTTCATTGGATGTCGGCATTTCTTATATGCACGGTCAGAAAGTGAAATTCGAAGAAGGCCCGTACTCCTTCGAATCAGAAGGGAAAGCCTGGCTGTACGGTATGAACCTGAACTACGCATTCTGATTTTCATCAGACGTAAAAAAGGTGAGCTTTTTAGCTCACCTTTTTATTTGCCTCAATTCCTTACTCAGAATCGATCTCTTTTAACTCATCCTGAATATCTTTTGCGTTCGGGTTTTCTTCGGGTTTGAGTTTACCGCCATTCGCAATAAAGTCATGACGCTGGAAGTAAGCTTCACGCACCATGATGTAAGGATCTGAGGATTGGCGCAGCAGCCCGTCAGAATCGAGCAGTTGCGCACGCGTTTCAATTCCTTCAACCGTCCATTTACCTATCGACAATGGCCAGGTTAACCAGGACAGAACCGGATACAGCGTATCCACCATATCGCCGCCATCATCACGCAGCGTGAAACTGCCGTAGAACGGAAGCTGCATATATGGACCGTAACCTACATCATAGTGGCCTAATGTGCTGCCGAAGCGGTGTGGTTCAACACGCTGCAACTTCGGATTCGCCATTCCCGCCACATCAATAAACCCGCCCATACCTAGCAAGGTATTCAGGAAGAAACGGGTAAAATGCACCATCCCCTGATAGGGGTCGCCTTGCAGGAAATAGTTAACCATGACAGCCGGTTCTTCAAGGTTGCCCGTAAAGTTGCTCAAACCATTACGGGCCGGCTGCGGAACATAATCACGCCAGGCTACAGCCACCGGGCGAACAACATATGGATCCAACACATTAAAGTTGAAGTTGTACATGGTGCGGTTGAACCCTTCAAATGGGTCCGAACGCCCCTGCTGTTCAGTACCGGAGCTCGCACACCCCACCAAAAGTGTGGTTCCCAGCGCAAGCGCCGACAGGCGAAGCTTCATAAGTGTCTCCCTGTGTATTATGGCTATCGCTGATTGCCATCCATGACGGAACGATGATGTATCCGCCTGATTAGATGTGAGCGATTGTAACAGCACGTCAATCGATGTCTATATGCCCTAACTTACTGATTTGATCATAGCCTGGTAATACAGACACAGTGATGGTTCATTTTAACGAAGCCAATAAAAACATGCGTTACCATTTTTGCGATTTCAGACTTTATCCACCAGCCTTCAAATAAAAACCGCTACGCTTTAGCAATACGTGCTTATTCAGGATCCTGGTATGAATGACATCGAAAAAGAGAAGATTGATCGTCACAGCGACGAACTCCAGGTGGAAAGCGAAGAAAAGCGGAGCGGAAAAAAGATAGAACTCAATGAGGACAGACTCCCCTCACGTGCAATGGCGATCCACGAGCATATCCGCCAGGACGGAGAAAAAGAGATGGAACGCGACGCGATGGCGCTATTGTGGTCAGCCATCGCTGCCGGACTGTCAATGGGTGCATCGTTGCTGGCAAAGGGAATTTTTCACGTGCAACTGGAGGGTGTTTCCGGCGGATTTTTGCTGGAGAATATCGGTTATACCTTCGGCTTTATTATTGTGATTATGGCCCGCCAACAACTCTTTACGGAAAATACCGTCACCGCCGTCTTACCCGTTATGCAAAACCCCACCCTCAGCAATTTTGGTCTGTTGATGCGTCTGTGGGGTGTAGTACTACTGGGTAATATTGTGGGCACCGGGGTTGCAGCATGGGCGTTTGAATACATGCCGATTTTTGATGAGGCGACCCGCGACGCCTTCATCAAAATAGGCATGGATGTAATGAAAAATAACCCGACGGAGATGTTTGCTAATGCCATTGTCTCCGGATGGTTGATTGCCACGATGGTCTGGATGTTTCCCGCCGCCGGAGCCGCAAAGATTGTCGTCATTGTCCTGATGACCTGGCTGATTGCCTTAGGCGATACCACACATATCGTCGTGGGTTCAGTTGAAATTCTCTATCTGGTCTTTAATGGAACACTGCACTGGGGCGACTTTTTCTGGCCTTTTGCCTTACCGACACTGGCCGGAAATATCTGTGGCGGGACATTTATCTTTGCGCTGATGAGTCACGCGCAGATCCGCAATGATATGAGCAATAAACGCAAGGAAGAAGCCAGGTTGCAAGCAAAGCGGGAAGCACAACCGCAGAAAAACCAGAAAAAACAGACCTGAATGGCGACTGTTTGAGCAGTCAGGCAGCCTGAGACTTACCGTTGAGAGTAAAAAACGCTATACTCGTGCCGCTTCGTCCCCTTAGTTAAATGGATATAACGAGCCCCTCCTAAGGGCTAGTTGCAGGTTCGATTCCTGCAGGGGACACCATTTCACAGTTCGCCACTCTCCGCAGTAGTTCGCAAAATCCCTTACACAACATGCTCTCAATAAAATATAAGTTCGCCATAGTTCGCAATAGAACGTTGACAGCCGCATACTTCGGCGGGTAAAAAACGAGTAAATAATTTTACCCACCGGAATTTTACCCATGCTAACCATCAAGCAGATCGACGCGGCAAAGCCGAAAGATAAACCATACCGACTGCTCGACAGCAACGGGCTGTACCTTTATGTGCCAGTTGAATCGCCACAGGTTTAACAGACACCTCATAGTCATTTAAAATGGCTTAAAGAGAGGTGCATATGAGCAGTAAGCGTTATCCTGAAGAGTTTAAAATTGAAGCCGTTAAGCAGGTTGTTGATCGTGGCCATTCGGTTTCTAGTGTCGCAACACGTCTCGATATCACCACCCACAGTCTTTATGCATGGCTAAAGAAATCCGGGCCGGACTCATCCACTAATAAAGAACAGTCAGATGCACAGGCCGAGATCCGCCGGCTCCAGCGACAGTTCAATCCGGATGCTCCGGATGAGCGTTTGGTAACGGACATCACCTACATCAGGACCCACGAGGGCTGGCTGTATCTGGCCGTGGTTGTTGACCTGTTCTCACGCAAAATTATCGGCTGGTCAATGCAATCCCGGATGACAAAGGACATTGTCCTGAACGCACTGCTGATGGCTGTATGGCGGCGTAATCCGCAAAGAAAGGTGCTGGTTCACTCGGACCAGGGCAGTCAGTACACAAGTCATGAGTGGCAGTCATTCCTGAAATCACACGGCCTGGAAGGGAGTATGAGCCGTCGTGGCAACTGTTACGGTAACGCGGTTGCAGAAAGCTTTTTCCAGTTACTGAAACGCGAGCGGATAAAGAAAAAGATCTACGGAACGCGGGAAGAAGCCCGCAGCGATATTTTTGATTACATCGAAATGTTTTATAACAGTAAGCGTCGGCATGGTTCGAGCAATCAGATGTCACCGACAGAATATGAAAACCAGTATTATCAACGGCTCGGAAGTGTCTAGATTATCCGTGGCGATTCAGCTCAACGTAACCTTTCAGGTTATACCGAGGTATTCACAGAGTCACTCAAGCCCATTTCTCCCCAAGCATTTTTCCAGCCAGCGATACGTTTTACTGAAATAGAATGATGAGTCGACTTATCATTCTGCGCACGGTGCCCACCGTGTTTATCCAGATACTCCACATGAGCCTCATAAATATCATTCCTGATCCACGACAGCGGCGTGACATAGAAAGTATTCGGCTCTCGACCAAGATCGATAAAAACCCAAAACTCATTATTTTTTTTATCAAGAGTACACTGGGCAGCATAGTTGGTTGTGGTTTGCCATGTTCCCACTTTTTTCGATCGAGTCGTCACTTTGCACGTTTTACCGTTGGGGGCCTCAAATAGGATGAATGACTTGTTGCCTTCCTTTTGAACGACAACATTTCTGGCCCCAAGGCTGGTTAATTTGTGCAATACCGCTAACTGCCCTAATTCTGCTGTGTTCATAATTTTCTCTCAAACGATTCAAAAAATCAGTAAATGCTGCAAATTTGCAGCGATGAGATAACCATCTACATCTAAAACAACAAAACCAACTTTCAGCACTTAATAAAAAAAGCACTAAGCCTCATGAGGTGAGGTCAACCAAACCGCCTGCATCCAGGCCAGTCTTTTTTGCAACTGGGGGATGAAATTATTCAGCCAATACAAGGAGGAAACATAGCCTGAAGATCCACCGCCACGGCTAAACCGTTTTACAAAAAACTCATCTTCCCCTACCCGATGAATTAATGATCTTCCAGTCAATGCCTGAAATGCCGCCGCAATGATATTTGCCAACTCGTCTTCATCTTCCGGGATACTCACCTGACATAATGCCTTGCGCATCTCCAGCCATAAGAAGAGGCTCCCACGCGATCCCCATTGAGATGGGGCCGGGTCAAACAAGTCTGATACAACGGCCCATTCGCGTTCCGGAATGCTAATCTTTTTTGCCGCAATCTTATGCACCAACGGGAAAAATATCAGCCTGAAAAAATCAGCCTCTACCGTGAATGTAAAACCGTCAGCTACATCAAAGTAAATGGCTTCAGCCGTTGATATCGCTTTACCCGTCAACGCAAAAAAGAGGTGATTTAGCCTGGTATCCAGTTCGCTAAGGTCATCAGGACATGACTCAGCACCAAAAGCTGAAATCATTTTATCGACCAAAATTTGGTTGCCATCATAATCAGTGAATAATTGCCGTTCATTGGTAACAACTTTTCTGATGATTTGCGCGAGAGTCGCTTTTTGTGGGAAAAGAAGATACTCCAGTTCAGGTCTCTTGTGCTTTTCGACCACGATGTCATAAGCCGTCTGTCGCTTAGTGTTCGTTGTCGCACTTCTGTCGGCCCCAAGAGATAACAGTTCCCCTATCACCGACAAATTGGCCCCATGCCATGCAGCCTGATGCAACGGGGTGTAGCCTTTAGGTTCACTGGGAAGATTGACCAGATGAGGATAATCACGAAAAATGGGCAAAATAGTTTCCCATTCTCCCTGAAAAGCGAGTTTTAATACTTTATCGTTAACAGACTTCATTCCAGCCTCTCTTACTGTGCCCGTTCAGCATCCCTACGCAAAAAAATACGTTATAGTTTATCCACCGTATGACGCCATTTCGGCATGGTGAGCTTACCGACAGTGTTCTGATTACCGAAGAAACCGACCTCGTTCACCGCGTCATTTTCTGCACGAGTTTCCAGCCATTTTGACCTACCCCCTGGATTAGATACAACCTTCAGTTAATAATGTCGGTTGGTTTTTTCTTCATATTTCCCGTTTCGCCAGCCTGCTGCAAATTCAGCTGGAGTCTGGTAATCCAGTGATGAATGTGGACGGCACTCGTTATTATCTTGCACGCAGCATCGGTGCCGCCCCTGCCACAATGCGCTGGGAATCTCAGGCTGTTTCATTGGTTCCGGTCGTTCAAGTAGACACGATACTCAACGGCGTGGTGGATAAGTCCATTATGAATGCACTAATAATGAAAAAAATGAGTGTTAGAATTCAATCCAGAAAACAGAATCTAGCAGGCTGAGTAATCCGAATGGTGGTTTCGGGTAACACAACGACCACTAAAAAAGATCTCTATGCACCAGCACGGAGTTCTCAGCAGCTTAAAGTGGTCCTCGAAGCTAAATCGCCTTCTTCGCAACAATCCTCCCGGTCGTATTATCCATCCGATATTGAGAGATCGTACCATCAAGGATGTGCTCAACAACTGCAATCGCTGTTGTTAGCGGCACATTGAACCACTCCTGGGGACACCATCACATCTATCACGCAACGCTGCGTTTTATTTCACCATCACGGTACTTGCCATAGCTCCACACAGTTTCTCCCCCGGCGTTTTGCGCCATACAGCGCTTCATCAGCCGCCTGGATAAGACGCTCATAATCGGGATGTCCATTAAACATCGCTGCACCGATTGAAAGAGAAAGTAAAATGGGTTCGCCTGTCGGAGAGTTCACCTTAATTCTCTCCACGCCTTTGCGGATCCGCTCTGCAATGCGCAGAGTGTCTGCCACGTTGATTTCGGTCAGGATGATGAGGAACTCATCGCCGCCATAACGAAAAACATAGTCGCAGGTACGCACATTGTCATAAAACGCACCGGCGACTTTACGCAGGATCTCATCTCCGGTGTTATGTCCCCACGTATCATTGATCTGCTTAAATTTGTCGACATCAATCAGCAGCGTCGAAAGCGGTATCCCGCTCCGACTGGCGTGAATGATTTCGCGTTTAAAAATGGTTGGCAGAAAACGACGGTTCAGCAAGCGCGTCAACACGTCCATCCCCACCTCATGTCGCGAGACTTCATCAAACAGTTCGCGCAGTAAAGTGACGATTTGCGAGAGTATGTTCCGTGTTTGCTGCAAAAACTTAACCCGTCGCGGTTTACTGGCGAGGGCATCGTCAGAGATGCGGATATCTTTAAAAATGTCATCAAAATCCTGGATCAGGCGGGATATATGTCCTGCCTCAGCAATCCCACTGAAGTAATGACGTCCCTTATGGCTAAACCACAATCCGAAATCGGATTGACCAAGCGGGCTGCTATTCCCGATGCTGGAGTCAAACATGACTTTATAAAGCAGCGTCATTTCCCACGTCAGTAACGCGTTAGTCTGCCGTTCCTTTTCCTCTTCTGCGTTCTCCATCAGTGAGAAGATGCGATAGTTTTCGTCCTCTTTAGCCGCATTATTCTCACTGAAGACATACGCTCGTGACATAACCTCCATCGCCAGATCGATACTGTTGATGGCGTAGTGGTAAATGTTGAGTTTGATTTCAGAAGTGTGCGGACTGGTATTAATCAGCGGCAACAGTAATTTTTTTAGTACTCTGAAGCCCATTTCAACCAGATCAACAGAGATCCCGATGCGAGCGTGAACATCCGCGGCACGCTGCTGGGCACGCATCTGTTCTTCAACCTGTTCTACCTGGCAGGAAAGCACGTCGATAAGCCAACGACGTAATGCTTCTTGTAGCTGCCTTTCCACCTGATCGGTGGTTAAAAAATCCGCGGCATTAGGGTCGGCCAATACAACGCGGTAAAACTCTGCGATCAGCGCCGGCGCATGAACGTGTGCCAGTTGTGCTGCAAGTTGATGGACGTATGGGTCTGTCTCATTAATCAACTGTACCCACTCGTCCTTCACGGTTTGCAAATAGGTTTCCATAGGATGGCCCTCAGGGTAAGTTGTTACTTTTTTCGGTACGGCTGGCAAATTATAGTCTGTTATGATTATTGGGTATGAATGCCTTCCCTACCAACATCGCCTTCACATACACTGCTTTGCACAATCCAAACAGACTGACACGGGACCCCTTTCAGGCGGCTAACATGAAACAAATAACCTTCAGCGATCTGCAACAACAAAGTGAAGCGGCAGCTAATTCTCCTCGCTTGCGCGCACATCGTAATTTTCATCCGCAACTAAGCGATCCCGTTCAACGTCTGGCGATTGCGATGGAACCAGGAACCTATGTCCGCCCTCATCGCCACCCGCATACCTTTGAGCTGTTAATACCTCTCAGCGGACGCTTTGTGATATTGAATTTTGATGAGGATGGCGTCGTTACGCGGCGTGTTGTGTTAGGAGAGGAGTGCATGGCGCTGGAGATGGATGCCGGTATCTGGCATGCCGTCTTGTCCCTGGATAAGGGGGGCGTTATTTTTGAAGTTAAACACGGTGGTTATCAACCCGTGGCCGAACAAGACGTTGCGGCCTGGGCGCCTGCCGAGGGCGAGCCCGGTACGGCTGAGTTGATAGCCTGGTATCAGCATGTTCAGCCCGGAGATGCGCCGTTTAGCGCCTGAGCATTTCGCGGTAACAGACAGAAGCCAAACCAGTTTGGTAAAACCCCGTATTCTGGCATCCCATCGGACGTTAAGGTTATAATCCTGACAACGATTTTATTGGATCAGACACCAAAATGACAAAACTCACCCTACAAGAGCAGATGCTGAAAGCTGGCTTAGTCTCCAGCAAAAAAATGGCGAAAGTACAGAGAACGGCGAAAAAATCGCGCGTTCAGGCCCGTGAAGCCAGAGAAGCGGTTGAAGAGAATAAAAAAGCACAAATTGAACGGGATAAGCAGTTAAGCGATCAACAGAAACAAGCAACGCTGTCGAAAGAATACAAAGCGCAGATTAAGCAGCTTATTGAAATGAACAAAATCACCATTTCTAAAGGTGATATTGGGTATAACTTCACCGATAATAATCTGATTAAAAAAATCTACGTGGATAAGCTGACACAGGCGCAATTGATTAAAGGGCGTCTGGCTATTGCCCGGCTGACTGCCGAAAGCGACCGCGACAGTGAATATGCTATTATCCCGGCTGTCGTTGCCGATAAAATTGCACAGCGCGACGACAGCTACATCGTCTTAAATTGTGAGCTGAGCCAGGAAGCGAAAGACGAAGACGATCCGTACGCTGATTTCGTCGTACCTGACGATTTAATGTGGTAAATGGAAAATGCCGGATAATAAGTCCGGCATTTTTTCTAATAATGAGGTGACGACTCAGATGCTCACTCAACGCCCCTTATCATAACCGCACCGCCTCACTCTAGAACTTATAATGTTCTTTGCTTAACCCGTATTTTCTCATCCGCAAATACAGCTTTTTGCGCGGAACTTGCAGATATTCTGCCACTTCATTAATACGCCCTTGATGAATATTTAGCGCTTCGGTAATGATTTGCCGCTCATACTCTTCAACCCGGCGATCTAACGGTGTCGGTTCCGGCATATGCAACTGCGGATTGGCGGTTTCCGCCAATGGCAGCAACCCAACGGCAAAAAGCTCTGCGGCGTTTGCCAGCTCTCGCACATTGCTCAGCCATACACGACGTCGCATCCCTTTCAGCAATTCCCCGTCGACCTCCGGAATGGGGTGGTTCAGACGCAGGCAGGCTTTTTGCAGGTAATGGCGAAAAAGCGGCTCAATATCGTCCGGGCGCAGGGATAGCGGCTGGCAGGCGATTTGCGTCATGGCGAAACAGTAATACAGTTCGGCCACGATCTGGTTTGTTGCCGCCAGCTCCACCAGCGATGTCGTACCAATACCAATTAACCGAAAAGGACGCCGCTCCTGGCTTTGCAGGTGAACCAACTGGTGCTGCTGCTCGCGCGTCAAACACGCTATATGGCTTAATACCAGCGTCCCGCCTTGCGCTTGTGCAATCAGCTCATCGAGCTGAGCGGTGTTCCCGATGGTGAGCTCTGCGCGAATAAGCGGCCCCTGGGCGCTACGTCCCAGTTGATGCAGATAACGGGCTCCCGTCATGCGTCCCGTCCCCGGCTCCCCATAAAACCAGACGGCAAGATCCGTTTCTGCCAGTTGCTGCAGGCGTTGACGGTACTGATTTATCCAGTCGCTGTAGCCAACCAGCTCAACCTGCAGCTTTTGTTGGCAGTAATGACGACGGGCAATCACAGATTTTCGCTGCTGCAACGCCTCTGCAACCTGCAACAGCAGCTTGCCGGGATCGACCGGCTTTTGCAGAAAATCCCATGCCCCTTTTTTCACCGCATCCACAGCCATCGGCACATCGCCATGACCGGTAATAAGCAGGATCGGCAGTTGGTTATCATCCTGATGAAAAAGAGCCATCAGTTCGATACCGTTACAGCCAGGCATACACACGTCACTCAGGACGATACCGGGCCAGTCAGCCTGTAGCCAATTTCGGGCATCATAGGGATTATTGCATGCGCATACCCGATAGCCTGCCTGCTCAAGCAACAAGGTGTAAGCATCAAGGACATCGGCATCATCATCAATCAGCAGAACAGAATATTCATCACTCAACATCTTCTACATCCGTCAGGTTGAATTGCAGTACCACGCAGGCATTGCGCCCCAGCGTTGACGCCAGGCGTAGCTCGCCGTTCATCTGCGTCATTAACGAGACACAAATTGATAGCCCAATACCGAGACCAACATCCTTACTGGTGGTAAACGGTTTTAATAGCGACGGCAGCAGTGCACCAGGCCAGCCGGGGCCATTATCGCTGACAAAGACACATACCGTACTACCTTCGGTCTGCCAGTGAACGTCAATCTTCGCGGCAATCGGGCAGGCATCCAACGCATTTGCCAGTATGTTTACCAGAACTTGCTGAATTCTCACTTCATCGCCCGTAATCCACACGCGCCCAACCGGCAGCGAAAGCGTACCCTGCTGCGGTTTATGCCGCATAGACAATAGCTCCCAGGCCGCGCTGAAGGTTTGTCGTAAATCGACCGGATGCAGTGGTGCCCCCGGCTCGGCCCGGCGCGCAAACTGTCGCAATGAGCGGATAATGGCATCGATACGGGTAATGAGTCCTTCAGCTTTGGTTAACGTGCTTCTGGCCTGCGCCAACTGCTCCTGTTCAATTGCCCTGCCCGCAGTAAACAGATACATCGACAATGCATTCAGTGGTTGATTGATTTCGTGGGCCAGCGTGGTCATGGTCTGTCCAACCACCGCCAGTTTCGCCGTCTGAATCAATTCGCCCTGGGTCGCTCGCAGATCGGCTTCAATCTCCTTACGCTCTGCCACTTCCTGCTCAAGCTGACTTTTTTGCGTATTGAGCTGACCCAGCGTATGGCGCAGTAACCCCGCAATGCGCCCTAGCTCATCACGACCATAAACCGGGATCGAGGCATCGGTTCTGCCAAGACCAATTTGCACCACGGCCTGGTTGAGCGCGGTAAAACGCTTCACCAACCGTGAACGGATAAAGTAGTGGTTGAGCCCCCAGGCAAGAAGCAGCGCCAATAGCGTCGCCAGCAGAATAAGCCCACCGCTGACGCGAACAATCTGCTCCAGTCGCTGGTTAAACATCTGCATTTGCTGATGACTACTTCCCAACTGAGCCTCAAGCAATGTTCGAAAACGACCAAGCGTAGCTTCTCTGGCATGACTGGCATCAACCAGCGCTTTTTGCGCTGCGACATAATCGCGCATCGTATCGGGCATTTTGTTTTTCATCATCCCGATTTCCAGCAATTCGTCGATGGTTTGTCGCAACGTGATAGTACTGGGCCAGTCGTCCAGGGTGCGGATATTTTCATCCGCCGTTTTCTTCAAATTTTCCAGATAGCGAATATGATTCTCTACCAGCATGCCGTCGTCGCTACCTGACTTCAGTTCATTCAACCTGTCGCGTAAATCATCGACAATCTGGTTTTCAATTCTTGCCAGCGTGTACACCTGTTGCTGCTCATTTTGCACCTCCCTGGCGCGTTTCAGGTACAACGCCGCGTCACCATTTTTCGCTTCAATTTGATCCAACAACGTTCCCTGCTGCCAGGTGAAATCCTGCACCAGAGAGTTCAGTTCGGTCGTGAAATCATCATGTAACCAGTCGATTCGCGCGGAAAGTTCGCTGACTTTTTCGCGTACCAGGAACATGTTGTAGAGCACCCTGTCCAGCTCGGTCATCAACGCCCGGCTATCCTGCAAAATCACCGCCAGCTGTTGCTGTTCCGTGGGTTGCAATCCCCGACTCAGCAGTTCAATTTTGTCCAGATGCTCTATGATCTGATTGCGCAGTTGCAGCCGTACGGTCGTATTGGGGGCAAGCAGGAATTCATTAAGCTGATCGACAACCAGGTTAAGATTCCCTTCAATCAAAAAAGCAGAATGCACGCGCGGGAAATAGTCATCGAGCGAATAGCGGATTTGCGAGCTTTGCTCATGCCAGGAATACAAACTGACACAGCTCACGCTTAGCGTCAGTAAAGCTCCCGTCAGAAAAGCACCCCGCAAACTGCTGCTGATGCTGAGCTGACGAAGACGTTGCCATAGCGAACCGCCTTTCATTGTAGTTCTTCCAGTTTTGATATCGCCAGGCGCTGGTTGTTAAGAAACCAGAGTTGCCACTCCATCATTTGCTGTTCAGCAAAACTTTTATTATCGAATTGAGCAAGCCAGGCTTCATCTTCGCTGCTCCTGGCGTCGATTGGGACCTGGGTTAACAGCGCTCTGATTTCGGGTAACGGGTGTTTCAGACGTGCTTCCGCACTGTACAGCGCTCGCCAGGCATCCTTAAGCTGTGCGAGGCGGAAACTGATGGCCGTATCAAACATGCGCTGGACCAGTTGTTGTCGTTTCAGGATCAGACGGTAATTAAGCGGTGGCTGTTTCATCAAAATGGCCTGTTGGGCTGCACGCGGGTTATCTGCTGCCAGCGACGTTACCGGATATTTACCGGTATTCGCATCGGCAAGGATCCGCTGCCCTTCTGGGCTCAATAAATAGCGGATAAAACGTTGTGCTTCATTGGCACGCGGGCTGTTTTTCAGCACAGCTACGTAGGTCGGCGAGACCGCAGAGTGTGGGAAGTAAGTAAAGGTCAGATTGGGGTCATTGAGCAGCAGATTGGCATAGTTATCAATAACTGGCCCCGCAACGCCCAATCCGCTCTTAATTTTATCCGCAACACCAAAGCTGCGTGATGAGATGGTCACCAGGTTCCCGGCACTGGCCAGCAATGTCGCCCAACCTTCTTGCCACCCCTTTTGCTGCAGCAGTGATTCAACCATCAGGTGATTGGTATCGGAGCGCGATGGACTACTCATCAGCAGGGCATTTTGATATTTAGGATGCGTTAAATCCCCCCAGTCCGTCGGTGGAGGCAGATGTCGCGCTGTCAGTGCTGAACGATTAATCAGCAGACCAAATCCTGAGATCGCCACGGCTACAGACGTCGACCGTATTGACTCAGGCACCAGCCGCTGGCTTTCCGGCAATGCGTTATCAAAAGGAGCAAGTTTCTGATGCTCCTGAAGATGCTGCAGTAGCATCGGCGAAGAGGTTAAAATCAGGTCAACGTTTTCCGCATTCGCGGTATCGAGCAGTTGTTCGAGAGAAGAACTGGTCCGATTCAGCGTGCGGATCATCACGGACCCCGGCTCCGTTTGCCAGCGCTGAATAATCCAGGCCGTTGCCCCCGGGGAAAACGTCGTCGCCATCACCAGCTCCTTCCCCTGTGCCAGACAGGTCGCCGACAGCGACATAAAACACAGTGAGAGCGCCAACAAACTACCCCGGCAGAAAAGTCTGTTTGTGATCCTGTTCATAAATACCAACATCGTCGAAAAATAATATTGAGACAAAACTTACCCGTTTATCATGACAGGTGAAAAAGATAAAACCGCTATCAGAATAACCAGACGGAATGCGATAACAGAGATAAAGAATACCCGAAAATGTCGTTTGAATTTGTTAATACCCGCACATGCTGATGATAAAAACGCATTCAGAATAATAGTTCTGACCTCACCATAATTCAAAAGGGTCAAAATCAGTCCCACTTTCAGCAAATTGAGTCAATAGTGACACATTTCTTCAATTTGAATTTCTTCGCCACCTATTTCACTCTTCACTGCGAAAAATCCTGATATTCACATCAATATAAATTTAGGTGATGATATGTTATCAATATTCAAGACAGGGCCATCGGCAAATAAAGTCCCGGAAGAAAAAATTCAGGAGACTTACGGTCGATACCGCATTCAGGCGTTACTTAGCGTATTTCTTGGCTATCTTGCGTATTATATTGTACGCAATAACTTCACCCTCTCGACCCCGTACCTGAAAGAACATCTGGATCTCAGCGCAACACAGATTGGTTTACTCAGCAGTTGTATGCTTATTGCCTATGGGATCAGTAAAGGCATCATGAGCAGCCTGGCAGACAAAGCCAGCCCGAAAGTCTTTATGGCTTGCGGTCTGATCCTGTGCGCCATTGTCAACGTTGGCTTAGGGTTCAGCACCGGATTCTGGATTTTTGCCGCGCTGGTGGTCTTCAACGGGTTGTTCCAGGGGATGGGCGTCGGTCCCTCGTTTATTACCATCGCCAACTGGTTCCCACGCAAAGAGCGTGGACGCGTTGGCGCATTCTGGAATATCTCACACAACGTCGGTGGCGGTATTGTCGCCCCCATTGTTGGTGCCGCCTTTGCTATTCTCGGCAGCGAACACTGGCAAAGCGCCAGCTATATCGTCCCAGCCTGTGTTGCGGTGCTATTTGCTTTTATTGTTCTGATGTTGGGCAAAGGCTCACCACGCGAAGAAGGCTTGCCTGCTCTGGAACAGATGATGCCGGAAGAAAAAGTCGTGTTAAATGCCCGACACGTAACCCAGGCACCGGAAAACATGAGCGCCTTTCAGATTTTTTGCACCTACGTGCTGCGTAACAAAAATGCCTGGTATGTTTCACTGGTAGACGTTTTTGTCTATATGGTGCGTTTTGGCATGATCAGTTGGTTACCGATTTATCTGTTAACTGAAAAACATTTCTCGAAAGAGCAAATGAGTGTGGCGTTCCTGTTTTTCGAATGGGCGGCAATTCCTTCCACATTGCTGGCAGGCTGGCTGACCGACAAACTGTTTAAAGGTCGTCGCATGCCGTTGGCCATGATTTGTATGGCGCTGATCTTCGTCTGCCTGATTGGTTACTGGAAAAGTGAATCTCTGCTGATGGTCACTATTTTTGCTGCCATCGTCGGGTGCTTGATCTATGTTCCCCAGTTCCTGGCGTCTGTTCAGACCATGGAAATCGTCCCTAGCTTTGCTGTCGGTTCGGCGGTCGGATTACGTGGTTTTATGAGCTACATTTTTGGTGCATCGCTGGGAACCAGTCTGTTTGGTGTCATGGTCGATAAAATGGGATGGCATGGCGGTTTCTATCTGCTGATGGGCGGGATTGTCTGCTGCATTCTGTTCTGCTATCTGTCTCACCGCGGGGCGCTGGAACTCGAACAACAACGAAAAAATGCCCAACAACAGGACACCGAGCTGCAGCTTGCTGATGCAAGGTAATCTGCTTTAGAGAGAAAAAAGTGCCAGCGATGCTGGCACTTTAGTTTGCTCAGATGGAAGCCAGAAAATCAGTCAATGGGGTACACAATGGCGTTTTCAGTTATGAACCTTCGATTTAATGCTTATCATCCCCCACCATAAAGCGAATGATCAATCCGCATGTCGGGGCAAGAAAAAGAAATAGTCCCGTTACCATTTCGTTTCCATCAGTCAACCGTATGGTAAAGAAATAAATTAATGCCGTAAGGATAGCCATGCCGAAAAAAGAACTAATTGACGCGGCAGCGCCCATTACCTGCCAAATATAGCAACTGACGCACAGAATGCTCAATGCGAGGAAAGTCCAAAAATAGAACATAGCGTTACCTCCTGTCTGCCGTAAAAATCGACGTAAGTCCTTACACTTCCTTGATTTTATAGTCTAAGACAATTCCTATCCGTTCGCAATTCAAGCAACATTTTCGCTACAATAACTGTTCACCTTCTGAACAGAGCATTCTCTGTTGGCCTTTATTTAATCGTCATAAAAACAACAAATTATCTATAAACCTATTCTTGCTTTTTATCGACCAAAAAACATTTACGAAACTTGAGGAATTATTTCTGGATGACATTAATCTTCGGGTGTACATTGTGCGTCCGATCATTCATACCCCTCGTGGTTTGTCCTGACTCAGTTTTACACTCTTTACAGGAACCATTGTCGCTCATAGTGACCTAACTGTTCAGTGTCAGAGAGTAACGCTGTAGACAAAGAATCTTCGCGATACATTATTTTCGTACCAACAACAGGTGCTTATGTTCCCCCAATGTAAATTTTCGCGCGCGTTTTTGCATCCGCGCTACTGGCTCACATGGTTCGGTGTCGGTGTGCTCTGGTTACTGGTGCAACTCCCTTATCCTGTTTTATGTTTTCTGGGCACCCGTACAGGTACGCTGGCGCGCCCATTTTTAAAGCGCCGGGAATCCATTGCCCATAAAAATCTCGAACTCTGTTTCCCGAATCTGTCACAAGAAGAAAGGAACAAACTGGTCGACGAGAACTTCCGCTCACTCGGCATGGCACTGCTTGAAACCGGAATGGCCTGGTTCTGGCCAGATCGCCGGGTGCGTAAATGGTTTGATGTTGAAGGCCTGGACAACCTGCAACGCGCTCAGGCGCATAACCGTGGCGTAATGGTAGTCGGCGTGCATTTTATGTCGCTGGAACTGGGGGGCCGTGTGATGGGGCTTTGCCAGCCAATGATGGCAACCTACCGCCCGCACAACAACAAATTAATGGAGTGGATACAAACCCGTGGCCGTATGCGCTCGAACAAAGCCATGATCGGCAGAAATAATCTGCGCGGCATTGTCGGCGCACTGAAAAAAGGGGAAGCCGTATGGTTTGCACCCGATCAGGATTATGGCCGTAAAGGCAGCTCATTTGCGCCATTCTTCGCCGTCAAAGATGTTGCAACAACCAACGGTACCTATGTGCTGTCACGCTTGTCGGGGGCGAAAATGCTGACCGTCACCATGGTGAGAAAATCTGATAACTCCGGCTACCGTCTGTTTATCACGCCAGAAATGGAAGGCTACCCGGAAGATGAAAACCAGGCCGCGGCCTATATGAACAAAATCATTGAGAAAGAGATCATGCGGGCACCCGAGCAGTATCTCTGGATCCATCGTCGTTTCAAAACCCGCCCGATGGGTGAATCCTCGCTATATGTCTAAAAAGAAAGGCCGAATGGCCTTTCTTTATTTCTGCGCTTGAATTACTTAACACCCCACTTGTTCTGTAGTTCAGTCATTCGTTCACTATATTCTCTGGCAAGGCAGGCGGGCTTATCCTGCTCTTTCCAGCATTCATTACGTCCTTTGATCCAGCCTCGTTGCTCTGCTTTTAGCGTCGGGTCATTTTTCGATTTAGCCAGCGCCTGCTTGTAGACCCCGTTCAATTTTAAATCCATTGCGGAGAGCGAGGGACTCTGACAGATAATCTCTTCCATACTTCCCTTTTCTGCTGCAGAACAGGAGAACGATGGGCCAGCATGAGTCGATTTTTTCGCCGGAGAGAAATCAACATTATCTTCAGGCTGACAAATCCCATGCTTGCGGTTTGGGCCAGCCCAGGACACTTCCGGGTTTCCGTCATCTTTTCTGGAAATAGAGACGGTATTTTTACCGCTCTTCGCCTCCCAATAATTTTCATTAAAGGTCTTAATGGTCGCTTTTGTGCCATTAATCCATACATTGCCTTTACCATCACTATTCACACCACCAATACTTGCGCAGTTGAAATTGAACGCTTGTGGTGCAGCCGCCATCGACGTCAATGGCGCAAGAACAAGTGCTAACATCATTAATCTGGTCATTTTTAACCTTTTCATTATCAAATTCCGCGAGAAAATTAACCGCATTAACCTCAAGGTGATATGAGAATTCTCTGAGTAACAACTACGTCGCTCAATAGCAATTTATTACCGTCAGAAATTAAACTGTCGCCGAATCACGACACTTGTAAGTTACTAAAATTAAATAAAAAAATGCCTCTTGTTTCACCTCATTTTTAGGCGTACATTAGCGCCGTCTGGAGCATTAAAGCTCAGAATTCTGAGGTGATGCAGCCAAGCAAACGCGGGGTATTCTCCCTTTCGTTTATGCTCGCATCAGCTCTCTGTCAGGTAAGCATATGTTCATTTAGGCGTACTCATCGTATGCGGAGAGATGAAAAGTGAAATATTTCTTTATGGGCATTTCTTTTATGGTCATCGTATGGGCCGGTACTTTTGCCCTGATGATCTAAATTGAAAGATGCAGCAAAAAAACAGGAGCCATTTGGCTCCTGTTTGCGTTGTAAGGTGAAAGTTTTGCTAGTCGGTACTTTCAGTGGCTGATTTCGGGCTGGCCGGGAGTAAACCATCTGCGCGGAACATGGCTTTGATTCCGCGGATTGCCTGGCGGGTACGGTCACGGTTCTCAATCAACGCAAAACGCACGTGTGTATCACCATAGTCCCCAAAGCCAATCCCCGGCGAAACACAAACCTTCGCCTCATTCAGCAATTTTTTGGCAAATTCAAGCGACCCCATTGCGGCGTACTGCTCCGGAATTTTCGCCCACACGTACATCGACGCTTTTGGCATTTCAACCATCCAGCCCGCTTCATGCAGCCCTTTGACCAGCACATCGCGACGACGCTTATATTGCTCAGCGATATCCCGTACACACTGCTGATCACCTTCCAGCGCGGCAATAGCGGCTACCTGCAGCGGTGTAAACGTTCCATAATCGTGATAGCTCTTAATGCGCGCCAGTGCGTTTACCAGCGTTTTATTGCCAACCATAAAACCAATGCGCCACCCCGCCATGTTATAGCTTTTCGACAAGGTGAAAAATTCAACGGCAACATCACGGGCCCCCGGAACCTGCATAATCGATGGCGCTTTCCAGCCATCGTAGACAATATCGGCATAGGCCAGGTCGTGAACCACCAGCACATCGTAGCGTTTAGCCAGCGCGACGACCTTTTCGAAAAACTCCAGCTCGACACACTGCGCCGTCGGGTTGGACGGGAAGCCTAAGATCATCATCTTCGGTTTCGGATAGCTTTCGCGAATCGCACGCTCCAGTTCATTAAAGAAGTCGACCCCTTCCACCAGCGGCACGGAACGCACCTGTGCTCCGGCGATAACGGCACCATAAATATGGATGGGATAACTGGGATTCGGCACCAGGACCGTGTCGCCGTGATCCAATGTCGCCAACATCAGGTGAGCCAGCCCCTCTTTGGAGCCAATCGTTACAATCGCTTCGGATTCAGGATCGATCTCGACGTCATAGCGTTCCTGATACCAGCGAGAAATCGCCCGACGTAAACGAGGAATACCGCGCGACGTTGAATAACCGTGGGTATCCGGGCGCTGCGCCACGGTACACAGTTTTTCGACAATGTGAGGAGGCGTAGCACCGTCCGGATTCCCCATGCTGAAATCGATAATATCTTCGCCGCGCCGACGCGCAGCCATCTTCAGTTCAGCGGTAATGTTAAAAACGTAAGGGGGGAGACGATCAATACGCGTAAAACGACGTTCAGGGCGGGAGTCAGCCATAATATCCTCAGATGTACGTTAGCGCCCGGACCGTCCGAGCGACGCTGCCACGATGGTGGCACGTTTAGAAAATAGCCTGATTAATTTCCTTCTGTCGAGAGGTACAGCAAAATATTTTTTATCGGCATAAAAGAGGAACAGCGTTTCTAAAACGGGAAATGCATGAATATCCAACCCTCATGAAATCACCATTTTTTAACATTTTGTTATTAAATACATTACGTTGAAGTTCGCCTTCTCTGGAGGGATATTGTAAATACAACAATCATGCAACAATCCCCTTTTAATATTGTGGTTTTTCCTCATTAACCTGTGCTGACAGGGATGCTGGTCATCCAGCCTCAGGTTACCTATCATAGGGGTTTAACCCCTTCGCAAGAGTCACCTGTGCACGAAATATTCAATATGCTGCTGGCGGTCTTTGATCGGGCAGCGCTGATGCTGTTCTGTCTGTTTTTCCTGATTCGTATCCGCCTGTTCCGCGAACTGTTGCACAAGTCAGCCCACTCGGTGAAAGAACTGCTCGCCGTTACGGCCATTTTCTCCATGTTTGCCCTGTTCAGCACCTGGTCTGGTGTACCGGTAGAAGGCTCACTGGTGAACGTGCGTATTATTGCCGTGATGTCAGGCGGAATTCTGTTCGGCCCATGGGTCGGTGTCATTACCGGACTCATCGCGGGTACACACCGTTATCTGATTGATATCGGAGGTGTTACCGCCCTTCCCTGTTTTATTACCAGCATCCTTGCTGGCTGTATTGCGGGTTGGATCAACCGAAAAATCCCTAAGGCACAACACTGGCGCGCCGGTATTTTAGGCGGGATGCTGTGCGAATCATTGACCATGATTCTGGTGGTCGCCTGGGCTCCCACAACCGAACTGGGGCTGGATATCGTCTCGAAAATCGGTATCCCAATGATCCTTGGCAGCGTCTGTATCGGCTTTATCGTCATGCTGGTACAAAGCGTGGAAGGAGAGAAAGAAGCCAGTGCGGCAAAACAGGCTAAACTGGCGCTGGATATCGCCAACAAAACCCTGCCGCTTTTTCGTCAGGTCAATAGCGAGTCGCTACGCCAAGTGTGCGAAATTATTCGCCATGATATTCATGCAGATGCCGTCGCGATCACCAATACCCAGCACGTTCTGGCCTATGTCGGCGTTGGCGAACTGAACTACCGCGATAACGATGATTTCGTTAGCCCGACCACCCAGCAGGCGATAAATTACGGAAAAATCATCATAAAGAACAATGATGAAGCCCATCGCACGCCGGAAATACACTCCATGCTGGTAATACCGTTGTGGGAAAAAGGTGTGGTCACTGGCACGCTGAAAATCTACTACTGCCATGCCCACCAGATCACATCTTCATTACAAGAAATGGCTATCGGCCTGTCACAAATTATCTCGACTCAGCTTGAGGTTTCCCGCGCCGAGCAGCTACGCGAAATGGCAAATAAGGCAGAGTTGCGGGCACTACAAAGTAAAATAAATCCCCATTTTCTGTTTAACGCGCTAAACGCTATCTCATCGTCAGTGCGACTGAACCCGGACACTGCACGCCAGCTCATTTTTAATTTATCACGCTATCTTCGCTATAATATTGAATTAAAAGATGATGAGCAGATCGACATCAAGAAAGAGCTGTATCAAATTAAGGATTACATTGCTATTGAACAGGCCCGTTTTGGCGATAAGTTGACGGTTATTTATGATATTGATGAAGAGGTCAGCTGTTTTATTCCCAGCCTGCTGATTCAGCCATTGGTTGAGAACGCCATCGTCCATGGGATCCAGCCCTGCAAAGGGAAAGGTGTGGTCACGATCAGCGTGGCGGAATGTGGTAATCGGGTACGCATTGCCGTCAGAGATACCGGCCATGGTATCGATCCGAAAGTCATTGAACGCGTTGAGTCCAATGAAATGCCGGGCAATAAAATTGGCCTGTTGAATGTACATCACCGCGTTAAGCTCCTGTACGGTGAAGGGCTACATATCCGTCGTCTTGAACCTGGCACAGAGATTGCGTTTTACGTGCCAAACCAGCACTCACCTGCAGCAGCCCCGGCCACATTATTGCTTTAACCAGGAGTAAAGTTGTGAAAGTCATCATTGTTGAAGATGAATTCCTGGCCCAACAGGAACTTAGCTGGCTGATAAAAGAGCACAGCCAGATGGAGATTGTCGGTACATTTGACGACGGTCTGGATGTGCTTAAATACCTGCAGCACAACCGCGTTGACGCTATTTTTCTGGATATAAATATTCCATCACTGGATGGTGTGCTGTTGGCACAAAACATCAGTCAGTTTGCGCATAAGCCCTTTATTGTGTTTATTACAGCCTGGAAAGAACACGCTGTTGAAGCCTTTGAACTGGAAGCGTTTGACTATATTCTGAAACCGTACCAGGAATCACGAATTGTCGGCATGTTGCAAAAACTGGAGGCGGCCTGGCAGCAGCAGCAAACAGGAGCCCCCCTTAGCAGCCCGGTGACGCGTGAAAACGATACGATCAACCTAATCAAAGACGAGCGGATTATCGTTACGCCAATCAACGATATTTACTACGCTGAAGCCCATGAAAAGATGACCTTCGTCTACACTCGGCGCGAATCGTATGTCATGCCGATGAACATCACCGAATTTTGCAGCAAACTGCCTGCCTCACATTTTTTCCGCTGCCACCGCTCATTCTGCGTAAACCTGAACAAAATCCGCGAGATCGAACCGTGGTTTAACAACACCTATATTTTGCGATTGAAAGATCTGGAATTTGAAATCCCGGTTAGCCGGAGCAAAGTAAAAGAATTCAGGCAATTAATGCATCTATAGCGCGATTAGTCATGACCATGCGGATTGTTGTAAAATGGCTATCTACTGCCGGTGCTATAAAACGTAATAAAGTGAATTTTCAATGAAATACAGACATGCGCTATCCCAGTTATGTTTTCAGATGCTGGAAATGGGTGCGGATCGCCGTACGGTGAAAAAAGCCCTCACCTCACGTCGAATGAAGGCTCGTCAGGCTGTCGTACTGCTGTGCAAGCAAGAGATGGTGCTACTGAGAGCCGGGAAACTGCCGATACAAAACGCAACAAGCACGACATCTCACTGACAATAACCGGTCGCGGGCTAACTAAACCATTAACTCGCGGCCACTTAGTGTGCAGGACATGCTACAGGCTAAACCGAATTAGCTAAGAGCAACCTTAATACCGAGAGCAATAAGCAGACCGCCCAGCATTTTATCGATGATTTTCTGCGCCTTTGCCAGGCCTGCGCGAACTGGCGCACTTTGGATAAGGATCACGAGTACCGGCCACCAAATCACTGACACCATCAAAATAACGCCGGCATACCAGGCTTTTTCTGGAAAACCAGACTGGACGCTCAGCACCTGAGTGAAGATCGACAGGAAAAACAGCGTCGCTTTTGGATTGAGCAGGTTGCACAAATAACCCTGCAGAAATGCTTTACCTAACGTCACTTCCTGGCGCGCAACCTGGGTCATATCCATACTGTTGTGTCCGCGTGACAGCAGAGCTTGCAGCCCCACCCAAATCAGATACGCAGCCCCCGCATATTTCAGAATATCGAATAGCCAGGGTGTCGTGGTAATAACAACCGCCAGTCCAGCCACACAGTAGGACATATGGGTCGCCACACCACCGACGATGCCAAAAGCCGTCATCATGGCCTGAAGACGCTTGTAGCGCGCCGCATTTTTAATCACCATGAAGAAGTCCGGGCCGGGAGAAAGAATGCCCAATGTGGCAATCGAAGCAACAAAGGCCGTCGCACTAACAGAAGGAATAAACATATTTAAAAATTCGCCAGGCTGAAATGTATTACCAATAAATCAGGAAGTTTATTCTAGCTCACCAGCCTCTTTAAGCTCCATCACTTTTACCGCTTACTAAATATACTAAAAAGAATTCCTCACGATAAATCGAGTCTTATTGCAGCAATCTGGCCTGGATAATGCAATACTATCCCGACGTATTACTCTAAATAAGATGTCCGTTCTCATAAAGTGAAAAGCATTAAATTTACGCTAACTTAATGATATTTCGACACGTTATCCACAAGAGTGATATTTATACTTTTTCTTATTATTGCGGCAACCTTTTGCGGTTGTGCCAGGATATTTAATGTCAACATAATGACATTTGTAATAATTGATAATACAAAAAATCGCCCACATCCTCAGGGTGTTTCAGTTTTAACCGTCAACGGAATTATTTTCGTTGTTGGCCGGATAAGCGCAAAGCGCTATCCGGCACGAGTCTTACAGAATATGCCCCAGCGTCTGGCGTAAATGCGCGCCGGAACCAAGCAGACCTGGATTATCATGCACAATCAGATATACCGGGATATCCTGCACATAGGCTTTAAAACGCCCTTTATCCTCAAAACCACCGCGAAAACCCGATGCTTTAAAGAATTCCAGGAAGCGCGGCACGATGCCACCGGCAATGTACACCCCGCCAAACGTCCCTAACGTTAATGCCAGATCGCCGCCAAACCGGCCCATAATGACGCAAAACAGCGACAGGGCACGACGACAGTCAATACAGGAATCGGCCAGTGCGCGTTCCGTAATATCTTTCGGTTGCAGATTTTCCGGCAGACGTCCGTCGGATTTGACAATCGCGCGATACAGATTTACCAGCCCAGGACCGGACAGCACGCGCTCTGCCGAAACGTGACCAATCTCAGCCCTCAACACCTCCAGGATAATCGCTTCTTCCTCGCTGTTCGGCGCAAAATCTACATGCCCTCCCTCGCCTGGCAGGCTCACCCAGCGTTTATCCACATGTACCAGATGCGCTACGCCGAGACCGGTGCCTGCACCATAGACCGCAATAGGTTTGCCCTCGACAGGCTCAGCGCCGCCAAACTGGATCAAATGCTCTTTTTTCAGCATTGGGATTGCCATTGATACGGCAGTGAAATCATTGATGATTTCCAGATGGCTAAAGCCCAGATTCTTTTTCATCTCAGCAATAGAAAATGCCCAGGTATGGTTGGTCATAGCCACCCAGTCACCGGTTATTGGGCAGGCAATAGCGATACAGCCATCTTTGACGCTAACGCTATGCTCATCCAGGTACACGCGCACAACGGCTTCAAGGCTCGGGTAATCCAGCCCGGAATAGGTTTTCGCCTGCGAAATCTCGCCACTGGCAATATCGCACAGAGCAAGACGCGCGTTGGTGCCGCCAACATCACCCACTAAAGCATATTTTGTCATTCTTCCACGGCTCCGCTAAAGTCAGAATAAATCTTTGTCACACTGTAAATTCATGGGGGCATAACAACAACGCCCTGAAGACTGATGCCCGTGGAATATCGATCCAGGTCACAGAATTACTTTATCGTTTCAGCACCATTTGCAGCGATGCCGTTGGGCAGTCTGTGCAAACTACGTCTATGACTCTGCATTAAGGAATAGAAAATGCTCCATCCGCGAGCCAGAACGATGCTCTTGCTATCAACGCCTGCGTTACTGATTGGGGTAGCGTCCAGTCTGGTGCTGATTGCTGTGATGAAAGTGGCTTCCGTTTTACAGCAATTTTTGTGGGAACGTCTGCCCATAAGCATCGGTATTGCCCAAGATTCTCCATTCTGGATTATTGCTATGCTCACTCTTACCGGGGTCATGGTCGGGCTCATCATCCGCTACAGTCATGGTCATGCGGGCCCTGACCCAGCCTGCGAACCCTTAATCGGTATGCCCGTCTCGACGTCTGCGTTGCCAGGATTGCTGGCCGCCCTGATTATTGGCCTCGCAGGGGGTGTCAGTTTGGGTCCAGAGCACCCCATCATGACCGTTAACATTGCGCTGGCAGTGGCGATGGGTAGCCGCATGTTTCCGCGAATTGCGAAGCTGGACTGGACCATCCTCGCCTCTGCTGGCACCATCGGGGCGCTATTTGGTACCCCGGTTGCCGCTGCACTGGTCTTTTCGCAAACGCTGAACAGCTCCAACGATGTCCCCTTATGGGACCGTCTGTTCGCACCGTTAATGGCCGCCGCGGCAGGATCACTTACCACCAGCCTGTTCTTTCATCCCCACTTTTCGCTGCCTATCGCGCACTATACGCAGATGCATCTGGTCGATATCTTCAGTGGCGCGGTCGTTGCGGCCATTGCTATCGCGGCGGGGATGGTGGCCGTGTGGTGTCTGCCTCGTTTGCACCATCTGATACATCGCCTGAAACACCCGGTGCTGATCCTCGGCGCGGGAGGCTTTATCCTCGGTATTTTGGGTGTTATCGGAGGACCACTGACTCTGTTTAAGGGCCTGGATGAGATGCAGCAAATGGCATTTAGCCAGACGCTGGGAGCCTCGGACTATTTCATGCTGGCGGTGATAAAGCTGGCGGCGCTGGTCGTGGCTGCAGCGAGTGGTTTTCGCGGTGGGCGGATTTTCCCTGCGGTATTCGTTGGCGTCGCGCTGGGGCTGATGCTGCACGCCCATGTCGAAGCCGTTCCTGCCGCGATTACGGTCTCCTGCGCCATTCTGGGATTGGTACTGGTCGTCACTCGTGATGCATGGCTGAGCCTGTTTATGGCAGCAGTGGTGGTGCCGGACACCACCCTACTACCGCTGTTGTGCATCGTCATGCTTCCGGCCTGGCTGCTATTAGCCGGAAAACCAATGATGATTGCTGACCGTCCCGATAAGTAACTACCCCCCGTTGCGGGATTCCAGCGCACGGGTCACCGTGCGCAAGAGTTCAGGAAGGTCAGCTTTCGGCAACACCACTTCTATCAACGAGAGGCGTTGCGGTTTTGCCAGACGAGCCAGAACCTCTTCCAGTTGGACAGCCTGCTTCACGCGCCAGCATTCCGCCTGACATTCACGACTTAGCGCCTGCGGCACCAGCGTCCAGCTCCATCCGGCTATATCATTGTATCGTTGGTTCGCACCATGAATGGCTCGTTCCACGGTATAACCGTCATTATTGAGCAGCAAAATAACAGGTGTTTGCCCGTCCCTAAGCATGGTTCCCAACTCCTGAATGGTGAGCTGTGCCGCGCCATCGCCAATAATCAGGATCACCCTACGGTGCGGGAAGGCTGTTTGCGCCCCGAATGCAGCAGGCAAAGCGTAACCGATTGACCCCCACAACGGCTGGACCAGTACTTCCACCCCGGCAGGAAGTGACAGCGCAGCTGCGCCAAATGCTGCGGTCCCCTGATCGACAAGGATAATATCGTCGGGGGCCAGATACTGTTGCACCGTATGCCAGAAATTTCCCTGCGTCAGAGGGCCTTTCTCAACTTGCAGACGCCCGGCACAAGGACGTTCAGGCGGAAGCGAAAACGACATTTCCAGGCACAGTTCCCGTAGCGTAGTAACCGCCTGTTCCATCGGGATGTTAAACCAGCTTCCCCCAACCCGCGACGCATGGGGTTGAACCTCAATCGTTCGCTCGAGAGGTAAGTTTTGCGTAAACCCGGCGGTCAGGGTGTCAACAAACCGGGTGCCGACGCAAATAATCGTATCGGCATCTTCTATCGCCTGGCGCACATAATCACTGCTGGCCCCCGCACTGTATGTGCCCACAAACGCCGGATGTCGCTCGTCAAACAATCCTTTGCCCATCAACAGCGTGGCATGAGCCATCGGCGTTTCCGTCATCCAGCGTTGTAAAACGGGCTGCAAGCCAAAGCGTAGCGCGAGAAAATCGGCTAATAGCGACACGCGCGAACTGTCCAGTAACTGCTCACGCGCATGATAGCGAAACGCAGCAGCTACACTACTTTCCGGCTCGCTCAAGGGAACAATAAGTATGTCACTCGGTGGTGTGGCGGGTTGTTTCGCAACATCAGCAGGTAGCATCAGGTAACCCGGTCGTCTTTCCGTTAACATCGCCTGCAACACGCGGTCAATTTCATAGCAGGCATTTTGTTCATCCAGCACTGCACTGGCTATCGTCACTGACTGTTGCATACGGTAGAAATGCTGAAAGTCACCGTCGCCGAGGGTGTGATGCATTAACTCGCCACGACGCTGAGCGCTGCGACATGGTGCCCCGACAATATGCAGGACAGGAACGTATTCCGCGTAACTTCCTGCAATGCCATTAATTGCGCTTAACTCGCCCACACCAAAAGTGGTAAGCAGCGCTCCCGCTCCAACTACCCTGGCATAGCCATCCGCGGCATACGCCGCATTCAATTCATTCGCACACCCGACCCAACGCACGCTTGAGTGGTCAATAACGTGGTCAAGAAACTGCAAATTGTAATCGCCCGGCACACCAAACAGATGGTCAATGCCACAGCCTGCCAGCCTGTCCAGCAGATAATCAGCAACGGAATACGGGGTTTGCATGACAGCTATCCTTCTGACGGTAACCTCATGTTGAGTATCGAAGAACTGTGATGACTGTCCAGGAATGTCACTGCGAAGGAGGTGGAAAGCAGGGTGTACAGTTTTGACGATCAAAATGTCCTTGAAGAATCGATTGTGTAACCGTATACACTGAAGGGCACATATATTCTGGAAGGAGGCGACATGGCTTATCAGGCTAACGAAAATCGCTATCACACAATGGAATACCGCCGCTGCGGTCAGAGCGGGCTTAAACTGCCGATTGTCTCCCTGGGTCTGTGGCACAATTTTGGTGACACCACTCAGGTCGAAAACAGCCGGGACTTATTACAGCACGCCTTCGATCTGGGGATCAGCCATTTTGATCTGGCGAATAACTACGGCCCGCCGCCGGGTTCGGCTGAACGAAACTTCGGTCGCATCCTGCAGGAAGATTTTTTATCGTACCGGGATGAACTGATAATCTCGACCAAAGCGGGCTATACCATGTGGGAAGGTCCCTACGGTGACTGGGGATCGCGCAAGTACCTGATTGCCAGCCTCGATCAAAGTCTGAAACGTATGGGGCTGGAGTATGTTGATATCTTCTATCATCACCGCCCCGATCCCCAAACACCGCTCAGAGAAACCATGAACGCGCTGGATCATATTGTGCGTCAGGGGAAAGCGTTGTACGTAGGACTCTCTAATTATCCTGCGGATCTCGCCAGGCAGGCGATCGAAATACTCGATGATTTAGGGACACCGTGTCTCATCCACCAGCCGAAATATTCCATGTTTGAGCGCGGGGTTGAGGGGGGACTGCTGTCACTCTTGCAGGAAAAAGGCGTTGGCAGCATCGCCTTTTCCCCGCTGGCTGGCGGGCAATTAACTGACCGCTATCTGAACGGTATTCCGGCGGATTCCCGGGCAGCGAGCGCCAGTCGTTTTCTCAACCCAGACCAGATCACCCCACAAAAACTGGAAAAAGTCCGTGCCCTTAATGCGCTGGCCGGGCGCCGGGGACAAAAACTGTCCCAGATGGCGTTAGCCTGGGTTCTTCGCGATGATAAAGTGACGTCAGTACTGATTGGCGCCAGCAAACCTGCGCAAATTGAAGATGCCGTTGGCATGCTGGCAAACCGTCATTTCTCTGCCGAAGAGTGTGCGGAGATCGACGCCATCCTGGCATGATGGAAATAAAGACACATTTATTAACAAAAAGTGCGCTCTCTGACGATTTAAGAGTTAAGGCGATGAAACGGGGCTTTACTGCCCCGTAATATTGCGTTAACAGGCCGGCTACGGCTCGATCGTGAAGGAGAGAAAGAATGTTCAGGTCACTGATTCTGGCGGCAGTCTTATTGGCTTTTGCACCGCTGGCCGCAAACGCTGGCGAAATTACCCTGCTGCCGTCGATTAAATTACAAATTGGCGATCGCGATAACTACGGCAACTACTGGGACGGTGGGCGCTGGCGTGACCGGGATTACTGGCACCATAATTATGAATGGCGCAAAAATCGTTGGTGGCGTCATGACAACGGCTATCATCGCGGCTGGGATAAGCGCAAAGCTTATGAGCGTGGCTATCGTGAAGGCTGGAACGATCGCGATGACCATCGCGGGCGTGGACGTGGCCACGGGCACCGCCATTAATGTAACAAATCCCCATCATGCGGGGAGTACTGTTCACACAAATCATCGAGTTAGCCAGGGCCTGTGTCTATACCCAGGCCCTTTTTGCATCACGCTTTGCCAATCGCCAGATGACGAGCAGTCACATCCGCTCTCCCCTGTTTTCCCGTAAATTTCCTGTTCATTTCACAAATTCGCAAAATCGGAAAAAAAAATTCCGATTTATCGTGTTTTTTTTGAACTTTGCGCGATAAATATTAACATTAATTTAATATTATAAAACCTGGGGTGAGCGCTAATGAAAAAACAAGAAAGACAAAAGGCCATTCGGGTTAAGTTAGTAACCGATAAAAAGGTTTATGTTAGCGAATTAGCAAAGGAATTATCTGTCACAACTCGCACGATCCGTAATGACTTAAATGAATTAAGTCAGAATAGCCTTTTCTCGTTATTTCATGGTGGTGCACAATTAAAAAGCGCATCTGATGAATCATTATTTGAACAGTCTTTCACCAACACCATATTGAATGGGTTCAAAAGCCACAAAGAAATTGTATCGGTTTCTGCTCATGCCAAAAAAAATAGCTATATAGATGATAGCATTTACATACTTGGTTCATTTAATATCGATATTGTTTCTGAAACGACGACATTTCCTCAGATTGGCCAGACCATCCGAGCCTCTGCAACCCGTTTTTATGCCGGAGGAAAAGGCACAAACCAGGCGGTTGCCGCGGCTAAAATCAATAACAATGTTCATCTTACCGTTAAGTTAGGAGCTGATGAGTTTTCCAAAAAAGCCAAAAGATATTTAACCAATACTGAAATTTCTTCTTTTTCTTTTTTTGAAAATGAAATGTCATCCACGGGCATTGCAATGGTATGGGTTTCAGGTGCCACGGGTGACAATATGATCAGTATCGATCTTGGGGCCAATGAAACATTTACCCAGGAAGATATTCTATTGGATATTGATACCATCCGTAATTGCAAAGTTTTTTTAACTCAGTTGGAGAATAATTTTCCAATCACGCGTTTCGCTATCATGCAGGCAAAACTCGGAAAATCGCTGGTTGTCCTGAACCCGGCGCCTTATGTTTCAGAGATCAAAGAAATATTGCATTTAATTGACATTATTACACCGAACAAAATTGAAGCTGAAGCGTTATCTGGTATCAACATTGTTGATATCTATTCGGCCAAAAATGCCGCCAGGAGCATTTATGTGCAAGGCGCAAAATGCGTCATTATCACGTTAGGTAGCGACGGTTGTCTGATCTTTGATGGCACAGTTTTCACGCATATTCCTGCCTATAAATCAGCCGTGGTCGATACCAGTGGAGCAGGCGATGCCTTTACCGGGGCACTGGCTGCATGCATTGCAAACGGTAAAGGACTCATCAATGCAGCGCAGTATGCTTCTGCGTTTGCCTCGTTGAAAGTTGAACGTAAAGGTGCATCAAATATGCCCAACAATTCACTCGTTTATCATCGTATGCAGTAGCTGTTTAGAGCATCATTCAGCCCCCTACACCTATAGGATAATTTCATGAAAAATAAAATGTTTTATCGTGTTATCGGTGCCACAGTCGGTTTAGCGCTTTCCGCCACGTTCACCGCCCCTGCTTTTGCCGCCGATACTCAGACGCATAAACCTAAAGTCGCGCTGGTGATGAAATCACTGGCAAATGAGTTTTTCCTGACCATGGAAACCGGAGCAAAAGAGTATCAGAAAAAAAATGCCGACAAGTTTGATTTGATTTCTAACGGCATCAAAAACGAAACAGATACGGCAAATCAAATCCAGATCGTTGAACAAATGATTGTCTCAAAAGCCGATGCGATTATCATTGCACCATCAGATTCGAAAGCCCTTGTACCAGTCATTAAGAAGGCAATTGATGCCGGTATTATTGTCATCAACATTGATAACAAATTTGATGACGGTGTACTTAAAGATAAAAACCTGAATATTCCTTTTGTTGGCCCGGATAACCAAAAAGGTGCAAAAGAAATTGGCGATTATTTAGCGAAGCATCTTAAGGCCGGCGATCAGGTTGGTATTATTGAGGGCATCCCTACCTCCAGCAACTCTCAGCAACGTACTCTGGGCTTCCAAAATGCAATGGCGCAGGGCGGTATGAAAGTCGTCTCTGTTCAATCTGGCCAGTGGGAAATTAACAACGCCAATGCGGTCGCTGCGGCAATGTTAAGTGAGTATCCTGATATCAAAGCACTGTTAGCCGATAACGATAATATGGCATTAGGTGCCGTTTCCGCCATCCGTTCTGCCGGGAAAAAAGGACAGGTTCTGGTTGTCGGCTATGACAATATCGAAGCGATTAAGCCTATGTTAAATGACGGTCGTGTTTTAGCAACCGCGGACCAATTTGCCTCTCAACAAGCTGTATTTGGTATTGATGCCGCCCTTGATGCCTTAAAAAATGGCAAAAAACAGAGTGAGCTCTCCAGCAACGTAGAAACACCAATAAAACTGATCGTCAAACAATAAGCGGATTACAGTGCGCCGCTGTGGTACTGCCATCAATTGAGTATCAGAGCGGCTTACCGGATAAGGCCAGAATATGAAAAGTGGGCAAGAAATCCTCACAATACAGGGGGTAGGTAAAACCTACAGTGAACCTGTTCTGGTGGATGTGACGCTAGCATTATATCCAGGAAAAGTACTGGCCCTGACGGGAGAAAACGGTGCCGGGAAAAGTACGTTATCAAAAATTATTGGCGGGTTAACCAACGCAACGACCGGGAAAATGGTTTATCAGGGGCAGCCTTACGCACCTGCGAGCCGAAAAGATGCAGAAAAGCTGGGTGTTCGCATGGTTATGCAAGAACTCAATTTACTGCCTACGTTGTCGGTTGCAGAAAATTTATTTCTCGAACAACTTCCGCATCGATTCGGCTGGATCGATCGAAAAAAGCTAGCAGAAATGGCCCGTCCGGTAATGGCAATGGTTGGGCTGCAATCAGTCGATCCAAATACGCTGGTGGGCGAATTGGGTATTGGTCACCAACAGATGATCGAAATCGCCAGAAACCTGATTGGTGAAAGCCGGATACTTATTCTGGATGAACCGACGGCCATGCTTAGTAGTCGTGAGGTCGAACTGCTGTTTAAACAAATAGCGCTCTTCAAAGCCCGAGGCGTTTCAATAATTTATATTTCTCACCGACTGGATGAGCTTGCGATGATAGCCGATGACATCGCGGTGCTACGTGATGGTCATTTGGTTTGCGTGGACGATATTAAACGTTATACCCGCGATCAACTTGTTTCGTTGATGGTCGGCCGCGATTTAGAAAGTTCATTTGATTTAAGTGGACGCCAGGCAGGTCAGCCCATCCTGAAAGTGGAAAATTTTAAGCGTGGGAAAATCATTCGCGACACGTCGTTTACCTTGCATAGTGGCGAAGTGCTCGGCATTAGTGGCCTGGTCGGCTCTGGCAGGACAGAGCTGCTACGCGCTATTTTTGGCGCGGACAAAATAGACAGTGGCACATTACTGATTGGCACTCCACTAAAACCGGTGGTGATCCGTTCGCCTGCACAAGCTATCCGACACGGTATCGCCTTAGTCACTGAGGATCGTAAAGGTGAAGGGCTTCTGCTACCACAGTCGGTTGCCGCAAATATCTCGTTGGGTAACAGCGGCAAAATTAGCCATCTGTCGGTCGTTAACACATTGAGTGAAACCACATTAGCGAATAAGCACATCAAAAATTTAGGCGTTCGTACAACGAACACCTCACAGGCCGTGGAAAGCCTGTCAGGTGGTAATCAGCAGAAAGTTCTCATTAGCCGCTGGCTGGAACGAGACTGTGAAGTCGTCTTATTTGATGAGCCGACTCGCGGTATTGATGTAGGTGCCAAGCAAGATATTTATCAATTGCTGAATACGTTAACGGCGAAGGGAAAAGGCGTTGTTGTCGTTTCCAGTGACCTGCGCGAACTGATGCTGGTTTGCGATCGTATTGCGGTCATTTCCGATGGCAAGTTAGTGAACACATTTACACGCGATAACTGGAGCCAGGATCGCATTTTAGCGGCTGCATTTTCGGCCTATCAGCATTCAGAAGAGACTGTCAGCGAGTAGCCGGGGATAAAAAATGAAAAACAATTTTGCGACAAAACAAGCGGCAGCAGAGAAACGAAATACACCGACGTCATGGAAAGGTCTAAGTAGCTATATCGGGTTGCTCGGAGCGTTAGCCGCAATGATCGTCCTATTTTCATGCCTCAGTTCTCATTTCTGGAGCATGAACACTTTCAGCACTATTGCGAATCAGATCCCCGATTTAATCGTCATGTCGGTGGGGATGACATTTATCTTAATCATTGCCGGCATCGACCTTTCCGTTGGATCGTTGCTGGCGCTTGCTGCTGCAGTCGTCAGCGTCACCTATTTAAATTTTCATTGGACGCCCTGGCTGGCCGCGCTTTCCGGCGTAGCACTCGCCACATTCGTTGGGGCGCTAACAGGCCTGATTACCGTTGCCTGGCGTATTCCGGCGTTTATCGTCTCACTGGGCGTTCTGGAAATGGCCCGCGGAGCAGCGTATCAGTTAACTGACTCGCGGACCGCGTATATCGGTTCTATTTATGATTATTTAGCCGACCCCATTCTCTTTGGCGTCTCCCCTTCTTTTATTATCGCGATCGTTGTCATTGTCGCTGGGCATCTGGTGCTGACGCGAACCGTATTTGGTCGCCATTTGATCGGTATTGGCACCAATGAAGAAGCCGTTCGATTGTCAGGTATAAATCCGGGTCCTTATAAGATCGCAGTCTTTGCTTTGATGGGGGGATTATCCGGCCTGGCGTCGCTGTTTCAGGTTGCCCGTCTTGAAGCCGCCGACCCCAATAGCGGCGTTGGCATGGAACTACAGGTGATTGCCGCCGTTGTGATTGGTGGCACGAGCCTGATGGGAGGACGTGGCTCTATTATTTGTACGTTTCTTGGCGCGCTGATTATTTCCGTTCTGGCAGCGGGACTGGCGCAAATTGGCGCAAGCGAGCCGACAAAACGTTTTATAACAGGAGCCGTGATAATCGTTGCAGTGGTACTTGATACATACCGTAGCCACTTAAATAAAAAATAATCATGAGGGTTACCCGGCTTGACCGGGTAACCACAGCAGATGAAAGCCCTGTTACAATCCGAGCGCGGTTCCGACGAGCAGCCAAATATTCAGTGCCACGACCAGCACCACAATCACCCAGCCGACCTGTTTCACCCAACGGCTATTAACTAAATCCCCCATCAGTTGGCTGTTGCTGGTAAAAATCAGTAGTGGTACCAGCGCCAGGGCGATACCAAAGCTGAGTAATACCTGACTCATCACCAGAATCCGGGTGGGATCAAGCCCCATTAGAATCACAATAAATGACGGCATCATGGTGACGCTACGACGCACCCAGAGCGGGATATGAAAGCGGATAAAACCTTGCATAACCACCTGCCCCGCCAGCGTGCCAACCACGGTAGAGGAAAGCCCTGCTGCCACCAGGCTTAAACCAAATACGGTAGCAGCAGCATGGCTCAGCAGCGGTTCAAGCGTCAGATAGGCCTGGTCCAGGTCTGCGATACCGGTATGCCCGCTAAAGTGAAACGCGGCTGCTGCGGTCGCCATCATCGCCAGATTCACAAATCCGGCAATCGTCATGGCGATAGCCACATCCCATTTCGTCGCTGCGTAACGCTGTTGGCGCGTACCACCGTGCAAATGCTGGGTTAAGGAGGAGTGCAGATAAATGACGTGCGGCATGATGGTAGCGCCAAGCACACCGGCCGCCAGGAACACCGCTTCAGAATTGGGCAGGCTTGGTATAACCATTCCTTTGCTAAGCTGCGCAAGGTTCGGTTGGGAAAAGATCAGCTCGACAATGTATGCCGCGGCCACGAATAACAACAAACCGCCGATCACTTTTTCCAGGGGTTTCTGCCCGCGACGCTGCAGCATCAGAATTAAAAATGTCGCAATACCCGTGAGCACAGCCCCCTGCAGCAGCGAAACGCCAAGGATGAGTTTAAAGCCAATCGCAGCGCCAATAAATTCTGCAAGATCGGTCGCCATCGCAATGATTTCGGCCTGTACCCAGTAAAACCAAACCACAGGACGAGGATAGTGATCACGGATCTGTTCCGCCAGGTTTTTGCCGGTGGCAATGCCAAGCTTGGCCGACAGCACCTGAATCAGCATCGCCATCAGGTTTGCCCAGACCACAACCCACAGCAGTTTGTAGCCAAAGCTGGCCCCTGCCTGGATATTCGTAGCAAAGTTACCGGGATCGATATATCCGATAGCCGCGATGAACGCAGGTCCCATTAATGCGAGCTTCAACTTGCGCGCTGCCCGTCCACTGCTACTCTCAACGCGATCGTTAGTCATTTTAGTGCCTCAGAAACATAGCCTTTGCTATGTTTCAAGCTACGCCTATTGAGAATGATTATCAAATTCATTTTAATGGGTGAAGTTGATTTCTCTGATAGCGTTTGTCTATGGAACGGTAAGAAATTTGGAAATGCCGGTAAGATGTTTGATTATTGTTATGAGATTAGCACAGTGACATAACTTTTCACTTCCATACTAAACATAACGGAAGTGTATCACCGATCACTAATTTTGAATCTCGTCACAGGTCCTTATTATAGTGTGTGTTTGATCTCGTTTTCTTTACTGTTGTTACATAGAATGTGCACGAAAACTAAATCTGCCTCAAATTTGGAGCAAATATGGACCGCGTTCTTCACTTTGTCCTGGCCCTTGCCGTGGTTGCGGTACTCGCACTGCTGGTAAGCAGTGACCGTAAAAAAATCCGCATTCGTTATGTTATTCAATTGCTTGTTATCGAAGTGTTACTGGCATGGTTCTTCCTGAACTCTGATGTCGGCCTGGGCTTTGTAAGAGGCTTCTCCGAGATGTTTGAAAAACTGCTCGGATTCGCTAATGAAGGGACTAACTTTGTCTTCGGCAGTATGAATGATAAAGGCCTGGCATTCTTCTTCCTGAAAGTGCTTTGCCCAATCGTCTTCATTTCCGCCCTGATCGGTATTTTGCAGCATATCCGTGTTCTGCCGGTTATCATCCGCGCGATTGGTTTCCTGTTATCCAAAGTGAACGGTATGGGCAAACTGGAATCCTTCAACGCCGTTAGCTCCCTGATCCTGGGTCAGTCCGAGAACTTTATCGCCTATAAAGATATCCTCGGTAAAATGTCTCGCAACCGCATGTACACCATGGCAGCAACGGCGATGTCTACCGTTTCCATGTCTATCGTCGGCGCGTACATGACGATGCTGGAACCAAAATACGTTGTTGCTGCGCTGGTTCTGAACATGTTCAGCACCTTTATTGTTCTGTCACTGATCAACCCTTATACCGTTGATGCCAGCGAAGAAAATATTCAGATGTCCAATCTGCACGAAGGTCAGAGCTTCTTCGAAATGTTGGGTGAATACATTCTGGCAGGCTTCAAAGTTGCGATTATCGTTGCGGCAATGCTGATTGGTTTCATCGCGCTGATCGCTGCCCTGAACGCCCTGTTCGCTACCGTTACCGGTTGGTTTGGCTACAGCATCTCCTTCCAGGGCATCCTGGGTTACATCTTCTACCCGATTGCATGGGTGATGGGTGTGCCGTCCAGCGAAGCGCTGCAGGTGGGCAGTATCATGGCAACCAAACTGGTTTCCAACGAATTCGTCGCAATGATGGACCTGCAGAAAATCGCCTCTACGCTCTCTCCGCGCGCTGAAGGCATTATCTCTGTATTCCTGGTTTCCTTCGCGAACTTCTCTTCTATCGGTATCATTGCAGGTGCAATTAAAGGCCTGAACGAAGAGCAAGGTAACGTGGTTTCCCGCTTTGGTCTGAAACTAGTATACGGTTCTACGCTGGTCAGCGTACTGTCTGCTTCCATTGCAGCACTGGTACTGTAAGTGTAAGACAATATCGTTGTAAAAATGCCGGGGATTTTCCCCGGCTTTTTTATGCCTGCTATTCAGCAAACCGAAGGGATATAGGGTAAGAACGGACAGGATACAGAAACGAAAAACCCCCGCTTTTCAGCGAGGGTTTCAATTTTGGTGGAGCTAAGCGGGATCGAACCGCTGACCTCTTGCATGCCATGCAAGCGCTCTCCCAGCTGAGCTATAGCCCCACGATGCGTTTACGTACCAAATTCATTGGGATTAAATTTGGTGGAGCTAAGCGGGATCGAACCGCTGACCTCTTGCATGCCATGCAAGCGCTCTCCCAGCTGAGCTATAGCCCCGTCACGTAAAGCTTGTCGAGTTGACGGGCGGCATCATATGAATTCCCTTCGCGTGTGTCAACGGCAAAATTAACTCATAGAATTCAATCGCTGAAAAAGCAGGCAAATGAAGAACATTGCGCAACAACTCGCATTCAGTAGTTAAACGCGTCACGGTTTCTACTAAAATGGTGCTATAAAATGAGCCACTAATTAACCCCACGACTATTCAGGGAATCGTTATGTTCAAGGAACGGATGACGCCAGAAGAACTTGCTAATCTGACCGGATACAGCCGACAGACCATCAATAAATGGGTGCGCAAGGAAGGTTGGGCTACCTCACCCAAACCAGGCGTTCAGGGCGGTAAAGCCCGTCTGGTTCACGTTACCGAACAAGTTCGTGAATACATTCGCAGCGCTGAGCGTTCAGCGGAAGGCTTATCAGATAATTTATCTTTATCAGGTGACACCTCCATCGAAGCTCTACTGATAAGACTCGCCAAAGAAATGACGCCATCAGAACAGAAAATGTTTACGTCGCTGATCCTGCGTGAAGGCATTACGGGTTTGTTACAACGCTTAGGGATTCGCGACAACAAATAATATGAAAAAATTACGCAGTAAAATGACCACCGAAGAGCTGGCTGAATGTCTCGGTGTCGCCAAACAAACCGTCAATCGTTGGATCAGAGAGCAAAACTGGACAACCGAAAAATTTCCCGGTGTTAAAGGTGGTCGCGCAAGGCTTATTCATATTGATGCCGGCGTCCGAGAGTTTCTTCTCAACATTCCAGCTTTTCGCAAGGTACCGGAATTTTATCAGGCAGAAGAACCTATTGCCGAGTATACACACGTGGTTCGCAGTCACGCCTGCCGTCAGATAATCAGCGCACTGGATAACATGTCGCCAACGGAACAGGAAAAGCTGGCGATGTATATTTCGCGCGAAGGTATTCGCACTTTCCTGACCCGTCTGGGCATTGATGAGTCTGAATAAATACCAAAAAAAACGGCAGGCTATGCGCCTGCCGTTTTTTTATCTCTTAACCTGTCTTACTGCTGACTTTCACGCTCAGCAATAAACGCGAGCGCTTTGTTAATACGTTCAATGCTGCGAGATTTACCAATCGCATGCACCGTAACGTCTAACGCAGGAGACTGACCCGCACCGGTTACGGCTACGCGCAGCGGCATCCCGACTTTACCCATACCCACTTCCAGCTCATCAGCGGTTGCCTGAATCGCGTGGTGCACGTTTTCCGCAGTCCATTCGCTGATAGCAGCCAGTTTATCGCGAACCACTTCCAGCGGCTGACGGGCAACCGGACGCAGGTGTTTCTTCGCTGCATCGGCATCGAACTCAGCAAAGTCTTCGTAGAAGTAGCGGCAGCTCTGCGCCATCTCTTTCAGCGTCTTACAGCGTTCACCCAGCAGTTTTACCAGCTCAGACAACTGCGGGCCAACGCGCGTATCGATATTTTCCTGCTCGATGTGCCACTGCAGATGTGTCGCCACATATTCTGGCGCCAGTGCATTAATGTAGTGGTGGTTCAGCCACTGCAGTTTTTCGGTGTTGAACGCGCTTGCAGACTTGCTCACCGCACCGAGAGAGAACAGTTTGATCATTTCTTCACGGGTGAAGATCTCCTGATCGCCGCTGGACCACCCCAGACGTACCAGATAGTTCAGCAACGCTTCTGGCAGGTAGCCGTCGTCGCGATACTGCATAACGCTGACCGCACCGTGACGTTTAGAGAGTTTTTTGCCGTCGTCGCCGTTGATCATCGATACGTGAGCATAAACCGGGACCGGTGCGTTCAACGCTTTCAGGATGTTGATCTGACGTGGGGTGTTGTTGATATGGTCTTCGCCACGAATGACGTGGGTGATTTCCATATCCCAGTCATCAACCACAACGCAAAAGTTATAGGTCGGGGAACCATCAGTACGGCGGATGATCAGGTCGTCCAGCTCCTGGTTGCTGAATTCGATCGGCCCACGGATCTGGTCATCAAAAATAACGGACCCGTCCTGCGGGTTCGCAAAGCGTACGACGCAAGGTTCGTCATCCGCGTGGTGTTCATGGCTATGACGGCAGCGACCGTCGTAACGTGGTTTTTCACCTTTAGCCATCTGATCTTCACGCAGCTGTTCCAGACGTTCTTTGGAGCAATAGCATTTATATGCCGTACCTGCTTCCAGCATCTCATCAATGACAGCATTGTAACGATCAAAACGTTTAGTCTGGAAATACGGGCCTTCATCCCACTCCAGATTCAGCCAGTTCATGCCATCCATAATGGCTTCAATAGCTTCCGGAGTGGAGCGTTCGAGATCGGTGTCTTCAATACGCAGCACAAACTCACCGCCATGGTTACGTGCAAAAAGCCAGGAATAAAGAGCAGTACGCGCACCGCCGACGTGCAGGTAACCTGTCGGGCTTGGCGCGAAGCGAGTTTTGATTTTCATGAAATGGCCTTACGTTTATAAAGATGCCGACAACCGGCAAATCCTGGGAAGATTATCAGGCTGGTATTCTATCACTGTGGTCTGATTCCTCAATGTTGTTCAGGTTGGAACATCACGCTTTGCCATTTTCGTATACAAATCATGCGGCATGGATTGTTTTGCGATCGTTTTGCTTAAATTTACGACGAACGAACAATTTCTTTAGAAAATGCGTTGACTCATTTTCAACTCTCCCTATAATGCGACTCCACACAGCGGGGGTGATTAGCTCAGCTGGGAGAGCACCTCCCTTACAAGGAGGGGGTCGGCGGTTCGAACCCGTCATCACCCACCAACTACTTTAAGTAGTCTCCGCCGTGTAAAGTAAGAAATTGAGAAGTGGGTGATTAGCTCAGCTGGGAGAGCACCTCCCTTACAAGGAGGGGGTCGGCGGTTCGATCCCGTCATCACCCACCACTTTCTCGCCAGCTGGATTTCTTACAATAAAATGAAGTACCGAAGTGGGTGATTAGCTCAGCTGGGAGAGCACCTCCCTTACAAGGAGGGGGTCGGCGGTTCGATCCCGTCATCACCCACCACTTCGGGTCGTTAGCTCAGTTGGTAGAGCAGTTGACTTTTAATCAATTGGTCGCAGGTTCGAATCCTGCACGACCCACCAATGTAAAAAGGCGCCCTAAAGGCGCCTTTTTGCTATGCGCAAAATTTAACGATTCGAACCTGCAGCAGGTTCGGGTCTTGCCTGATGCGCTGCGCTTATCAGGCCTACAGACAATACCGCACGCGTAGGCTGGATAAGACGTTAGTCGTCATCCGGCACAGACAATACCGCACGCGTAGGCTGGATAAGACGTTAGTCGCCATCCGGCACAGACATCACATCGTCAATGCCACTACCAGTTTCTCCAGCGCGGGCGTTGCCTGTTGTTGGTCGTACACAATGTACAAATCCGCCGGAATACGTTCCTCTAACGGGCGGAACACCACTCCCGGCCAGTTCATCTGCGCATAACTGTCTGCGATTAAGGTAATCCCAATCCCCATACTGATCATCGCCAGTACCGTTTGCGGCTCCCTCACCTCGCGAATAATCATTGGCGTAAAGCCGACGCTCAGGCAAACACGCTGCAAAAATGTCCAGTCAGTATGAACGGAAGGCATCGTGACAAAATATTCGTTCCGTAACGCTTCCAATGGTATCGCTGCAAGCGCGGCCAGTGGGTGCTCTTCTGGCATCGCTACCAGAAAAGAGGACTCATGCAAACGCAAGCTGGTGAATCCAGGCGAAGGTTCAGTCGCCATCCGCCATACTCCTGCATCCAGCTCACGCCGCTCCAGCATCGTCATCTGCATTGCTGGCATATGCTCGCGAAATAGCACTTCAACGTTGGGATTTTCCTTCAAAAAACGCCGCATGACCGGGCGCATTTTTCCCCACATTGCCGTACCGATAACACCAAGTTCAATTCGCCCTGTTTCACCACGACCAATCTGCTCTACGCGTGCCAATGCCTGATTGGCGCTGGCTAACAAACGGCGGGACTCCTCCATCAAAATAGTCCCTGCATGGGTTAACGCAACACTACGGGAGTGACGGATGAACAGCAAAGTGCCAAGTTGATGTTCAAGTTCTTTGATATGAATACTCAAAGGGGGTTGCGACATATTCAACCGGGCAGCAGCCCGACCGAAATGCAGTTCTTCTGCAACAGCAAGGAAATAACGCAATAACTTCAGATCAATACGATGGGCACGTTCCATAACTGTTGCACTCCATGAATGAGGGATAAGGTCTGGAATTTACCACATTACCTGATAAAAAAGAGTTTTAACGACCAGATATCCGATATGCATACAGATAATAGAGCGTACGTTGGGAACAGACAGGCATGAAAATAGATATATAGCGTAAAATTAATAATGTGCCATTGTCAGCCTCAATACCCTGAAAGGGAATTATTTCTTTACGTATTACTGTCGCTTATAAAGCAAACTGGCGAGTATTTACTCGCCAGTGATATATAAATTAATGTGCCAATGATTTAGTCGCCAACTTTTCTGGATGATGCTGGTACTTAAAGAACAATGCGAATACAACCGCCAGCGCCAGTGCATAAGCAGCAAATACCAGCCAGATGGTTTGCCAGTCTTTTACTCCATCAATAGAGAAATAATCGACGGCCATACCGCTTAAAATCGAACCTACCCATGCACCAACACCATTTACCATCGTCATAAACAGCCCTTGTGCACTGGCACGTATATTGGAACTGACCTCCTGCTCCACAAACACCGAACCTGAGATGTTGAAGAAATCAAACGCACAGCCGTAGACAATCATCGACATAAGAAGCAGCACAAAACCAAACGGAGAAGGATCGCCGAACGCAAAGAACCCAAAGCGCAACGTCCACGCCAGCATGCTCATCAGCATCACCGTTTTGATGCCAAAGCGTTTGAGAAAGAACGGGATAGTGAGGATAAAGCCGACTTCTGCCATCTGAGAAACCGACAATAGAATTGAAGGATATTGCACCACAAAGCTATTGGCAAACTCAGGGTTACGGGCGAAATCATGCAGGAACGGATTACCAAAGACGTTGGTAATTTGCAGTACCGCCCCCAGCATCATTGCAAACAAAAAGAAGATTGCCATACGCGGGTTTTTAAACAGAACAAACGCATCCAGTCCCAACTTACTGGCAAGTGTTGCTGATTCTTTTTTCTCTGCAACCGGAATTTTCGGCAACGTGAGAGCATAAAGCGCAAGCAGCAACGATGCACCGGAGGCGATATACAACTGTGCGCTGCTCAATTCCAGCCCCATCAGACTGACTGTCCACATAGCCACGATAAACCCAATGGTGCCAAAAACGCGTACGGGTGGAAATGATGTGACAGGGTCCAGACCCGCTTTTGCCAGGCAAGAGTAGGAAACACTGTTCGATAATGCGATCGTCGGCATGTAGGCCATGGCATTGACTAACATGACCCAAAACATCGTGTCCGAATCCGTGACGGTTGTGGCATACAGCAACACACCGGCGCAGACCAGATGGCACAGCATATACGCACGTTCCGCGCGTAACCATTTGTCGGCAATGATCCCCATAATGCCAGGCATGATAATCGCCGCCAGGCCTTTGGAGCTGTAAACCATGCCAACATTGGCCCCCGTAAAATGTAAGGTGTTTATCATGTATGAACCCAGGGTTACCAACCAACTACCCCAGATAAAATATTGCAAAAACGACATAATTTTTAATCGGGAAATAATACCCATTTTTTATTCCTTGCCGTAGGGTAAAGCCCCTGATGCGGGGCTATTGTTATTGTGTATTTAGGCCAGCTTGCGTAAGAAACCACAAATCAGATTGATAAAGTTCTGACGAGAAAGTTCGGCTGCTGCCAGTGTTTGCTCATGGGACAGTTTTACATCACCCAATCCTTCCGCCAGATTGGTAATCGCTGATACTGCCACAACTTTCAGGTCGCAATGGCGAGCAGCAATAACTTCAGGTACAACAGACATGCCCACCACATCGCCGCCAATAATTTGCATCATGCGAATCTCAGCTGCTGTTTCGAAGTTCGGTCCAGGATAAGAAACAAATACGCCTTCAGTGAGAGGGAATCCTTCATCTGCCGCAACGGTCTGGAGAATGGCGCGGTAATCTGCATCATAAGCATTCGCCAATGAGAAGAAGCGATCGCCAAAACGCTCATCATTTAGCCCAACCATCGGGGTACCCGGCATCGTATTGATATGGTCGCGTAGTGCAACCAGGCTCCCCGGCCCCACTTCAGGACGCAAAGATCCCGCGGCATTGGTGCTGAACAACACTTCACAGCCCAGTAATTTCAGCGTACGAACGGCGTCAGTCATGACCGCCATGCCACGGCCTTCATAAAAATGGCCACGCCCTTTCATGCAAGCTACCGGGACCCCTGCCAGATGACCAAGCACCAGTTCTCCGGCATGCCCATGGACGGTACTCACCGGGAAACCCGGCAGCTTTTCGTAGGAGATAGCCACAGCACCTTCAATTTGTTCAGCCAGCGCCCCCAGACCGGACCCCAGAATAAAGGCGACACGTGGGGTAAAGTCGGGTTTATAGCGACGAATAATATCAGCACTGTACCAGGGATTTTGCGAGAAAGAGTGGCTCATGATATGTCCTTCTAAGGGCTTATTAATTGAATGAAATCTGACACCCTTCGTTTATAGCGGGAATCACATGAGCCTTACCAATACCGTTTCCTGCATAATTCAATATCGATTTTATATAGATTGACTTTTATTAATTCAGATCCAATGCCTATCAATTATCAACATTTAAATATTGGACGAGCCATCTTTTACACAAATAACATAAGAACAGCTGCATCCTGGCAGCAATTATAAATTACGCACAAATATTCAGTGCATTTATTATTTGGCAGATGGAACACTCAATGAATAAAAAACTTATCGCAATAAGTTTAGCAACCTCATTTACCTTACCTCAACTGGCACAGGCTGAATTTAAAGGCGGCTTCGCCGATATTGGTCTGCATTACCTGGACTGGACATCCGATACCACAGAAAAAACCAGTAAGAAATCACACAAAGATGATTTTGGCTATCTGGAGCTTGAAGGTGGCGCGAATTTTAGTTGGGGAGAAATGTATGGATTCTTCGACTGGGAGAATTTCTACAATGGCCGCCACGCTAAACCCGGCAGTGAACAGCGCTACACCTTCAAAAATACCAACCGTATCTATTTAGGTGATACAGGGTTAAACCTCTATCTTCATGCCTACGGCACCTATGGCTCACCTGAACGTGCTAATTTTCATGATGACATGTTTCTCTATGGGTTAGGGTATAACTTCACTGGCAACGGTTACTGGTTTAAACCCTTCTTTGCCAAACGCTACACTGACCAGACATATTACACCGGAGATAATGGTTATGTGATGGGCTGGGTTGCAGGCTATAGCTTCCTGTTAGGCAGTGAGACGTTTTCCGTCACGAACTGGAATGAGTACGAATTTGACCGCGCAGCAACCTACGCGGCAGGAAACGGCGGCAAAGACGGCATCAACGGTGCCTTTGCGTTGTGGTGGAATGCGACACCGCACCTGACCGCAGGAATTCAATATCGCTACGCCGATAATAAACTGGGGGAGTCTTTCCTTCAGGATGGCATCATTTACTCCATCAAATACATATTTTAACCTACCGCACCTGCCCGACTGGCAGGTGCATTTAAATCTGATACAACGGATCGCGTACCCGACCAGCAGTTAATTCACTGGCCTGCGTACGCACCACGTCCCACAATGCCTGAGCGGCAGTTGAGAGAGAACGATTTTTGCGCCGCGCCAACATCAGTTGCCGCTCAACAACTGGCGTTAAACGTTTAACCTGTAAATGGCTGCCCTGCGGTAAGGGGAGTGCCAGCGCGGGCAGCACGCTGATTCCAATCCCTGCTTCGACCATCGGGAACAGCGTTGCCGGGTGTCCAATCTCCTGAACAATGTTGGCATCAATAGAAAAATGAGACAATGCCGCATCAATCAGCGGTCGGCTACCAGAGGCATAATCCTGCAAAACCAGGCGCTCATGCTGCAGATCCTGCCAGTTAATCCATTCCCGGTGAGCTAGCGGGTGATCCTGACGACACAACAACAGAAACGGCTCCGATAGCACCGCTTCACACTGCAGATCGGTCACGGCTCCCGGGTCAATCACAATGCCAAAATCCACTTCCCCCTGACGAATACTCTCCAGTACCCACTGTTGTGGCCTGTCGTGCAGGACAAAATCGATCGCCGGATACAGCTGATTGCTCTGCGCAATACACTGCGGAATGAGATGCGCGGAAATCGTCTGGCTGGCAGCCACACGCACCGTACCGGTTAACTGCGTGCCAACCTGACCGGCTTCGCGCAGCGTACTGTGCAGTTCATCCAGAATGCGTTCCAGCCGCGCTGCGAGTTGCTGCCCGGCTTCCGTCAGCACCACCTCGCGCGTTGTACGATCCAGTAGCCGGACACCCGTCTGCCCTTCCAGCTCTTTTACACTATGACTGACCGCCGACTGACTTAAGCCGATGATATCCCCCGCCCGGCTAAAACTTTTGGCCTGAGCGACGGTGACAAAGATACGTAATTGGCGCAAAGAATAATTCATCGATTCGATTCATATATAGATGCAATAAATCAATTTTATTTCTCAAACAGAAAAACGCAAAATGTTCCTACCGAATTTCAGGAGCTTTTATGAAACTTTTTCGTATCCTTGATCCGTTCACGATAACGCTGATTACCGTTGTTTTATTGGCCTCATTTTTCCCTGCAGAGGGCGGCTTTGTTCCTTTCTTTGAAGGCCTAACCACCGCCGCTATTGCCCTGCTCTTTTTTATGCACGGCGCAAAGCTCTCGCGTGAAGCCATTATTGCCGGCGGTAGCCACTGGCGTTTGCATCTGTGGGTCATGTGCAGCACCTTTGTGGTCTTCCCCGTGCTGGGTGTCCTGTTTGCCTGGTGGGCACCGGTCAACGTTGATCCGATGCTCTACACGGGTTTCCTGTACCTGTGCATTTTGCCTGCCACGGTGCAGTCGGCAATTGCCTTTACGTCACTGGCGGGCGGTAACGTTGCCGCCGCCGTGTGCTCCGCCTCTGCCTCCAGCCTGTTGGGTATTTTCCTCTCGCCGCTGTTGGTCGGACTGGTGATGAATATGCATGGTGCAGAAGGCAGCCTGGAGCAGGTAGGGAAAATCATGCTGCAACTGCTGCTGCCGTTCGTACTGGGACATCTTTCACGTCCGTGGATTGGTAACTGGGTGTCACGCCATAAAAAATGGATCGCCAAAACGGACCAGTCATCCATTCTGCTGGTGGTTTACTCCGCTTTCAGTGAAGCGGTCGTGAACGGAATCTGGCACAAAGTTGGGGTCGGTTCACTGCTGTTTATTGTGATTGTCAGCCTTGTATTACTGGCCATCGTGATTGGTATCAACGTCTTTGTCGCGCGCAAATGCGGCTTCAACAAAGCCGATGAAATTACCATTGTCTTCTGTGGGTCGAAAAAGAGTCTGGCAAACGGGATCCCCATGGCCAATATTCTGTTCCCGACTTCGGTGATTGGTATGATGGTGCTGCCGTTGATGATCTTCCATCAAATCCAACTGATGGTATGCGCCGTATTGGCGCGTCGTTACAAGCGCCAGACGGACGCATTACAGGCGACGCAGCAGAATAGCCGCGCCGCGAAAGCTTAAAGCGGGCGTTTCAGGGGCTGTACCAGCTGTGTCAGCCCCTCGGTTTTAATCAGCAGCGTGATTTGCATTAGCTCACCCAGTTTGCCTGGCGGAAATTCATCTTTGCGGGCAAACCACAGCAGATAATCTTCCGGGACGTCAATCAGTCGACGCCCCTTATATTTTCCAAAAGGCATCACGGTGTTGGCAATATCAATCAGTTGCTCTTTTTCCATCTCAGGCGCCCAGTAAGCGGATCATTTCAGCTTCATCGATAACGATAATGCCCAACTCCTGCGCTTTTGCCAGCTTCGAGCCTGCCGCTTCGCCGGCAATAACCAGATCGGTTTTCTTCGACACGCTACCGGCCACTTTTGCCCCCAGCTCGGTCAGTCGCGCTTTGGCGTCATCGCGTGACATCAGGCTCAGGCTCCCGGTCAGCACCACCGTTTTGCCCGCGAAGGGGCTGTCGATTTCTTCAGCGTTGATTACCACCGGCGCTGGCCAGTGAATACCCTGCGCCAGCAACTGCACGATCACCTCGCGGTTGCTCTCTTCGGCAAAGAAGTTAAACACGTGAGTAGCCACCACAATGCCGACATCCGGTACTTTTTGCAGCTCTTCAATAGAGGCCGCCTCCAGCGCATCCAGCGTACCGAAATGCGCCGCCAGGCCAGCCGCCGTTGCTTCACCGACTTCACGAATGCCCAGCGCATACAGGAAACGGGCAAAGGTGGTTTCTTTCGCTTTTTCCAGCGCGTTCACCACGTTTTGCGCCGATTTCGGTCCCATGCGATCAAGACCGGTCAGCTTACCTGCGGTCAGCGTGAACAAATCCGCTGGTGTGTGCACGTACTCTTTCTCGACCAGTTGATCGATAATTTTGTCGCCCATACCGTCAACATCCAGCGCACGACGGGAAACGAAGTGTTTGAGCGACTCTTTACGCTGCGCACCACAGATTAAACCGCCCGTGCAGCGAGTAACGGCTTCGCCTTCCACACGCTCAACGTCAGAGTTGCATACCGGACAATGAGTGGGGAACTCGATTTCGCGCGTATCGTCCGGGCGTTCGGAAAGCACGACGTTCACTACCTGCGGGATGACATCGCCCGCACGACGAATAACGACTTTGTCGCCAATGCGTAACCCCAAACGCTCGATTTCATCAGCATTATGCAACGTCGCATTACTGACCAACACGCCAGCCACTTGCACCGGCTCGAGGCGGGCGACGGGCGTAATCGCGCCGGTACGCCCGACCTGAAACTCAACATCGCGAACAAAAGTCATCTGTTCCTGCGCCGGAAACTTAAAGGCTACCGCCCAGCGCGGTGCACGGGCAACAAAGCCCAGTTGCTCCTGCAGCGCCATGGAGTTGACTTTGATAACCACGCCGTCGATATCGAATCCCAACGTTGGGCGGTCTTCTTCAACCTGATGATAGTAAGCGAGTACTTCCTGCGGAGAGTCGCACAACGTTACCCTGTTGCTGACCGGTAGGCCCCACGCTTTAAACTGCAGCAAGCGCCCCAAATGCGTATCGGGCAGTTCGCCGCCTTCCAGCACGCCGACGCCATAGCAGAAGAAAGTAAGCGGTCGCTTCGCGGTGATACGCGGATCGAGCTGGCGTAATGATCCTGCCGCCGCATTACGCGGGTTAGCAAACACTTTGTTGCCCGTGCGGCGGGCTTCTTCGTTAATTTTTTCAAACCCGGCCTGCGGCAAAAACACTTCGCCGCGCACTTCCAGACGTGCCGGAATATTATCGCCACGCAGTTTTAACGGGATCGCGCGAATGGTGCGCACGTTCGAGGTAATGTCCTCGCCAGTCGTACCATCACCACGTGTTGCCGCGCTGACCAGTACACCGTTCTCATACAGGATACTGACCGCCAGACCATCCAGCTTCAGCTCACAGCACCATGTCAGCTTATCCGTGCTCTTCAGTCTGTCCTGAACGCGCTTATTGAAGGCGAGAAAACTCTCTTCATCAAACACGTTATCCAGCGACAGCATCGGCACTTCATGACGGATCTGGCTGAACGCCGCCAGAGGTGCGGCACCTACGCGCTGGGTGGGTGAATCGGGCGTGACAAGTTCAGGATGCTGCGCTTCCAGTTCACGCAGTTCGCGCATCAGGCGATCATATTCCGCATCAGGAATTTCCGGCGCGTCCATCACATGGTAGAGATGCTCATGATGGCGAAGCGTGGTTCGCAGTTCTGTCAGTTGTTGTTCGATTGATTCCATATCGCACCATCAATGATAAAAAACCCCCGACAGGCGGGGGTTCAGAAAGGAGAGGTCACGCCAGAGGAAAATCAGGCGTGAGATTCTTTAACTTCGCGGATGCGGTCCTGATACTCACGCAGTTTCTGCGGCGTCATCATACGACGTTGATCGTCGAGCACCACACCACCCACTTCATCGGCAATGTGTTGTGCGGACTGCAGCATCAGCTTGAAGTTTTGCAGTTCGTCGCCATAGGACGGAACCTGCATAAAGATAGTAACGCCCGGCGTGCTGAAATCGCCGGTCATCTCAGGGTCAAACGTCCCTGGGTTCACCATATTGGCAAGACTGAACAGCGACGAGCCACTCCCATCCGGGCTGAGATGACGATGGAAAATATTCATATCGCCAAATTTAAAACCAGCCTGCTGAATGCTGTTGAGCAACACCTCACCGTTGAGCTCGCTGCCATGATGCGCCGCGACGTTCATAATGATGACCGCTTCTTTACGCTGCGGTTTTTCAGCAACAGGCGCTTCTTCAACAACCGGTTCAGGCTGCGGTTGCGGTTCAACAACAGGCTCTACTGGCTGGAAGGTCTGCGGTGCAGGTTGTGGCGCTTGCTGCACGGGTTGCTGTACCTGTGGAGCCGCTGGCTGAGGTTGCATCGGTTGCTGCTGTACCGGCTGATGTTGCACCGGTTGTGGCTGTTGTACTGGCTGCTGCGGATGCTGGGCATGCGGCTGCGGTACCTGTGGCGCCTGAGTGGGCTGCTGCGCGTGTTGACGCGGCTGAGCAGACGCATAAGGCGGCTGGTACTGGTGTTGCGGCGACTGAGGAGGAACACCATGTTCCTGAGCGCTGCCGGGAGCATGATTCACACGATGCACGCGGACTTCGCCCACGCCTTCATCTTCCTCGACGTTGTCGTCGTAGGAATCCTCGTCATCACGTTTAGACTTCATGCGTTTCAGTGGGCGATCGCGGAATATAGAAGACCGTTCTTTACGGCTAGTCCAGAAACCATGTACCAGTAAAGCGATTATGGCGATCGCGCCAACAATGATTAATATCAGACGCAAATCCTGCATCATTATATTCTCTGTTGTTCTAACACCTTGCCACCACGGCAAACATTTACTCACTAAGAGTATTTGCCGATTACGCCAAGTGCAAGTGCACTCTTGGCTTTCACGGCATAAAGATGAATAAAAACGTGCTTTTTGCTGTTTTTTCGAACATTTCTGAACAGCCTAACGCTCAACAACCCGGTAAGATACGCAAAGTTTACCAGAGCTTATATAACAAGGAGTATGTCCTGACCATGGTTTCATCATCTGCAGTTGTACCTCGCAGCGGTTTTTATTACTTTTCTCAGGGATGGAAACTCATCACTCAACCGGGAATTCGTCGCTTTGTTATCCTGCCTTTACTGGTGAATATTTTGCTGATGGGCGGCGCATTCTGGTGGCTGTTTACGCAACTGGACAGTTGGATCCCCGCGCTGATGAGCCACGTCCCGAACTGGCTACAGTGGCTTAGCTATTTGCTATGGCCGATTGTGACTGTCTCCGTGCTACTGGTGTTTGGCTACCTGTTCTCCACCATCGCCAACTGGATTGCCGCACCGTTTAACGGCTTGTTGGCAGAACAACTCGAAGCCCGCCTGACGGGTGCGACGCCGCCTGACACTGGCGTTCTTGGCATCATGAAAGATGTGCCGCGTATTATGAAGCGTGAGTGGCAAAAGCTGGCGTGGTATCTCCCGCGCGCCTTTGTGTTACTGCTCCTCTATTTTATCCCCGGTGTGGGGCAGACCGTCGCACCAGTGCTGTGGTTCCTGTTCAGTGCGTGGATGCTGGCCATTCAATATTGTGATTATCCATTCGACAACCACAAAGTGCCCTTTAAAGAGATGCGTATCGCCCTGCGCACACGCAAAGTCACCAACATGCAGTTTGGTGCGCTAACCAGTCTGTTTACGATGATCCCGGTGCTCAATCTGTTCATCATGCCGGTTGCGGTTTGTGGTGCCACGGCGATGTGGGTAGACTGCTACCGTGCTAAACACGCGTTATGGAAGTAATGCAAAAATGTGTAAAACAGGGATGGCTTATGCCGTCCCTTATTCCATACTGACGTCGAATATTTCCTTTATGAATATAGATATGCTAAATCCTTACTTCCCCATACTTTCTCAACAGGTATGCTGAAGCGGTATCCCAATTTCATACAGTTAAGGACAGGCCATGAGTAAGATTTTTGAAGACAACTCGCTGACTATCGGTCATACGCCGCTGGTTCGACTGAACCGTATCGGTAACGGACGCATTCTGGCGAAGGTGGAGTCACGTAACCCGAGCTTCAGCGTCAAATGCCGTATTGGTGCCAATATGATTTGGGATGCCGAAAAACGTGGTGTACTGAAGCCGGGCGTTGAGTTGGTCGAACCGACCAGCGGTAACACCGGGATCGCGCTGGCCTACGTTGCTGCCGCCCGTGGTTACAAACTCACCCTGACGATGCCAGAAACCATGAGCATTGAGCGTCGCAAGTTGCTGAAGGCATTGGGTGCAAACCTGGTGCTTACCGAAGGCGCGAAAGGCATGAAGGGCGCGATTCAAAAGGCGGAAGAGATTGTTGCCAGCGACCCAGAAAAATTCCTGCTGCTTCAGCAATTCAGCAATCCGGCTAACCCGGAAATCCACGAGAAAACCACCGGACCGGAAATCTGGGAAGATACCGACGGTCAGGTTGATGTGTTTATCTCTGGCGTCGGTACCGGCGGTACGCTGACCGGGGTGACCCGCTACATTAAAGGGACCAAGGGCAAAACGGACCTCATCACCGTTGCCGTTGAGCCGACAGACTCGCCGGTTATCGCCCAGGCACTGGCGGGTGAAGAGCTGAAACCGGGTCCGCACAAAATTCAGGGCATTGGCGCAGGCTTCATTCCGGGTAACCTTGACCTGAAGCTTATCGATAAAGTGGTTGCCATCACCAATGATGAAGCTATTTCCACGGCGCGCCGCCTGATGGAAGAAGAAGGCATTCTGGCGGGTATCTCTTCAGGTGCTGCGGTTGCTGCTGCGCTTAAGCTCCAGGAAGATGAAACCTTTACCAATAAGAATATAGTGGTTATTCTACCGTCATCGGGTGAGCGTTATCTGAGCACAGCACTGTTTGCCGATCTCTTCACTGAGAAAGAACTGCAACAGTAATGCCAGCATGTTAAATACGCGTAAAAAAGCACCCTTTTGGGTGCTTTTTTGTGGCCTGCTTCAAAGTTTCAACCCACCTGGCATTGATTCAGCCCGCCGGAACTGGTATTTAACCAAACTAATTATTTTGATGCGCGAAATTAATCGTTACAGGAAAAGCGCTAGCTGAATCGATTTTATGATTTGGTTCAACTCTTCCTTTCGCGGCATAATGTTTAATGACGAACGAAACGTCAGCGGCAAGAAGTTGCCAGCAACGGATTGCACCGAACTCCTTTTGTGTCGCGTCCTGTTTACGTCGACGCTAACAATACAGGCTAAAGTTGAACCGCCAGGCTAGACTTTAGTTCCACAACACTAAACCTATAAGTTGGGGAAATATAATGTTCCAGCAAGAAGTTACCATTACCGCTCCGAACGGTCTGCATACTCGCCCTGCTGCTCAGTTTGTTAAAGAAGCAAAAGGCTTTACGTCTGAAATCACTGTGACTTCCAACGGCAAAAGCGCTAGCGCAAAAAGCCTGTTTAAGCTGCAGACTCTGGGCCTGACTCAGGGCACCGTTGTTACCCTTTCCGCAGAAGGCGAAGACGAGCAGAAAGCAGTTGAGCATCTGGTTAAACTGATGGCTGAACTCGAGTAAGTTCAACGAGTTCTTTTAAATATCAGTCACAAGTAAGGTAGGGTTATGATTTCAGGCATTTTAGCATCCCCGGGTATCGCTTTCGGCAAGGCACTGCTGCTGAAAGAAGACGAAATCGTCATTGACCGGAAAAAAATTTCTGCCGACAAGGTTGATCAGGAAGTTGAACGTTTTCTGAGCGGTCGTGCCAAGGCATCTGCGCAACTGGAAGCGATCAAAACCAAAGCTGGTGAAACATTCGGTGAAGAAAAAGAAGCCATCTTTGAAGGGCATATCATGCTGCTCGAAGATGAGGAGCTGGAGCAGGAAATCATAGCCCTGATTAAAGATAAGCACATGACGGCTGACGCAGCTGCGCATGAGATTATCGAAGGTCAGGCCACAGCCCTGGAAGAGCTGGATGATGAATACCTGAAAGAACGTGCGGCTGACGTACGTGACATCGGTAAACGCCTGCTGCGTAACATCCTGGGTCTGGCAATTATCGACCTGAGCGCTATCCAGGAAGAAGTTATCCTGGTTGCCGCTGACTTGACCCCGTCAGAAACCGCACAGTTGAACCTCGAGAAGGTGCTGGGTTTCATCACTGACGCAGGTGGACGTACCTCTCATACCTCAATCATGGCGCGTTCTTTGGAACTGCCTGCCATCGTAGGTACCGGTAGCGTCACCTCTCAGGTGAAAAACGACGACTATCTGATTCTGGATGCCGTAAACAATCAGGTTTACGTCAACCCAACTAACGACGTTATCGAACAACTGCGTGCCGTTCAGGAGCAAGTTGCTACCGAGAAAGCGGAACTCGCTAAGCTGAAAGATCTGCCCGCTATCACGCTGGACGGTCACCAGGTTGAAGTGTGTGCCAACATCGGTACCGTTCGTGACGTTGAAGGCGCTGAGCGTAACGGCGCTGAAGGCGTGGGTCTGTATCGTACCGAATTCCTGTTCATGGACCGTGAATCGCTGCCGACTGAAGAAGAACAGTTTGCTGCGTATAAAGCCGTTGCTGAAGCGTGTGGCTCTCAGGCGGTTATCGTACGTACCATGGACATCGGCGGCGATAAAGAACTGCCGTACATGAATTTCCCGAAAGAAGAGAACCCGTTCCTGGGCTGGCGTGCCGTGCGTATCGCGATGGATCGTAAAGAGATCCTGCGTGACCAGGTTCGCGCTATCCTGCGTGCCTCTGCTTTCGGCAAACTGCGCATCATGTTCCCGATGATTATCTCTGTTGAAGAAGTGCGCGCACTGCGCAAAGAGATCGAAATCTACAAACAGGAACTGCGCGACGAAGGTAAAGCATTTGACGAAAGCATTGAGATTGGCGTGATGGTGGAAACACCGGCTGCGGCAACAATTGCACGTCATTTAGCCAAAGAAGTTGATTTCTTTAGTATCGGCACCAATGATTTAACGCAGTACACCCTGGCAGTTGACCGTGGTAATGATATGATTTCACACCTTTACCAACCGATGTCGCCATCTGTTCTGACGCTGATCAAGCAAGTTATTGATGCTTCTCATGCTGAAGGCAAATGGACCGGCATGTGTGGTGAGCTTGCAGGCGACGAACGTGCTACACTTCTGTTGCTGGGGATGGGTCTGGACGAATTCTCTATGAGCGCCATTTCTATCCCGCGCATTAAGAAGATTATCCGTAACACGAACTTCGAAGATGCGAAGGTGTTAGCAGAGCAGGCTCTTGCTCAACCGACAACGGACGAGTTAATAACGCTGGTTAACAAGTTCATTGAAGAAAAAACAATCTGCTAATCCACGAGATGCGGCCCAATTTACTGCTTAGGAGAAGATCATGGGTTTGTTCGATAAACTGAAATCTCTGGTTTCTGATGATAAGAAAGACACCGGAACTATTGAGATTGTTGCTCCGCTCTCTGGCGAGATCGTCAACATCGAAGACGTGCCGGATGTAGTTTTTGCTGAAAAAATCGTTGGTGATGGTATTGCTATCAAGCCAACCGGTAACAAAATGGTTGCCCCTGTTGATGGCACCATCGGCAAAATCTTTGAAACCAACCATGCGTTCTCTATCGAATCTGATAGCGGCATTGAGCTGTTTGTTCACTTCGGTATTGATACCGTTGAACTGAAAGGCGAAGGCTTCAAGCGTATCGCTGAAGAAGGCCAGCGTGTGAAAGTGGGCGACCCGGTTATTGAATTCGATCTGCCACTGCTGGAAGAGAAAGCCAAGTCTACCCTGACTCCGGTTGTTATCTCCAACATGGACGAAATCAAAGAACTGATCAAACTGTCCGGTAGCGTGACCGTGGGTGAAACTCCGGTTATCCGCATCAAGAAGTAATTCTTGCCGCAGGGAAGAATGGCGCCAGATGGCGCCATTTTTTTATCTAACGGACGTCAAAACCTGCCGGATGGTGCTACGCTTCTCCGGCCTACGAAAAACGCCGTAACGTAGGCCAGGTCAGGCGTATGTGCCGCCATCAGCATTAAATTTGTGAAGTAACCGGCCGGTAACACGCCTCGCGCATCAGGATTTTCATACCTTCCGGCCCGCTTTCCAGCATCCGCCGTTCCGAATCCGCCACTAGCAGTTCACAATCATAGCCACCGGCAATCCCAAACATGGCGCGCGCCACACAGATATCTTCCAGCGCCTCTGTTCCGCTGGTATCAAAATGTCCAACGATGCGTCCATGCTGACTAACCACCAGTCGATAACTCTTCATTGCGCCTCCCCTGCCGGTGGCAGAATTAACTCATCACAACCGCACAAGTGTGTCCATGTCATCACTTCCAGCACGCGCTGTGCAGCGTCGTGCGTGGCAGCAGTAAGTGGTTTTCCCAGCACGATACCGCTCACCAGTTCAGCGCAGAACAGATCGCCAGTCCCTTTCAGGTCCGTTTTCACCCGCGGATGGGCTAGCACCTCAACCGTTTCAGCCGTCACAATAGCAACCTGAATGACCTCCTCGGTTTCTCCCGGAGCGCTGGTGATTACCACCCATTTCAGCGTATCGGTGAGCAGCGATTTGGCTGCCGATATCGCTTCATCCAGCGTGCGGCACGGTTTACCGCTCAACATCTGCAGCTCAAACACGTTTGGCGTCAGTCCCTGTGCCAGCGGTAGCAGATGTTTGCGATACGCCTCCGGTATTTCGGCCTTTACGTACATGCCGCTGTCCGTATCCCCAATCACCGGATCAACCAGAATACACAGATCCGGGTGGGTAGCCCGCACGGTCTCCAGCCACTGTGCCAGCAGAGCGATTTGTTCCGCACTGCCCATATACCCCGTGGTCACCGCTTTTAGCTCACGTAACGTATCGCGTTCATTTAAGGCGCGAAGATAGCCGCTAAACCAGTCGGCCGGGATAACACCGCCATAAAAAGTCTCATAATGCGGTGTATTGCTGAACAGTACCGTTGGGATCGCGGTGACGCGTAATCCCTGCGCTTTGATGGCCGGGACGGCGATACTGTTACCTACGCTGCCATACACCACCTGTGACTGGACGGCGACGATATCGGTTTGTAGCGCCCGATGCTTGTCGTCGAAGAGCACTGACTGTATTTCACTCTCCTGCTGCATAAACTTCTCCTCTCGCTGGACAGCGGGCTATCGCCTCACTATTATCGTCATATGCTAAAATTCATTTTGTCATAGGTCAATAATGATCGACGGAAAAACCGCTAACGAAATTTTTGACAGTATTCGTCAACATGTCGCTACAGGCACCCTCGCCTCAGGCGAAACGCTTCCGCCAGTGCGCGAGCTGGCGACGACATTGAACGTCAACCGCAATACTGTCGCGGCGGCTTATAAACGACTGGTCACCTCCGGGCTGGCACTCAGTCTTGGGAGAAACGGGACGGTAATAAAAGGAATTTCCTCCCCTATCGCGCTGGAGGGAGGGAACCCGAATACCCCGCTTACCGACCTTTCCGGTGGTAACCCTGCGCCGACTTGTCTCCCCGATCTCAGTCGTTATTTCGCGCAAATAAATAAGAATCCACGTCTGTATGGCGATGCCGTCGTATCGCCTGAGCTTAAAACCTGGGCCACACGCTGGATGCAGGATGCCCTCCCTGGCGTGGGAGAAATTGATATCACCAGCGGTGCTATTGACGCTATTGAACGACTACTGTGCGCCCATTTATTGCCGGGCGATAGCGTCGCGGTAGAAGATCCCTGCTTTTTAAGTAGTATCAATATGTTGCGTTATGCGGGATTCTCAGCGAGCCCGGTCACCGTAGACAACGAAGGCATGCAACCCGACATGCTGGAGGCGGCGTTACAAAGAGGGGCGCGGGCAGTGATCCTGACGCCGCGGGCCCACAACCCGACGGGATGTAGCCTGAGCGCCGCACGCGCCGCCCAGTTACAAAAAATCCTGGCCCGCTATCCGCAGGTGCTGGTGATTGTCGACGACCACTTTGCACTGCTGTCCGCATGCCGTTGGCACCCGGTGATTGCCGCGCAAACCACACACTGGGCAGTCGTCCGTTCAATGTCGAAAACATTAGGCCCGGATTTACGCCTTGCCATCGTTGCCAGCGATCCGGTCACTTCAGCAAAACTGCGGTTACGACTCAACGCCGGCAGTCAGTGGGTCAGCCATCTGCTTCAGGATTTGGCCTGCGCCTGCCTGAGTGACGAGGAGTATCAACGTAAGCTGGTCCAGACTCAGCGGTTTTACGCAACACAGCAGCAAAAACTGACCACCGCTCTCAGAGGATATGGCATTGATCTACCCGTCGGTGATGGTCTGAATCTGTGGCTGCCTCTGACGCATCACAGTCAATCACTTGCTTTTGCCCTGGCAAAATCCGGTTGGCTGGTACGCGAAGGTGAGGTGTTTGGTGTGAATACACCATCGCACGGTCTGCGCATTACGCTGTCGACCTTGAACGACAGCGATATTCATAAGCTGGCGGCTGATATTCATCAGGCGCAAAAGCGCTAACAGGAGAGAAAAAGTGCGAGTTCATTTTGTTATTCATGAGTCTTTTGAATCTGCTGGCGCGTATCTGCCGTGGGCAGAATAGCGTGGCTATACCATCACCTAGTCACGGGTTTACGCCGGAGAATCGGTTCCCGCCAATGCTGATGGGTTCGATATGCTGGTCGTCTTTGGTGGCCCGCAGTCTCCACGCACCACGCTGGCAGAGTGTCCGTATTTTGACTCTCAGGCCGAACAGCATCTGATCAATCAGGCGATTTCAGCACGCAAAATTGTGGTGGGGATCTGCTTAGGTTCACAGCTGATTGGCGAGGCGCTGGGCGCGAAGGTATGTCAAAGCCCGGAAAAAGAGATTGGTCATTATCCCATCACACTGACTGAAGCAGGTAAAGCGCACCCGCTGATCGCCCACTTTGGATCGCCGCTGATGGTCGGTCACTGGCACAACGATATGCCTGGATTAACCGATCAGGCGACAATTCTGGCGACAAGTGAAGGCTGTCCGAGACAAATCGTGCAATACGGTAATTTTATCTATGGCTTCCAGTGTCATATGGAATTCACCGCCGAGGCAATCGAGGGGCTGATTCAGCATTCGGAACAAGAGTTAGCAGAGGCCAGAGGAAAACGCTTTATCCGCTCTGTTGCTGAAATGCGCGAATGGGATTATCAGCAGATGAATGAAAAACTGTGGCAGTTCCTGGATAAACTGGTAGAGAACCGTAACGATTAATCATTGAAAGCCGGATAAAACACGCAACGTCTTATCCGGCGATCGTGTCGTGTGTTTGCCTGATGGCGCTACGCTTATCAGGCAAACAAATTAAATCCCTGCGCCCTGATTGAAGTGCTCTTCACCAAAAACGCCGGTCGAAAGGTAGCGATCGCCGCGATCGCAGATGATCGCCACCACCACAGCGCCGGGTGTAGCACGCGCCACGCGTAACGCCCCCGCCACCGCGCCGCCAGAACTGACACCGCAGAAAATGCCTTCACGAACCGCCAGCTCACGCATGGTGTTTTCTGCATCATTCTGATGAATATCCAGCACCTCATCCACCAGCGAGGCGTTAAAAATGCCCGGCATATACTCCGCAGGCCAGCGGCGGATTCCCGGAATACTGCTGCCCTCTTCCGGCTGCAGACCGACAATCGTCACCGGTTTAGCCTGTTCACGCAGAAAACGAGATACGCCGGTAATGGTGCCGGTCGTGCCCATGCTGGAGACGAAATGGGTAATGCGTCCGGACGTTTGCTGCCAGATTTCCGGGCCGGTTGTGGTGTAATGCGCATACGGGTTATCAGGATTGTTAAACTGATCGAGCAACTTACCTTCGCCACGTTGGGCCATTTCCAGTGCTAAGTCACGCGCCCCTTCCATGCCCTGCTCTTTGGTCACCAGTATCAGTTCAGCCCCGTAAGCCCGCATCGCCGCACGTCGCTCCTGACTCATGTTGTCAGGCATAAGCAGCTTCATGCGATAACCTTTCAGCGCGGCGATCATCGCCAGCGCGATGCCGGTATTCCCGCTGGTTGCTTCAATCAGTACATCGCCCGGCTTAATTTCTCCGCGTTTCTCCGCTTCGACAATCATCGACAGCGCAGCCCTGTCTTTCACCGATCCCGCGGGATTATTCCCTTCCAGTTTGACCCAAATTTCACTGCCGTTTTCCGGCGCAAGACGCTGCAGTTTAACCAGAGGCGTATTGCCAATCGTTTGTTCTAATGTGTTCACGTTTTCAGCTCAATAAAATGCCGGGTGGCGCTACGCTTACCCGGCCTACAGGTCATGCTTTAGCCCGTAGGCCCGGTAAGCGCAGCGCCACCGGGGAATAACTATGCGAATTAACCTATCAGGCCGATTGCGCCAGGGCAAGTTCCGCTTCACGCGTTTCAATGCGCTGGTCACCGTTGTACAGACGTGCATTTTGCAGCCCAACAAACAGGCGTTCGCCACGAGCAGGGGAATCGTCTCCCTGCATGACCACTGTCAGCGGTTCGTTATACCACCCCAGTGGTTGCACAACTAATTGGGTGTAGTGACCTTTCGGGCTGGCTTCCAGCACCTGTACCGGCAACGGGGAATCCAGGCTGGTACGACGGCTCACATCCACTTCCCACGGACGCAGGAACAGATCAACCGGCCCTTGATACGCTGGCGTATAGCCCAATGGCCAACGGTGTGCGCCAACATGGAACTGTCCGCCACGAATCGTCCCCTGCAGGCGGTTAACCTCACCCATAAATTCCAGTACAAAGCGGGTTGCCGGTTCACGCCAGACCTGGTCCGGCGCATCGGCTTGTTCAATATGTCCCTGGCTCATTACCACCACGCGATCGGCCACTTCCGTCGCCTCTTCCTGATCGTGGGTAACAAACACGCTGGTAAATTTCAGTTCTTCGTGCAACTGACGCAACCAACGACGCAACTCTTTACGCACCTGAGCATCAAGTGCACCAAACGGCTCATCGAGTAGCAGGATCTGCGGTTCCACCGCTAACGCTCGTGCCAGCGCCACACGCTGTTTTTGCCCGCCGGAAAGCTGCGCCGGAAAACGATCCGCCAGATGGGCAAGCTGCACCATCTCCAGCAATTTGGTGACTTTCGCCTTAATGGCCGCCGCGTTTGGACGCTCGCGACGCGGTAAGACCGTCAGCCCAAAGGCGATATTGTCGAAAACGGTCATATGGCGAAACAGCGCATAATGCTGAAAGACGAAGCCAACTTTACGATCACGCGCATGTAAGCGACTGACGTCAGTACCATGAAAGCGAATATGCCCGCTGGACTGATGCTCCAGCCCGGCAATAATTCGCAGCAGCGTGGTTTTACCCGAACCGGAGGGTCCCAGCAGCGCGACCATCTGACCTGAAGGAATATCCAGCGAGATATCGTTCAGCACCTGGGTGCGACCAAAAGACTTCTTAATATTGGCAATCTCAATGCTCATGATTTTCCTCCTGCTGCGCGCGTTTTTCCTGGTTCTCCAGGCGCCATTGCAGCATGCTCTTCAAAAACAGGGTAATAATCGCCATCAGCGTTAACAACGCCGCTGCGGTAAAGGAGCCGACAGTGTTGTAATCCTGCTCCAGTAATTCAATCTGCAATGGCAATGACAAGGTTTCGCCGCGAATCGAACCAGACACCACCGACACCGCACCAAACTCACCAATCGCACGGGCATTGGTCAACACCACACCGTACAGCAATGCCCAACGGATATTCGGTAACGTCACGCGACGGAACATCTGCCAGCCGGACGCGCCAAGCAGCACAGCCGCTTCATCTTCATTACTGCCCTGGCTTAACATCACCGGCACCAGTTCGCGCACCACAAACGGACAGGTTACAAAGACCGTAACCAGCACCATGCCTGGCCAGGCAAACATGATTTGCAGGTTATGTTCATCCAGCCAACCGCCGAGTGGGCCGTTAGAGCCGTAAAACAGCAGATAGACCAGACCGGCGACCACCGGCGAGACAGCAAACGGAATATCCAGTAGCGTCAGCAACAGCTGGCGGCCTGGAAAGTTAAAGCGGGTCACCAGCCAGGCCAGCAAGACACCAAACACCAGGTTCACCGGCACTGCGATCAGTGCAATCAACACCGTAAGCCAGATGGCATGCAGCATGTCCGGGTTAGCCAGATTCTGTAATACCGGCAGTAACCCCTTACTGAATGCCTGCACGAAGATATAGATCATCGGCACCAGCAAAATAAACGCGGACACCAGCATGCCCGTGCCAATCAGAAACCATTTACCCCAGTTGATGCGGGGCGCCCCATAGTGTTTCAATTGGGTAATGTCTGCCATCAGTGACCTACCACGCGTCGACCAAAGCGACTCTGCAGGGTGTTAATCGAAAACAGCAGCAACAACGAAGCCCCAAGGATTACTGACGCAATCGCACTAGCGGCTGGGTAGTCAAACTCCTGCAAGCGAACAAAAATCATCAGTGAGGTGACTTCCGTTTTCCACGCAATATTCCCGGCGATAAAGATAACTGCGCCAAATTCGCCTAAACTACGGGTGAACGACAGCGCCACGCCCGCCACCAGCGCAGGAGACAGCTCCGGCAGCACCACTTTGCGGAAACTCTGCCAACGCGTAGCACCCAGCGTCTCCGCCGCTTCTTCATACTCCGGACCTAACTCTTCCAGCACCGGCTGTACGGTACGTACCACAAACGGAATGCTGGTAAAGGCCATTGCCACCGCGATACCCAGCCAGGTGTAAGTGACCTTAATATCCAGTTTCGCCAGCCATTCGCCGTAGAAACCGTTGACCGAAAACAGTGACGCCAGCGTCAGACCCGCTACCGCCGTAGGCAGCGCAAACGGCAGGTCCATCAGCGCATCCAGCAGCGTGCGGCCCGGAAAACGATAGCGGGTTAAGATCCACGCCATCAACAGACCAAACACGCCGTTAAAAATCGACGCCACAAATGCTGACAGCAGCGTGACTTTATAGGCCGCCACGACCTGCGGGTTAGTGATCACATCCCAATATTGCGCCCAGCTCATTTGCGCCAGTTGCATTACCAGCGCACTAAGCGGTAACAGCAATATCAGGCACACAAACAGTAAGCTGGTACCCAGACTTAAGGTAAAGCCGGGCAGCACGCGTCGGGAAGAAACAGCAAACATTTACTTGCGCCCCGCCGCCAACAGTTTGTCCAGCTCACCGCCGCTGACAAAGTGTGTTTTCATCACTTCAGGCCAGGAGCCGAACTTGTCTTCTACGCGGAACAATTCAGTCTGCGGGAATTTATCTTGCAGCTTGTCCATGACCTGTGGGTTATTCACACGGTAGTAATAGTCGGTGATGATGGTTTGTGCCTGCGGGCTGTACAGCCAGTTCAGATAGGCTTTAGCCGCTTTCTCTGTCCCGTTGGCCTGCACATTCTTATCTACCCAGGCAACCGGGAACTCGGCAAGAATATTGGTTTTCGGAATAACAACCTCAAAACCCTGCGCTTCATACTGCTTGCGAATGTTATTCACTTCCGACTCGAAGCTGATCAATACGTCACCGAGCCCGCGCTCGGCAAAAGTGGTGGTCGCGCCACGGCCGCCGGTATCAAACACTTCGACATTTTGCAGGAACTGGGTCATGAACTGTTCGGTTTTGGCTTTATCGCCGCCGTCTGCTTTATCCGCAGCGCCCCACGCCGCTAAATAGGTGTAGCGCGCATTCCCGGACGTTTTCGGGTTAGGGAAGATAAGCTTGACGTCAGAACGAACAAGGTCATTCCAGTCGTGAATATTTTTAGGGTTTCCTTTACGCACCAGGAATCCCATTGTGGAATAGAACGGTGAACTGTTGTTCGGCAGGCGAGTTTGCCAGTCGGCCGGGATCAACTTGCCTTTGTCGTGCAGGATTTGCACGTCGGTCACCTGGTTATAGGTCACCACATCGGCTTTCAGTCCCTGTAAAATCGCCAGCGCCTGTTTTGATGACCCGGCATGAGATTGTTTTATCGTCAGTTTATCGCCGCCGTTATCCTTCGCCCATTGCTGTTCAAACGGGGGATTAAGGGCGGCAAACAGCTCGCGAGACACATCGTATGAGCTGTTCAACAGCTCTGTTGCCTGCGCCTGCCCCACCAGCAACAGCAGCGCCGCCAGCGTCAGGGTTCTTTTTTTCAGTAAGTTAACGGCCATTGCGCACCCTTATAAATTTAATGACTTTCTTATGGTCATCATATTTATAACCGGCACTAAAGGAGTAACGGTTTTATATACCGTTTGATGATTTGAAAGTTGAAAAGAGAATAAGAGCTTATCCCAGTAGGTGTAATTGTTGCAGGCAGTTTGGACACGGACAGCGCGGAAAAACCGGAGCGTACACGAAGTACGTGAGGATTTTGAGCACTGCCCAGGGCCAAACTGGCGAATAAAATAGCCTAATGGGCTAGCTCTAAGGGGTACCTCCTCCCCAGGTTCACCAGGGAGGAGACAGGCATCAATCAGATGCCGACGCTAACGCTTTCCGGCAGTGTGCTGCCGCCATCAATCACGTTTTGCGTGCCAGTTAAGTAGCTGGATTCATCCGACGCCAGGAACGCCGCCAGTTCACCCACTTCAAGCGGGCAGGCCAGACGGCGCATTGGAATCGCTTTCGCCATGTCGACTAAAACCGATTCAGGATCGTCCGGGTTAGACTGACGTGCAATACTTTCCGCCATTGGCGTACGAACGTAGCCTGGGCAAATTGCATTTACACGAATCCCCGATTGCGCGTATTCAACCGCCAGGGACTTAGTTAAGCCGATAATAGCGGCTTTCGACAGCGCATACGCCGTTTCGCCCGGGTCGGCCACCATATCGCCTGTTACCGATGACATCATCACGATGCGCCCGTCTTTGCGCGCAATCATCTCCGGCAGAACGGCCTTCGTCACGTTCCAGACGCCTTTAATGTTGACATCAATGTGGAAGTCGCGATCTTCATCGCTCATTTCAAGGAAGTTGCCAAGGCGACATACGCCGGCATTGTTGACCAGAATGTCGATTTTGCCTTCAATTTTCTTCGCGCGTTTTACCGCTTCCGTGACTGACGCAAAATCTCTGACGTCTGCGTGAACCGCTGTGCAGCGATGCCCGCGCCCAGCCAGTTCATCCGCCAGCTTTTCAATCTCATCGGAGATATCCAGCAGGATTAAGTTCGCGCCATGGCGGGCAAACGTTCTGGCGATCCCCTCGCCAATACCCTGAGATGCGCCCGTAATCAATGCTGTTTTGCCCGTGAGTTTTCCCATTTCAATATTCTCCTTTTGAATATGAAGCCTTCGCTTCATTCACGCAGAAGATACAGCATTAACAAATTCATGCTGAGGAATAGCTCACTAAATCAGGTTAATTTCAGGTAAAAAAAATCCCCGTCGGGCGGGGATTTTCAATTTGATGACAGATAAGAACGCGGTAGGCCCGGTAAGCGTTAGCGCCACCAGGCAATACCGGGATTACAGCGCCATCAGTCGATCCAGCGACGGTGCAAAGTAATAGCCACCGGTGACCGGTTTGGTAAAGCGCAGCATCGCGTCACGTTTGCCGTCGGTATCACCAAACATGCTCAGCAGTTGCTGCTCAATATTGTGCAGACGCGCACAGTACGCGCAGAAATAGAGACCATGCGTACCGCTGGCTGTACCGTACGGCAGGCTCTGACGAACAATTTTCAGGCCCTTGCCATCTTCTTTCAGATCCACACGGCTCAGGTGGGATGTTACCGGACGATCGTCACCATCGATCTCTTCGTTGGCTTCCTTGGTGCGGCCAATCATCATTTCCTGATCGTGAATACTCATGCGGTTCAGTTGCTTCAGGTTATGTTCCCAACGCTGCACGAATACATAGCTGCCGCCAGCATCGATGCCATCTTTGATAACAGCGACTTCACGACGCGTTTCTTCACCCGCCGGGTTTTCCGTACCATCAACAAAGCCACTGAGGTCACGCTCTTCCACCCAACGGAAACCGTGGATCTCTTCTTTGACATCAATGCAGTCGCCAAACGCTTCCATGGCTGCCTGCGCAACGGAGAAGTTCACGTCATGGCGCAGCGAGAGAATATGGATCAGTACGTCATACTGGGTCGCCGGAGCCAGACCTTTACCGTAAGGGATGAAGTCCTTCAGCTCTTCCGCGCCCACGCCGCCGCTCAGTGTGCGCCAGGTGTTGTTGCCAAAAGCGACTACCGCGCCCAGATGCGCATCCGGGAATTTCGCTTCAAAGGTCGCCAGTTTATCGGCAAAGGTTTTGCTGGCCGCACGCAAGGCCTCAACGTCGCCTTTAACATTGGCTTCAATCCAAATCGCCGCACGGCAATGTTCTGGCAAAATGCCACTCTGAACCTGAGACATTGTTCCTCCTGAAAAAAAGCTGCCACGACATCGTGGCATTGATGGGCGTTATTCTACCTGTTTTTTTAGTCAGTCGATTTGTTCAGACGCAAATTAACGCCGCCAGATAATTTTGCTGACTTTCCACTCTTGTAGCGTATCGTCAGACGGCATTATGCCTTCAGGGCCGCTCCAGTCACCGGAAAAAATATAGCTAATGTGCTGACTTCCTTCAGCTTTACATTCAACGTTCTCGCTATCATCACCGGTTGCTTTCTGACAATTACCGAAGGCTTTAGTGTAAAGGTCGCTAAACGGTGTACCGATTTCAACACCCGCGTCTGATGAAATATCGCTGTCCAGGACATCAATGCGACCGATCGTTCCCTGGTCGCCATTGATCACCATTGCCAGCTTGTCACCTTTCATCACCTCAAAAAAGCGCACGACATTGCCGTTATTGGTTTTCATCCCACTACGCAGGCGATAATCGCCATCCAGCGCATCAGCAATGGTCTTTTCTTCCAGTGTTGTCGCGCCCGTGAGTTTTCCCACGCCTTGCTCAGTGACCTCGGTCGAAGAACCAAACCAGTTCCACGGATTAGCGGCGGACCAGTTCACCGATGAGAGGGTTGAACACCCGGTCAGCACCAGCGGTATCGCGCATAACGTCAAACGCAGTGATTTCATTTCACTTCCTTCCATATTTATCAACGCTGCTTTGAGTCCGGTTTCACTAAAAAGTGCCGTTATTCTTTCTCGGGGGAAAAACAGACGCGCAAACGTTGATTGGTTAACAGCCAGACCAGCGCGACGATATCCGCCACCAGCAGCGTCAGCCCGACGCCGTTGACCGGATCGCCTGCCAACCACAGCATCGGCTGCCAGCCGAGCAGCACCAGTTGAGCCAGAATCAGTAATCCGCGCAGCCTGTGCCATAAAACGGGAAACGCGGAACGCCGCCCGCTGAGTAAAAACGCCAGCACGGCCGGAACGCCGGGAAGTAACCCCAGCCAGAACGCATCATGATCGGGATAAAACAAATTCAGCAACGTGTTGCCTTGATCGCGGGAAGAACCCGCAATCACAAACAACACCCAGGTACGCGCCTGGAGCAGCAGCACGCACCAGAACAGAAATGGCAGGCGCAGACGCCCATGACCGTCATAGTCGGCGGGATGGAACTCAGTACTCTTCATCTTCGATTAAACGTTTACCCAGATGGAGTACATCGGTATGTTCATAGCCCAAACGCTCATACATACCCAGCACAACGTCATTATCGTCACGCACCATGATTTGAATCTTTGGACAACCACGGGCAATGAGCTTTTTCTCCAGTCGGTTCAGCAGCGCATTAGCAATACCACGCCCCCTGAACTCAGGATGCACGCCAAGGTAATAAGCGGAACCACGATGACCGTCATAGCCCCCCATCACTGTGCCGACAACTTCACCGTTCACTTCTGCGACCAGAAACAAGCTGACGTCATGATTGACTTTGCGCTCAATGTCCATTTCCGGATCATTCCATGGACGCAGCAGATCACAGCGCTCCCAGAGGGTGATCACCTCTTCGAAATCTTCCTGGCGAAATACGCGTATTTCCATGGTATTAGTTTCCTTTTCAGGACGTTAAAAAGCGATTATGGCGCGAACCACTGATTTAGCCAATATCTGACGCGAAGCGACGGAAAAAATGGCATAATACGGAATTGTCACGTATTGAAATGAAAAGTAAAACAATTCTTATCCCGATCCGTCGCAACGGACTACGCGATACGATATAACGTCTGGAACCTTTTTTTACAACTCAGGCCGTATGAGCACTTTTAAACCACTAAAAACTCTCACATCGCGCCGCCAGGTGCTGAAAGCTGGGCTGGCAGCCCTGACGCTGTCCGGCATGTCGCAAGCCATCGCAAAGGAAGAAACGCTAAAGACCAGTAATGGTCACAGCAAACCGAAAGCCAAAAAAGCGGGTGCTAAGCGTGTTGTTGTTCTTGACCCAGGACACGGTGGTATTGATACCGGGGCAATTGGCCGCAACGGCTCGAAAGAAAAACACGTGGTGCTGGCGATTGCCAAGAATGTACGCTCGATTCTGCGCAATGAAGGAATTGATGCACGCCTGACCCGCTCTGGCGATACCTTCATTCCACTGTACGATCGCGTTGAGATTGCCCACAAGCACGGTGCCGATCTGTTTATGTCGATTCACGCCGACGGCTTCACCAATCCGAGCGCGGCGGGGGCATCGGTCTTCGCCCTGTCCAATCGCGGTGCCAGTAGCGCCATGGCGAAGTACCTGTCCGATCGTGAAAACCGTGCCGATGAAGTCGCAGGTAAAAAGGCCACCGATAAAGACCATTTATTGCAGCAGGTACTGTTCGATTTGGTACAAACCGACACCATTAAAAACAGCCTGACGCTCGGTTCGCACATTCTTAAGAAAATCAAGCCGGTACACCGTTTGCACAGTCGCAGCACGGAACAAGCCGCGTTCGTGGTACTAAAATCACCGTCAATTCCTTCGGTACTGGTCGAAACGTCATTCATCACCAACCCGGAAGAAGAACGGTTGCTGGGCACAACGGCATTTCGCCAGAAAATCGCCACCGCTATCGCCAATGGCATCATCAGCTATTTCCACTGGTTTGATAATCAGAAAGCACATTCGAAGAAACGTTAATCATGAAGCCCGATGCACAGCGCGTTAAACAGTTCCTGCTGAGTCTGCAGGATAATATTTGCCAACAGTTATCTGCCATCGATGGTGCAACGTTTGTTGAAGATAACTGGCAGCGTGAAGCGGGCGGCGGCGGTCGTAGCCGGGTGCTACGTAACGGCGGTATCTTTGAACAAGCGGGGGTGAATTTCTCCCACGTACACGGTGACGCAATGCCAGCCTCTGCTACCGCACATCGGCCAGAGCTTGCCGGGCGCAGCTTTGAGGCGATGGGTGTCTCGCTGGTCGTGCATCCGCAGAATCCGTACATCCCTACCAGCCATGCCAACGTGCGTTTTTTTATCGCCGAAAAACCGGGTGCCGATCCAGTATGGTGGTTTGGCGGTGGCTTTGATTTAACGCCCTACTATGGTTTTGAAGAAGATGCCGTTCACTGGCATCGCACCGCGCTTGAACTCTGCCAACCGTTTGGTGATGACGTGTACCCGCGTTACAAAAAATGGTGCGACGACTACTTCTTTCTGAAGCACCGTAACGAGCAGCGCGGCATTGGTGGGCTGTTTTTTGATGACTTGAATACGCCAGATTTCGACCACTGCTTCGCCTTTATGCAGGCGGTCGGGCAAGGTTACACCGAGGCGTATCTGCCGATCGTCGAACGCCGCAAAGCGATGATCTGGGGCGAGCGCGAGCGCAATTTCCAGCTTTATCGTCGCGGACGCTATGTGGAATTTAATCTGGTGTGGGACAGAGGCACGTTGTTCGGTCTGCAGACCGGCGGGCGCACCGAATCGATTCTGATGTCAATGCCGCCGCTGGTGCGCTGGGAGTATGACTGGCAGCCGGAAGCGAACAGCCCGGAAGCCGCCCTTAGCGAATTTATTCAGGTCCGCGACTGGGTGTAATTGCCTGATGGCGCTACGCTTATCAGGCCTACAACCCGTAGGCCGGATAAGACGTAAAGCGTCGCATCCGGCACAATTCTTTCATCACGCCCACTGACGCATACGCTGATGCAGCGTCAACGAAGGTTTTTCTGCAAACAGCTGCTGGTAATCGGTAGCAAACTGCCCTAAATGCCAGAATCCCCACTGCATCGCAGCGTCCTTCACCGTTGCACTTTGCGACCACGGGCTAATAAGCTCCCGGCGCACGGCATTCAGACGAATACGTTTTAACCAGGCATTCGGTCCGATACCGAGGATCGCGTGAAACGCGTTTTGCAGCGTGCGACGACTCACATGTAGCTGGTTACACAAGTCGAGCACGGTCAGCGGCTCTGACATATTCTCCAGCACATATTCACGCGCACGCGACAGCAGGCGGCGATAGCTCTGATGGCTGATGCTTTCAGCAGTCATAATCGGCTGCGCGTCTTCCAGCATAGTGCCCATCGCCAGCAGCAGGTTATCACCCAACACTTTGCGCACCGCCGGCTGATGAAGGTTCTCGGGATTTTCACTAAACGTCGCCAGCGCCTGTTGCACAAAGCCCCATAACGCGGCTTTATGCTGTTCTTTTACTTCTAACGCCGACTGATTTCGCAACATATGCAACACCCTTTCCGGGTTATGCAGGAAGTTAGCCTGACGCGCAATGGTGTCTTCAGAGATAACGACCCCCAGAATGGTGTAATCATCCGGTGTGCTCAGCTCAAACTCCGTTCCGCCTGGGCGGGTCGCAATTTCAGCACTGCCAAGGCATTGCGTACCAATAAACCCCTGCTCTCCGCGCGTAGCCGGAATACCAAACCAGAACGAATTCGGCCAAACCAGGCATGACTGGCGCAGCGCAAGACCGGTGTATTCACGGAACACCTGAATATCATCAAGCAGGATTTCCGTGAACTCGCCATGAAATTTTCCCGGATGCAGTTGATCGTAAATCTGCTGCCAGGCAGTAATCGTCAGGGCATGCTCATACACATCTGTTGTTCGCCGTTGGTGAACGTTGTCCACCTCCACCTTCGGCGTAAGTTTAACGTCTTCGGGTAATGCTTCATGATAAAGATGGTGCAGGTTTGCAGTACGGGTCTTTTTCATGATCTTTTAAGCCGGAAGCTTCAATGAAGCCCCCGGCCCTCCGACAGGTTAATTTTTTAAGCGATAGCGACTACTGCGTTTACGCAACGCTCCGTCAGAAAAGAGCTGTTCCAGCGCATTTCTGGCTTTATCAAGTGACCAGCCAAAGTGCGCGGCCACTTCCCCTGCCGTCATTCCTTGACGGGTTGATGCCAATAACGCCAGGAGCTCATCAGAAGATTCAGATGTCACAGGCGCTTCCTGTGTCTTTTCCGCTTTGGCTTCTGGTTTCATTTCTGGCTTCGGTGCGGGTTTCTTCGGCGCACGTTTAAAACCGCCGATCAGCCACTGGGTGTCATCATCCGGCCGCCCTATCTCCTTACGGCTGATAACACGGCCTGTACGCGCAGCAGCAGCACTGCCAGCATCCAGCGCAGCGCGGCACGCCGCCAGATCGCCTTCCACCACCAGCGTCAGCCTGCCAGGATCGAGCACTTCGTGGCTAAGCAGTCGCACGTTCGCAGCTTTCAGCATGGCGTCCGCAGCATCAACAGCCGCAACCATGCCATCCACTTCCAGTAATCCCAGTGCATTGATCATCACAACCTCTCTTACGCGCGTTGTACCGGATTACGGGCAATATCCAGAACGGCATCGGCAAAGGCGTTACACGCGGCTTTACAGGCGGCCTGACTACCGGTCAAAAACGCCGCTGAGTAGTTGGTTTCTGACGGTGGTGGAACGTAGGTCACCAGCTGTACATCGGCAGATTTCAGTGCAGCATCAATACCGAATGTCGCTTCCAGCGGCGGTGCCACCAGATAAGCCATAGGATCGCCAAGTCGACATCCCGCTGTCGCGGAAAGATACGAACCCGTGCGCGATACGACGTGCGCCAGGAAGGCGGTATTTTCTGCGTCATTTGCCCACTGGAACGCCGCGCCACTTTCAATATTGGCAACCATGGCGTCCAGGCCCGCACGAACTTCAGCCGGGTTCGGCCCGCCGAGCATAATCAGCACTTCACCTGCCGTGGGAGAAGGTCCGTGCGCCGCACCGGCATACAATGAGCGGCCATAAACCACTTCCACCATCGCCTGTTTGGTCGCCTCGTCTGCGGCAATATACGCCACGTCATCAGAATCTGCTGTGATGAGCCCGAGGCTACGTATATGTGGCGGTAATTTAAGTTCGCGAGCAAAACCGTCATTTACCGAGGCAATCACGCGCATCGCGGTGACTGAGGGTCTTATCAAATCTAATGCTGGCATGATGCCTCCTTAACGGGTCATATTGATGCCGGATGCTTTCTGCTCCAGCATGCGCTTGGCCAAATCGACGATTACCGCAGCCGCTTCTACCGGAGGCGTACCGCCCTGGTGAATGTTCGAGATACAGGTGCGGTCAGCTTCAACGGTAGTCGCCACGCGCGGTGAATACACCGCGTAGCAGGAAAGGCTCTCCGACTGGCCTAAGCCCGGACGTTCCCCCACCAGTAGGATCACCGCTTTCGCCCCCAGCAGTTCGCCAATCTGATCTTCGATTTTTACGCGACCATAGCGAACAAAGAACGGCGTACCGACCTTCAGCCCGGCTTGTTTTAAACCCGACAGCAGCGGCGGCAGAATCTCTTCGTAGTTGGCGGTGATCGCATCGGTAGACAGGCCATCAGAGATAATCACCTGCACATCCGGGTTAGCCACACACTGCGATTTCAACGCTTCAATGGCTTCCGCACTCAGACGACGCCCCAGATCCGGGCGTGTCAGATACAGGTTTTTGTCACTGATTTCTGAACGAACTTCCAGCAACCCTTGCGCTTTCACCCACTCTTCCGGCACCTCTTTTAAGACCGTATCTTTCGAACGCGAATGGTCCGCCAGGAAACGCAACAACGCCTGAGTACGCGGGCGAGGACCGGCACGACCGGTGCACACGCGTGCTGCAGTACTGCGACGCAGTTCAGTCAACACGTCCGCACGGTGTGGATTTTCAACGCCAATCCACGCTTTGGCTTCAGCAGAACCCAAGTCCATCGCACAGCTTTCACCTGTCGGCGCAGCACACTGCGTGGTGCTGCATTTCGCTTCCGGTGACGGTGCCTGAGCCTGCGGCTGTGACTCACCCATTGACGCCATTACGCTGCGTACAATTTCTTCAATCTGTTTTTGATCCATCGTGTGTCATCCCCGCGTCATCAGAAGAACAGTGACGGATCGCCCGCCCGTTTGGTCAGGCGACCGTTTGCCATAATGCCCATGGTTTCCAGCCAGCGCTCAAACTCCGGCGACGGACGCAGGTTCAGCAACTGGCGCACGGTCGCGGTATCGTGGAATGCGGTGGTCTGGTAGTTGAGCATGATGTCGTCACCGAGCGGCATGCCCATGATGTAGTTGCAGCCAGCGGTGGAGAGCAGAATCATCAGGTTTTCGTTGAGGTTCTGGTCAGCATCAGCATGGTTGGTGTAGCAGCAGTCACAGCCCATTGAGATGCCGCTCAGCTTGCCCATGAAGTGGTCTTCCAGACCGGCACGAATAATCTGACGGTCGTTGTAGAGATACTCTGGTCCGATAAAGCCAACCACGGTGTTCACCAGGAACGGATCGTAGTGACGCGCCAGCCCGTAGTTACGCGCTTCCATCGTCACCTGATCGGCACCAAAGTTAGCGCCAGCAGAAAGCGCAGACCCTTGCCCGGTTTCGAAGTACAGGCAGTTTTCCCCGGCGATACGGTTAAACTCCGCACCCACGGCACGCGCTTCATCCAGCATCGCCAGCTCAACGCCAAACTCTTTTAAGCCTTTTTCACTGCCGCAGATACTCTGGAAAATCAGCCCGCCCGGCGCGCCGCGACGAATTGCTTCAATCTGCGTGGTGACGTGCGCCAGTACGCAACCCTGGGTCGGAATGTTAAATTTGTCGATTACGCCATACACGGTATCGAGGACGCGGCTTAAGTTCTCCACATCATCCGTTACCGGGTTGACCCCAATGACCGCATCACCCGCACCGAAGGAAAGACCTTCATAGATCTGAGCGGCGATACTCTGTACATCGTCACGGGTATCGTTCGGCTGCAAACGGCAGCTAAAGGTGCCCGGCAGACCAATGGTGGTGTTCGCCTTTTTGATCACCGGCATTTTCTTGCCGCCGTAGATCAGGTCCGCGTTGGAACAGATTTTAGCCACCGCAGCAACGACTTCCGACGTTAACCCTTTGCGCGTAAACGCAATGTCATCGACAGAAGTTTCATCACTCAGCACATACTCACGCAGCTCACTGATACTCCAGTTTTTGATGCGGTTATAGGCCGTTTCGTTGACGTCATCCTGAATCAGACGCGTTACGCAGTCTTCTTCATAGGAAATCACCGGGTTATTGCGGATATCCGCCACCGTCATTTCCGACAACACCTGCTTGGCAGCCACACGCTCCTGCGAGCTTGTTGCGGCCACTCCTGCCAGCACATCCCCCGAACGCAGTTCGTTGGCTTTTGCCAGCACCTCTTTTACATCCTTAAACTGATAAACATTGCCGAACAATGTGGTCTTTAGTTTCATAAGTCGTTCCCTCAGGAAGGAAATGCGAGTGATTTCACCGTCACCGGCACAACCGATCCGCCAAAAAGAGGCGTACCAATGTCGATATAGTCCCCCGCCCGGACAACCACCTCATCGATGACTGCCAGCGGGTGTTGCTGTAACTGTGGGCGTAACAGCATGCCCAGGGCTTTACCAAAATCCTGCTCGGCTACCACCAGCAGGGGATGCGGATTCGGATAACGCGCGACGAAGGCCAGCAGCGCGTCAATCACCGTTAACAGCGCGGCGTAACGCACCGGTAACGAACCGGGCAGCGCAAGCACATAAGCATCCGTTTGTGGATCCAGATCGAGCTGCATCAATGCCTGTTGCCAGGCAGCAACCAAATCGGACTCATCCACCGGAATCGCCACCGGCAGATTGCGCAGCGGAAGCTGAACACCCTCCAGCCAGATGGTGCTGCCCGAAAGCGACAGCGTATGCGCACCAGCACCAATCACCGTGGCGCGCACGGTTTGCGCCGGGAACTGCACGTTCATCTCACGCAGACGCGGGTGCTCATGCAGCGCCGTGGCGAGCAGTGGCCCGATGTCGGAAAAACAGAACGGATCGGCAGGTTGGTTGCGGTAGCATTCGCCCACCCCGCCGGACAACGTAATCACTTCCGGTTTCACGCCCGCAGGCAGCAGACCGGTTTGCATCAGCGCCTGCGCCAGTGGTGAAAGCGTGCCTTCAATCACTTCCACAATCAGCGCCGCCATCCGTCGCGCCACCTGAACCAGTTGCGTGGCGTTAAGCGAACGCGCATCGGTGCCAGGGCCAAAAACGTCATCGACAATCATCTGTCCCGGCTGATGCGCGTGAACCACGCGCCCCTGGCCGTCCGTTTCCAGCAGACGCCCACCGACGTTCAGGCAGGCTGAACCGCTGACTTTCCCCGCGTCGAACAGCACGTAATTCGACGTCCCGCCACCGATGTCGATATTCAGAACACGGCACAACTTCTGCTCTGACAGGGTCTGGGCACCCGCACCATGACCAGCAATCACCGATTCCAGATGTGGACCGGCGCTGGCCACCACGAAATCACCCAACGACTGGGAGAGCGTCATCACCGCCGGACGCGCATTGCGGGTTTTCGCACTTTCCCCGGTAATGATGATCGCGCCGGAATCGACGGTTTCTGGTGCGATACCCGCCGCCTGATACTGGGCGAGGATCAGCGCTTTCAGTTCGGCCTCTTTCAGCCCGCCCTGCTTATCAACGGGGGTAAAGAAAACCGGGCTTTGCCAGCTAATTTCGCGTTTGATGAATTCGTAGCGCGGCACCTGCGACACTGCCGCACGGTTAACCAGCTCAAGGCGAGAGAAGATCACCTGAGTGGTGGTGGTGCCGATATCGATACCGACGCTCAGTAGCTGGCGAGTATTCACGATTGCGCCTCCGGGTTGGTTTCTACTTCTGCTGGAACATCTTCATCTTTCGGTACCAACAGCATAGCCACACCAATCGCCGTCACGCCGCCAATCAGCTTGCCGACAATCATCGGGAAGATCATGGCGTTCATGTTCGCTGCGGCGAAGCCTAAGTGGTCACCCAGCGCGAAGGCCGCGGAGACCGCAAAGGCGCAGTTGATCACTTTGCCGCGGGTATCCATATTCTTCATCATGCCGAACATTGGGATGTTGTTCGCCAGCGTCGCCACCATACCAGCAGCCGCAATATTATTGATTTTTAACAGGTTACCGACGCTCATCAGCGGTTTTTCAAACCAACGAGTCAGCAGCAACACCATTGGGTACGCACCGAGCAGCACGCAGGAAATAGAACCGATAACTTCGATGGCGCGCATCACTTCACCCGGTTTGTCGCCCGGAGCCATGAAGATAGGATCAAGACCCGGGATCAGCTCCCAGCCGAGCAGGAATTTGACCACCGCAGCTGCCAGGCCGATGGTGATCAGTGCCACCAGGAATTTCGCGAAGATCTGGAAGCCGTTGATCATTTTTTCCGGGATAAATTTCAGTCCCAGCGCCACCAGCACGGCCACGATCAGCACCGGGATCATATTCATCAGGATCAGCGCGAAGGTGAACTCCACCGGCTGCCCGTTGATTTCGACGCCGGAGTACATCGCAATCAAACCGCCCGCAATACAACCAATCGGAATGGTGACGATACCGGCCAGCACGCCCAGCGCCAGATAACGACGGTCAGACGGTTCAATAATCCCCAGCGCAACCGGAATGGAGAACACCAACGTCGGCCCCATCATCGCCCCAAGGATCAGGCCAGAGTACAGCCACGCCGCAACGTCGCCGCCCGCCAGTTCTTTCGCCAGGAAGAAGCCGCCCATATCGCACGCCAGCAGCGTTCCGGCAAACATCGACGGGTTCGCGCCCAACATTTCGTACAGCGGAATAATTACTGGCCCGAGCACATGCGCCAGTACCGGTGCCAGCGCGGTCATACCCACCATCGCCAGACCCAACGCGCCCATCGCCATAAAGCCTTCTTCAAACTGGCCGCCCGATCCCTCAATACTCTTACCGAACTTACCGAGGAAGCGTGCCGAACCGCCGAACTGCGACAGGATCCTGTCCACGGCGGCAATCAGCATAAAGAACATCATGATGTACATGATGATTTCGTTAATTCCCATAGCCCCTACTCCCTGTCATTTGTGATTTGTAGGCCGGATAAGACGTTTACGTCGCCTCCGGCATTAACGCCGTGTTATTGCCGGATGGCGGTGCGAGCACCTTATCCGGCCTACAGGCATTACCCGGCAGCCGCGTACAGGTCGATAATCTGTGCCTGTGTGGCAGTGCGTGGGTTACTGCGAATACAAATATCCTCCAGCGCGGCGTGAGCCCATGCGCTGTAATGCTCAGGCTTTGCCCCAACGTCAGAGAGTCGTTTGGTCTGGCCCACCTCGTTAATCAGATCGCTAACCGCGCTGATGGCGTCACGATCGTCCGATTTCTTATTGGTTAATGCCCGCCCGATATGGCTGAAGCGTTCGCGACACACCATGCGGTTAAACCCCATGACCGTGGGCAGCAGCATGGCATTAGCCTGTCCGTGCGGGATGTGCAGCGTCGCCCCCGGCTGGTGCGCCATTGCATGGCACAAGCCCAGCCCCGCACTGGAAAACGCCATTCCGGCCATACAGGAGGCCAGTAACATGCTTTCGCGTGCCGCCAAATCCTGACCGTAGCCGACGGCCTTCGGCAGCGATTTGCCGATCATCGCAATCGCGCCAATCGCCAGGCTGTCGGTAAACGGCGTCGCGTTCAGCGCGCTGTAGGCTTCAACCGCATGGGTCAGCGCATCAATTCCGGTCATCGCCGTCACGTGCGCGGGCACACCTTCCGTCAGCGCTGCATCCAGGATCGCCACATCCGGCATCAGGGTTGCATGCGCCAGCACTTTCTTCAGCCCGGTCGCGGCATCAATAATCACCGTGACGTTGGTGGTTTCTGAGCCTGTTCCGGCGGTAGTCGGTACAGCAATCAGTGGCAACCGTGGACGTAACACGCTGCGTTCGTCCATGTCAGCCAGCGTCTGGGTCGGGTTGGTCACCAGCAGTGCGACCGCTTTGGCCGCATCCAGTACGGAACCGCCACCAAAGGCCACGACGCCGTCGCACTTCGATTCACGCAGTTGCGCGACCGCCGCGCAGACATCCGTGATGCACGGCTCGCCCACCGGGCACGGCCACAGCGTCATCGCCACACCTTTCATCGCCAGGCTACGCTCAAGCGAGGCCGTCATTCCCGCCTGATGCAGGAAGCTATCCACCATGACAAACATATGCGTCAGTCCGCGCGTTTGCGCTTCCTGCCCGCAGGTGCTGAGCGCACCCAACCCGCACAATGTGACAGGGGGAACACTAAACGTTTTAACGCGTTGCAGATTCAGGGTGTCGAATGCCTGAAAGAGCGCGGTCTGCAATTCAGCTTGCATAGATTCCTTCCGCTTTTTCTTTTCCGCTATTTGCAATCGCCAGCGGGGTCATGAACAGGCTGTGCTGAGGTAAGTGCACTTGCAGTTCCGGAAAACGCTTACGGAACAGCTCATCGACTCCCGGCTGCATGCAGGAACCACCGGCCAGCCATAAATCGGTAACTCCCTGTCCTGCAATATGGTGAGCTACGATTTCCGCCATCTTTTCGTAGACCGGCTTCACCACCGGCCAAATTTCTTTACCGTTGCTGCGCTTGTACTGCTCAGCTTCTTCGAGCTGAATGCGTCGATTTCCGGCCAGCGTCAGGGAAATGTGGTGTCCACCGGTCGCTTCATCAGCGGAATAGGTCACTACCCCCCGCTTAACAATGGCAATTCCGGTAGTACCACCACCAATATCCACGACCCCGGCGTTATCAAGTTGCAGCAGATCCGCAACCGCGGTCGGCTCGTCTAACACATGACTCACGTCAAGCCCGGCGGATTCCAGCACGTTGATGGAGATACGCGGGTCGGTTCCCGGTGGGAATGAGGTCGCCGCATGGGTAAAACGGCAACCTAACTGTTGTTCAAGCGTATCGAGATGGCGACGAACGATGGTCACCGCACCGAAGAAATCCCAAACGATGCCATCGCGCACAACATCAGCCCAGTCCAGACAGACCGCAACCGGCTGCCCGTCGCTGTCGACAACCATCGACACCACATCACATGTCCCCAAATCAACGCCCAGCCACAGCGGTGATTCGCTCACGGCAGGTGTCTGGTTACATAGCGTTGCCGCTTTTTGCAGTCTGGGTGTGAGCCAACGTTGTTCGTCGTGCGCCATCTCTTTCTCCCTATAGCCTGATGGACTAACTGTTATACGATGCGAAACGCATCCACCAACACACAGCGACGCAGACGCACAAACGTGCGCGCACTGGTCACCCCTTCCCCGGTTGGCGTGGTAATGGTCATCGTGGTCCAGCCTTCGCCACCGAGTCCCAGGCCTGCAATACACGGCCCATTCTTGACGAAAATGCTGGTATCAATGGCGTTAGCCATACGGTTCATATTGTCGATGTTGCGTGAGTGCATTGCCGCCGTGTGGTGGCAACCGCCTTCAAGCGCGACGGCCAGATCAATGGCCTCATCAACGTTGGCAACCCGCACCACTGGCAGTACCGGCATCATCAGTTCGGTGACAGCGAATGGATGCGTGGCCGGGGTTTCGACGAATAACAACCGGGTTTGATCCGGTACGTTCAGGCCAATTGCCGCAGCGATTTTTCCAGCGTCACGCCCGACCCAGTCACGGCTGACCGTACCTTTGCCGCGCTCATCAACATTTTTCAGCAGCACCGGTTGCAGTTGCTCAGCCTGGGCCGCCGTCAGCTTGACCGCATGCTGGCTTTCCATCAGGCGCATCAGTTCGTCGGCAACACTGTCGACAACAATCAGCACTTTTTCGTCGGCACAAATGATGTTGTTATCAAACGATGCGCCTTTGACGATGGACTGTGCTGCACGTACCAGATCGGCCGTTTCATCGACCACCACTGGTGGATTACCCGCACCTGCGGCAATCAGACGTTTATTGGTGTGTTTACGCGCCGATTCCACTACCGCTTCGCCACCGGTTACCACCAGCAGGCCGATACCAGGGTACTTGAACAGACGCTGAGCGGTTTCGATATCCGGGTTGGCAACGGTGACCAGCAGATTCGCCGGGCCACCCGCAGCAACCACCGCCTGGTTGAGCAGGGTGATGGCACGCTGAGAAACACGTTTAGCCGCCGGGTGCGGAGCAAAGACCACGCTGTTACCCGCAGCAATCAGGCTGATGGCGTTGTTAATGACGGTTGCCGCCGGGTTGGTGGACGGTGTCACCGAAGCCACTACGCCCCACGGTGCGTTTTCAATCAAGGTCAAGCCGTTATCGCCGGTCAGAACCTGTGGAGACAGGCATTCCACACCCGGTGTGCCACGGGCCTGCGCCACGTTTTTGGCAAATTTATCTTCAACGCGTCCCATACCGGTTTCACTAACGGCAAGCTCCGCTAATTCTCTGGCGTGTTTTTCGCCCGCTTCACGAATAGCGTGAATGGCCAGTTGGCGCATAGCGACGCTTTTCAGCCCCTGCTGGGCCAGTTTTGCGGCCGCCACTGCGTCATCCAGGGAGGCAAAAACGCCCATTTCTTGAACGGCACTAACGGGCTGGCTGCTGTCTTTCATTTTCAGCAGTACCGCTTTCACGACCTGTTCAATATCCTGTTGATTCATGATTTTCTGCCCTATTTATGGAAGATCACCTGACCACCTGCCACCACTTCATCGACAATGCCAATCACGCACAAATCGACAGGCGATGATTCGTTATGGTGCGCCTGACGGGCTGAGCTTCCGCTGACCAGCAGCACCCACTCTCCGTTTCCCGCTCCGATGCTGTCGATCGCAACAGCACACTGCCCGTCAGGATTTCCCTGGGCATCAATCATTTCCACCATCAGCAACTTATCGTGCGCGAGTCCCTGATGGCGTACGGTACAAACGATTTGTCCTGTGACGATTGCCAGTTTCATACCCGCCTCCGTGGCATATTTCAGGTAAAACCTCCCCCTACCCTCCGCAGAAGGTAATGTGAAAAGGAGAGAGGGTGACGCCAGCAATGATGTGGCGTCACATGGACTACTTACATGTCGTTGCTGTCGCCTTTAAAGCTGATCGGGAAGACTTCTTCCAGATCGCCATGCGGGCGCGGAATCACGTGTACAGAAACCAGTTCCCCAATGCGCTGTGCTGCAGCAGCACCCGCATCCGTTGCTGCTTTACAGGCCGCCACGTCACCACGAACCATTGCAGTAACCAGACCGCCACCGATTTGCTTCACGCCAACCAGTTTCACGCGTGCCGCTTTAACCATTGCGTCAGAAGCCTCAATCAGTGCAACCAGGCCCCGGGTTTCAATCATTCCTAATGCTTCCATTGTGCTTTCCTCTTAAGTAGAAGGGGTCCAGAACGGGACCTAAACAACCAGTGTTTGTGAGGCGTCTTCACGACTCACGTCAGTCTGGCGCGGCACTGCTGCCACCAACGCCAGTTCGATAATTTCCTGTACGCTACAGCCGCGAGAAAGGTCATGAAGCGGTGCGGCAAGCCCTTGAATCAACGGACCGACGGCACGATACCCTCCCAGGCGCTGAGCGATTTTGTAACCAATGTTGCCTGCCTCCAGTGACGGGAAGACCATCACATTGGCATTGCCGTGTAGCGGACTGGCAGGCGCTTTTTGCGCGGCGACATCCGGTACAAAAGCGGCATCAAACTGCAGTTCACCATCAACGGTGAGCTGCGGTGCGCGTTCACGAACGATGTCCGTGGCCTGCTGCACGTTGGCAACGTTGGGATGGCGCGCACTGCCATTACTTGAAAAGGACAGCATGGCGACACGCGGTTCTTCTCCGGTAATGGCCTGCCAGGTCTGCGCACTGGCAATCGCAATATCCGCCAGTTGTGCAGCAGTTGGCTGCGGCACCACGCTGCAATCGGCAAACCCTAATGACGGCCCGAGGTACTGCGGCAGCATCAGGAAAATCGACGACAGCGTTTTGCATCCCGGCTGTAACCCAATGATGCGTAGCCCTGCACGCAGCACATTCGCGGTTGATGACAGGTTGCCAGCAATACAAACATCGGCTTTACCTGCGCTGACCATCGCGGCGGCGAACATTAGCGGATCGTTGAGTTTCTCAAGTGCATCTGGCGGCGTTTTCTCTCCCGCCCGAGCCAGCCAACGCAGCGCAAATTCCTCTCGCATTTGCGGGTTGCTTTGTGGGTCGATCACCTGAATACCGTCCATTGCCACGCGATGGCTGAGGGCAAACTGGCGTAGCGCGAACGGGCTGGCGACGAGAATGGGATGCGCCAGGCCGTGCTGATGCAGGTAGTTCGCGGCTTTCAGCACCCGAACATCCAGCGCATCCGGGAACACCACCCGTGCCGGTGAGCGTTGGGCGAGTTGACGAGCACGTTCAATGATCATTGCTTCTCCCCCAGTCGCTGTTGAATTTGGTTAACCGTCAGCGGATGCTTCGCAACGCTCAGAATCATCATCACGTAGACCGTACTCGACAGGCGGTTGAGCGCCTGCATAATGTCCGGTCGCATAACCTCAAAACTGCGAGTGATGAACACCTGGGCCGCCACCGTCTCCGTTTCACGGACTTTGGTACGCAGCAGATTAAGCAGCGCGCAATCACGTCCGTGGCTGGCTTCAGGCACCAGATGATCGTGATCCAGATAGCGCAATGGCTGATGCGACAGGCGGTGCAAGTCTTCATCGCTTAAACCGACGATTGACTGCGCGGACAGCGGTTCGTCCATGGCATCGGCACGCATAATGTTGCCCAAACGTGAGCGGATATCCGCCAGCCATGGCTGCCACGGCTCCGCCAGTTCAATCTGCAGCCACACCGCCAGACCGATGGTGCTGTCCAGCGCCGCACGAAATCCCAGCCGCGGATCGCTTTTGGCGACCATCTTGTCCGCCGTCAGATGTGTCAGCGTGTCAGGCTTCTTCATCACCGGTTGATGGCACAGTTCGCAACTGGCCTGTGGATGCGTATCACTACTGGTTAAACCATGCACCGGCTGCGGCTGCTGTTCTTCGTCATCGATAAACAGACTTCCCTGCTCGTCGATAAATTTAATGCGCAGATGTCGACTTTCCAGCAGCTCCCGGGCAGACGGCGTCAAGCGAGCATCAGCGGGGAGGTGAATTTCAGCTCCTTCGCTAAGCGTGTGATTCGCTCTTAGCCATGCTTCGGTAATGAAATCCTTCATACATCCGCCTTAGCAGGACTGCCAGTTCGCAGGCCAGGCCACATACAGGAATTTCACAGTCGATGGCGTACCAAACTCGATGCTGGAGCCTTTAGGGATAAACATCACATCCCCGGCTTTCGCAATCATGGTTTCGCCTTCATGACGAACGTGCAGTTCGCCTTCCAGAATCATGTCGATTTCGTCGTAGTTCAGCGTCCATGGGAAAAAAGCGTTATCCCACTGCATGAAGCCGGCGGCCATACTGCTGCCGTCCTGGTCGGTCACTAAGTCGGTTAAGCCAACACAGTGCGGTTGAGCACCGTCAAAACGACCAAACTTCACGCTGCTGCCGTCAATGACTTTCACGCCGCCTTTGCCGGTAACCGAGTTAAAGCTCGGCTGCATTCCGCCCTGCTCCAGCGACTGCTTCTCCTTCATGACTTTATCCATCAACTGCGCGACCAGGCTTTCGGTGAACTGCCCTTCCGGCAGTTGCGCGATGATGGTTTCGCGAATGCGCTGACTTTCCGATTTGCCATCATCCACTGGAGCGGCCGCTGCGGCGGTTGCTGCAACTGGTGCTGATTCGTCACATTCAGTGATAGTGACGCCCAGCAGCTCCGCAACCTCGCGAGCCTCCGGGGTGATGATGCTGGCGCGCAGAACAACCGACAATTCCTGTTCGCCGCGTGCGTGGGCCGCACGAATATCGTTAGCTGTGATGAGTTTTTTCACCTGCCCTTTCCTCCTTTTGGCTGAGCTCAGTCAGATAATCCACCAGGTGCTGCACGCTGCGCGGGTCATGGCTATTGAGTTCGAAAATTGGCTCCTGGAACCCTATCCCGCGAAGTAGTTGTCGCGTTGCGGCGACGTCGGCATCCGGCATGTCCGTTTTACTGATAACGGCGATTTGTCGTTTACTGGCGCCGATATCCAACAGCCCGGCAGGTAAGCGACTTTCTTTATCATTTGCCGCGTGTATATAAATCAACGTATCAACATCTTGCAGCGTGGTAATTAAGGCGTGATACCAGCGCGGATGGCTAAAATATTCTCCGGGTGTATCGATATCACCGTTTTCATTAAACTCCACGGCCTGTGTTTTTCTGGCGAGGGAATAATTTCCCTGGAGCGCATTAAAAAGCGTTGTTTTCCCCGCCCCGACCGTACCGACAAAAGCAATACGTTTCATCGCCGCCTCTGATTAACTTTTTGTCAGGTTGCACAAAGTGAAATTTAATACCCGACCCAGGCCGCTAACGGTCTGCAATAATGCTTCTTCGACCGCACCAACAGAGCCGTAGATCACCAGCGCACCACTGAATCTATCGAGAAAACCGATATGTACATCCGCGGCCTTCATAGCCAAATCGCCGGCGATCATCGCGGTTTCTCCCGGCGTAAGCGTCATGATGCCGATAGCACCCGCTTCGGGAACGCCGATCTTTTTCGCCAGTTCTTCACCGGGGTGCGCAATCAGATGCGCCAGCGTGACCTGTTTTCCCGGCACAAATTCCTGAATGATGCGTTCTTTTTCCATTGCTCACCGCCTCTGCTAAAACTGTCCTCATCGTGGCAATTTTTTGTCAGAGTAAATAACAAAATTCGGCAAGTGGGTTTAAAAGGTGAAGTAGATCACTAAGAAATGAAAAATAAAAAGGCGCGGGAGAACCCCGCGCCGGAAATAATTAAAGTGAAATTACAGCGGTTGCGTTTGGGCTTCTACGACCGCCAGCGCCACCATATTAACGATACGACGAACAGAGGCAATCGGCGTTAATACGTGAACAGGTTTAGCGACCCCCATCAGCACCGGCCCCACGGTAACACCTTCCGAACTGGAAACGCGTAGTAAGTTGTAACTAATACGGGCAGCTTCCATATTCGGCATCACCAGAATATTGGCTGAGCCTTTCAGCGGGCTGTCCGGCATCCGATCGTTACGAATGCTCTCTACCAGCGCCGCATCACCGTGCATTTCACCGTCGATCATCAGCTCAGGCGCACGTGCCTTAATCAGCTCCAGCGCGTCGCGCATTTTGCTGGCGGATGGGCAATTGGAAGAGCCAAAGTTAGAGTGCGACAGCAACGCCACTTTCGGTTCGATACCGAAACGACGCACTGTTTCTGCCGCCATCACGGCGATTTCAGCCAGCTGTTCCGGCGTCGGGTCATCGTTAACGTAGGTATCCGCAATAAAGGTGTTTCCGCTTGGCAGCAGCAGCGCATTCATCGCCCCTGCCGTATGGACACCTTCACGATGACCAAACACCTCTTTCACCACGCTGAAATGCTCATGGTAGTCGCCAATCGTACCGCAGATCATTGCATCTGCTTCGCCACGCTGCACCATGATCGCACCGATCACCGTGGTGTTGGCGATCACTGCGCGCTGCGCCTGTTCCTGGGTAATCCCCCGGCGCTTCATGATCTGGTAATACTCGCTCCAGTACTCTTTGAAGCGTGGATCGGATTCATTATTGACGATCTCGAAATCGACGCCAGCTTTGATCTGCAAACCCAACTTCTGGATACGCATTTCGATCACGCTCGGACGACCAATCAGGATCGGCTTCGCCAGGCCTAAGGTGATCAATTCCTGCGTTGCGTGCAGTACACGCGCTTCTTCCCCTTCCGTCAGCACCACACGCTTCGGCGCTTTGCGCGCCAGCGAGAAAATCGGCTTCATGAACAGGTTGGTTTTGTAAACGAATTCGGTCAGCTTATCGATGTAAGCGTCAAAATCAGCAATCGGACGTGTCGCCACGCCAGAATCCATCGCCGCTTTCGCTACCGCTGGCGCGATTTTGACAATCAGTCGTGGGTCAAACGGTTTAGGAATAATGTATTCCGGGCCGAAGCTCAGATCCTGATCGCCGTAAGCCGAAGCCACGACTTCGCTCTGTTCAGCATGCGCCAGTTCTGCAATCGCGTGTACCGCGGCCAGTTTCATCTCTTCGTTGATGGCGGTAGCACCCACATCCAGCGCACCACGGAAGATGAACGGGAAGCACAGGACGTTGTTAACCTGGTTCGGGTAGTCGGAACGACCAGTACAGATGATGGCATCAGACCGGACTTCTTTCGCCAACGGCGGCAGGATTTCCGGTTCCGGGTTGGCAAGTGCCAGGATCATTGGCGCACGGGCCATTTTCTTGACCATTTCCTGAGTCAATACTTTCGGACCCGAGCAGCCGAGGAAAATGTCTGCACCGTCAATCACGTCATCCAGCGTACGCTTACCGTCATCTACCACCGCATAAGCCGCTTTGGTTTCCGCCATATTCGGCTCGCGGTCTTTGTAAATCACGCCTTTGGAGTCGCAGACCACAATGTTGTGCTTCTGCATACCCAGCGCCACCAGCAGGTTCATACAGGCAATCGCCGCAGCACCTGCGCCAGACACCACCATGCGCACATCAGAAATATTTTTCTCAACCACCCGCAGACCGTTCAGAATTGCGGCAGTACTGATGATTGCCGTACCGTGCTGGTCATCGTGGAAAACCGGAATATTCATGCGCTCACGCAGCTTTTGCTCAATGTAGAAACATTCCGGCGCTTTGATGTCTTCGAGGTTGATACCGCCAAATGTAGGTTCGAGGGCCGCCACGACATTGATAAATTTATCCGGATCGAGTTCATCGACTTCAATATCGAACACGTCAATTCCGGCGAATTTCTTAAACAGAACGCCTTTACCTTCCATTACGGGTTTACCGGCCAGCGCACCGATGTTACCCAGTCCCAGCACCGCAGTACCGTTAGAGATAACCGCCACAAGGTTGCCACGCGCGGTATATTTGTAGGCCGCCAGCGGGTCTTTTTCAATTTCAAGGCACGGTGCAGCTACGCCCGGCGAGTAGGCCAGTGCAAGATCGCGCTGTGTTGCCAGCGGCTTGGTCGGAGAAACCTGGATTTTACCGGGTACTGGAAATTCGTGGAAATCGAGGGCGCTTTGTTTTAACTGGTCATCCATCTTGTTGTTCCTTTCACGTATCTATCAAAAAAGTGGCGCGGGTAACCATTCTGCTGAGCCGCACATTATCACCTCAGTCAGCGGCACAAACTTTGAAGGCCTCCAAACTCTCACCATTCAAAGAAAGAATTTGTTATCAATTTATAACAGCTATGTTACCTGCTTAAGCCAGCAATACCATGCCTGTCTGCTATGCTTTTTGCTGACAACGCCCGCAATTTTCCCAAAAGTGTGAATCACAACACGCATCTAACGCTTTACTTTTCAAGGAGTATTTCCTATGACCCGTAAAGAGCTTGCCAATGCCATTCGTGCGCTGAGTATGGATGCCGTCCAAAAAGCTAACTCTGGCCATCCCGGTGCACCGATGGGCATGGCCGATATCGCTGAAGTGCTGTGGAACGATTTTCTCCACCACAATCCAACCGACCCCAGCTGGTACGATCGTGACCGATTTATCCTGTCCAACGGTCATGCCTCTATGTTGCTCTACAGCCTGCTACACCTTTCCGGCTACGATCTGCCGTTAGAAGAGCTAAAGAATTTCCGCCAACTGCACTCAAAGACGCCAGGGCATCCGGAAATTGGCTACACACCGGGCGTGGAAACCACCACGGGTCCACTGGGTCAGGGACTCGCAAACGCGGTTGGGATGGCCATAGCTGAACGGACGCTGGCTGCACAATTTAATCAGCCGGATCACGAAATTGTCAGTCACTTCACCTACGTCTTTATGGGTGACGGCTGTCTGATGGAAGGGATTTCTCACGAAGCCTGTTCGCTGGCGGGCACACTGGGGCTAGGTAAACTGATCGGTTTCTACGATCACAACGGTATCTCGATTGATGGCGAAACCAAAGGCTGGTTTACCGACGATACAGCGAAACGCTTTGAAGCCTATCACTGGCATGTGGTGCACGAGATTGATGGCCACGACCCTGAAGCCGTGAAGCAAGCAATTGTGGAAGCACAGCGCGTAACCGATAAGCCGTCACTGATTATTTGTCGGACGGTGATTGGTTTTGGCTCCCCCAATAAAGCAGGAAAAGAAGAAGCGCACGGTGCCGCGCTGGGTGAACAAGAAGTGGCGTTGACCCGTCAGAAACTGGGCTGGCATCACCCGCCCTTTGAGATCCCGAAAGAAATTTACCGGGCATGGGATGCACGCGAAAAAGGGGAAAAAGCGCAACAGAACTGGAATGCGAAATTCGCGGCTTACCAACACGCATACCCGGAACTGGCAGCAGAGTTTACCCGCCGGATGCGCGGCGAACTCCCCGACGAATGGGAAAAAACAACCCAGAAATACATTACCGAACTGCAGGCTAATCCGGCCAAAATCGCCAGCCGCAAGGCTTCGCAAAATACACTGAACGCCTACGGGCCAATACTCCCTGAACTGCTGGGTGGTTCGGCAGATCTCGCACCCAGCAACCTGACTATCTGGAAAGGCTCAGCATCTCTGAAAGAAGATCTCGCCGGCAATTATATTCACTACGGCGTGCGTGAATTTGGCATGACCGCCATTGCCAACGGCATCGCTCATCATGGTGGTTTTGTGCCATATACGGCGACCTTCCTGATGTTTGTTGAGTATGCGCGTAACGCCGCACGCATGGCGGCACTCATGAAAGCCAGGCAGATCATGGTCTATACCCATGACTCGATTGGCCTGGGAGAAGATGGGCCGACGCACCAGGCCGTCGAACAGCTCGCCAGCCTGCGCCTGACACCTAACTTCAGCACCTGGCGTCCGTGCGATCAGGTGGAGACTGCGGTCGGCTGGAAGCTGGCGGTGGAGCGTCATGACGGACCCACGGCGTTGATCCTCTCCAGACAGAATCTGGCACAGATTGAACGTACGCCCGAGCAGGTGAAGCAGATTGCCCGCGGTGGCTATGTGCTGAAAGACAGTGGAGGAAAACCCGATGTGATCCTGATTGCCACAGGTTCAGAAATGGAAATTACATTGCTGGCGGCGGAAAAGCTGACGGGTGAAGGCCGCAATGTCCGTGTGGTTTCACTGCCCTCAACAGATATTTTCGACGCCCAGGATGAGGCTTACCGGGAATCGGTTCTGCCGGCAAACGTGAGCGCACGCGTGGCAGTAGAAGCGGGTATTGCCGACTACTGGTACAAATATGTCGGTCTGAAAGGCGCAATTGTCGGCATGACGGGGTATGGGGAATCTGCTCCGGCAGACAAACTGTTCCCTTTCTTCGGCTTTACGGTGGAGAACATCGTCGAAAAAGCGCATAAAGTGCTGAACGCCTGATGGCGACGCTCACGCGTCTTAGCAGGCCGACGAAATCTATCACCTTCAGTCCGTATAAGGCGCAGTCGCATCCGGCATTAAATTAACGCGTGATCCACAGCGTGGGCCAGGCATCTGGTCCATGCCAGTTATCACAACTTGGCTCTTGTGCGTAACGCACCAAACGAAAGCGCTGGCCGTCAAACCGCCAGCGAGTCTGGATCCCGCAGTCCGATAAACCTCGCCCTTTGGCGAGAGTGACCAACTCACGAGATTTCTCATCAAACGTGGCATTGGTCAGCTCCATGTCGGTACTGTCTGCATCGGTTTTAAATGGCAGGCTCAGACGTACAGCGCGAGAGGTAAACGGTGTGGCACGAGAAACGGTCCATGCCAGATCGATCGTGTTGTATGCCCCGGCTTCGCAGCCTATCATCAGCAGAGCTTTATCGTCCGTTAAGGCGAAAACCCGCATCTCACGACGCATGGGATCGAGTGAACAGCGGATGCCATTGATCCGCCAGTTGCCATAATCCAACAGCTCGCTACGCTCCTGTTGAGTGAGTGGCGTTGGCGTGGAATTAACCACAGCCACACCTTTCAGGGCGGGAGCCGGCGGAACGCTGAGCGGCGGCTCGTCTCCTTTCTCAATCCAGGCGGTTTCACTACCGACGCGCTTTTGTTGCGCATCAATAAACAACAATGCTGCTTTCAACCCAGACAGAGACAGCGTTTGCGTACCTTTTTGTAGGGTAATGGCTTTCGCATCCTGCACGGTTTGTAAAAATGTACCGATGGTAGCCGGATCATCCGTCATCAAATGCCAGGGCGTAATACGCCAGTGTTCACCGGCCAATGGGAGTGGCGTGCCGTCCAACAGCAAGCGCGGCGCAATATCGGCCTCTTTGACATCAGGAGAATCCATACCACCAAGTTCAATACGTAACACAGCATCGGTATGCGCCCCGGCACTGCGGCTTAGGGTCATCACCAGGCCGTGATGATCTCCCGTATTTCGCGCCACGCAGAAGTTTTGATTGTTGCAGGTCACCTGCCAATCAGAAAATGCCTGTTGCGCAGGCGCCGCCCACAGCAAGCGGGCCGGTAGCAGGCCGAGCAGGAACAAGAAAATAATGCGATAGCGCATGGACGGTACAACCCCGAAATCAAAACACACAGCCCAGGCGGTATCTTCCTTGCGCGACTGATGAGGCTCAATAAGAATCGTCGGATTGGCCTGTATCTTTGTAAAGAAATATAAACCCTGACCGCTAATCCATAAGATGCGACGATTGCAGGTAGTTAAGTAACAGCACCGTTTTCCCGTCGCGAATCTCACCCGTTTTGATCATCGATAGTGCCTGTTCAAAAGGCAATTCCAGTACCTCAATATCCTCATCTTCAATACCGCCACCCGCATTGGCCCGTTGGCTGTCACTGTATTGCGCGATAAAAAAGTGAATGATCTCCGTCACGCCGCCCGGCGACATATATAACTCAAAAAGTTTCCGTGCTTCGCCCACTTCATAGCCGGTCTCTTCAATGGCTTCTTTACGAATGCAAACTTCCGGCTCATCGTTGTCCAGCAACCCGGCGCAGGCTTCAATCAGTTGTCCACTTTCATTGCCGTTGACCCAGGTCGCAATACGAAACTGACGGGTCAGCACGACGGTTTTTTTCTCCGGGTTATACAGCAAAACTGTGGCACCGTTACCGCGATCGTAAACCTCACGTTTGTGGCGAATGACCTCGCCATTGCTGCGGGTCAGGTCATAGGTGATATTGCGCAGGATGAAGTAGTTATCAGAAAGGACTTTATCTTTGATGAGGGTAATTTTTTGCGACATACCGGCTCCACAGCAAGAAGTGAGAAATAATACTACGCCGTGAAACCGGGTTTGTCTTGACCTTAGGCTAATGAGATTTGACTGATTTTACGCCCAGCCAGTCAATGATGCCCTGTGCGGCATGTCGCCCTTCCGCCATCGCAGTAACGACCAGGTCCGCACCGCGAACTGCATCACCACCAGCAAAGATTTTCGGATTACTGGTTTGATACCGGTATGCACTCTCCACATTCGCTGCAATACGTCCCCAGCTGTCGACCTTCACACCCTGACTCTCAAGCCACGGCATACCGTGCGGGTGAAAACCAAACGCCATAATCACCGCATCAGCGGGCATGACAAACTCACTCCCGGCAACAGGGACCGGGCGGCGACGCCCCTGAGCATCAGGCTCACCGAGTTGGGTACGTAAAAAACGTACGCCGCTGACGCGTCCATCAGCCTTTAACATCAGTTCAACCGGCTGAACGTTAAATTCGAAATTAGCCCCCTCTTCACGCGCGTTCTTCACCTCTTTTTTCGAGCCCGGCATGTTGGCTTCATCACGACGATAGGCGCAGGTCACCTGACTCGCACCGTGACGTAACGCGGTTCGTACGCAGTCCATCGCCGTATCGCCACCGCCCAGCACGACAACGTTCAGCCCTGCGGTATCAATAAAGGGCTCTTCCGGCAACGCATCCAGCCCCATCACCTGTTTGGTATTGGCAATCAGGAACGGCAGTGCATCATAAACGCCCGGCGCATCTTCATTTGGTAGATCGGCTTTCATCGAACGATAAGTACCAACCCCCACAAATACGGCGTCGTAATCGTCCAGCAACGAGGACAGCGCCACGTCTTTACCCACTTCACAGTTCAGTTCGAAATGAATGCCCATGGCGCTAAAGATTTCACGGCGGCGCGCCAGCAGCGATTTGTCCAGCTTGAAAGCCGGAATACCAAACGTCAGCAAACCGCCGATTTCAGGATGACGATCGAACACGGTGGCGCTGACGCCGTTTCGCGCTAACACATCAGCACAGGCAAGACCTGCCGGACCAGCGCCAATAATAGCGACACGTTTATCGACTTTCTGTACATGGCTTAGGTCAGGTCGCCATCCTTTGCTCAGCGCACGGTCAGAAATATAACGTTCAATATTGCCGATAGTCACCGCGCCATGTTCGTTCCGCACCGTGCAGGCCCCTTCGCACAGTCGGTCCTGCGGACAGACGCGCCCAGTCACTTCTGGCAGGCAGTTAGTCTGGTGAGAAAGCTCTACCGCCGCATCAATGTTCCCGGCTTTTACCAGTTCAATCCACTGCGGGATGTGGTTATGCAGTGGGCATGTCCATTCGCAAATACTGTGCTCGCCACACTTCAGGCAGCGAGATGCTTCCCGCTCCGCCTGCGCCGTACGAAATGGCAGGTATATTTCATCAAAGCTGGTTTTACGGGCTTCTATAGCCAATTTATCCGGCTCACCGCGCGGTGGAGTCGCCTGCATCTGCTCGCGCCTGGTGAGCAAATGGGGCGTAAAATCGGTCGCGCTGGCATGCCAGGGCTGACTTTCGAGACTTGCCGTACGCAGCCGGCGTGCTTTTGATAATCCGGTAAGCGAACTTTCCGTCACCAGTTGTAACGCCTGCGCCGGACAGTTCTCCACGCAAGCCGGACCCTCTTCACGCCCCTGACACAGGTCGCATTTGTGCGCTGTTGCTTTTACCTTTCCTTTAGCGACAGGAGTGAGTACGATCTGCATCGTACCAAAAGGACAGGCAACGACGCACGATTTGCAGCCAATACACTTTTGCGCATTCACCTGAACGCTGTCGTGCTCATGACTAATGGCCCCATTCGGGCAACTTCTGGCACAAGGGGCATCTTCACAGTGGTGGCAGGTGACTGCACTGCGCTGTTGCTGATGCTTGATGACGGTAATTCGGGGCTGAAAATGCCGTTGGCTCAGGACATGTTGCTCGTCATTGTGGGCCATGACGCAGGCGACCTCACAGGCGTGGCATCCCAGGCACTGTTGGCTATTGACCATAATAAAACGATTCATGGCTTCCTTCTTTTTTGGTTGCGAAAACCTTATTCTTTATATGACTGTTGTTATTAACCGACCCTGAAGAGGGCGGCAATGTTCATTTGCCCAGGAAGCACAACTATTTATCCAGAACCTGTGGCAGATCAATTTATTTCATCGAATATGAAATTGTGTTTCATTTAATAATCAGTTTCATGATTACTTTTTTAACATTTATCAAATACGCTGAATCGTTCAGGTTGAGTCGGAGCGTGGCGTGAATTGTGTGAGGGTGCGCAAGTGACGGTAAAGCGTCCGGTCTCGGCCAGCCTGGCTAAGGCTTTTTTCTATATAGTGTTGCTGTCGATTCTCTCAACGGGTATTGCACTGCTTACGCTGACCAGCAGCTTGCGGGATGCTGAAGCCATCAATATTGCCGGCTCTCTGCGTATGCAAAGCTATCGATTAGGTTACGATTTGCAAAGCCAGAGCCCGCAGTTAAACGCCCACCGTCAGCTTTTCCAGCAAGCGCTTAACGCGCCAGCATTGCAAAACCTGAATGCCTGGTATGTTCCGCAAACGGTAAAAAGTCGCTATGGCCGCCTGCATGCTAACTGGCTGGAAATGAACGCCCGTCTGACCAATGGCGACTTGCAGTGGTATCAGTCCAATATCAACAACTACGTCGATCAAATCGATCTCTTTGTGCTGGCACTTCAGCATTATGCCGAGCGCAAGGTGATGTTGGTTTTTGGCATATCGCTGGCAGGGGGGATCGGCATCTTCACCCTCGTCTTCTTTACGCTACGGCGTATTCGCCAGCAGGTCGTGCGCCCGCTGAATAAGCTGGTGATGGCCAGCCAGCATATTGAACACGGTCGGTTTGATATCTCACCGCTGGATACACAACTCCCCAACGAACTGGGATTACTGGCGAAGACGTTTAGCCAGATGTCGAGTGAGTTGCATAAGCTGTACCGCTCGCTGGAAGCCTCCGTCGCCGAGAAAACCCACGATCTCCACGAAGCCAATCGCCGCCTGGAAGTGTTATATCAATGTTCCCAGGCACTGAATACCAGCCAGATTGACGTGTACTGCTTCCGCCATATTTTACAGATTGTCCGCGAACATGACGCCGCGTATTTTCTGGAGCTCACCGTCGGTGATAACTGGCGAATCAGCGAAGGAACAGCAAGCCCTGAACTGCCGATGCAGATCCTGCCCGTCACGATGCAAGATACGGTGTACGGTGAACTGCACTGGCAAAGCCCGAATGTAAATGCGTCCACACCACTACTCAACAGCGTATCAACTATGCTCGGGCGCGGGCTGTACTTCAACCAGGCGCAAAAGCATTTTCAGCAGTTGCTGTTAATGGAAGAGCGAGCAACAATCGCCCGCGAGCTCCACGACTCGCTGGCACAGGTACTTTCCTATTTACGTATTCAGCTTACGCTACTGAAACGCGCTATTCCGCAGGATAACATTCCGGCGCAAAGCATCATGGCGGACTTCTCCCAGGCACTGAATGATGCTTATCGCCAATTGCGCGAGCTGCTTACCACCTTCCGCCTGACGTTACAGCAGGCCGATTTGCCTTCCGCCCTGCATGAAATGCTGGAAACGCTGCAAAATCAAACATCTGCTAAACTGACTCTCGATTGTCGACTGCCAACACTGGCACTGGACGCGCAAATGCAGGTGCATCTGTTACAGATCGTCCGTGAAGCCGTGCTGAATGCCATTAAGCATGCCAATGCCAGCGAAATTGCAGTCAGTTGTGTGACCGCGCCGGATGGTAATCATACCGTTTATATCCGTGATAACGGTGTCGGCATCGGTGAGCCTCATGAGCCTACGGGGCACTACGGTCTGAATATCATGCGTGAGCGCGCAGAGAGACTCAGCGGTACATTGACCTTCTCGCAACCTTCCGGAGGAGGCACGCTGGTGAGCATCAGCTTTCGATCGGCAGAGACCGACAGTCAGCTAACGTAAAGAACGGCAAAGCGTCGGAAAGCCTGAATTCAGGCCTGACGGCATTGGCACAAAAGGTACGCTGTAAACGGGCATGATAATTTACATTATCTTCTTTTTTTCTCCACGTTTGCTCCGTACCTTGCCGCTACAGTGAAGCAAGTCATACGCATAAATATACGCAGAAACACGAGGTCCCCTTTTAATGGCGAATTTTTTTATCGATCGCCCCATTTTTGCCTGGGTGTTAGCTATCCTGTTGTGCCTGACGGGAGCCCTGGCTATTTTTTCGCTGCCCGTTGAGCAATATCCCGACCTTGCGCCGCCAAACGTGCGGGTAACCGCAAACTATCCAGGCGCATCTGCACAAACTCTGGAAAACACGGTGACCCAGGTTATCGAGCAGAACATGACGGGTCTCGACAATCTGATGTATATGTCATCCCAAAGCAGCGGAACCGGTCAGGCGACGGTGACGCTTAGCTTCGTGGCAGGGACCGATCCTGATGAAGCTGTACAGCAGGTGCAAAACCAGCTGCAATCGGCGATGCGTAAACTGCCACAGGCGGTACAGGATCAGGGTGTTACGGTGCGAAAAACCGGGGATACCAATATTCTAACCATCGCTTTTGTGTCTACCGATGGTTCAATGGATAAGCAAGATATTGCCGACTACGTGGCGAGTAATATTCAGGACCCGCTTAGCCGTATTAACGGTGTAGGGGATATTGATGCTTACGGTTCACAGTATTCCATGCGTATCTGGCTCGACCCAGCCAAACTTAACAGCTTCCAGATGACCGCCAAAGATGTGACTGACGCTATTGAGTCACAGAATGCGCAAATTGCAGTTGGGCAGCTTGGCGGTACGCCTTCGGTGGACAAACAGGCGTTGAATGCAACGATCAACGCGCAGTCACTACTACAAACGCCAGAACAGTTCCGCGATATTACACTACGTGTTAACCAGGACGGCTCGGAAGTCAGACTAGGCGATGTGGCAACGGTCGAAATGGGGGCCGAGAAGTACGACTACCTCAGCCGGTTTAATGGCAACCCCGCGTCCGGACTTGGTGTCAAATTGGCCTCTGGTGCCAATGAAATGGCAACAGCGGAACTGGTCATCAACCGCCTCGATGAGCTGTCGCAGTATTTTCCGCACGGGCTGGAATACAAGGTGGCATATGAAACCACCTCTTTCGTCAAAGCGTCGATTATCGATGTGGTGAAAACGCTGCTCGAAGCAATCGCACTGGTTTTCCTTGTGATGTACCTGTTCCTGCAAAATTTCCGTGCGACGCTTATCCCGACAATCGCCGTTCCCGTCGTCCTGATGGGTACCTTCTCCGTGCTTTATGGTTTTGGCTACAGCGTTAACACCTTAACAATGTTTGCGATGGTGCTGGCAATTGGCCTGCTGGTTGATGATGCCATCGTGGTGGTGGAAAACGTCGAGCGTATTATGAGTGAGGAAGGCCTCTCACCGCGTGAAGCGACGCGAAAATCAATGGGGCAAATCCAGGGCGCGCTGGTCGGTATTGCTATGGTGCTGTCGGCGGTCTTTATTCCAATGGCCTTCTTCGGCGGTACGACTGGGGCCATTTATCGCCAGTTCTCGATTACTATCGTCTCCGCAATGGTGCTGTCTGTTCTGGTGGCGATGATCCTGACCCCTGCCCTGTGCGCTACGCTACTTAAACCACTGCATAAGGGCGAGCATCATGGCCAAACAGGCTTCTTCGGCTGGTTTAACCGAATGTTTAACCGCAACGCTGAACGTTACGAAAAAGGCGTTGCCCGGATCCTGCATCGCAGCCTACGTTGGATATTGATCTACGGACTGCTGCTCGGCGGTATGGTGTTCCTGTTCCTGCGCCTGCCAACGTCCTTCTTGCCATTAGAAGACCGCGGGATGTTTACCACTTCGGTACAGTTGCCGAGCGGCTCCACGCAGCAGCAAACATTAAAAGTCGTTGAGGAAGTCGAGAAGTACTACTTCACTCACGAAAAAGACAACATTATGTCCGTCTTCTCCACGGTTGGTTCCGGTCCTGGGGGGAACGGACAGAACGTGGCGCGTATGTTTGTCCGTTTAAAAGACTGGGATGAGCGCGACACCACTACCGGGACGTCTTTCGCCATTATCGAACGCGCGACCAAAGCCTTCAATAAGATTAAAGAAGCCCGCGTCTTCGCCAGTAGCCCTCCGGCCATCAGCGGCCTTGGTAGTTCCGCGGGTTTCGATATGGAATTACAGGACCACGCCGGCGCAGGCCATGACGCGCTAATGGCTGCACGCGACAAATTAATTGAGCTTGCCGGGAAAGACGCTTCACTGACCCGTGTTCGCCATAACGGTCTGGATGACAGTCCGCAACTGCAAATTGATATCGATCAGCGTAAAGCCCAGGCGCTGGGCGTTTCCATTGACGACATCAACGACACATTGCAGACGGCGTGGGGCTCCAGCTACGTAAACGACTTTATGGACAGGGGCCGCGTGAAGAAGGTTTACGTCCAGGCTGCGGCAAAATACCGCATGCTCCCGGACGATATTAACCTGTGGTACGTGCGCAATAGCAGCGGCGGCATGGTACCTTTCTCCGCGTTTGCCACTTCGCGCTGGGAAACCGGTTCACCGCGTCTGGAGCGATATAACGGTTATTCTGCTGTTGAAATCGTCGGCGAAGCCGCACCCGGAGTCAGTACTGGTACGGCAATGGACGTGATGGAATCGCTGGTTCGCCAGTTACCAACCGGATTTGGCCTTGAATGGACGGCGATGTCTTATCAGGAACGGTTATCGGGATCTCAGGCTCCTGCCCTGTACGCCATTTCGCTGTTGGTCGTGTTCCTGTGTCTGGCTGCGCTGTACGAGAGCTGGTCGGTACCGTTCTCCGTTATGCTGGTCGTACCGTTGGGGGTCATTGGCGCACTGCTGGCGACCTGGATGCGGGGCCTGGAAAACGATGTTTATTTCCAGGTCGGCTTATTAACGGTAATCGGGCTATCGGCGAAGAACGCGATACTGATTGTTGAATTCGCCAACGAGATGAACGAAAAAGGGCACGACCTGCTCGACGCTACGCTGCATGCGTGTCGCCAACGTTTACGTCCGATTCTCATGACATCGCTGGCGTTTATCTTCGGGGTACTGCCGATGACAATCAGCAGTGGTGCTGGCTCCGGCGGCCAGCATGCGGTTGGGACCGGTGTCATGGGTGGGATGATTTCAGCCACCATTCTGGCGATTTTCTTCGTCCCGCTGTTCTTTGTGCTGGTGCGTAGACGCTTCCCGCTGAAGCCACGCCCAGAATAATCGGGCACAAAAAAGGCGACTTACGATGAGTCGCCTTTTTCATCCTTTTCAGGATATGAATTTCTTCCAGAAAATTATTTACGAAGCATCACTTCGATAAAGTCTTTCCAGTTCCCCAGTTCACGTTCAATCATAACGACCTCTCTTATTATTATGGGCATTCTACGAAATCATCCTCATTAAAAGAAGATAATTTAACCGATGGTTGTGATTACATCCTCCAGTGCCTGGGGTCATGTCATCACTATGCGCTATACCCATAAATTTTATGTGACTCACTGCAATATTTTGAAATATTCACACATAATCTACGACTTTGACAATTTTGATGGAAAAACAGACTGATGCAAACAAGTTTATTCTGAAATACCGATCGACGTGAAATTTTGGAACTTTCAGGAATCATTATTCACCGTTGTTCAACAATGTTATATTTTTCTATAACGAATGAATGACAATATGTATTATCAGAAACGCGAGAATACAAGAATAAGTATTCAAAATACGTTAATAAGGATTCATATGATCACCCTCTACGGCATTAAGAATTGCGATACAATTAAAAAGGCCCGACGCTGGCTGGAAACGCAGGGTATTGACTACCGCTTCCATGATTATCGTGTCGACGGTCTGGACAACGCGCTGTTACAGTCCTTTATCAACGAGTTAGGCTGGGAGGCACTGCTCAATACGCGGGGAACCACCTGGCGCAAACTGGATGAAGCAACGCGTAATCAAATCACTGATGCCACTGCTGCCGCCTCATTGATGATTGAAATGCCTGCAATTATCAAACGCCCATTGCTCTGCGAGCCGGGTAAGCCTATGCTGCTTGGTTTCAGTGAATCCAGTTATACTCAATGGATTTCGGGCAGCGGGAAGGCAACCAGCGAATGAGCCACAGGAGCTTACTAAAGTCAGTGACCAGAGTGAGTGAGTGCCCTCACCGCACATGCAGCTTGAAAGATGACGAGTATTTGCAGTTTTTTAATGAGGTATAGTCTATGTCGTGCCCGGTTATTGAGCTGACACAGCAGCTTATTCGCCGCCCTTCCCTGAGCCCGGATGATGCCGGGTGCCAGGCGTTAATGATTGAACGTCTGCGTGCGGTAGGTTTTACCGTTGAGCGAATGGATTTTGGTGACACACAGAATTTTTGGGCATGGCGCGGAAAAGGTGAGACCCTGGCATTTGCCGGTCACACCGACGTAGTGCCCGCAGGCGATGTTGATCGGTGGATCAATCCGCCGTTTGAACCGACCATTCGCGACGGCATGCTGTTCGGGCGCGGTGCGGCCGATATGAAAGGTTCGCTGGCGGCAATGGTCGTGGCGGCAGAGCGATTTGTCGCCCAACATCCGAACCATCAAGGGCGTCTGGCATTTTTGATAACGTCTGACGAAGAAGCCAGCGCTAAAAACGGCACCGTGAAGGTCGTTGAAACGCTGATGGCGCGCAATGAGCGGCTGGATTATTGCCTGGTCGGTGAGCCGTCCAGCACCGAAATCGTCGGTGACGTGGTAAAAAATGGACGCCGTGGTTCCCTCACCTGCAACCTGACTATTCATGGCGTACAGGGACATGTGGCCTATCCGCATCTGGCTGATAACCCGGTGCACCGGGCGGCGCCAATGCTCAATGAGCTGGTGGCGATTGAATGGGATCAGGGCAATGAGTTCTTCCCGGCAACCAGCATGCAGATTGCCAATATTCAGGCAGGCACGGGCAGCAACAACGTCATCCCCGGCGAACTGTTTATTCAGTTCAACTTCCGTTTCAGCACCGAATTAAACGACGAAATGATTAAGTCGCGGGTACTGGAACTGTTGGACAAGCACCAACTGCGTTACACAGTAGACTGGTGGCTTTCCGGCCAACCGTTCCTGACCGAACGCGGTAAACTGGTGGATGCAGTGGTGAACGCCATTGAGCACTATAATGAAATTAAACCGCAGTTACTGACGACAGGCGGGACGTCCGACGGGCGCTTTATTGCCCGCATGGGGGCACAGGTGGTGGAACTTGGGCCGGTCAATGCCACCATTCATAAAATAAATGAATGCGTCAATGCCGCCGACCTGCAGCTACTTGCCCGTATGTATCAACGTATCATGGAACAACTCGTCGCCTGATGAGTGTTCCTGCAAGAGGAAATAAGCATGGACTGGCTGGCAAAATATTGGTGGATTTTAGTGCTGGTGTTTCTGGTGGGGGTACTGCTGAATGTGATCAAAGATCTTAAGCGTGTCGACCACAAGAAGTTTCTCGCCAATAAGCCGGAGCTTCCCCCGCATCGTGATTTTAACGATAAATGGGACGATGACGACGATTGGCCGAACAAGGATCAGCCGAAGAAATAATTTGTAGGCCGGATAACACATATCACGTTGCTATCCGGCACTATCACTGACTGTCATGCCGGATGGCGGCTTCGCCTTATCCGGCCTACAGGTTAAATCATCTCAATCACATCATCATCGTGAGGCTTACCACCGCTCAGCGCTTCATCAAAGTAGTGCTTCGGCACGGTAAAACGCAGATGGTCGAGCGCAAACTGCATGCTGTGTTCATCAATGGCGTGCCCCAGATTTTCGACGATATCCAGCGTCACATCCCCACCTGCACGAATTAACGCTTCCTGCGCAGCAACGGCATGAGATAACTCAATCACCCGATCTTCACCACCGTGAATCAAATGCACTGTGGTAGCAGTGGTAGCCGCTTCCGGCAAGGTGGCGTAACGGCCATTAAAGGCAATGACCCGCGATGCCAGCCCTGGCTCAGCTTTGATACTCTCGAGTGACATAATCGCCCCCTGAGAAAAACCAATCAACGCCGTAGCCTGAGGTGACACACCACTCTGTTTCTGCCAATAGCGAACGGTTTCGATAAAGACCGGCATGATGGCATCAATACGCGCCTGACGGTTCTCTTCTGTTACACCCTGAACCGAAAACCACTGACGCCCACCGGCTGCGCCATAAGGCTCAGCGCCACCAATACTGACAATCAGCGCGTCCGGAAACAGTGGTGCAAACCAGGAACCAATTTCGCCCATGGCTACCGGATTATCGCCGACACCATGAAACAGCAACAGCAACTGTTGAGCGGGTTTATCGGGACTTTGAACAACAAAATGGTCATGTTTCATGGCGATCTCCTTAACTGATGAGAATTATTCTACGCCGCTTAACCGCAATGACCATGCCAGGAAATTGAAGAAGTTAGTGAAAAAATTGCCATTGCATAATGCGATTACGTAACTGTTGCTGACGTTCGATATCCAACTGCGCTAACGCCTGCGCCGCCTCTTCACGCTGAACCAGCAACAACGCTTTGCGCCCCGATACCTTCAGCCGCTTGCACAATTCCGCGTCACTGCATTGTTCCTGTAAACGCCCTCGCAGCGCCGGGAGAGGCTGTTCACAGTGCTGGAGCAGACGACTCAGACAACCGAGTGATGTGAGTAATGGCCGATGCGCGAAGGCAAACCCTGCCAGCTCATCCCAGTCATCATCATTAAGCGTAGACGCTTTCAGTGGAACGACCGGGATACACTCATCATTCCATTGTGCGAGGATCGCCGCATCACGACGCAATCGCTGATGCTCCCGCTCAGCCAGACGCTGCCCGGCATCACTGATAGGAAGCAACGCCATTGCCGTATAGCACCCGCTGCTGGCTTCACGATGATTCCCCATCCGCACCATGACAAAACCGCAGCGCTGCCAAAAACGCCACAACTCGGCCGTATAACCAAAACTGACGGAAAGATAGTCACACTGCGAAGAATACTGATGGGCCTGCATAATCAGTTGCTGCCCGATACCTTCCCGCTGACGAGCAGGATGAACCGCAATACGGCTAACCCGCCGGCCAACCAGCGTTGCGGCCAGCGGATCGCTGCCATGCGCCGCCAGTGACTGCGCAACCAGGTTGCCTCTTGGCCGACGATATCCCGCCCACACAGCCTGACTTAACGCTGTGGATAGGCCACCCTCATCCACCAGCCAGACAGCGCCCGCAACAGCGTCCACGCCCGATGCCTGAAGAAAATGCTGCCCCGGCGCATCCATCATCCGGCGCAGATCCAGTGGTGAAGTGCGATAATGCGCGCCGGAGAGCAATTGATAGACCGCCAGCGGTAGCGTCGGGTTGGTATGCCAGACATTCGCATCAAATGCGCTGAAGCGAATCTCACCCTGTGGTGCATGAGTAAAGGTTTCATCATCAAACACCAACGCATCGCTGACAATTTTTTCCAGTGGGCATCCCTGTGCCCAACGCACTGGCTGTTGTAATTCATAGCGTTGCAGATTTGGGAAGCGAGCGCAGAATTTCAACAAAAAACCTCTGCCGGTTCCTTCATAGCCCTGAACGGTTGTCGTTAACAGCGTGCGGGGAAAACGTGAAACCAGCTGATGCAAAAGCGGCGCAGGAATCGCAGCCGCTTCATCAACAACGAGCCAGTCAGCCGTTTCAGCACTGGCTAACAGCGCGTCCGGCGCCATAAAGCAGTAGCGTTCCCCAGCAAATTGCGCCAGTACATCCGTTGCCGCTTTCGCCGGTGCGGTAACGATAGCCGTCCCCGTCATACGCGAAATCAACTGCCCGGCCAGCGCGGATTTGCCCCGACCACGCGCGGCGGTCACCGCAACCACACCCGGAGGCATATCCAACAGGTGATGTAAAATCGTCGCCTGTTCCGGCTGGGGATCGCCGTTTGCCGGCTGCCAGTCTGCTCGCACAGGAAAATGCGGATAGGATTTCGCCTGATGCTGTTGCCAGTGCAGCGTTTCTCCTTCACGAGTCACTGCTCGCCTGAAGTGTTCAACAAAGTGTGGTGTTGGGATAGGTTTGGCGCAGTCGCTCCAGCGCAGGGAATCCGCGTCCGGAGACGTTTGCCAGTCCAGCCAGGGTGGGGTCAGCAACACCAGCCAACTGCCGGCAACCAGCGTTCCGCTTAAGGCGGCAAATGCCGCGGCGTCAAACCCCTGTCCGGCATCAAAAACGGCATGGCGAAATTCGCGCCCTAACAGCGTTTGTAGCGCCTGGGGTGTGCAACCAGACTCAGCGGGGGCTGTCGCCCCCACCCACAGCCAGTCGCCGGGTAATGTATTGCGTAGCGCTAACGCTTGGGCCTGGCACCAGTTTTCTTCGCCGCTGATTATCAGCAGACGACGAATCCCTTCTCTGGCCATGCGTTCTGTGAGCGCACTTAGTGCAGCATTGTCAGACATCCCTGCCTCAATATCTTAAATGCCTTTGCCAAAGGTATTACATTGTCCCGGATCGCCACTGTCAAAACCGCGTTTAAACCAGGTATAACGTTGCTGCGAGGTGCCGTGAGTAAAGCTATCGGGCACAACGCGCCCTTGCCCTTGCTGTTGCAAACGATCATCACCAATGGCTTGTGCGGCGTTTAACGCCTCTTCCAGATCACCGGATTCAAGTACGCCCTGCTGCTGCATACTGTGTCCCCAGACACCCGCAAAGCAATCCGCCTGCAGTTCCATACGAACAGAAAGGCGATTCACTTCGGCCTGAGAGGCATTCTGCTGCATCTGACGAACTTTCGGTTCAATACCCAGCAGTTTCTGCACATGGTGGCCAACTTCGTGCGCGATGACATAGCCCTGAGCAAAATCGCCATCAGCGCCCAGCTTATTTTTCATGTCATCATAGAAGGAAAGATCGATATATACCGTGCCGTCCGCTGGGCAATAAAACGGTCCCATCACGGACTGGCCCGCACCGCAGCCGGTACGCGTCGCACCACGATACATCACCAGCTTCGGCTGTTGATAGGTGCGCCCCATTTTTTCAAACTGCTGACCCCAGGTATCTTCGGTCGTAGCCAGTATCACTGAGGTAAATTTTGCGGCTTCATCATCATTTGGGCTGATGGAGCGTGTGGTTTGCTGTTGCGAAACAGGCTGACCGGTCATGAGTCCGGTGAGATCCACACCATAATAGCCCGCGACAAGCACCACAATCAGCAGAATGATACCGCCTTTACCACTCGGCAAACGAAAACCGGGCCCCCCCATAGAAGGACCACCACCGGCGCTATTTCGTCTGTCTTCCACATTGTCACTTTCACGACGCCCTTGCCAGCGCATAGTCACCTCAACTTTTTATTCATTATGTTGATGATCGTAGGCGGTTCGGAACAGGATTACCATAAGAAACAGTAATCAAAATCGGGGGGATTGATGAGCCGGAGAGCGATCGCCGGCTCAGGGAGGCGTTAGTCTAACTTCACACCCAGACGATGCGCGACAGCTTCATAGGCTTCGATCAGGCCGCCCAGACTCTGGCGGAAGCGATCTTTGTCCATTTTATCCAGCGTTTCTTTGTCCCACAGACGACTACCGTCCGGTGAGAATTCGTCGCCCAGCACCACTTCACCTTTATACAAACCAAACTCAAGTTTGAAGTCGACCAGAATCAGGCCTGCATCATCGAACATCTTTTTCAGCACGTCGTTGGCTTTGTAGGTCAGCTCTTTCATACGTGCCAGATTCTCTTTGCTCACCCAACCAAAAGTTTCGCAATAGGAATCGTTAATCATTGGATCGTGCATAGCATCATTTTTCAGGAACAGATCAAACAGCGGCGGATTCAGTTCAATACCTTCCTCAACGCCTAAACGCTTAACCAGTGAGCCTGCCGCGCGGTTACGTACCACACATTCAACCGGCACCATCTCCAGTTTTTTCACCAGACATTCGGTATCGGAAAGCAGTCGCTCCATCTGGGTAGGAATGCCTGCTTCTTGCAGTTTGGTCATAATGAAATGGTTGAATTTGTTATTCACCATACCTTTACGGTCAAACTGTTCAATGCGCGCGCCATCCCCTGCTGACGTATCATTGCGGAATTCGAGCACCAACAGGTCCGGGTTTTCCGTGCTGTATACGGTCTTCGCTTTACCACGATACAACTCAGCTTGCTTTTGCATCTTTATTACTCCTGGGTGTGAATTAACGATAAATATTGCGTTTTTCTGCCGACGCACACGTTTGCGTATCATATCAGAAAAAAAGGGCTGGAGTTATCCAGCCCTTTATTTTTACTTACTGAACGCTGCCTGGAAGACGGCGACCAGCGCGTCGTTCTGGCTTTGCGTCAGGGTATGTCCCTTCGGATCGATAAACTGCAAACTACTGCGGTTGTCTAAATCACCGACCTGCAGTTTGTAGTCGCCGGATACCAGACCCGGATCGCTTGCGCCCAGCTCCTGCCAGTTACTGTCTGACAGTGGTTTGTAAGTCACCGCGATGCTGCCCTGAGAACGGGTGCTATCGGTCACTTTCATGCCCACTTTTTCCAGCGCTGCCGGCAGACGCTGCCACACCACGTTGAACGGCCCACGTACCACCAGCATCGGTAAACCGGTGTCATCAGCCGCACTCTGAACGTCCATCGTCGCGGCAGAACGGTTCTGCGCGGCATTCGCAGCGTCAGTGGCGTTCTTATCCAGACCCGCAGAGATAACGTTCATCATCTCAGCGCTATAGCGCTGCATGGATGCCGGATCGGCTACCGGTTTACCCGCCTGCTCGAGGTTAATCAATTTCACCGTCACCGCCTGCTGATAGCCCTGCGGTTTAACCGAGATTTGATAACGTCCACGGTACTGTTCGTCTTCATCCAGACGGTTCCAGTCAACCCAATCGGTGGTCAGCGTCTGGCTGGCATCATCACGTTTCGCGATGGTGTAGTTTTTAGACTGAACAACGCTCACGACCTGCGGCCACAGCGTGTTGCCACGACCATTTTCCACCAGCAATGTCGCCGTATCGCCCGCAATCTGAGTGCGGGCACCAGTGACTAATGCTAACGGCTGAGCCGGTGGGCGAATGTCCAGCGCTTTACCCACGGCACCGCTGCCGTTGGTTACCGGGATGTTATAATCGCCGGTCATAACCGGCAGAATCATCCCAGCTGGCGCATGAAGCTCAGCAAGCGGTGCGGCCTCCAGATAGGATTCATCACCGCTCACCTGGCGCTTATAGCGCGAGTCAGAACTACAGGCCGCGAGCAACATAACAAGCGAAACACCCGCAACCTTGGCCAGGCGCGACTTTTGTACTGAGTAAGCCATCAAATCTCCCTAAACTTTACAGCAAACCGGCATGCTTAAGCGCCGCTTTGACGATATCACGAGCATTGTCCGTAATTGGCGTCATCGGCAAACGTAGCGTATCGGTCGCCACAAGTCCCAACTCCTTACATGCCCATTTCACTGGGATAGGATTGGGTTCGACAAATAGTTTGTTGTGTAACGGCATCAGACGTTGGTTGATCACCCGCGCCTCAGCAAAATGCCCTTCTGCCGCCAGTTTGCACATTTCGGCCATATCGCGTGCCGCAACGTTAGCCGTTACGGAAATCACGCCATGACCACCAAGCTGCATGAAGTCCAGTCCGGTCGCATCATCACCGCTAAGCAGAATAAAATCGTCTGAAACCAGCTCTTTGATCTGGTGAACACGACTTAAGTTCCCTGTGGCCTCTTTGATAGCGACAATATTTTTTACCTTCGCCAGGCGACCAACGGTTTCCGGCAGCATATCGCAGCCAGTACGGGACGGCACATTATACAGAATTTGCGGCAGGTCAGTATGTTCCGCGATGGCTTTGAAATGCTGGAACAAACCTTCCTGAGTTGGGCGGTTGTAATAAGGCGTCACCGTCAGGCAGCCGACAACACCGCTGTCGTTAAAACGCTGCGTCAGACTAATGCCTTCTGCGGTCGCATTGGCGCCGGTTCCGGCAATAACCGGAATACGCCCATCGGCCAGCTCCAGCGTCATCATTACCACATCGCCATGTTCATCATGACTCAGGGTAGCGGACTCACCGGTGGTGCCAACCGAAACGATCGCCGAGGTGCCGCTGGCGACATGATAATCAATCAGTTTTTTCAGGCTCGACCGGCAGACTTTACCTTTCTCATCCATCGGCGTAATAAGCGCGACAATACTTCCCGTGAACATGGGCCATCCTCTGTGCAAACAAGTGTCTCAATGGTACGTTTGGTACGACAATAAAAGCAAGCGACCATAGCCCTTCTGATTGTTGTATGCATGTTTTTTTTATGCTTTCCTTATGATTACCTCACCGCTCAAAGGAAGAACAGGTTTGACATCGCCATCGCAACACTATCTGGTCATTACTGCGCTGGGTGCTGACCGCCCGGGAATTGTGAACACTATCACCCGTCATGTCAGCAGTTGTGGCTGTAATATCGAAGACAGCCGACTGGCCATGCTGGGTGACGAGTTTACGTTTATCATGTTGTTATCCGGAACCTGGAATGCCATCACCCTGATTGAATCAACCCTGCCTTTGAAAGGCGCAGAGCTGGATTTATTGATTGTGATGAAGCGTACGACGGCTCGCCCCCGCCCGGCGATGCCCGCCACGGTATGGGTGCAGGTCGATGTCCCCGACTCGCCTCATTTGATTGAGCGCTTTACCGCCCTTTTTGACAGCCACCAAATGAATATTGCGGAACTGGTTTCGCGCACACAGCCGGCAGAAAACGGCAAGGCTGCACAATTGTTTATTCAAATTACCGCACATAGTCCTGCGTCACATGATTCGGCAAATATTGAGGATGCGTTTAAAGCACTCTGTACAGAACTCAATGCGCAAGGCAGTATTAACGTCGTCAATTACTCACAGCATGATGAACAGGATGGAGTTAAGTAATGAACCCACTGAAAGCCGGTGATATTGCACCGAAATTTAGCTTGCCGGATCAAGACGGAGAACAAGTAAATTTAACCGACTTCCAGGGACAGCGTGTTCTGGTTTATTTCTACCCGAAAGCCATGACGCCCGGCTGTACCGTACAAGCCTGTGGCTTGCGCGATAACATGGATCAGTTAAAAAAAGCCGGTGTTGAGGTGCTGGGAATAAGCACCGATAAACCAGAAAAGCTTTCCCGATTTGCGGAGAAAGAAGTGCTTAACTTCACGCTCCTGTCTGATGAAGATCATCAGGTTTGCGAGCAGTTTGGCGTCTGGGGTGAAAAGTCATTTATGGGTAAGACCTACGATGGCATCCACCGCATCAGCTTCCTGATTGATGCCGAAGGCAAAATTGAACATGTGTTTGATGATTTCAAAACCAGCAATCACCACGACATCGTGCTGAACTGGGTTCTGGAAAACGCCTGACCGTGAAATGCCGGATGGCGGTGTGAACGCCTTATCCGGCCTACAAATGCACGCACGTAGGCCGGATAAGACGCTTTAGCGTCGCCATCCGGCAGATAACCACCCGGTTACTCAAACGTCCCTTTAACGCACGCCTTTTTCTCTTTCACCACGGCTTTCCCCTTCGCCCACAGGTCATTCACTTCCAGCGCGTCGTTCAGCACCAGAATGTCCGCATCGCATCCCACCGTCAGACGGCCTTTATGCGCAAGCCCAAGAAACTCCGCGACTGTGCGTGTAAGCGGGCAAAGCGCCTGTTCCAGCGGTATCGCATGAATCTGCACCAGTTGACGCACCGTTTCCGCCAGTGATTCAAATCCTGCGACGCCAATCCCTATCAGATTACCGGACGCATCAAATTCCGGTTGGCTACCGTTGCCATCCGAGCTCAGGGTAATACGCGATAGCGGCACTTCGTGGCGCAATGCTGTAGCGATCGCCGTTGCCGGATCAACAGGCTCATCAATACTGCTGGTGATATCGATATAGCCCCCTTTCCGGGCATAGTCTAACGCCGCATGGAACAACGGTTCCGCGCGATTAACATGCGTTGGCAACAGTTTGGTCATCGGTACATCGCAACATGCCAGAATTTCATACAGCGGTTCCAGCATGCGCGGACTGTCCCCCATATGAAATACGCTAATCCCGGGTTTTTGCCCTAATAACCCACCAACACGCGACTGCGCCGCCATGTTCGCCAGCGCCGTTGCATTTGGGGCAGAGGAGCGATGATCCGAAACTGCGCATTTCACGCCAATCACTTTGTCAATTAGCGCGACATCGCGGTCAATACTGCCGGTTATCGTAGGTGAAGGTAGAGAATATGCCCCAGTGAGCATCCAGGCGCTGATCCCCTCAAATTCCAGCGCACGGGTTTTCGCCAGCAACGACTCAGGATGACGGGTAATCCCGTCCGTTCCCAACAATCCCACGACGGAAGTGATACCGGCTTCAACCAACCGTGACAAACGCACTTCCGGCGTGCGGGTGTGCGGCCCCGCTTCCCCGCCACCGCCAATCAGATGAACGTGTTGGTCGATAAAGCCGGGACAAACAATTGCCCCTTCAAGATTGATGCACTCACAACCGGGAAAATCTTCTGCCGCAATAGACGGGGCGATGGCGACAATTTTTCCGCCAGAAACCAGAATATCCTGTTGGCCTAAATCTTCAGGTGCGTATACGTGTCCATGCTGGAACAACGTCAAATTAAGAATGGAACAGTTCATAACCTTCCTTGTCAGGCAATAACCTGCATAACCCAAATAGAGAGCAGCGCATTAATCACGCAGACTGCAATAATCAGCGGGTAGTAGCGAGGATGGACTCCCGCCGTTCCCAGACAACGTCCAACATTTTGTACCGGATTCCCCATCAGGTAGATAGCCGGTAGCAATACCGTAGCATCATGTCCTGAAAGCGTACCTGCGACAACCAGGCTTGCACAAACGCCGACGCCACCGCCCATACTCATCACCGCCGCCAGCAGCACGGTGGCAGACTCCCCCGGCAGTCCCCACAACGCCATGATCGGTTCACATACCCTGCCTACGATGTCGAGTAACCCCGTCACCTTCAGCGCCTGAATAATCACAAACGCCATCACCACGTTAGGTAGCAAGCTGGTCGTGGCAATGGTAAACCCGCGTCGTGCGCCATCGATAAACATATCCATGACATTTTTACGTACGTGTGTTGTCATCATCTCAGCCCTCCTGCTGCATACGGCGATTTTCAAGCTGTGCGATCCACAACCGCAACAGGTTCGCCCCTACAAACTTGAAGACAAGGATCACCGCCAGCGGCGTGATTACCGGTACGGTGACCATCGTAAACAGGGCTGCGCCTGACGAAAAATAGTTAGTGATGCACGCGCTACCGCTGGTTTGCCAACAAGCAAAGATGGCGCGTTCCTGCTCGGTAATGATCCCCGCTTCGGCCATTTCCTTAGTCATCCCGGCCGCCGCATCGGTATTTTGCAAATTCGCGATCAGCGCCAACGAGCATACACCCGGGATACCGAGTAAAGGTCGTAGAACAGGCGTCATTAGCTGTTGTGCCGCGCGCAGCCCTCCAAGCCCTTCGGTTACGGAAATAATCCCGAGAGAAAGAATGACGGAAGGAGCCAATTCAAGTGCGAATAAAAAACCATCTTTTGCCCCCATACCGCCCGTACCGCGAAAAGAGACCGCCGTTTCGCCAGCCGTATTAATTTGCCCAAACGCACCGTTGAGGAGGGTGAAATCAAACACCCGCCACCATTCGGTACTTTTCGCAAACATGCCGGAAAAAAGGACAATTGTGATAAAAAAAGCGAGATAGCCGCCCCATCCCACTTTTTGCTGCGTGTGTGTGTTGTGACCCATTTAACTCTCCTGTTGGTCTTATTCCTTACGTGACGAAAAAAACATCACGAGGGCCAAGTTAAAGACAAACGCGGAGAAAAACGATACCGGAGGAAATTATTCAGAAAGTGTGGATAGAGGTCAGACAAGTTCAGCTCCGGCGGCATTGCGCCGTCGGAGCTGACGGATTAGCGATCGTCAACCGTCTGACCATCCGGCCAGGCATGCACCACGGCTTTGATTAGCGTCGCCAGCGGAATGGCAAAGAATACACCCCAGAATCCCCACAGACCGCCGAAAATAACTACCGACAGAATAATCACCAATGGATGCAGGTTTACGGCTTCGGAGAAGAGGACGGGAACCAGCAGATTGCCGTCCAGCGCCTGGATTATCAGGTACACGGCGAAACAGCTCCAGAACTCCGTTCCGAGTCCGAACTGAAACAACGCCACACCAACGACCGGAATAGTCACCACAAACGCGCCGATGTACGGGATTAGCACAGAGAACCCCACCAGCACTGCCAACAGCAGAGAGTAGTTAAGACCAAACATCAGGAAGCCCAGCCAGGTTGCAACACCGACCACCACCATCTCCAGTACTTTACCGCGGATATAGTTGGTGATTTGCTGGTTCATCTCTTTCCAGACCTGTCCTGCCAGTCCACGATTTCGCGGCAGCACCCGGCGCACAGCATTCAACATCTGGCTTTTATCCTTCACCAAAAAGAACACCATCAATGGGACAAGCACCAGATACACCGCCAGTGTCAACAGCCCAACCAGAGAAGCCAGCGAATATTTCACCACTGAATCGCCCATGGTGAGCATCCGGGAACGCATATTCTCGGCCATCGCATCAATGATGCCCGCATCCATAAGCGCCGGATAACGTCGCGGTAAGGTGGCGGCAAAGTCAGACAACTTGTTGAGCATGCCAGGCATATCGCGGATCAAATAGATGCCTTGCTGCCATGCGACAGGCATTACCACAAACGCCATCAGCAGCAAAATGCCGACAAACACCACCAGCACAATTGACGTCGCCCAGCGCCGCGAGCAACCGATATTTTCCAGCCGGGCGGTAGGCCACTCCAGCAGATAAGCCAGCACAATCGCGACCAGCAGCGGCGCTAACAGACCGCTAAAGAAGAACAGGATGCCAAAACCGGCAACCAGAATAATCAGCAAAGCAATAGCCTCTGGGTCGCTAAAGCGGCGGCGATACCATTGCGTCAACATTTCGAGCATAAAACCTTCCCTGAACCTCAATAGCGGGATTGCGATCCCGAATTGTATCGAAATGTCACAAAAAAGACTTCGCTTTTTATGACTGATTACGCAAAGTGAAAAGACATTTTTCCTGGGTGTTCATCGTCAGGTTTCGCAGTTACACTCGCTAAGCTTGCGGAGTGTGAACGATACTTCGCGGCATTGGTCAAATGGCTATCTCAAAAAAGAATACAGGACAGAGGTTATGTTCAGGCAGTTGAAAAAAAACCTGGTTGCTACCCTCATTGCTGCACTGACCGTCGGTCAGGTCGCGCCCGCATTTGCTGACACTGCGGATACCCTACCTGATATGGGAACCTCGGCAGGGAGTACGCTTTCTATTGGACAAGAAATGCAGATGGGCGATTATTACGTTCGCCAACTGCGCGGTAGTGCGCCGTTAATTAACGATCCGCTGCTCACCCAATATATTAATGCTCTGGGGATGCGCCTGGTTTCGCATGCAGACTCCGTAAAAACACCCTTCACTTTCTTTTTAATTAACAACGATGAAATAAACGCCTTCGCTTTTTTTGGCGGCAACGTGGTATTGCACTCAGCACTGTTCCGCTATTCCGATAACGAAAGCCAACTGGCGTCGGTAATGGCGCACGAAATTTCTCACGTCACGCAGCGCCACCTGGCGCGAGCGATGGAAGATCAGAAACGTAGCGCACCGCTGACATGGGTCGGCGCATTAGGCTCGATTTTATTAGCGATGGCCAGCCCGCAGGCAGGTATGGCAGCGCTAACCGGTACGCTGGCGGGTACTCGCCAGGGGATGATTAGCTTTACTCAGCAGAACGAACAGGAAGCAGACCGCATCGGTATTCAGGTGCTGCAACGTTCAGGGTTCGATCCCCAGGCCATGCCAACATTCCTGGAGAAACTGCTCGATCAGGCCCGTTACTCTACACGTCCTCCGGAAATTCTTCTTACTCACCCCCTGCCAGAAAGCCGTCTGGCAGATGCGCGTAACCGCGCCAACCAGATGCGCCCGGTCGTCGTGCAATCTTCAGAAGATTTCTATTTGGCCAAAGCGCGAACCCTGGGCATGTACAATTCAGGCCGCAATCAGTTAACCAGCGATCTACTGGATAGCTGGTCGAAAGGCAACGTGCGCGAACAGCGCGCTGCGCAGTACGGTCGGGCGCTGCAAGCGATGGAAGCCAGTAAATACGACGACGCACGTAAAGCGCTTCAGCCGCTGCTCGCGGCAGATCCGAATAATGCATGGTATCTCGACCTGGCAACAGACATCGATCTCGGTCAGAAGAAAACCAGCGATGCCATTAATCGCCTGAAAAACGCTCGCGATCTGCGCGTGAATCCCGTATTGCAACTCAACCTGGCAAATGCGTATTTGCAGGGGGGACAAGCTAAAGAGGCTGCCACCATCCTGAATCGCTATACGTTTAACCATAAAGATGACACTAACGGCTGGGATCTGTTGGCGCAAACGGAAGCGAACCTGAATAACCGCGATCAGGAGCTGGCCGCGCGTGCTGAAGGGTATGCGCTGGCGGGCCGTCTTGATCAGGCGATCTCGATGCTCAGCAATGCCAGTGCTCAGGTGAAACTCGGCAGCCAGCAGCAGGCCAGATACGATGCCCGTATCGACCAGCTGCGCCAACTGCAAGAGCGCTTTAAACCGTACTCGAAGATGTAACCATTGAATACTTGCCGGATGGCGGCGCTGTTGCGTCTTATCCGGCCTGCGGCAGGCACATTTGGTCGGCCGAATCGTCATGCAAGGAGAAGTCATGTCAGACGCGATTAAAATTTACCATAACCCACGCTGCTCAAAGAGCCGTGAAACGCTGGAATTGCTAAAGTCTAACGGTGTAGACCCAGAAGTCGTGCTTTATCTGGAAACCCCGGCTGATGCAGCGACACTGCGTGAATTGCTAAAGATGCTGGGAATGTCCAGCGCGCGTGAACTGATGCGTCAGAAAGAAGATCTCTACAAATCGCTTAACCTGGCGGACAGCAGTTTGAGTGAAGATGCGCTGATTCAGGCGATGGTCGAAAACCCGAAGCTGATGGAGCGCCCGATTGTGGTAGCGAAAGGTCAGGCCCGGATTGGTCGCCCACCTGAGCAAGTGCTGGAAATCGTCGGTTAATCTTAAGACTGCCGCAGTTTTTCGGCTGCGGCACTTACAGCTTCAAAATTTCTTTTACGAAGGGAATCGTCAGCTTGCGCTGAGCGGTGATCGAAGCATGGTCCAGTTGATCCAGCGTCATAAACAGCGTACGCATTTCTCGATCCAGACGCTTAAGCAGAAAACGTCCTACATCTTCAGGCAGTTCGAACCCACGTAATCTGGCACGTAATTGCAAAGCCTGTAGCTTGTCTTCATCGGAAAGCGGCTGAAGCTTGTAGATTTGCCCCCAGTCCAGACGTGAGGCGAGATCCGGCAGCCCCAGGTTCAGCTGTCTCGGAGGACGATCGCCGGTGATCAGCAGGCGGGTTTTCCCTGATTCCAGGATACGGTTGTAAAGATCAAAGATCGCCATTTCCCAAAGAGAATCTCCGGCGACACACTCGATATTATCGATGCATACCAGCGACAGATGCTCCATTCCGTCAAGCACCTCAGGTACGAACCAGGTTCGTTTATCGAGCGGCACATACCCTACCGCATCACCGCGTGCAGACAGTTCTGCACAGGCTGCATGCAGCAAATGACTACGGCCTGCGCCTTCACGCGACCAAAGATAAATGTACCCGCTATGTTCCTGACGCAGCACGTTTTGCAGTGCAGCCAGTAAAGAGGAGTTATCCCCCGGCCAGAAACTTGCGAAGGTTTCATCGTCAGGAAGATAAAGTGGCAGAGAGAGCTGTGCCGGTGTGTTCAGAGATACCTCAACCCAGGATTTCATAAAATCGAGATGAGTTTAACACAGAAATACGTCGTGATAGAACCGGGCAGCAATGCTGCCCGGTCAGAGACTTACTGTTGCGGGCTATCCGCATCCTTAGCATCAAGGACGACTTCTTCCGGACGCAGCAGACTGATGACTTTGAAAATCAGGCTCAGGCAAACGCCGACGATGGTCGCCAGCGCCATACCTTTCAGTTCCGCAGCACCAATGTGAACCTTCGCGCCACTTACGCCGATGATCAAAATAACAGACGTCAGAATCAGGTTTTGCGCCTTGTTATAATCGACTTTTGATTCGATTAACACGCGAATACCGGAAGCGCCGATGACGCCGTACAGCAGCAACGATACACCGCCCATGACCGGCAGCGGGATAATCTGGATTGCCGCCGCCAGTTTACCCACACAGGAGAGCAGAATGGCGAAAATCGCCGCACCGCCGATAACCCAGGTACTGTATACGCGAGTAATCGCCATAACACCGATATTTTCACCGTAGGTAGTATTAGGCGTCGAACCAAAGAAGCCGGAGATCACCGTCGACAGGCCGTTGGCAAACATCGAGCGGTGCAGGCCAGGGTCACGAATCAGATCTTTTTTCACAATGTTGGCCGTGACGACCAGGTGGCCTACGTGCTCGGCGATAACGACTAATGCCGCAGGCAGGATGGTCAGAATCGCAACCCACTCAAAGCGCGGTGTGTAGAACGTTGGCAGAGCAAACCAGTGCGCTTGCGCAATGGGTGTGGTGTCCACAACGCCCATCACAAAGGAAAGCGCGTAACCGGCCAGTACACCAATCAAAATCGGGATAATCGCCATAAAACCGCGGAACAGCACAGAGCCAAATACCGTTACGGCCAGCGTCACCATTGAGATGATGATGGTTTTCGAGTCTGGTAATTGCCCTTCAGCAGGCAACAATCCCGCCATGCCTGCAGCAACACCCGCCAGCTCCAGACCGATGACGGCAACGATTGCGCCCATCGCAGCAGGCGGGAACATCACATCCAGCCAGCCGGTGCCAGCTTTCTTCACGATGAAAGAAACCAGGCAGAACAGAACGCCGCACATAATAAAACCGCCCAGCGCCACTTCATACCCTAACGGCAGCAGCAACAGCACCGGGGAGATAAACGCAAAGCTGGAACCCAGATAGGCTGGAATTTTACCTTTACAAATGAAGAGATACAGCAACGTACCAATGCCGTTAAACAGCAGGACGGTAGCCGGGTTGATATGAAACAGGACTGGCACCAGTACCGTTGCACCAAACATGGCGAACAGGTGCTGCAAACTAAGCGGGATTGTCTGTAAAAGCGGCGGTCTTTCACTCACCCCGATAGCACGGCGCGTCATAGTGTTTTCCTCTGAGTATTGTGTGTTAGTAGCGATTGGGTTGTTTTATTCAAAAAAAAGCCGACTCTTAAAGTCGGCTTCTTTTTATTTATTCATTTACTTGGTACCAAAAATCTTATCGCCGGCATCGCCGAGTCCCGGAATAATGTATCCATGCTCGTTCAGCCCCTGGTCGATAGATGCGGTGTACAGCTCAACATCCGGGTGTGCTTTTTCCAGTGCTGCGATACCTTCTGGTGCCGCAACCAGGACCAGTACTTTAATGCTGGTGCAGCCTGCATTCTTCAGCAGGTCGATGGTCGCGATAACGGAACCACCGGTTGCCAGCATCGGGTCAACGATCAGCGCCATGCGCTCATCGATGTTAGAAACCAGTTTCTGGAAATACGGAACCGGCTCCAGCGTCTCTTCGTTACGGTACATCCCCACCACGCTGATACGCGCGCTCGGAACGTTCTCCAGTACGCCTTCCATCATACCCAGTCCCGCACGCAGGATGGGGACTACGGTGATTTTTTTGCCTTTGATTTGGTCTACTTCAACCGGGCCGTTCCAACCTTCAATGGTCACCTTTTCGGTTTCCAGACCTGCAGTTGCTTCATAAGTCAGCAGACTGCCAACTTCCGAGGCGAGTTCACGAAAGCGTTTAGTGCTGATGTCGTTTTCACGCATCAGTCCCAGCTTGTGTTTGACGAGTGGGTGTTTGACTTCCACGATCTTCATACTCTTCTCCTTTCCTCAGACGAGTGGCAACCACAAAAAAAATCGCCGGATTATACCGCTTTTCGTCTCTGGCGCAACACTGGATACGCTTGATATGGATCAACCAAAGTCATTTGCGTCTGGAAGATGAGTATAAAACAAGCCCCGCAACATGGGCGGGGGTTAATATCAATGCACTGAATTTTATAGAGATTCAGCGTTACTCCGGATGACATTTTGATACCATGAAAAAGATTTCTTAGGAGAGCGTGCTAATGTCCCACTCCCGTCATTATTTTTGTCGACATAAATAAATCCGTAGCGTTTTTTCATTTCGCCGGTTCCCGCTGACACTAAATCAATACAGCCCCATGGCGTGTAGCCCATAAGATCCACACCATCTTCCACCACCGCTTTTTTCATCTCACGAATATGGGCTGCCAGGTAGTCAATGCGGTACTGATCGTCTACCGTGCCGTCACTTTCCTGTACGTCAATCGCACCAAACCCGTTTTCAACAATAAACAGCGGAAGCTGATAATGATCCCAGAACCAGTTCAGCGAATAGCGCAGACCAACCGGATCAATCTGCCAGCCCCAGTCTGATTTCTGCACATACGGATTGGGCACCAGACTTTTCGATTCGTCGTAATCCAACTGCGGGTTATCTGCCGTTGCCTGCGTCGCGAAGGACATATAGTAGCTAAAGCCGATATAGTCGACGCAGCCCTGGGCCAGTATTTTTCGGTCTTCTTCAGTAATATCGAGTTCGAAGCCGCGACGCGCAAAGTAGTTCAACAGATGCTGCGGATACTTGCCCCGAGCGTGAACGTCGGTAAACCAATATCGACGGTGCATCGCGTTCATCGCCATCATTATATCGTCTGGCGCACAGGTCAGTGGGTAAACAGGACACATAGCGATCATGCACCCAACCTGCAATGCCGGGTTGATTTCGCGTGCAACCTTTACTGCCAGCGCACTCGCCACCAGTTCATAGTGCGCCGCCTGGTACATGACCGGTTCGCGGTCTTCACCCGGCTGATACTTAAGGCCGGAATTGGTAAACGGAGCAAAATCTTCGTGGAAGTTAGCCTGGTTGTTGATTTCATTAAACGTCATCCAGTACTTCACTTTATGCTGGTAGCGAGTGAAAACCACCCCGGCAAAACGGACAAAGAAATCGATCAGTTTACGATTGCGCCAGCCACCGTATTCCGTCACCAGGTGATAAGGCATCTCGAAATGCGACAGTGTAATCACCGGTTCAATCCCATACTTCAGGCATTCATCAAAGAGATCGTCGTAGAATTGCAATCCGGCTTCATTGGGCAGTGCTTCATCGCCTTGCGGGAAAATACGCGTCCATGCAATAGAGGTACGAAAGCACTTAAAGCCCATTTCAGCAAACAGCTTAATATCATCCTGATAGCGATGATAAAAATCGATAGCCTCGTGGTTAGGGTAATTTTTACCTGCAATCACGCCGTCGGTAATTTCACGCGCTACCCCATGGGCCCCAGCCGTCATCACATCGGCAACGCTAATCCCTTTACCGCCCTCCTGCCAGCCGCCTTCCAGTTGATGAGCGGCCACAGCACCGCCCCACATAAAATCTGCTTTAAACCCAGGCATACGTTTCCCCTATCATGATTGCACTGTTCAAACGCACCTGATGTGGTACGTAACAGAAAACAGAAACCGGTTTCAGTACGATACTGTGCATTCAGCAGGCCGGTTTCAAGCACAAGACTGAACCCGGTTTCATTTTCGTGGCTCAGTTCAAACAAATAGATAAACAACTGTAAAATGCTGAAATACTCAGCAGATAAAAGTCACTGTAAAGCAGGCTCGCAAACGTTTGCTTTCCCTGTTAGAATTGCGCCGAATTTAATTGCTACCGCAAGTTAACGCGTGGGGACCCAAGCAGTGACCGATAAAACCTCTCTTAGCTACAAAGATGCCGGTGTTGATATTGACGCGGGTAATGCTCTGGTTGATCGAATCAAAGGCGTAGTAAAGAAAACTCGTCGCCCGGAAGTAATGGGTGGTCTGGGTGGCTTCGGTGCGCTGTGCGCATTGCCGCAAAAATATCGTGAACCGGTACTGGTTTCCGGCACGGATGGCGTAGGGACAAAACTGCGTCTGGCAATGGATCTGAAACGCCACGATACCATCGGCATTGATCTGGTGGCGATGTGTGTGAACGACCTCGTGGTTCAGGGCGCTGAACCGCTGTTTTTCCTCGACTACTATGCAACGGGTAAACTGGATGTGGACACCGCAGCCAGCGTAATCAACGGCATTGCCGAAGGTTGCCTGCAATCTGGTTGTGCATTGGTTGGTGGTGAAACGGCTGAAATGCCTGGGATGTATCACGGTGAAGATTATGACGTAGCAGGTTTCTGCGTTGGCGTCGTCGAAAAATCAGAAATTATCGACGGTTCAAAAGTGGCTGATGGCGATGTGCTGATTGCGCTCGGCTCAAGTGGCCCGCACTCTAACGGCTACTCCCTGGTACGTAAAATTGTTGAAGTCAGCGGTTGCGACCCAGAAACCACCGAGCTTGAAGGCAAGCCGCTGGCGGACCATTTACTGGCGCCAACACGCATTTATGTGAAATCTATTCTGGAACTGATCGCGAGGGTTGATGTGCATGCTATCGCGCACCTGACCGGCGGTGGTTTCTGGGAAAATATTCCGCGTGTACTGCCAGACAATACTCAGGCCGTCATCGATGAATCCTCATGGCAGTGGCCAGCCGTCTTCAACTGGCTGCAAACTGCAGGTAACGTCAGTCAGCACGAGATGTATCGCACCTTCAACTGTGGGGTCGGCATGGTCATTGCCCTACCGGAATCCGAAGTAGAAAGTGCACTCGCGCTGCTGAAGGCAAAAGGTGAAAACGCCTGGAAAATCGGTATCATCAAAGCGTCTGATTCCGAACAGCGTGTGGTCATTGAATGAAAAACATCGTGGTGCTCATTTCCGGCAACGGAAGCAATTTGCAGGCAATAATCGATGCCTGCAAACAGAAAAAAATCAGTGGCACCCTACGTGCAGTATTCAGCAACAAGGCCGATGCGTTCGGCCTTGTTCGCGCGCGAGAGGAAAATATTCCGGCACATTCCCTGGAAGCAAGCCACTTTGCCAACCGCGAAGCATTCGACCGCCAGCTGATTCAGGAAATTGATGCCTATGCGCCAGATGTCGTCGTGCTGGCCGGCTATATGCGCATCCTCAGCCCGGCGTTTGTCGCTCACTATTCTGAACGACTGCTGAACATCCATCCCTCTTTATTACCCAAGTATCCAGGCCTACATACCCATCGTCAGGTGCTGGAAAATGGGGATGAAGAACACGGAACTTCAGTCCATTTCGTCACCGATGAACTGGACGGCGGACCGGTTATTCTCCAGGCCAAGGTGCCGGTATTTGCAGGTGATAGCGAGGATGATATTACTGCCCGGGTTCAGGCGCAGGAACATGCTATTTATCCGCTGGTCGTCAGCTGGTTTACCGACGGTCGCCTGAAGATGCGCGATAACGCCGCATGGCTGGACGGCAATCGCCTCTCACCACAGGGTTATGCCGCAGACGAATAATCGGCTCATCAATCTGTAAAGCCGGATGGCGGCATAAATGCCTTATCCGGCCTACGCGTTATTCTCCCCTTTCTCTTCGCTATCAGACGGTTTATTGTCATATTTTTCTGGCACAGTTGGACATCTGAGAGCAATGCTCGCCATAATAAATCGGTAGTGTCCCGTGAATGAAACGGAGTAAAAGTGGTAATGGGTCAGGAAAAGCTATATATCGAGAAAGAACTCAGCTGGTTAGCGTTCAACGAACGTGTGCTCCAGGAGGCAGCTGATAAATCAAACCCGTTGATCGAACGGATGCGTTTCTTAGGCATCTATTCCAATAATCTTGACGAGTTTTACAAGGTACGTTTTGCCGAACTGAAGCGTCGTATCATTATTAGCGAAGAACAGGGTTCAAACTCTCACTCCCGCCATCTGTTAGGCAAAATCCAGGCCCGCGTATTAAAAGCCGATCAGGAATTTGACGGCCTGTACAACGAATTACTGCTGGAGATGGCGCGCAACCAGATCTTCTTGATCAACGAACGCCAGTTGTCAGTCAATCAACAGAGCTGGTTACGCCACTACTTCAAGCAATATCTGCGTCAGCACATTACGCCAATCCTGATTAACCGCGAGACGGATTTAGTCCAGTTTTTAAAAGACGATTACACTTATCTGGCCGTGGAAATTATCCGCGGAGATACGATCCGTTACGCTTTGCTGGAAATTCCATCCGATAAGGTTCCTCGCTTTGTGAATTTGCCGCCGGAAACCCCGCGTCGTCGCAAACCGATGATCCTGCTGGACAACATTTTGCGTTATTGCCTGGATGACATTTTCAAAGGGTTCTTTGATTACGATGCGCTGAATGCCTATTCGATGAAAATGACCCGCGACGCCGAGTACGATTTGGTGCATGAGATGGAATCGAGCCTGATGGAGCTCATGTCTTCCAGCCTGAAACAACGTCTGACCGCGGAGCCTGTACGTTTTGTTTATCAGCGCGATATGCCCAATGCGCTGGTTGAAGTACTGCGTGAAAAGCTGACGATCTCTCGCTACGACTCCATTGTCCCCGGCGGGCGTTATCATAACTTCAAAGACTTTATTAACTTTCCCAACGTTGGCAAAGCTAACCTGGTGAATAAACCCCTGCCGCGTCTGCGCCATATCTGGTTCGATAACGAGAAGTTTCGCAACGGCTTTGATGCCGTACGTGAACGCGATGTGTTGCTTTATTATCCGTATCACACCTTTGAACACGTTCTTGAACTGCTGCGTCAGGCCTCATTCGACCCGAGCGTGCTGGCGATAAAAATCAACATCTACCGTGTGGCAAAAGATTCGCGCATCATCGACTCGATGATCCATGCCGCGCATAACGGCAAAAAAGTGACCGTGGTGGTGGAACTGCAGGCACGCTTCGATGAAGAGGCCAATATTCATTGGGCTAAGCGCCTTACCGAAGCGGGGGTTCATGTCATCTTCTCCGCACCAGGGCTGAAAATTCACGCCAAGCTGTTCCTGATTTCGCGTAAAGAAGGCGAAGAAGTCGTGCGCTATGCACATATCGGCACCGGGAACTTCAACGAAAAAACAGCGCGTCTGTATACCGACTACTCGCTGCTGACTGCCGATTCGCGCATTACCAACGAAGTCCGCCGGGTGTTTAACTTCATCGAAAACCCATATCGCCCGGTAACGTTCGATTATCTGCTGGTTTCACCGCAGAACTCACGGCGCCTGCTGTACAGCATGATCGACAAAGAGATCGCTAATGCACAGCAAGGGCTGCCTTCTGGCATTACTCTGAAGCTGAATAATCTGGTCGATAAAGGGCTGGTTGACCGCCTGTATGCGGCTTCAGGTTCAGGTGTCCCCGTTAATTTATTGATCCGCGGTATGTGCTCACTGATCCCGAATCTGGAAGGCATCAGTGACAATATTCGCGTTATCAGCATTGTTGACCGCTATCTCGAACACGACCGGGTCTATATCTTCGAGAACGGGGGAGATAAGCAGGTGTATCTCTCCTCTGCTGACTGGATGACAAGAAACATTGATTATCGTATCGAAGTTGCCACACCGCTTCTTGACCCGCGTCTTAAGCAGCGCGTGCTGGATATTATCGATATCCTGTTCAGCGACACGGTGAAAGCCCGCTTTATTGATAAAGAACTGAGTAATCGCTACGTACCGCGCGGAAACCGCCGTAAGGTTCAGTCACAATTAGCGATTTACGACTACATCAAATCACTCGAGCAACCTGACTAACTCTATGCCAATACACGACAAGTCTCCACGACCGCAGGAATTTGCTGCGGTCGACCTTGGTTCAAACAGTTTCCATATGGTCATTGCCCGCGTGGTTGATGGCGCAATGCAAATTATCGGGCGACTGAAACAACGCGTACATCTGGCGGACGGCCTTGGCGCGGACAACAAGCTAAGCGAAGAAGCGATGGAACGCGGCTTAAGCTGTTTGTCACTTTTCGCTGAACGTCTGCAGGGATTTCCTCCCTCCAGCGTCTGCATCGTGGGAACCCATACTTTGCGCCAGGCGCTAAATGCGACCGATTTTCTTAAGCGAGCAGAAAAGGTCATCCCCTACCCGATCGAAATAATTTCCGGTAACGAAGAAGCCCGACTGATTTTTATGGGCGTGGAGCATACGCAGCCAGAAAAAGGCCGTAAGCTGGTTATCGACATCGGTGGTGGTTCGACAGAGCTGGTGATCGGTGAAGATTTCGAGCCTAAACTGGTCGAAAGTCGCCGTATGGGTTGCGTCAGTTTTGCCCAGATGTACTTTCCGGGTGGAGCGATCAGCCGGGAAAACTTCCAGCGAGCCCGTATGGCGGCAGCGCAAAAGCTGGAAACGCTCACCTGGCAATTTCGAATTCAGGGCTGGAACGTTGCACTGGGAGCTTCAGGCACCATCAAAGCCGCGCATGAAGTGCTGCTGGAAATGGGTGAGAAAGATGGTTTTATCACCCCTGAACGTCTGGACAAGCTGACAACTGAAGTCCTGAAGCATGCTTCCTTTGAGGCACTCAGCATGCCGGGGCTGTCAGAAGAACGAAAGGCGGTTTTTGTTCCCGGTCTGGCAATACTGTGCGGTGTTTTTGATGCCCTCGCTATTCGTGAACTCCGACTCTCCGATGGCGCGCTGCGTGAAGGCGTACTGTATGAGATGGAAGGCCGTTTTCGCCACCAGGATGTTCGTAGCCGTACCGCCAGCAGTCTGGCAAACCAGTACAATATCGACAGCGAACAAGCCCGACGTGTACTGGAAACGACCATGCAAATGTACGATCAGTGGCATGCGCAGCAACCTAAACTGGCAAACCCGCAACTGGAAGCGTTGCTCCGGTGGGCGGCGATGCTGCATGAAGTCGGGCTGAACATCAACCACAGCGGACTGCATCGCCACTCGGCTTATATTCTGCAAAACAGCGACCTGCCAGGTTTCAACCAGGAGCAACAGCTGATGATGGCGACCCTGGTTCGCTATCATCGTAAAGCGGTTAAGCTGGATGATTTGCCCCGCTTTACGCTGTTCAAGAAAAAGCAGTTCCTGCCGCTAATTCAGCTGTTGCGACTTGGGGTATTGCTCAACAACCAGCGCCAGGCAACCACTACGCCACCGACGCTCACGTTGATTACCGACGATAACCACTGGACGCTACGCTTCCCGCACGACTGGTTTAGCCAGAACGCGCTGGTGTTGCTCGATCTGGAAAAAGAGCAGCAATACTGGGAGGCCGTCACAGGCTGGCGCCTGAAAATTGAGGAAGAAAACTCACCCGATATCGCTGCGTGAGTGATCGGCAGGTGCCAGAGTGACTGGCACCTGTTGTTCCAGAGTTTTATGCAACGGCCGCGGCTCACCAATCAGATAGCCCTGTAAATAATCAATCCCCAGTGAAATCACCGCACTGCGTATTTCTTCGCTTTCAACATACTCCGCGACCACCAACATTTTTTTCATCCGTGCCAGGTGACAAATCGAGGCCACGATTTGGTAGTCGAGACTATTTGAGACAATGTTACGGATAAAGCTTCCGTCAATCTTCAGGATGTCAGCACTCACATTTTTCAACCGTGCATAGCTGGCATAGCCGGTACCAAAATCATCGATCGCAATCTGACAGCCCAGAACTTGCAATTGCAGCAATGTTGCCTGCGCCTGTTCCGCATTGGTTAACGCATTGCTCTCTGTAACCTCAAAGATCAATTGCCATGCTTCAACCTGATACTTCGCCAACAACTGGCTGATTTCGTGAGGAAATTTGGCTCGACATACGGACGTGGGTGATAAATTGATCGCAAAACGATGAGCGGGCATTTTCTCCCGATTCTGCGCCATAAATTTCAGCGTATTTTCAATGACCCACAGATCAATGCTGGATGACAACCCAAACTCATGGGCTACCGGTAAGAAATTATCAGGAGCAATCGTTTCACCTTCATCGCCCTGAAGGCGCAACAGGATTTCATGATAAACATCGCCCCGCACGCCAAAAATCGGCTGTGCCATCAGGAAGAAGCGATCATGCTCCAGCGCCTGCTGCAAACGGTTCATCATCGCCACTTTATCTTTCAGATCCCGCTGCAGGTGCATTACGCCACGTCGCTGCAAATTCTCCGGCATATTGGTTGCCAGCGAGAGCTCGGCGATAGTGCTTAACTCCCCCAGCAACAGATAGATGTGGTTAACGGGTGAGCGAACATAGCAAAAACTGATCCCAACCTGCGGTTGTAGGGGCATACCATCCCAGACAAAACGAAACTGCCTGATATGTTTGTCCAGCGCTTCAATACGCTGCTGATGTGACTCAGTATTAAAACGCAGAATTAAATCATTACCGGATAATTGAAAAACATATTCGTCTTGTTCCAGCAACGGCGCTATCCAATGAGAAAGTTTTTGCTTGTACTGGATACGCAGCATAATACCGTAGTTTTTCACCAACAGTTCCATGCCCGGAATACGCAGAAAACAGAGCACTGACCATGGCGCTTTTTTCAACGTTCGGTTCAATGCCCGCAGATTTGGCAAATGCACCATCGGATCAAAATATGCCAGACGATGTGTGCGTCGGGTGACAAATCGCTGACGCGTTGCCAGCACGGCAATGTAATTTACGATGAAAGAAAAAACGAGGTAACTCGAAGAGGTAATTGCAAGTTGTGTATCGTAACCCGAATACCAGGGCATATAGCGCTGATAATAATGAATGGCAGTTATCAACACGACTGTCCATATCATTGAAATAAATCGGTAACCGTAACGCATTGCGCCCCATAACATGACGGGCAGTAACAGAGACAAGGTATAATTTGTGCTGAATATCGAACTCTGTTCATTTAACGGCATACACAACAGAGCCATCAATAAAGTCAATATTATCAACCAGACAGCAAACTCTGTTCGCGTTACTTTGGTATCAAACTGCTGCTTTAATTGCGAAAAATAGCCCCGTATATGCAGCGGGTTTCGAATGGTTCGGATTATAAAATAGCACAGAGGAATACCAACAAGGTTCCCGACCAGCATAGCCTGGTAGTTGATCAACGTTCCTGTATTAAAGGGCATAACGCCCACCATGCCTGATTTGCTCTCGTATACGCCAACAAACGCAGCGAACTGAAAGAGGATCAGGAATAGCGTTGCCGGACAGAAAACCTGCCAAAATATTCGCTGAAACATCAGATGGGAGTCGCCATGCGCCACGTTGTTTCGCCGGGGAGCAAAAACTTTATATCCACCCCAACTAAGCACCATTGTAACTATAAAGTGCGTAATAATTGACAGCGTTTCAAATAACCCAACCTGCGGATATTTGTACCAACCGATGGCAATGATTATTCCGGGCAGTGCCGCCCAACTAAAAAACAACATCAGGCTAATCGTCAGCGCTAAAGGCAGGTAGAAAAGGATGACAGTACCGGTACTAATATGTGCGTAGGTATTGGCAGTGCTCAATAACGGCAACAGTAAAGATGGTAAGATGAGGGGTAGCGCCCACCATTTATCTCTAATACTTATATAGTTTTTATTGAGTTTCATAGATGCTCAGTAGAATCCCTCACGTCATGTAGGGGTATTTTCTGTGAAGGGCATTCAGACAGGCATCCCACCTGACTTTAAAACTATGATGTAATACACATCACAACGACTCATCGATTTTAGTTACGGATAACCGATGAGGTTTGATATATGTCAAAAAAAATATCCCCCATTAATCAATTATTACCTTTTTCTTTATTTATGATCGTTTATTCATTATTAATGCAAATAATAATATTAATTTCCATAACATAAGGGGATAAAACCCATGATGCAATTTTACATAACGAAGAATTGACCATTCCCTCTTAGTGTGCCTTAATGTAAGTATCGCCCACTGGTTGGGTACACTTTAAGGAACCTTTTGTGAGCCAGGTTACCAGCCTACGCAAACGACACCGATTTAACAGTCGCATGATCCGGATCGTACTGCTTATCAGCTTCATCTTCTTCTTCGGACGCTTCGTCTACTCTGCTATCGGTGCGTGGCACCACCACCAGGACAAGAAAGAATCCCAGCAGACCACCTTGCCGCAACAGACTTCTCCTGCACAAACTGACGAACGCTGAACGCTCGTATCTGTGATCCCCCCTGTCTTAAGATTCCTTACCGGATGGCTAATCGCCTGATGTTTAACCATCCGGTAAGGGATTTGAGCGAACATTTTTCGCCCTATCCAGCCAACAACACAGACTGCTGTATTGGATATGCCTGCGACGTTCCGCACAATTACACAATCTTTTCCTTCCACTTCACCGCACCATTTGGGTGATGCTGCCAACTTACTGATTTAGTGTATGATGGTGTTTTTGAGGTGCTCCAGTGGCTTCTGTTTCTATCAGCTGTCCCTCCTGTTCAGCTACTGACGGGGTGGTGCGTAACGGCAAAAGCACTGCCGGACATCAGCGCTATCTCTGCTCTCACTGCCGTAAAACATGGCAACTGCAGTTCACTTACACCGCTTCTCAACC